>CAYMKU010000035.1:34593-39155 GCA_964391015.1 uncultured Ignavibacteriaceae bacterium
TTTAGCTTCGTGGATTCTTCTGCCTTGTGTTTTTGAATTTCTAGTTCTTCTGCTTTCGTTTTAAGTTGGTTGTGCAATTCTATCAAAGATTCGTTTTGCATCTTTACTTGAGCATTTTGCTTCTGATACTCCTCATTCAACAATCTTAGTTCAACAACAAGATTTTCAAGCTGCACAAAGCCAAATGCATTCGTCAAACCTATTGCCAGTTGTTCCTGAATCTTTGATAAGTAATTTTTCACTTCTTGCGATGGCTTCTCTAAACCTCCAAGCTCTATTAATGCAATTACTTCATTATTGTAAATTATGGGAATGATCAGCATGTGTTTTATTTCGAGCGAAATAATCCCAGCTGATATCGTGGGGAAGTTTTTATCAAAATTAAGCTCAAGCATTTCGCAATTTTTAATGGCAGAATCGAAGAATTCAAAATCCTCAATACTAGTCTTTCCTTTTATACCGAAGGATCTAATTAAGGAAATAGAGTTGTTCTTTACAGCATAAATAGCCCCAACCGTAAATCCGCACGTCTTAATAATTTTATTGAGTGCGGCATCGGCAATCTCTTTTAATGAAGCATTCCTATTGATGAGTGCAAGAAAATCCGTGTACTCGGTGATTGCTTTATCATGCCTATCCAATTCATCAAGCATACCGTTGAAAGCAGATGCTAAATGTCCTATCTCATCTCTTGATTTTATTTCAATTTTATTTTTGAAGTTTCCCTTCTTTGTAAGTTCAGTTGCTGTGCTCAATAATTTAAGCTGGCTTCTAATCCTCTGTGTAAAAATAAACGTTAAAATAAGCGACAGTACAATCCCCGAGATTCCAACTATAACCAACAAATATTTTATGGATGATCTTAAATCTGCAGCTTCGTTTAGCGTTGAAAAAACCAGAAAATGAAGATTTTGATTTTCATTAATATCTGATGAAACATTACATAGTGTAGAAGTTATATCGGCTTTCTCCGAATCTTCGGAGTAAATATGAAAACTTTTTTCGCGGGCTAATTTTTTGTAGGCTTTATTAAGAAAGTAAATATATTCTTGATTCAACGATTGGTTGGAAACCTGGAGGGTGGTGTTTCCTGAAATGATTGCAACTTGCGCATTTATCTTTCGAGCAATAGAATTTAAAAAATCATCTGTTAAAAGCTTACCATAATAAACTGAAAATCCATCTGGGAAGGTCTGGCTTCTCACCACCGCAGATGGATTATTTTTAATAAACTCAGTAAGCGATGATTCTAGCTGGGGAAGATTCACACCTTCTTTTATCACTGATTTTGTGAAAAATTCAGAGCCTTTAGCTTTACGCTCTAAGATAAAATCAATCCCCTGCAACTCAACTTTTCTTTCGGAGAATAACGAAGGCAACTCTGACCTTGAAAGTCTATTAAAATTATCTTCAGTACTCTGAAAAGTTTCCTTATATGCTAAAAGAAAATCGCTTGAAGAATCGAGAAGGTATTTAGATTGTTGGCTGGTAAGAACATTGTACATTATTGAATAGAAAGCAAAGGAGGCGCTTCCTATTATCAATGCTACTACAAAAAAGTTAATAAAAAGTATTCGATAGCTTATTTTCATTATTATTCATCTCGCTGCAAAACCTTACGAATTGTTATTAATAATTCATCTAAGTCATAAGGTTTACTGATAAAATCACACGCCCCAAGCCTTGCTGAATCTATAGCGCTCTTCACATCTGCATACGCAGTTAACACTACAACCTTCACATCAAATTTATTTTCCGACAATTCTTTAAGAACCTCATAACCATCCTTTTCTGGCAACACCAAATCCAGAAGTATAAGATCAACTGAATTCTTTCTCAGATAATCATATACTTCTGTTCCTCTTAGAAGAAAATCTGTTTCATATCCGACTTCAGATAATTCTTCCTTAAGTGTGGTGCATAATCCTAAGTCGTCATCAACTATTAATATTGATTCCATATATCAGTTTTAATTACCACTGCCTGATTGTAAATTAAACTGGTAAGTTTTTATTTTTTCTCTCTGTTTTATCACCTCATCGCGGAGCGGTGCTGTAGATGTGGTCCCCGCAAGGCGATCTTTTAATGTCGGCACAAGCTCGGCTTTAAGTAAAATTACAAGCTCTTTTTTAGTTATAGTTGTTTCCTCCCTGCCAAAAAGATACCGCAAACCGAATACATACCATGGAAGGTCTTTAAGAATGGGAACGCCTGATCTTATTTTGACTTCACTATTTACAAATAAGCCGCCAATAATTGTTTCTTCACCATTAAGCATTACTACTTCTGTAGAAGCTTGGGTTTTATTAATTATCGTGTTGGCTTCATCAGGAACAAACGAACTTCTTTCAGCATCAATTTTAAGTAAGATATAATCTATTCCTTCTTCATTAATCACATGAGGAGTGACATTAATAATAGAGCCTGTTGAGAAAAAGTTTTCAACAACATTTCCTGCAAAGTCTTTTTGCTTAATTGATATATCTGAACCAACCTGAATCCTTCCTAGACGACCATCTCTAACAACAATATTGGGGCTGGCTATTACTTCTCCGATATCTTCGGTTTCAAAAAATTTGAAAATAGCCGTCACCTCACCAAAAAAATTACCTAATGTGAAATCGCTTGCAACACCTATATCAAACGTTGGTTCCTGTACAGTCGTGGTGGTGGTCTGAGACTTGGTTCTATCCACACCCAAAAGTCCACCAAGGTCTATTCCTTTTCCTTCGAACATAAGTTTCCAATCCACGCCTCGCTTTTTAGCTTCATTAACAT
Organism: uncultured Ignavibacteriaceae bacterium; assembly: GCA_964391015.1. Classification (GTDB taxonomy): domain Bacteria; phylum Bacteroidota; class Ignavibacteria; order Ignavibacteriales; family Ignavibacteriaceae; genus XYD12-FULL-36-8. Next base: position 37,372 of record CAYMKU010000035.1, read on the forward strand.
CCATCTCAAAAAATACGGCAGAGATTTTAACTTCTCTTCCATCAACAGGGACATAAGTATCGGCTGTTCTATTGTCTACTTTTTCGCCTTTCTTTTTAATAATAATTACATCTTCTTTCTCTTCATATATAAGGCCACGGTATTGAACCACAACAACTAATGCTTTTTGGTACTGCATATTTTCAATTTCAATACCGATTGGTTCCGTACTTTGAACAGTTGATACTATCCTCTTTCCTTTCATATTCTCGCTTACCTTGCTTAGAAGCTCCACAGCTTGATCAAAGGGAAGGTTTGCTGACATAGTAACAAGTTCGTCTGGGTTTATGTAACCCTTAAATTGTCTCTCAAGATACTGCTGAGATAAACTTGTTATCGAGACAAGCGCTGTCAGTACAACCGATAGAATAATTGTTTTCATGATGTCAACTCTCATTTATTTTTCTTTTTTAACTTCTTCTTTTTGTAAAATCAATTCTACTTTTTCAATTACGCCACCCCTGTTTATAATGAATTTCACTTTGTTATTCTTGTAATCTATACTTGTTAGATATCCGAGATAAACAGGCTCTCCTTCCCAGAGCAGGAATGTATTTCCAGATGCATCGCTTAAGAATGCTCCCTCAGGTACTAATGCAAGTAGCTTGGCCCCCTGAACGTCTAGTAACCCATCGCTGTTGGTTGGGACTTCATTTCTGAGCAATGGATAGAAGGAATCATATAATGGTCGGGCGGTAAGATCATTTTCTACAAACTCTGCTGTAGCAAAGCGATTATTGCTTGCATAATAAACATGTACAACTAACGAAAAACTAACTAAGAATTTAGGGCCGGTTTCTTTCTCGTTTTGTACAAGACTTCCAAGAGATATTGACGTAATCTTTTTTAACTCTTTACTTTGTTCTATTCCGTAAATAAATTTATACAAATCGTTATAAGGTGCGACACCTTTTACTTTATATTCATAAAAGAAGAAATCGCGCTCTTGCCTCTGCTCCACATATTCAACATCAATTTTTGTATCCGCAGTTAAACCATAATTAAGCTTAGTTACAAAATCATAAAATTTCACTGAGGACAGATTCTGCGGAATATTAAACTTTCTAGCAGCAAGCACAGAGTCAAGCACAATTGCTCTTTTATACAGATCTTCATACTGAAGTGTTAACTGTTCAGTATTATAATCATTGGCTTTCAATTCTCTAAGCTTATCTTCTTTAGCTGAAAGTTCACCGCGCTGAAAAATCAAAATATATGCTCCGCCGGTTAACAAAATAAAAACCAACAGCCCAACAAGAGCAAGTGTGTTTTTTAGTTTTCTGTTCATTGTGTCACTTTTGGAAATTGTGATAAATTAAAGTTGAGGTTATAGCGATATGCATTTTCATTTCTGATGGATTCCGAGAAAATTCCTTTCACTTCTGATCCATCAATTGAATAAGCGAACTCAGTTGGTGATAGCTTAGACAGTGTAAATCCTTCCAGGGAAATATTATTTGCATCTGCATTAACCTTAGTTAACCAGATATTTTGTTTGGTTGCAAAGAAATCAGAAAAATGTTCTGTTAACTTCGACCATACGCCGGTTCCGACAGCAGCTGAATCCAATATCGCCTGAGTTTGACCGAATCCACTAATTTTACTTTCTAATTCCGCTATTCGTCCAAGTATTTCTTGATTTTGTCTGAGTAGAACCGTTTGCTGAGCAATTTCTTTTTCTAATTCATTAATTTTTTTATTATTCATCAGGATTTGAAGCGTTAAAAAGAATGTTGCTCCGAATA
>CAYMKU010000036.1:0-1904 GCA_964391015.1 uncultured Ignavibacteriaceae bacterium
AGTAGTTTTATTTTTTGTAAATATAATCAATAAATTCTATAAATTTAAGTTACACCCCAAAACAGCTTTTGCAAAATATTTTTGAACACTAAGTGAAAAATTCTATTCTTGAAAATATTTTAACCGACAACACTTCGGGTTCAACTGAACTGGTAAATAAGATTAACAAGTTCTTCATTAAGAATATGAATGATATAAATTTAATTAAACTATCCATTAGAAAAATTTACCTCCGGTTGAAAAGTTTCGAAGCTGTATTAAACTATATCAAAAATATTAAAAAACTTGTAGCTGCCGGGAATAAAAAATCACTTAAGGATTATTTATTAGCTTATGACCTTCAATCTGCATTTGTATTTGATAATTTATATCACAACATCAAACCAATTATTAAAAAGAAGAGAACAATACTTACTCTATCAAACAGCCAAACGGTTTTTCAGGTTCTAAGGTTACATTATGAAAAGAATAAACACATCAGAATTATTGTCGCTGAATCGCGACCAGTTTTTGAAGGAAGATTGCTGGCAAAAAAACTTTTGAAACTGGGAATTAAAGTTACTGTTATCCCCGATTGCAGTTTAGCGGTTTATGTTGAAAAAAGTGATATGGTGTTAATTGGAGTAGATAAAATTCTAAAAAATTTTGATGTCATAAACAAAACCGGGAGTAAAAATGCTGCACTTATTGCTAAGTATTATAAAGTACCATTTGTTGTAGCTGCTGCAGAAGAAAAATTTAGCACACAAACAAAATTCAAAGTGACATATAAGAATCCTTCTGAAATTTGGAATTTCAAACACTCTAATTTGACAATAGAGAATGTATATTTTGAAATTGTACCCAAAAATTTAATTACTCAAATCGTAACTGAGAAAAATCAATATTTATTATGAAAATATTTCTCATTCAAGTAATGGAGATTAAATGAAATCATTCCTCAATAAATTCTTAATCTTAATCATCATTATTATCTCAATTATTCAAGCGGGTTTTTCGCAAAAGAAAAACTTTACATTAGAACAAGTTGTTTTGAAATCATCTTCACTATTACCAAAACGATTGAATCAGCTTCAGTGGATTCCCGGAACCAAAGACTACCTTTACATCGAAAAACAGGAAAATGATCAGTTTGTTTTAACATGTAAATTAAATTCTGATGCGAAAACTGAAATACTATCGTTATCAACTTTAAATCAGAAGTTAAGTGATAAAGGACTTGAGAAATTAAGCAACATCCCAACTATCGAAATGTTGAATCCAAATGAAATTCGTATGAGAATTGGGATAAATCTGTTCCGTTATTTTGTGGATGATCAATCGCTTGAATTATTAAACGTTATAAACGAAGAAGCGGGAAATGTTGATATCACAAAATTTGGTAAAGCAGCATATACATTGAAAAATAATTTATTCATTTCAATAAATGGAAAAGAAATTCAAATAACTAATGACACGAACAAAGGGATAGTCAATGGTCAATCAGTTCACCGAAATGAATTTGGAATTAACACGGGAATTTTTTGGTCCCCAAAAGAGAACCACCTTGCTTTTTATCGAATGGATGAAACGATGGTTACAGATTATCCCTTAGTTGATTTAACAAAACATCCTGCTGAGTTGAACAACATAAAATACCCGATGGCTGGGATGGCAAGTCATGAAGTAACGATTGGCGTTTATAATTTAGCTTCGAAAGAAATTGTCTGGCTAAAAACCGGAGAGCCAAAAGAACAATACTTGACAGGGGTTACATGGAGTCCTGATGAGGAATATATTTATGTTGGACATCTAAACCGAGACCAAAATCATTTACGATTAATTAAATATGATGTGAAGACCGGGGAACAAGTGAAAACACTTTTTGAAGAGAAAGATTCCGAATATGTTGAACCCGAACATGG
>CAYMKU010000036.1:2004-38479 GCA_964391015.1 uncultured Ignavibacteriaceae bacterium
TATCTTTGGTTTAATTACATGGCTCAAAAGGGATACATTATTTTTAGTATAGATAACCGAGGAACTGCAAATCGAGGATTAGAATTCGAGCAGGAAACATTTCGAGATTTAGGAACTAAGGAGATTGAAGATCAATTAGTTGGTGCAAATTATTTAAAATCCCTACCCTATATTGATTCAACCAAGCTTGGTGTTTTTGGCTGGAGTTATGGTGGATTTATGACTGTTTCATTAATGACAAGAACACCCGACATCTTCAAAGTTGGAATAGCTGGTGCTCCTGTTATTGATTGGAGCTATTATGAAGTTATGTACACCGAGCGTTATATGGATACACCCGAAACAAATCCTGATGGATATAATCACTCAAGTCTTCTTAATTATGTTCAAAATCTCAAAGGAAAACTGATGATTATTCATGGAACTTCTGATCCAACAGTTGTTTGGCAAAACTCCTTGCTGTTTGTTAAAAAAGCTGTTGAGTTGAATATTCCATTAGATTATTTTCCTTATCCTGGACATCAGCATGGAATTGCTGGAAAAGATAGGTTACATCTTTATGAAAAGATAACTAAGTACTTTGAGGATAACTTAAAGTAAATTTCTTTAAAATTTTTTTATGCGATTATTCTATGCTTACTCTTGAAATTGAACCGAAATGTGAGCATCAATGCCGAGGTGGTCAGACCGATTAGTAAACCTATCCAGACACCTTGAACACCTAATTTAAAAGTGAATCCAAGCAAATATGCTATAGGTAAACTAATAACCCAGTAGGAAACAAAAGTAATTACAGTTGGAATTTTTACATCAGTTAAGCCGCGTAAAATTCCAATTCCAACTGACTGTGTCCCATCAGATAATTGAAATAGCGCTGCAATGACTAACAAAGATGAAGCAATTGAGATTACTTCAGGATCAGAAATGTACAAGCTTGGAAAGAAATTTCTAAAAAATATGAAAGCTATTCCTGAGCAAAACATTATTGATAACCCCAACATGATTGCAGAAAAACCCGCTCGTCGCGTTTCATCTATATCTGACCGACCAACTGCATTTCCAACTCTAATTCCTCCCGCAGCAGATATTCCAGTAACAGCCATAAATGAGATTGAAGCAAGATTCAGTGCAATTTGATGCGCGGCAAGCGGCTTGGCTCCTAACCATCCTACCATAACAACGGCAAAGGAAAATGCTCCTACTTCAAAAAAGTATTGAAGCCCACTCGGAAGTCCTAATCTTAATATTCTATAAATAACTTTTTTCTCAATTGACGAAATTATTAATTTTAAGTCGTATTGTTTGAATCGTGATGAGTAATTTGAATAAACAAAGAGAGCAATCGCCATAAATACTCTTGATGAAAAAGTCGCCCACCCTGCACCGTCCAATTTTAGTTGTGGAAATCCTAAATGACCAAATATTAATAACCAATTCATTCCGGCATTAATGACATTTGCAGATAATGTTACAACCATCGGAGGATGTGTAATTGATAAACCCTCGATAAATTGTTTGTAGCTTTGATAAATCATTATAGGAATAATAGAAATGCCAAGGATCTTTAAATAAGAAGAGGAATACTTTACAACCAATAGTGGTTGATTAAGCAAATAAATTAATTCTGACGCTATCAGAATCAAAACCATCATTATTATTCCAAACGAAATATTAACAACTAAGGATTGTTTAAATAAGATTTGAGATTCATCAGATTTTTCTGCTCCAATACTAATTGCAACCAATGGAGTAACCGCCATCGAAACACCTAATCCAACGATCAGTATTAAAATTAAGATGTGATTTGCCAGTGCCGCTGCTGCTAAATAATCAGCTCCTAATTCACCAACCATCAAACTGTCAACCACCCCCATCATTATTAAACCTAATTGTCCTATGATTACAGGTACAGCTAATTTTAATGTATCTAATAAATGGCTTTTGTAATGAAGCATAAAAGAATTACTCTGAGTAAGTTATTCCTAAAAATATTTTTATAGATTAAAAATTACTTGAAGAATTAGAGAATAAAAAACCCGGAACAAAACATTCCGGGATTTCATCACTTTAATGGTGGAGATTATTATGATGAAGAATACTATTTGTGAGCCATCAGTTTGACATCAGACAACTTTCCCAAATATGCATGGTAAAAATTAGTACAGAGTCGTTTCACTCGTTCACTGTCATCAAATCTGATTGCTTGTTTGATGGCATAAATACCTCTTGAATCTCCAATCTTCAACAAGGCAAGTGCAGCAACGATTCTTGCATCTTCCCGTCCCTCACTTTTCAGCATTTTTAATAATGGAATTATTGCCTTATCGCATTTAAATTCACCAAGCAAGTAAGCAGAACTTGTTCTTAAACCGAAGTTTTCAGAATTTATTCCCATTATCAAGCTCTCAATAGCACTATCTTTTATTTTTTCACTCTTTGCACTTATTGCTGGAATAAAAAAACTTATCACTACTAAAACGACAAAGATTAATTTGGGCATAATCTTACTCCTTTAGTTTATCTAAAAATTATTTTTTACTGTCTAAAAGTAAATAAATATGGAAGTTTGAAGAGATAGATTATGACAGATGGCTTATAGAAACATTTAAGCGGAAAAGTTTCAACGTTGCAATGCTACATTTGTTGCGGAGAGACAGGGATTCGAACCCTGGGTCCACCTATGGCGGACACCGGTTTTCGAGACCGGCCTATTCAACCACTCTAGCATCTCTCCGAAAATGGAATTCAAAACAGATGAGGGAAAAATTTAATACATTCACGTAACAAACTTACTAACAACTAAAATCAATATTAAACCAAGACTAAATGAAATTACAACTAACTTTTTGTGGTTCTTAATCATTTCACCAAACACAGCATGCGATGCTAAAAAAATAAACCCACCTGAAATATGTGACATCACTGAACAGAGTAAAATTTCTGAAATATAAAATTTGAGGATTATACTCCCTGTTATCGCCCCAACAACAGTGATCATTTCAACTCCGAAAACATAACCAAAAATTTTCTTTCTCGAAAAATTTGCACTAAACATAAGAGAGGCAAGAGCTAATCCTTCAGGCAGTTTATGTGTCAATACGGCAACAAAAACTGAAGTATTAGAAATATTTTCGACTACTCCCTTAGTTGAAATTGCAACACCATCCAAAAAAGAATGAATCGAAAGTGCTATCAGCAATGCACGTACAATTTCAGAAAATTTCTTTGCGGTTCTTTCATCGAAATGAGAAGCAGAACAAGCTGGACAAACATGTGAATAGTATTTTGTGAGCAACCAGAATAACAGATAGCCACTTAAGATTCCCAAAATAACTTCTATTGTATTCAAAGAGTGTAAAGATTCGGGAATTAAGGTGAATATTGCAGCTCCCAGAAGTCCGCCCGCTGAAAATGATATCAGAGCGCAAAGTTTTTCATGATTAAGCTTAATCAAAAAAACTATCATAGCTCCTGAGATAGCCGAAAGTACAGTAATAAGTGATTGAAATAGAATTTCAAAATTCAATATTTAGTTATCCTTTCGCACATTGTGTTGACATATCAATTTCTTGTTAAATTTTTTCCGTTAAAATACAAAATTAAATACTTCTAATTTTTGTCAAACCAGTTGTAAATTTTTATATTTGAAGTGTATTTGGAAAGATGCAGGAGTGGTTTAACTGGCACGCCTGGAGAGCGTGTGTACGTGAAAGCGTACCGAGAGTTCGAATCTCTCTCTTTCCGCAAGATGTTTCATGTTTATGTGTTATGGAGTAAAAAACTTCAAAAACGTTATATTGGTTTTTCTTCAGATTTGACAAAAAGACTCTCTGATCACAACTCTGGTTAATCTCCTTTTACAAAAATTGGAATGCCATGGAAATTAATCTATCAAGAAAAATACTTGACTGAAACTGAAGCTCGTAAGAGAGAAAAATTTCTGAAAAGTGGTGTTGGAAGAAAATTTCTCGATTCACTATTACTAAATAAAAAGATACAGGAGTACCAAGCTTAGCCTGGTGGCACGTCCTTAGTACCGAGAGTTCTGAGCCGAAGGCTCATCAGCCTCTGGCTGAGAATCTCTCTCTTTCCGCAATTAATTTTAATGTGCAAGCACATACTCATAGATCATTTTCGATATGTCAGCTTGCATTTCAATAACTGCTTTTTCATTCCTAACGTTTTTCGATAATAGTACAAGCACATACTTTCGTCCATCAGGTAAAAAGATAATTCCTGAATCGTGCCCTACACCAGTTATAGATCCTGTTTTATGAGCAACCTTCACTTCAGGTGGAAGTTTTGCAGGAATTCGTGAGTTGTGTTGCTGCTGCAACAAAATGTCAATCATTTCACTAGTTAATTTTTCATCAACAAATTTACACTCAACAAGGTTTTTATAAATCAACATAAGATCATAAGCAGTTACGACATTGTTCAATCCCAACTGAAACGCTTTAGTATCCTCAACACCACGTAAAACTTGGATATCATTTGCTCCGATAAGTCTCATAGTTTCAGTCACTCTCTTTGCATTTACAAGTTCGATCAAAATATTTGTAGCAAGATTGCTGCTGACAGTAATCATATCAAAAACTAGATTACGTATAGATTTTTTCTTACCTATAAAATTATACAATTCTTCTCCGCTATCGTCGGATAGCTCCAAAGAATATATGGAATCATCAACAATACTTCTAAACTCATTTTTGACTGTAATTGAATCATCCAAGTGAAATTTATTTTGTGAAACTTGCTTGAAAACTTCAATCATCACTGGAGTTTTCATCGTGCTTGCCGCATGAAAAATCATTTTTTCGCTGATAAAAAGAGAATCACCATTCTCTTCAAGAATCTTGAATGCTATTGCGAAGTTACCATCTAAAGATCTAAATATTGAATCAACCTTGGTTTTTAAGTCTTGATTACTTTGTGAGTATAAATTATTTGCTGTCATCAAAATTAGAATGGCTATTATTAATATCTTCATAAGAATTTTACAGAGTAACAGTAGTCAAAGATTAGGAAAGTATTTCAGTATTCAATGCTATCTCTTCAAGTACAGATGATACTTTTAAACAATCCTTCATATCACCTTTAAATACCAAAGCTTTGCCCTTCACATGTACTTCAAATGTCAAATCTCGAGCAATCTCAAACGGACAATTAATAGCTTTAATTAACTGGTTGATGACCTCTTCAAATGTATGCCAGTCATCGTTGTAAAGAATTACTTTACAAGATAGCCCTATAGAAATATCCTCATCAACATTTATCTCAACTTTCGTATTTTCGAGTGTTTGGTTATTCATGCCTAAAATTATCAAATATTATTTTTACAAAAAAGAACTTGTTTATATAAGAATTTCTAGTATTGTAATTAAAAAAGTTGGTTTGATTTTATATGCAGCCATGTATATATTTTCAATCAGTTTATATTATAAATGGAGGTTAAATGAAAATTGCTGTTTGTGTCAGTCATGTACCTGATACAGCTACAAAAATTAAGATTAGTGCGGATGGAAAATCAATTGATCCTACAGGAGTAACATTTATTGTAAATCCCTACGATGAATTTGCTATAGAAGAATCCTTAAAAACTAAAGAAAAATTTGGTGGTGAAGTTTTCGCAATTAGTGTTGGCGGAGAAGCAAATAAGGAATCTATAAGAAAAGCTCTGGCAATGGGTATAGACAACGGAATATTGTTAAAGGCTGATTCAGTGCTTGACTCATATGCAGTAGCTAAAGCACTTGCAGAAGAAATTAAAACTCTAGGATGTGAAATTATCTTTTTTGGAAAGCAATCTGTTGATTATGACAACTCCATTACAGGGCAGCTTACGGCTGAAATTTTAGATTACTCATGTATTTCTACAGTAGTAGATTTGAAAATTGAAAACCAAAAGGTAATTGCTGAACGTGAAATTGAAGGTGGGCGCGAAGTCGTGGAATCTGAATTACCTATCGTTATAACTGCTCAAAAAGGATTGAACGAACCAAGATATGCTTCGCTAAAAGGTATCATGGCAGCAAAGAAAAAAATTATTGAAGAAAAATCTATAGCTCCGATTGATAATCTTTCTGAAATTATAAAGATGTATAACCCTCAAGGAAAAAATCCCGGTAGAATTTTAGGAACTGATTCTTCAGCAGTTCATGAATTGGTAAGATTATTAAGAGAAGAAGCAAAAGTAATTTAAGGATAATTACATGGCGAAAAAAATATTAGTGTTTCTCGAACAACGTGAAAACAAAATAAAAAAATCATCATTCGAAGCTATCAGTTTAGCGGCTCTCTTAGCATCTAAAAATGGTTTTAGCGCTGAATGTGCGGTTATAGGAAATGAGATAGAAAATCTTTCAGACACAGCTAAATATGGTATTGGAAAAGTAATTCACTACAAACATAAAGACCTGGAAAACTATTCTTCAAGTGCTTATGCTGAAATTCTAGCTGATCACATAAAAGCAAACTCGTTTGATATCATTTTATTTTCTAATACTGCTCTGGGAAAAGATTTAGCTCCATTAGTCAGTATTAAAGTAGAGGCAGGAATTATTGTTGATTGTATTAATTTGGCTTTAACAGATGGTAAGCTCATTGTTACGCGGCCGATATTCGCAGGCAAAGCTTTACTGGAGACTAAGCTTAAATCAGAGAGACAGATCTTTACTTTGCGTCCAAATGTATTTAAAGCAGTAACCACTGAGAACGCTGAAGCCGCCGACATTGCAACAATAGATTTAAATAAACTAAACCTAAAATCCAAAGTCACAGGTTTCAAAAAATCAAGCGGAAAAATTGATGTTGCTGAAGCGGAAATAATTGTTTCAGGTGGTCGCGGAATGAAGGCGCCAGAAAATTTTAAATTAATTGAAGAGTTAGCTGAAACACTTGGTGCTGCAGTTGGAGCATCACGAGCAGTAGTTGATGCCGGCTGGCGTCCTCACGGCGAACAAGTTGGACAAACTGGTAAGACTGTATCTCCCTCTCTTTATATTGCATGTGGTATATCTGGAGCAATACAACATATGGCTGGAATGTCCTCAGCAAAATATATAGTTGCAATCAATAAAGACAAGGAAGCACCTATTTTTACTATTGCAGATTATGGTATTGCCGGCGATGTATTGGAAGTATTGCCAATATTAGTTACAGAGATTAAAAAGCTTAAATCATAATAAGTTAGGAGTTTTATTTGCAAAAAATTCAATGCGAAATATTGGGACTATCATCGAGCCCATCTACTGGTGGAGCTTATGCAATCCTCCTAAAAGAAATAGAGGGCGTAAGACGTTTACCTATAATCATAGGTGCATTTGAAGCACAAGCAATTGCTTTGGAGATTGAAGGAATAAAACCACCACGACCTTTAACACATGACCTTCTTAAACAAGTAATAGATAATCTTGGTGGCTCTGTCAGCGAAGTGATTATCAGCGAGTTAAGGGAAAATACTTTCTATGCAAAAATTGTACTTGATGTATCTGGTATGACAAATGAAATAGATGCTCGTCCAAGTGATGCCATCGCTCTTTCTGTACGAACACAAACACCTATTTATGTTGTAGAAACAGTTTTAGAAACTGCAGGATTTATTCCCTCTGAAGAAAGCGAGAAAGAAAAAGAAGTCGCGAAAACAAATCTTCCAGAAGATGATCAACCAATACCAAAATCAAGGGAAGCTAAGATTGCTTCTTTGCAAAATAAGTTACGAGAAGCTTTAGAATCAGAAGAATATGAACGCGCAGCAAAAATTCGTGATGATATTAAAAAATTAACAAGTGATAATTAGTTGAAAACTTTTTTTCCAATATTACATTCCAAACACTTCTCTTTAGTACAATATTCTTTAAAAAGCTCGATCATTCCCTGATGATATACAGTTCTTTTCGCAGCATCGTCAAGCGCTAATACATTTGTTACTTCTGCGACAATACTGTTATCGCCAATTTGATAATAATTCAAATATAACTTAAGAACTTTCTTCATTAAATCGTGCTTATTAAAAATCTCAAAATAGATGGACATAATCGGTAAAATAATATTTACAATTATCTCATCAACGCGAGACATACCAATAAAATATTTAATATCTATACTCGCGGGTTGATCGAAAACAAAATGCTTCTTCCAAAATCCTTGAGCTTTCACTAAGAATAAGTTCCTCAAATCAGAACTTAGCCGTCTTGGATTATTAGTTTTCTTAAATATGGCGATGATATTCTCAACTAAATTTTCCTTCAGTATTCGGTTGAGTAATCTGGCACCACCGGCAATTCTGATTGTAGGAAAATTCGGAGGCCTCAATTTGAAGAAATGCCAATTTGCGGCATGAAAAGTTCTTCCGTCATATTTGTCAGCAATCTTTTTCCAATTCTCATAAATTTTTTTTGTGTACTCTGTTGTTTCTTCATTAGGAAGTGACTGCACATCGGGAACTAAGCCTGCTACATTATATAAAACTGTTTCAGCTAAAAATACAAAGTCTTCTTCATCAAGAAATTCATTGAAGAATCGGACATCAACAGATTCTGCCAAACGACGCATCAAATCCTTATTATTAGTGTATCCTAAAGCTTCGAAAATTGACTCATAAATTAATTGATGCCATACGGTTTTATTTGAAAAATCTTTAGTAGCAAATTTCCGATTATTAAAACTTTCATCGAGATCATAACTGATAATTGGTTCTTTTAAATTAAGTTCTGAGAGATACGTAATTTCTTTTAATCTTTGCCTCATCTTCTCGCGCTTGGTCCTAAATCTTACAAAACCAAGATCGAACATATATGCAAGCTTTTCTTTCTTGCTTAAGCTTGAATTTAATTGACTGCAAGGCATTTTATGGTTGAGCCTGCTCTCCCTTTCAGACAAAATTGCTTTACGAATGTCTGTTTGTAAATCTTTCTTGAGGAACGATTCTAGTAATATTGATTGAACTTTTCTGCCATCCTGTGTGAGTACATGGTGCTCATTTGTATCATTATTCATAACTACATGCAAGATGACTTTATTATACTTTTTATTTAAAAAATGTCCATGACTTTTCCAATCCGAGTGAGTCAAATCAATTTCCACATCACCTTGATAAGTAATATTACCTATTTTGATCCTTGCATTTCTAAAATCTGGTCCTCCAAGTTCAGTATTTTCTACCCCTGCATCAATTACAGTGATTTTTTCTTTTTCTTCTGTTTGAAGAACTTTTTCGAATTCTTGACTTTTCCAGATTTCATACAAAAATTTTTCGTTTATTTTATAGTTTCCCATGCCAATAATCAATTCGCTTTATACTTTTTGAAAACCGATTTTGATTTGTGTCCATTTACAATATAGAATAATTCAAGGATGTTATCTCCGGGTTTTAGATAAAAATTAAAAACATATGTGCCAGATGGGATTAAATAAAAAACATCTTTTTTTGTACCATTTAAAATTAAATATACGTTAGCTTTTGATCGTTGTATGTAAAAATCAAAAACGATTTGGGATTTATTTGAAAGCGAGCTTTCTTTTATATTTTGAGCAATAATTTTGATAGGTTTTAAATTTTTATCAACAACTAATTTACTTTCATCATAAATCGGGGGAAAGAAAATTTCTTTTTTATGGTTTTGGAAAACCAAGTTTACAGATTTGTATTTTTGCTTTGCATTCTCCATCACTAGCGATGATTAAAAATAAATAATAAGTTAATTTTTTAGATTTTATTGAAAATTATTTATATAAATCAACTTGCCATTATTCGCAAAACAAGATCATTCATTTTTAGAATCTCATCTTTTGCTTTTTCAGCAAAGTCATATTCTGAACTTTTGTAAATAATTGTCCTGCTAACGTTGATTAAGTACTTAGAAAAATTATTTCTCTTAAAAATATTTACGATTTCTTCTAAGCTTCCACCTTGCACACCGACACCGGGAAGTAGTACAGGCAAAGCTTCAAATAAATTAATATCATTACTTAATTCCTCACTTTTTGTTGCACCAAAGACTAATCCACAGTTGTTATTTTTATTCCACTGTTTTACCCTTTTAATTACTTCTTGATAGAGAAAGGAATTATCTGCAAGTCGTATTTTCTCAAAATCATTTGCTCCAGGGTTTGATGTTAACGTAAGGATAAAGTTAAGTTTGGATGTATAATTCAAAAAAGGATCAAGTGAATCTTTTCCCATATAAGGATTAAGTGTTGTCGCATCAAAGTTAAATTCTTCGAATAACATTTGTGCATACTTTTGTGAAGTGTTTCCTATGTCACCTCTTTTCCCATCACCAACAGTTAAAATCTCAGGTGGAATTAACTCAAGCGATTCTTTCAAGACCTCAAGTCCTTTTAGACCTTCTTCCTCATAGAAAGCTAAATTAAATTTATATGCTGCTGCAAATTCTGAAGTAGCTTCAATTATCCTTTTGTTAAACTCTAAAAGTGGATTCGGGTAAGTTATAAGTGAGGAAGGAATTTTAGTTATATCTGTGTCCAAGCCAACACAAATAAATTTTAACTTATCATTGTGTTTTTTAAGTTTTTCTTGCGCTGTCATTGAAGCTGAAAAATGGCTTTAATTTAGGTATAATTTTTTCTTGTACGATAAATGTTAGCAACTATTCCAAGTAAAAACATATTTACAACAAGCGAACTTCCACCATAACTTACAAATGGAAGAGGTATCCCAATAACTGGCATTATTCCAATAACCATACCTATGTTGATTATCAAGTGGACAAAATAAATTATAAGAATACCTATCAACACCAAACTCAAAAATTCATCTTTTGCTGATGTAGCAATTTTAAGAATGCGTAAAATCATCACCATAAATAAACCTAAAACTAAAACACTTCCAACAAATCCAAATTCCTCTCCTATCACACAAAAAATAAAATCCGTCCATTGTTCAGGAATAAATTGCAACTGAGTCTGATTACCAGCAAGAAAACCTTTACCAAATAATCCACCAGAACCAATTGCCACCTTTGCTTGAATGGCATTATACCCTGCACCAAGTGGATCTACTCCCGGATCAATGAAAGATTGAATCCGCTTTTGTTGGTGTGGACTAAGTGCTCTGAAAACTACATCAGTAAAGAATCCGGCACCTAAATTCAAAGCAAAGATAGAACCACTGGTTAGTATATCTTTTTGGAATGAAAAAAGCATAACAAGTACAATAACCAAAGCAGCAATGAAATAGTACACTCCAAAAAGTGATGATAAAGCAACAAACCCTGGAGATAATACGACGAATAACCCAAACAGACTAATCCCCTTCCAAAACAATAATACTAAAATCAATCCTACAAATGTAAGAGATGTTCCCATATCAGGTTCGAGCAGAATTAATCCGACTGGTAGAAATCCAATGATTAGGGCAAAGGTTATGTCTTTAATTGATTCGATATTTGAGTTACTTCTACTTAAATAAGCAGCAATCGCAAAAATAGTTCCTACTTTAGCAAACTCGGCAGGTTGGAAACCTATACTCCCAAAATAAATCCAGCTTTTTGCACCAGAGACTTTTTTACCAATAACTAAAACTGCCATCAATAATAAAATTGATAGTGAATATGCAGGAATACCAATGTATTTAAATGTTTTTGTAGGCAAGGAATAGGTTATAAAAAATACAATTAGACTAATTATCCCCCAAGTTAATTGTCTTTGGAAATTGCTGTGAACTGCGGGATGGTTAATTGTAGAACTATAAATTGCAGCCAGCCCAATACAAATTAACATCGTCGCTGGAATAATCAACCACAAATCAAATTTATCTTGAAGTTTATAATCAATTCTCAAGCGAAGCTCCAATAATATTCGATTTAATTTCAGGAATTAATTGCTCTTGTAACTTAGTAGTTTTATCCTTAAGCAAATATGCCTGAAACATTTTCTGAGCTATTGGTGCTGCCCAAGTAGCTCCAAAACCTGCATTCTCAACTACTATTGCCAATGCTATTTTAGGATTTTCATACGGAGCAAATCCAATAAAAAATGCGTGATCTTTTCCATGTGGATTTTGAGCAGTACCAGTTTTACCAGCAATTATAATATCTTTCATTCGTATCCTTGTTGCGGTTCCAGCACCGTTAACAACCAAAAACATCCCTTCCTTAACAATATCAAATACCTTTGAATTAATTCCTGTTTTTATTTCTTTAAATTTACCTGGAATTAATTTGCCGGTTCTATCATCAATATATCCTTTCACTATGTGTGGAATAAATGAATTACCATTATTAGCAATTAAAGCAACATACTTGGCTAATTGTATTGGAGTTACACTGACTTCTCCTTGTCCAATACCTAAGCTTGCCATAATACTGCGAGGCCACTTAGGTCCATAAACTTTTTCGTAATATTTGGAGGTTGGAATAAATCCCGGAACTTCTTCGCCAATATCTATTCCAGTCATACTGTTAAATCCTAACCTATTAGCATATTCTGCCCAGCGATCAAGACCAATTTTATAAATAAGGTTATAGAAAAATGTGTTGCATGATTTCTCTATCGCATGAATAACATTGAGTGAACCATGTGCACCACCATGACATTTAAAAAATCTGCCGAATGTAAACCCGCCACCACAATAAATTGTTGTTGCTGGAGTTATTACTCCTAAATCAAGCGCTGCAATTGCCGCCATTATTTTAAAAGTAGATCCAGGCGGTTTTACGGACATTGTGGCTCTATTAAAAGAAGGTCTAAGAGGATCACTGTAAAGGTTCTGTAAAAATTCTCGGCTCGTTACATAAGAAAATTGATTAAGATCATAATCTGGAGCACTCACAAGTGCAAGAATTTCTCCAGTTTTAGGTTCAATCGCAACTACTGCTCCGCTTTTGCCTTTTAGTTCTTGTTCAGCAACTCTCTGGACCTCTGCATCTATTGAAAGCATCAAATCATGTCCTTTAATTGAAGGCGAGTCTTCTATTCCATCTTTATACTTACCAATTTCTTTTCGTTTGGAGTCAACGAGTATATAATTAAATCCTTTAATCCCTCGAATAGATTTTTCATACTGTTTTTCAAGTCCGTTTGAACCAACATAATCTCCAGGATTATAATAGTCATTCTCACGTTTTAATTGTTCAGACGAAATTTCTTTTGTATAACCAAATACATGTGAGCCAATAATACCTGCCGGATACCCTCTCTGCATTTCAACAACGTAACTAACTCCGGGAAGATGTTCAGCATTCTCTTCAAGCCAAGCCACCGCTTTAAAATCAATTCCCCTTTTTATACGGACAGGTATATATTTAGAATAAATTCTATTATTAAGAAGAATTTTTGATATGAAACCTGGTTCTATATCAACCACAGTTTCTAAAATTCTGTTTAAACTTGTATCGTACTCGGCAGGTAAAATTCGAATGGTGTAAGCGGGTACATTGCTAACTAAAACTTCTCCATTTCGATCTAGAAAAACTCCACGTAAAGGAATTTGTTCAACTGCTTTAATGCTGTTGTCCGCAGATTTTTCATCGTATGCTTGCTGCTGAACTATTTGCATTAAAAATAATCTTGTTATAAGCATGAAAAATGATGCGAGTATAACAAAATAGATTACCGAACTTCGCTGGACTGACCCAATGTTTGGAACTCTCAAAAGGGATTTCTCCTTGGGTGAAACATAACTAGTACTAAACTTATTACCGCCGTATATATTCCAGGAAACATTCCTTGTTCAAAAAATCTTAATAGTATACTTTTCTCTAATTCAACAGACGAGAAGAAAGAAAAAATAAATGAATCAATTGTAGCACTTAATAAAACAATTAGAGAGAAAACTAATGATTTAAAATAAATATCGAGTTTATTCTCATTATAGAAATAACCTGCTGTAAAGCCGCTGATTGTTTTGGCAATCATCGCACTACCAAATATGTTACCAGTTATTAAATCTAAAAGAAAACCATAAACAAATCCTAAAATAGTCCCATGCATTTGTCCTAATCTCAAAGTAAAATAAACTAACAAGATTAGGATAAGATCTGGAATCACTCCTAAAATAGAAATAAGAGGTACAACTGTTGATTGAAGAATCAACAAAGGAAAAAAGAGAATTAATGCAAAAATATATAATGTTCGCATTTGATTATCGCTTAAAGAAATTTAACTCAAGATCATTTTTCTGTTTACTTTCAATTACTCCGATAACAAATACATGCTCAGTTCTTGAAAAATCAGCGTAGGGTTTAATTTTTACTGCATTAAAAATTCCTGTTTCTACATCCTTTAATCCAACAACAAAGCCAATCGGAATCGGAAGTGAAACAATTGAACTAAGTTCAGAGCAGACAATCCTATCGCCGGGTTCTATATCATAGGTTTTGGGAACATTAACAATCACTAAGTCTTCCCCGTTCCATTTTAGAACTCCATCTACTCTGCTTCTTTCATCTTTTACAACCAATTTTAATTCAAAATTTTTCAGTGTTCTGGCAATTGAAAAATTTTTTGATGTTGCATAAATAATCCCAACTAATCCCTTCTCATTTATAACCGGCATTCCAGGTTTTACACCATTTTCTGATCCAGCATTTAGTGTTATTGTTCCCTGTGCAATTGTAAAAGATTTAGAAACTGTTAAAGCAGGAATTAAAGGATATTTTAGTGTATCTCGTAAACCCAACATCCTTCTTAAATTTTCATTCACAACGCCATATTCACGTAATTGATTAACTTGAAGCATCAATTCCGCGTTGATTTCACGAAGGCGATCATTCTCAGTTTTGACTTTAGCGATGTTAAATAAGTCTGAGAGGATGGAAGTGGAAGCAGCAAAACTTCCAAATGCAATTGCTCTTACTTTTTTGATTGCAGGGTTTTGATTAAGTGAAAGACTGATGAAGCTAATAATTAGAAGAAAAACAAGGATAAAATATTCTTTAAAATTCGCCCAAATACTTGAAATAAAACGAAGCATTAATATCTTCTATTTCGGATTAATACCTTTGAATAATGATTTAAGTTTTCAATAACTTTACCTGCACCGCGAACAACTGCGGTCAGAGGATCTTCAGCAACATGGACTGGTAAATTAGTTTCCATTCGAATTCTTTCATCCAATCCTTTTAGTAAAGCTCCGCCACCAGTAATCATAACACCTCGATCTAAAATATCAGCAGATAGCTCAGGTGGAGTTCGTTCAAGCGATTGTTTAACAGCATCAACAATCTGAATTATTGATTCATTCAGAGCTTCCCTTATTTCTACTGAACTTACCTCTGTTGTTTTGGGAACACCACCAACTAAATCACGCCCTTTAACTTGAATAGTGATTTCTTCCTTCAGAGGTACTGCGGATCCAACTTCACACTTAATTGCTTCAGCTGTTCTCTCACCAATAAGTATGTTGTGGTTTTTTTTGAAGAATTGCATTATTGCATAATTCATTTCATCACCAGCAATTCTTATTGATTCTTCATTCACAATACCTGAAAGAGCAATCACAGCAATTTCTGTTGTTCCACCACCAATATCAATAATCATGTTTCCTACAGGAGCATCAACGTCAATTCCAATTCCTATTGCAGCAGACATAGGTTCTGCAATAAGATGAACTTCCTTTGCACCAGCATGTTCAGCACTATCTCTAACCGCTCTTTTCTCAACTTCAGTAACTCCACTAGGAACTGCAACTACTACACGCCTTGTTGAAATAGCATTTGCTCGAACTTTTTTAATGAATGCTCGAATCATTCCTTCTGCAATTTCAAAGTCAGCTATGACACCATCGCGCATAGGGCGGCTGACACGGATTTCTTTGTGTTCTCTTCCCTGCATCTCTTTGGCTTTATTGCCGAGTGCAATGATTTTTTTGGAGTTTTTGTCGAAGGCAACAATTGAAGGTTCATTTAGTACAATTCCTTTACCCTTCACGTAAATGAGAGTATTGGCAGTTCCTAAATCCATCGCCAAATCAGTTGAGAAAAAATCAAATAAACCCATTGTTCCTCTTAATGTTTAAAATGTCTTATTCCAGTAAATACCATAGAAATTTTATTTTGATTAGCAGCTTGAATAACTTCATTATCACGAACCGAACCACCAGGTTGAATAACGGAAGTTGCTCCACATTTGATTATTTCAACCAACCCATCGGCAAACGGGAAAAACGCATCTGATGCTGCCACAGAATCTTTTAGATTTAGGCCATGTTCTTTTGCTTTTTGAGCAGCAATCTTTGATGAATCTAACCTTGACATTTGACCAGCACCCACGCCTAATGTAGTCTTATCTTTAGCAAAAACTATAGCATTGGATTTTGTATGTTTAGCAACTTTCCATGCAAACAGAAGATCTTCTAACTGCTTTTTATCTGGTTTTATGTCAGTGACCACATTCAATTTATCTTTATTAAAATTGTGCCAATCAGCATCTTGTACTAAAATACCACCAGGAATATTTCTAAAGGAAATTTTTTCATCTGAAATTATTCCTTTTTTCCTAACTAATCGTCTGTCTTTCTTTTTAGTTAACATTTTGATTGATTCTTGAGTGAAGTCATCAGCACAAACAATTTCAAGAAATATTTCATTCAATTTCTCTGCCAAATCTACATCTATTCTACCATTTATAGCAACTATTCCTCCGAAAGCAGAAACAGGATCACATTTTAATGCATGAAGGTAGGATTCTAACGGATTCATTTTTAGCGCTGCCCCCGCTGGATTTGTATGCTTTACAATTGAACATGAATTAAGACCCAATTCCTCAACCAACTCAACAGATGCAACAAGATCCAAAATATTGTTATGTGAAATTTCTTTACCGTGAAATATTTCAAAGTAATCATCAAAGTTTCCATAAATTGCAGCTTTTTGATGAGGATTCTCACCATACCTTAATGTCCTTTTCAGAGGAAGGTTTAGTCGAAAATGTTCGGGTGTTATTTCAAATTTATTTTCAAGATAATTTGCAATATAGGTATCATAATATGATGTGTGAGAGAATGCTTCAACAGCTAATTGCCTTCTCGTTTCAAATTTTACTGCACCTTGTTCTAACTCTTGAATAAATAAATTATATTGGTTCGGATTCGTAAGTACTGAAACAAATTGAAAATTCTTTGCAGCAGCCCTTATTAAACTTGGTCCGCCTATATCAATATTTTCTATGACTTCTCCTAAACTCGATGCAGGATCATCACCAACCTTAATAAAAGGATATAAATTAGCACAAACAATATCAATTGGTTGGATAGAATTTTGTTCCGCTTCAATTTTATCTTTCTCATTCTCCCGTCTAAGTAAAATACCACCAAATACTTTTGGATGAAGAGTTTTTACTCTGCCATCAAATATTTCAGGAAAATTTGTGAATGAGCTAATCTCAGTAACGTTTATTCCAAAGTCAGACAAAACCTTAGCTGTTTTTCCGGTTGCAATAATTTCGTAATTATTTTTTAAAATAGCTTCTGCCAGCTTAATAATATTTGTTTTATCCGATACACTTATTAACGCAAATTTTTTCAAGGATTTCTCTTAAAATAAAATTCTCAATTAACCACGACTCTATTGTCAGAAATTGTAACTTTCCCCAAAGCAATTTTTTTAATGACAAATGGTAAAAGTTCATGTTCAATTCTTATCACTCTTTCAGCAATTTCATCTGGTGATTTTACATCTGAAATATCAATACATCTTTGAGCAATAATATTTCCTGTGTCATATGTATTATCCACAAAATGAACGGTTGCACCAGAAACTTTTGCCGATGATTCAAACACTTCTTTATGAACTTTCATTCCATACATTCCTTTTCCTCCAAAAGATGGAAGTAAAGCAGGGTGTATATTTATTATCTTATTCCTGAATGCTTCAATAAATTCTTTAGGTATTAACTTTAAAAAACCAGCAAGTACAACTAATTCAACATTCAACTTTATAAAAAGTTGGATAAGCCCTTCATATGAAAGACAATTTTCTTTATAGCCCACAGTATAAGTTGGTACAAAAAACCTTTCTGCAATTTGAAATGCTGGGCATGAAAATTTATCGCTTACTACTGCCTTTACTATAACTATTGGTTTTAATTCTTCCGAGGTTAAAATTGCATTTAGATTTGATCCTCGACCCGAGACAAAAATTGCTGTGTTCAAGTTAATTCTTATCGGCTACTAACATTTAATTAGAACTAGAGTAAACTAATTTAATCATTTCCATTTTTTGCTGATAGAGAATAAATCAAATTTTTTAACTTACTCTGATAATCATAATCACTATACTCATCAAACTGATCAATTGTGACTTGAAACTTTATTTTATCACCTTTTCTCTTATAGACTCTTGCACAATAGTATGAAGCAAAGGGCATAATCCATCTCTCCTCTTGAGAATCAATTTCTTTTGCTTCTAATGCACTATTAAGAGATTCATCTAATTTATCTAACATAAATGCAGCTTCGCAAATGTAAAGTAATATTTCAGCTTTTAACCATTCGGTCTTTATACGCGGGAGAATCCCCGTTAATGAATCATATGCGGACTGATACTTTCCAGCTTCAATTAAATTTGAGAATCTAACTACATCTTGCTCGTTCAAAGACATATTCCTGCGAGAATAAATTTCTCCTTTTCTTTTTGCAAATTGATCGTCTTCTAAATCAAGATTACCATTGCCAGTATTCTTAAAATATTTTTCTGCATTCTTACGATCATTGGTCAGTTCATAGGATAATGCCAAGCGATAGTTGGCAATTCCCGTATAATCACTGGTTGGTGTAGATTCTAAAAAAGCCAAATAATATACTTTTGCAGAATCAAATTGATTTTTTCGAAAGAAAACATCACCCATTAGAAATTTGGAGAACGAGATTATTTGGCTGAATCGCGGATTATTTAAATGAGCAATTCTCGATAAAACTTTTTGTGCATCTCGAAGGTTCCTTTCCTTTACTTCAAGTACAGCATATGAATAATTGAACAACAGATTTTCCGGATATCGCCTAACCAAATTTTTTAGATAATACAAGGCAGCTTCATTCTCAAATAAAACTTCCGAAAGAATTTGCGATAAATAGTACTGTGCTTCCACCTTCGCTAAGTTTCCCTGAGTAGCTGCTCTCTTGATATAGTCAATCCCAACCTGCTTATCACCCTTAATGCCTGCTAAACTTAAAGCCCATTGAAAAGCAGAAGGAATTTGTCCGACTGCAAAATTGTATAAACCTAATCCCAAATATGAATCAATAAATTTTGGGTCAATCTCTAAAGCTGTATTCATATAAGTTTCGGATTTTTTGCTTGCCCAAACTGCGTCTAGATAATTTTCTTCACGGGTAAAAGCAATTGCTCTATACATGTAGTTGCTGCCAAGTAAATAATTAACATAAGCACTTTGAGGTTTCGCTTCTAATTCAGCCTTGGCTATATCAATCGTCTTATCAGAATATTTTACAAAGTTATTGAAGTCTTCTTTTTCTCGATTACCCAAATAGTACCAAAGATAAATTCCAGAAAGAAAATGATAACCATCTGATTTTTCCGGGTGATCATTTATCATTTGAGTGAAAACATCTTCTGCTAGATTCCATTTAAAGTTGTAGCACAGCTCTAACCCGGATTTAATTTCCCTTGTAAAACTTTGCGAATAAGTAAATTCATTAGATAAATTTATAAGGATTACTACCAAAAAAATTTTTACAATATAAGTATTAATGTTCATTTTCAATTAAGAGTTAAGTTCGATGTGTACAAAAGAATGATCCTTTAAGCATCAATTTGAGGAGAACTATTTTCTTCTGAATATTTTAGTGCTGCTTTTACAAATTCTCGGAATAATGGATGAGCATTAGTTGCACGCGATTTGAGCTCCGGATGAAACTGACAACCCAAAAACCAAGGATGATTACTGATCTCAATTACCTCAACCAACTCTTTATCTGGAGACAAACCACTAAAAATCATTCCATGTTCTGATAATACTCTTCTAAATTTATTATTCACTTCATATCTGTGACGATGACGTTCAGAAATGTAGTCTACTCTATATGCGGTATGTGCTTTTGTTCCTGACTGAACAATACATGGATAAGCACCAAGCCGCATTGTAGCACCCATATTTTTTATGCTTTTTTGTTCTGGCATCAGATCAATCACACTGTAATTAGTTTTTTTAAATTCAGAACTATGGGCTTTCTTCATACCACAAACATTTCTTGCAAACTCTATAACAGCGCATTGAAGTCCTAAACAAATTCCCAAGAAAGGAATGTTATTCTCCCTTGCATATTTTATTGCTTTTATTTTTCCCTCAATTCCTCTCTCGCCAAATCCACCAGGGATTAAAATTCCGCTTATACCATCCAAAAGCTTATCCGGATTTTCCTCTTCCAAAGCTTCAGCTTGTATTGATCTAATTTTAACTTTAGCGTTATTTTCAGCACCAGCATGAACAAAAGATTCCATAATACTTTTGTATGCGTCTGAATGCTCAATATATTTTCCGCACACAGCAATCTCGACTTCCTTTACGGGATTTCGGATTGCCTCAACCAAATTTTCCCAATCGTCAAGTTTTATTTTTCTATCGGCAATGTGCAATCTATCAACAACTATTTGATCCATCTTTTCTTTAAAGAGTATTATAGGCACTTCATAAATAGATGAGCAATCATAAGCTGAAATCACACATCTTGGTTCTACATTACAAAACAGGGCAATTTTATCCCGAATATCTCTTGAAAGCTTTTTTTCTGACCTGCAAATCAATAAGTCCGGTTGAATTCCAAGTTCAAGTAGATTTTTAACACTATGTTGTGTCGGTTTTGTTTTAACTTCTCCAGCAGCAGGAATATAGGGAACAAGCGTCACATGAATGCTTAAAGTATTCTTTCTGCCAAATTGCAACATAAGCTGCCGCATTGCTTCGATGAAAGGTAAACTTTCAATATCTCCAACAGTACCGCCTATTTCTGTAATAATAATGTCGTACTCACCTAATTCACTAAGCTTGGTCATTCTTTGCTTAATTTGATCGGTGATGTGCGGAATTACTTGAATGGTGGCACCTAAATAATCTCCGCGCCGTTCTTTTGTAATTACTTCATTATATACCTGTCCAGTAGTAGTGTTGTTAGCTCTTGTCATATTGACATCAAGAAAGCGTTCATAATGTCCAAGATCAAGATCAGTTTCTGCACCGTCATCGGTTACATAGACCTCACCGTGCTGGAAAGGATTCATAGTTCCTGGATCTACATTTATATAAGGATCAAATTTTTGTATTGTGACTTTGAAGCCGCGTTGTTTAAGTAAAAGACCAAGAGATGAGGCAGTTATTCCTTTTCCCAAAGAAGAAACTACACCGCCAGTGACGAAGATATACTTAACTTTTTTCCGAGAGGTCATTTCTATTTTTTTGTTTTCCAAATATAGATTAAGGGTATTCGAAAAACAATTTGATCAAAAATTTTTAATGTTAAAATATGGGAAATTTATTTTTTGTTACCTAAATTCTCAAAGTAAAATTTTGATTTTTATTTACTAATCTAAAAGGAAAATATAAATGGGTAAAGGAGACAAAAAGACTAAACGGGGTAAAATAAATATCGGTTCTTATGGTAACACACGATCAAAAAAGATTAAAAAGATTACAGCAAAAAAGTCAGTAGAACAAAAAACTGAAGTAAAATAATATAATAAAAAAAATTTAAGAAAATCTGGAAAATATTAAGTTTTATATTTCTGGAGACTCATATTTTTTATGGAAACGATCAAAACCTCAGCGACATTTCCAAAATCGCCAAGAATAATGTACAACGCATGGTTGAGCAGCAAACAACATTCAGCTTTTACAGGTGGCGAAGCAAAAATTAATCCTAAAATAGGTGGCAAAATCTCTGCTTGGGATAATTATATCAAAGGAAAAATTATTGAACTCAAACCGTACAAGAAGATTGTCCAAACTTGGCGGTCATCTGATTTCTCCCCTTCTGATAAAGATTCAATTCTTGAAGTATTTTTTGAAAATGTTGAAAAGGGTACAAAGATAACTCTACTTCATTCAAATATTCCTGATGGACAAGGTAAAGGTTATAAAAAAGGGTGGAAAGATTATTATTTTACGCCTATGAAGAAGTACTTCAGATCTTCAAAATGATTGTCTCTATAAGAACTTTAAATTAAATAAGCCCAATACTTTTGCCCAAATTATTAAGCGAATCAGTAAAAGATTATTTAAAACTTGTCGTCTAAATTCAGTAACATATATGCACATTTAGATGAATTTAATTAAAAACTAAATATTGATATTTTATTAGGGCAAATAGTAAGAGACAATCACATATTCACAACATAAATTTCATTGAATAACAATTTAATTTCATACATTCTATACACCTTACTTCTTATTGTACTGTCCAACTTTATAGCTCATTCTCAAAATAATGATGGAAGTTTAGCATTCAAAAAAAATCGACCGCAAAAAAAATACACAATATTCTACCAGCCCGATCTTTCTTATCAGATACAAAAACAGTTTAATCTAATAAGAGATGCTAATACTGGAAATCCGTTGGCACAACATGAGCTTGGTCTCAGGTACTTACTTGGCGAAGGGGGTTTTAATGCTGATACAGTTAAAGGAGCGTATTGGGTAGAAAAAGCTGCCGATCAAAATCTCACGGCTGCTTGCTTTAATTACGGTATACTTTTAATAAATGGATGGGGTGTTGAATGGAATCCATTCAAAGCGTTCGATTATTTCATGAAAGCTGCTAATGATGGAATGGCTCAAGCACAACACCTGGTTGGAATTTTATATACTGACAATCTAATTGTGAAGCGAGATTATGTTGAGGCGTATAACTGGGTTAAAAAAGCATCGGACCAAAATTATTCGCCAGCATTAGAAACAAAAAAAGATTTGGAAAAACATTTATCTAAAGATTTTTTAGCTTCTAACCAAAATGACAAGAATAGTTTGACAACAGATCACAGAGTTGATAGCGATACTTCTCTTTCATCTCAACTTGGTTTAGTGTTTATTGACTTTGAATCAATCCATGACACAATTACAGAGGTAACAGACAAAGATTTGATTAATGATCTTTTTCGTGAATCAAATATTTCTTTAGCAGATTCACTAGGACTTAAAGAAGAAGATTCGACTCTAACAAAGATTAATAGTCGAGGGGTTGCGGTTCTTGAAAAATCTGCTGAAAGTGGTAACCCTGAAGCGCTAACAGTGCTTGGGCGTATGTATGAAAGAGGTCTATTCTATGAAAAAGATTTACTCAAGGCCTCACTTAATTATATTCTTGCATCTCAATTAGATTATCCACGAGCGAAAGTATTACTTCTGAAAATTATTACACAAAATTTTGTTGCACATTTAGTTTCAGAGATAAAAAATAAAAATAACCTTGATGCAATGTTTACATTTTATGGTTTATGGAATCTAGGCCTATCGCATAATATTATAAAGGATGACGCAATAAGATTTTTAGTTGATGCCTCAAATCAAAACCATTTTCCCTCAATGATAGAGCTGGGAAATAATTATTACACTGGAAAGAATATTGAAAGTGACATCAGCAAAGGAATAACTTTATGGAGACAAACTGCTGAAGAAGGAAGTATTCAGGCGAAGATAAGATTAGCTGCAATAAATATTATTGATGCAATCAGCATAGAACCACTTGCTAAATCAATCCAGACATTAAAGGAAGCTAATTCATGTGGTTCAATATTAGCACAAATTTCTCTGGCTTTTGCATATGAAAACGGAATTGGAGTTTTAGTTAGCAAAACTGAAGCTGTAAAATATTATCGTCTCGCAGCACAGCGAGGTAACCAATCAGGTTACGAAGAGCTTAAACGAATTTATGATGAAATTCGCCCTAACGAAAAAAGATTTATAGTAAATTAATTTGGTATGAAAAACTTCAATTCAAAATTTATCAGCAAGTTGCCTAATGTGGGTGAAAGTATCTTTGCCACAATGACCAGAATGGCAAATGATTTTAACGCGATCAACTTATCTCAAGGGTTCCCAGATTTTAATTGCTCAGAAGAACTGCTTGAACGAGTTGCTTATTACCAATCAAAAGGATTCAATCAATACGCACCCATGCCTGGTCTCTTTATATTGAGAGAAAAAATTTCTAATAAAATTAAAAAAATCTACGGTAAGTCATATAACCCCGAAAAAGAAATTGTTATAACTGCTGGTGGAACTCAAGCTCTTTATTCAGCTATTACTGCAATCGTGTCCCAAGGCGATGAGGTAATCATCTTCGAACCTGCATATGACTCTTATGCCCCATCAGTCGTAATTAACGGGGGAATTCCTATCTACATATCTCTTAATAATAATGATTATACCATTGATTGGGAGTTAGTAGAAAAGTCAATTTCCATTAGAACAAAACTTATCATAATTAATTCACCTCACAATCCAAGTGGCAGCATACTAAGCAAAGATGATCTATTATCATTGGAAAAAATAATTCGCAACAAAAATATTTATGTCATCAGCGATGAGGTATATGAACATATTATTTTTGACGACAAAACTCATTACAGTCTATCCGGATTTCCAGAATTAAGTGAGAAGACTTTTATAATTAGTTCTTTTGGAAAAACATACCACACAACCGGCTGGAAGGTCGGGTATTGTGCTGCACCGGAAAATCTTATAGATGAGTTCAAGAAAGTTCATCAATTTATTGTGTTTGCAGTGAACACACCAATTCAATACACTTATGCAGATGTTATGAAAAAAGAAGAAATGTATCTCGGCTTAAGCAAATTTTATCAAACTAAAAGAGATTTGATTGTAAAATTGTTAAACAAATCACGATTTCAATTTATCCCAGCAAAAGGTACTTACTTTCAACTATTAAACTATTCTTCTATCTCTAATAAAAATGATAGAGAGTTCTCTGAATATCTAACAAAGGAAATTGGAGTTGCTGTAATCCCTTTATCTCCGTTTTATTCTAAAGACAGGAGCGATAAAGTGATTCGAATTTGTTTTTCAAAAAAAGATGATATCCTTCATGCTGCTGCTGATAAATTGTGCAAAGTTTAATTTAATCAATTAATATTTCTAACAGATGAAAAATGGATATAGAAATCTATAAACTTAAAAGAAAAACTGCGACACTTTCTCTTATAGTTGGGGTTTCAATGTTTGTAGCAAAAATTGGTGCTTATCTTTTAACAGGATCAGCAGCTATTTTTTCTGATGCAGCAGAATCAATAGTTCATATTCTTGCAACAAGCATGGCTCTATTTAGCATCATACTAAGCAATAAACCTGCCGATGAATCACATCCTTACGGTCATAACAAAGTCGAATATTTTTCCGCCGGCATCGAAGGTTTCCTAATTTTTACTGCGGCCGTAGTCATTATATACTCTGCAATATCTGACATCCTAAAAGGACCCGAATTACAAAAACTGGATACAGGAGCTATCATTATTTTTTGCGCAGCCTTGATAAATATGGGTTTAGGTTTTTATTTGATAAAAATTGGAAAGGAAACAAATTCTATCACACTTATTGCCGACGGTAAACATGTTCTAACAGATTCATATACGAGTGCAGGCGTAATAGTTGGTGTTTTATTTGTGTTATTCACCGGGTATAAAATTTTTGATCCGCTTTTTGCTATTGCTGTTGCGTTGAACATAATTTATACAGGCTATAAGTTGATTAGAGAATCAATCGGCGGATTGATGAATGAGGTAAATCACGAAGTATTAAATAAAATTGCTAATACACTTGCAAGAAATAAAAAAGATTATTGGATAGATGTTCACGAGCTAAGATATTGGCAATCAGGTGATAGAATTTTTTTAGATTTTCATTTAATACTTCCATACTATTTTACTATTCAAAAAAGCCATGCTGAAGAGAATGAAATCGAAAAAATTATTCAAAGTGAATTTGATGGTTCACAAATAAAGATTCATTTTGATTACTGCATTTCTGATCTGTGTAAATTTTGTGGCTTTCAAGAATGTCAAGTAAGAGTTTTTCCGAATGAAAAAAAATTCGAATGGAATGTTAAAAAGCTAACAGGTAAACCAATTTATTTGGCTGAAAAACTTAGTCATCCAAAATAAAATCAGGATCTTGAACTTTAGTCAATATCAGTAATCCGATTACGAAAAAGAAACCAATAGAAATTATTGCCAGCCGTTGACTCTTGGTTAAGTAACTAACCAAACCAAAAACTAATGGACCTATCACTGCCGAGCTTTTTCCAAAAAAAGAATAGAATCCAAAAATTTCAGTCTTCTTTTCAGGTGGCGTAAGCTTAGACATTAAGCTTCTGCTGGTAGATTGACTTGATCCCATAGCTAATCCTGCTAAAAGCCCAACAACATAAAATCCAGTTTTACTTAAAATAATATAAGCTAATATTATTGTAATGAGCCAAAGGAAAATGGTAATAATTATTGTTCTTTTTTGACCAATTGAATCGGCAGTAATGCCCAGCAATATGGAACCCAAAATTGCAGTGGTTTGGACGGTAAGAAAAAACACTATAAGTTCTGAAGAAGTAAATCCAAGTGTTGTACTCGCATAATTACCTGAAAAGAATATTATTGTATTTACACCTTCAATGTAAAAGAAGTATGCTATCAAGAACAAAACTAAATTTTTGTAATGTTTTAGGTGAGATAATGTTGACCAAACCCTGCTGAAACCGATTTTAAGATAAGAACTCTTTCTCTCCACAATTTTTTTTTGATCTTTAAGAAAGAAAAAAACTGGCAGAGAAAAAATAAGAAAAAATAAAGATGTTAGAGGGAATATTTCCGGAATGAGATCATTTTTAATTAATGGATATATAATTGCTAACGTTGCTAATGAACCAAGATAACCCATTGCAAAACCATAACCACTAACTCGACCGAAATTTTTGGGTTGAGTAATTTCAGGAAGAAATGCATCATAAAACACCAACCCAGCTTCAAAACCTATGTTAGCCAGCACAAATAATATAACTCCCCAAAGTACCATTCCTTCACCCACAAAATAAAGTAAGGAAGTAGCAACTATGCAAAGTAAAGTAAAGAATAATAAAAATCTTTTTTTCCCGGTTGAATAATCTGCAATAGCACCAAGTATGGGAGAAATGATTGCGGTAATAACCATGGCAATACTTGTACTGATGCTCCAATAAAGATCACCAATGGGCAAATTTTGAGCAACAGTTTTTTTAAAGTAAACAGCATAAACAAATGTAACAACAACAATAGAGAAAGATGTGTTAGCAAAATCGAATAATGACCAAACGAAGATTTTGCTTTTTTCTTTCATAAATTATTTTTTTAATGCAGTTTTGGGAAGTGATCCTTCAAGTAATCCTCTTCCCGTTTTATTCAACTTATGTTCGCTCTTCAAATCCGCAAGAATAGCATCGAGGATGCCATTGATAAATTTTCCGCTGCTTGAAGTACTATAAGTTTTAGCAATCTCGATGTATTCATTGATCGAGACTTTGGGTGGTATATCGGGAAAATAAAGTATTTCACAGATTCCCATTCGCAGAAGGATCCTGTCAATTAATGCAATCCTGCTAAGATCCCAGTTATCCACTTTACTTTTAATAAGTTCATCAAGTATTTCTCGATTTGCTTTTGCATTTTTTATTAGAACATTAGAAAATTCTTTGTCTGTATCTTCAGCAATATCTGAAAGAATTTCTTTCGTAAGAATTTCCTGGCTTGCATCATTCATTTCGAATGCATACAACAATTGTAAGGTTTTTTCTCTAATTACTCTTCGCTTGAATATTTGTGACATTTCTGTTTCTGGAATTTTTATTACTATAGATCTTTTGATAAGTTAAGCTATATACCAAAAAGCCAAAACAATAATAAAGCCATACATTCTCTTAATTGATAAAAAATAATTTTATCAGTTCTTAAGTTCAATTTTGAAGGAGTGACCTCTGCGTTTACATTATAAAAACTACAAATTTCATTTACTCTATGTATATGATAAATATCAGAAATAATTATCAATGAACCCGGCTGTTTGTCATTCATTAATTTGTTTTTAAGGAACCTAATTTGTTCGATAGTTGACGTCGTATTTTTTTCAATTAAAATATCTTTTCGTTCAACGCCTTTTTTTAAAATATAATTCAAAGAGACTTCTGCTTCACTCAATTCGCCCGGAGCGTTTCCCCCTGTTAGCTGAATTTTCTGGACAGTTCCGCTTTTATATAATTCCGCTGCTTTGTCAACCCTTAGTGCAAGACTTGGACTAGGTTTGTTATCAGACCAAACAGCAGCACCTAAAACTACTGCCACAGTGGGTTTTGTGTCCACTGTCTTTTGTTTTTTTTTGATCACAGGGTTCGTGTTAATAAATACTAAAGTGAACACAAATATACCCATCAATAAAAAGATAGTATTTACAAATGATCGTAAATAAATAAGTTTTTCGACTCTGAAAATTACTTGCCAAACTAATACCATCAAAAATATTTGAGTAAATTGGAATAACCCAAAAGAGGAAATGATAAGCACCTGGGTGAAAGATAAACTTAGAAGATAATATTCGTCAAACGGAACATAAGTAGAGTTTATAATCATTACTCCCACTAGAAATAGGAACAGTAAGCCACCCAGAATATATATGATAGTTGTAGATAATTTTATTTTTTTAAATAGAATAATCATCAATCCAATAATTGTAATTAAAGTGATAGTTAGATTAATAATATTTCCAACTTTTGCTACACTAAAATCTGAAAATGAGAGATGATGATTTGAATATTTTAAATAAAATAATAGAACGAGGTTCAATAATAAAAGTACCGAAATAGATAGAACGATTTTAACAGGACGTAATTTATTTTTCATTAGATATTTTTAAGAATATGAGTAACGTTCCAGCAATTAATTTAATAGCATCATGTTGATATATGAAAAATATTTTTGTGAATTAAAATACATTTAAAGTTAGAAAAATCAGCCTTACCTCACAACATTTGTTTGGTGAAATAAAAAAGTTGTCGTGGTAAAACAATTTTCCTTTGTTGAATTTATTATATAAGATTATAAAATGAAGAGTAAGAAAAGTTTATCAAAACTAACTAATGAGCTATTTTCTGATTAAAGAAGTGATAAATCCTCAAAAGTCAAATTAATAATTTTTAAGTTGTTGGCTGTTGATATCTATAAAATTTGATCAATAATTTTAGTAAGATTACTCCTATTAAACCGCCAAGCATATCTGCTAGAAAATCTGATAGCTCACAGCTTCGTCCAGGGATTAACAATTGATGTATTTCATCCAATACACCATAGGCAATCACAAATAAAAAAGTAAAAAGCACAGCATGTTTCTTCATGATTATGGACTTTTTCTGGAATAATAAAGATAAGTACAGTAGAAATGACAAACCAAAATATGCAATAAGATGTTCAAACTTATCGCTAACTCCTACCGCAGGTACAGAGCTAGCAGGTAAAGTTGTTAGCGTGAATAATAAAATCCAATAAAAAAGTAAAGGAAAATATACAAGCATTACTTTATTTCTTTCTAAATAACTAAACAATCGAATTCTCAAGCTTTCTAATTGCTGAAGGGATATTATTCATCAAATCCGAAGCTGTGAATCCATACTCAGTAAATTTATCAACCAGCAAATCGGCGACTAAGCTATGAATGTATACACCAGCAATCAAGGCCTTTTCAATGTCCTTTAATTGAGATAAGAAGCCAGCAATTACACCTGTCAAAACATCTCCAGTTCCAAACTTAGCCATACCTGGATTTCCAACAGAATTAATTAAGACTTTGCCATCTGGAAGGAAAATCATCGTCGGAGCACCTTTTAAGACTAAATAAGACCCTGTTTCCTTTACAAATTTCCTTCCATATTTCAATATATCTCTCTTCAATTCTTCAAGTTGAATGCCAAGCAAAGAACAAAATTCACCATGATGCGGTGTCAAAATAAAATCTTTTAGACTGATCTTTTTGTATTTTTTACTTCTGATTGGATATAATCCATCAGCATCAATTACAATATTTCGAAATTTCTTCTTCTTTAATAATTGGATTATTGCTTCTTGTGTTTCTAGTTCCCTTCCCAAACCTGGACCGATGGCTACAACGTCAGCCCACATAATCCTATCCTGAAGTTCAATTAAAGAACTTGGCTTTAGGAATTCATCTCCCTTATCATCATATTCCTTCAAGACAATCTCAGATGATCTACGGTAAATAAAATTTCTGATGGATCTAGGAAAACATAGGACAGATGCTCCCGTTCCGGCTTTAAGACTTGACTTAGCAGCAAGTAATGCTGCCCCAGAGTACTGCCCAGAGCCTGCAATTGTTAGAACTTTTCCTGCTGAATATTTATGAATCGACTTTTCTTTTTTAGGTAATGAAGACAATGCATCTTTAGCTTCAATTAGAAACTCATTAGCTGCTTCTTTAGGATAGTAGGAAGAGTTAATGCCAATATTTCCTTTTTTGATTTCACCTGCAAAAGAATAGCCATCGCAAAAAAATAAGCCCGATTTCAATTCACCTAGTGTCACCGTTAAATCAGAATGAAAGCATAAATTAGAGTATCCAATATCCGCATTAAGACCGGTTGGAATATCAATAGATAACTTTAAAGATTTTAGCTTATTTACCTTATTTACAATGGAGTTATAAGGTTCTTTTAATTTTCCGTCAATGCCACTACCAAGCATTGCATCAACTATCATATCGCAATTTTGCAGTCGGCTTACGTCATGCACATTCTTATATTTTATTATTCTTGAACTTTTGGATCGCAAAATCATTTTACTAAGAATCTGGTAATTTGTTCTGCAGTCTTCCGTCATTTCAGATTCAGCAACGAGATTAAGAACCAAAACATTGTAACCATGATTGATAAAATGGCGAGCTAAAGCAAAACCATCTCCCCCATTATTGCCTTTCCCACAAATAAATCCAATTTTACCTGATTTTTTTAATGATTTGAGTTTTTCCTGGGCATATTTAAATACTTCAAGTGAAGCATTTTCCATAAGTACAATGCTTGGAATTTTCAGTTTCTTAATCGCATATTCATCAACTTTGCGAATGGTTTTGGTAGAAAATAATGGTATCATAATTTTCTGAAGAAATTCCCAAATGAAATTTACTATTACGATCAAATAAAATAAGTAATCAGTTGTAAAACACTTCCAGGATAAATCCCAAGAAGTATAACAAGAATTGAAGAAATTATCACAGCCAATAAACCGGTTCTGCTTTCAGATATTGATAATTCTGAAGTTGATTCTTTGAAATACATTAAAACGACAATTCTCAGGTAAAAGTAAACACTTATCGCACTTGACACTACACCGACTATGGCTAACCATGTTAGGTTTGATCTTATCGCTGATATAAACACATAATATTTCCCAAAGAAACCTGCAAACGGTGGAATCCCTGCTAATGAGAACATGAACAAAGCCAATAACGCAGCAAGAAATGGTTTCTTCGAAGATAAACCAGAATAAGATGAAATGGTTAAGTTAGCTTCTCCCTCACCCTCGATCATAGCCACTATTCCAAATGCTCCAAGATTCATAAAAGTATATGCAACGAGATAAAAAATAATTCCGGCAATCCCATCTTGATTACCGGAAGCAAGTCCAATTGTTAAATAACCTGCATGTGAGATTGAAGAATATGCAAGCATCCTTTTGATATCTTCTTGAGCAATTGCGAC
This sequence comes from uncultured Ignavibacteriaceae bacterium, assembly GCA_964391015.1. Lineage (GTDB taxonomy): Bacteria > Bacteroidota > Ignavibacteria > Ignavibacteriales > Ignavibacteriaceae > XYD12-FULL-36-8. Next base: position 33,713 of record CAYMKU010000036.1, read on the forward strand.
AATACTTCCAAACAACATTGATAAAGTTGCGATAACAGACAAATATGGTGAGAAAACATTTTGAACCGAGTTACTAAAAATTGCCATTAAAGTTATAATGATCGAACTAAATGCCGCAGCTTTTCCTCCAGTTGAAAACAACCCGGCAATTGTTGTTGGCGAACCTTGATAAACATCTGGAACCCACATATGAAATGGAAATGCCGCTATCTTGAATGAAAATCCAATTAAGAAAAGAAGAACACCGACAATGAACATTAAATTATTTGTGAATTTTCCAAAGTTGGAGGTAATGATGTCTAAGGATGTAGATTGAGCTGTTCCATAAATTAATGCAATACCATAAACTACAAATCCAGTAGCAAACGCACCCAACAAAAAATATTTTAACGAAGCTTCATTTGCATGTAGCTTTTTTCTATTCAAACCAGCTAAAACATAAAAGGAAACTGACATAATCTCTAAACCCAAAAAGATCACGAGTAAATCTTTCGCACCAGCCATCAACATCATACCAAGAACGGATGATTGAATTAGAATATAATATTCACCGTAATATACACCATACTTCTTTATGTAATCTATTGATAGAAGACAAACTAAAACCGCTCCAATGTTAAAAATGAAATAGAAAATATGGACATTGCCACCAATAGCTAACATATTATAAAATACATTGTGCCGAGGTTCTTGAATACTCGTTAAGGAATAAATGCCTGCAAATAAGAATATAAGAATTGAAAACCATGGCAGTATCTTCTCACTTTGCTTTGAATACATTTCCAAAACAAGCGAAATAAGTACGCCGACTCCAAGTGTTATCAATGGAATAATTAAAATTATTTCAGATGCTTGAATCATAAAAATTATTTTAACGAAACATTCTGAGAAGAATAAACTTGTTCAATTACCTTTTTAGCTGAAGCTTTTGAAACATTTAAGAAAGTGCTGGGATAGAGTCCAATCCAAACGATAAAAACGAAAATTGGTAACATAACAATCAATTCTCGTTTATTCATATCGCTGATTCCATTAAGCTTGGAATTTGTGACTTCACCGAATACAACTCGCTGATACATCCACAATAAGTAAACTGCGGCGAATATAACACCGGAAGCAGCAAAAACAGTATACCACCAATTATTTAATATTGAAGACTTGAAAGAACCTATGAGGATTAGAAACTCACCCACGAATCCATTCAATCCAGGTAATCCAACTGAAGATAATGATGCGAACATCAATGCAAATGAGAATACAGGAACTATCTTAGCTATCCCGCCATAATCAAAAATCTCGCGCGTGTGAGTTCTTTCATAAATAACTCCCACCAAAAGAAATAATGCTCCGGTTGATAAACCATGATTTATCATTTGAATTATTGCGCCTTGAATTGATTCCATTGTAATTGCAAAAATGCCGAGAACAACAAATCCGAGATGTGCCACAGATGAATATGCTACTAACTTCTTAACATCCGTTTGAACCATTGCAACTAATGCACCATAAATAATTCCAATTATCGCAAGTACGGAAATGTACGGAGCAAAGGTGATGGTTGATTGAGGAAAAAGAGGCAGACAAAATCTTACTAAACCGTAAGTTCCCATTTTTAGTAAGACTCCTGCAAGTATTACACTTCCTGCAGTTGGTGCTTGAACATGTGCATCGGGCAGCCATGTGTGAAGCGGAAACAATGGAACTTTAATTGAAAAACTAAATGCAAAAGCCAAGAACATCCAATTTTGAGTTGTAGCTGGAACTTCAGGTCCAACTTTATAAAGTTCAAGTAGATTTGTTGTAAAGTATCCAAGTGGATTTGAAGCATACACAGCAAGCCAAATTATTGCAACAAGCATAAGCAAGCTGCCAAACATTGTGTAGATGAAAAATTTAACCGATGCATAAATTCTTTGCTCACCACCCCAAATTCCAATTATGAAATACATTGGGATGAGCATTGCTTCCCAGAAAATGTAAAATAGGAAAAGATCAAGGGAAACAAATACTCCAAGCATTCCGACTTCAAGCATTAACATGAAGAAGGTAAATTCTTTCACATTCTTTTGTATACTCGTCCAACTTGAAAGCAATGTTAAAGGAGTAAGAAATGTCGTAAGCAAGACAAGCAATAAAGACATTCCATCTATTCCAACAAAATAGCTGATATTCAATTTTTCTATCCAGCGAAATTGATGAATGAATTGAAATTCACTAATCGTCGAATCAAACTTGAAGTAAAGAAGTAAAGAGACAATAAAAGTGATAATTGAAATGACTAAACCTATGTAGCGGATTGCATCTTCTTTTGTTTTGGGAAGAAATAACAGCAGTATTCCACCAGCTAATGGAAGTAAAAGAAGAAACGATATTAGATAATTATTCTGCATAAGTTTATCTACCAAAAATTATCCAGAATAATGCGATCACGATTCCCACCATCATGACTACAGCATAAAATTGAGCAACACCGGTTTGAATTTTTCTAATTCTTTGAGATATCAAATCGACAATAGAAGCTGTGGCATTCACCAAGCCATCAATAATTTTGTTATCCGCTATCTTCCACAAGAAAGAATCTGAACCTTTCAAAATTGGATTGACAACAGTTGCATCATAAGTTTCATCAACAAAATATTTATTCCAAAGCAGATTATAAACTTTGTCGAATCGTTTCGAAGCCCGCACTGCAATGTTTGGCTTCTGAGTATAAACATACTTTGCAAAAAAGATTGAACTTGCCGCACCAATTACTGAGATGATCATCAAGAGAATCTCTTCAAAATGTGAATGTGAGCCGTATATAGCTAACTTCCTCTCTGCAGATTTGAAAATTGGAGACAGCCAATTGTGAAACGAGTTCCCATGCTCACCAGAAAATATTTCTGGAATCCCCACAAAGCCGCCGATGATACTTAAACCCGCAAGCACCATTAATGGGATTACCATTACTTTCGGAGACTCATGCGGATGTTTGTCGTGAGAGAATCTTGATTTACCTTCAAACGTTAAGAAATAGAGTCTAAACATATAAAATGCAGTGAGTAATGCAGTCATTACACCGACTAACCAAAAAACTAAACCACCGTTCGCATATGAATACCAAAGTATTTCATCTTTACTGAAAAAACCGGATAGAGGCGGAATCCCGGATATTGCTAATGCAGCGACCAGAAAAGTTACAGCGGTTTGCGGTAAATATTTTTTCAACCCACCATAGTTCTGAATATCCTGTTCTTCATGCATTGCATGAATTACTGAACCTGCTCCAAGAAAAAGCAACGCTTTGAAGAATGCGTGAGTCATAACATGAAATATTCCGGCAGAGAATGCACCAACTCCACATGCTAGGAACATGTAACCAAGTTGACTAATTGTTGAGTAAGCTAAAACTTTTTTAATATCATTTTGAACTAAACCAATTGAAGCTGCAAACAATGCAGTTAGAATTCCAATGACAGACACGACAGTCATTATTGCTGGAGCAGAAGCAAAAAGAATCGAGCATCTTGCAACCATGTAAACTCCGGCAGTAACCATTGTAGCAGCATGAATCAGTGCCGAAACCGGAGTTGGACCAGCCATCGCATCAGGTAACCAAACAAATAGCGGAATTTGTGCAGACTTACCTGTTGCTCCAATAAATAAAAATAATGCTATAAGATTAAATACACTTTGATCAATATTGAATGTTTCTGCACGAGAAAAAACTTCATTAAAATTCAAACTGCCAAAAGTGAGGTAGATAAGAAACATACCGAGCAAAAATCCAAAGTCACCTATTCTGTTAACTACAAATGCTTTTTTTGCAGCATCACTTGCGGTGGATTTTTCAAATTTTCGATCATACCAAAATCCGATAAGCAAATAAGAACAAAGTCCAACTCCTTCCCATCCAAGAAATAAAACTAAAAAATTATCACCAAGAATAAGATTCATCATTGCAAAGATGAAGAGATTGAGATATGCAAAGAACCGCCAGAATCCCTTATCGCCATGCATGTAGCCAATCGAGTAAACATGAATGATGAAACCAACTCCGGTTACAATCATTGCCATAACAAGTGATAACTGATCAACTTGAAATGAAAAACTTACGTTTAGGTTTCCAACCGCAAGCCAATTAAAAAGAGGAATTATCGTTTGCCGATTATCCACAGGCAAAGAAAGAGTTTCAAAAAAAGCAAAAAGCGATATGATAAATGATAAACCAATAGCTCCGCTTCCAATCCCGCCGATTGCTTTTTCGTTTTTAATCTTTCTTCCAAATATTCCATTGATAAGAAATCCAGCAAGAGGAAGAAGAATTGTCAAGTAGATCAATTCAATCACAGAAGCCCCTCTTCCTCGTCCCTCAAAGAGGAAGGTGAATGTTTGAGCGTATTAATTAAAAACCACTTCATAATTTTTTGATAAATCTTTTCCTATTTCAAATACATTAATTAATTGCACTCCTGATAATTCATGGCTAAAGCCAATGGTTGTTTGTATTTCAATTAACCCCAGACTTAAGTCTGGGGCTACAAAATCCCCCAATAAAATGGACTTTAGTCCAAATGCCCAGTGTTTCCTACCACTTCAAAATATTAATTTCATCAATGTTCAGAGTTGGTTTATTTCTGAACAACGCAATTATGATTGCCAAGCCAACTGCAGCTTCGGCTGCAGCCACAGCCATAACAAAAAAGACAAATAATTGTCCGACCGAATTCCCCATGAACGATGAAAAAGTTACTAAACTTAAATTTGCAGAGTTGAGCATCAATT
>CAYMKU010000037.1:0-3325 GCA_964391015.1 uncultured Ignavibacteriaceae bacterium
GTTGCATCAACAGGAAAGAAAGATAAAGTTGAATTCCTTAAAAAGATTGGAGCTGAAAAAATAATTAATCGAAACGAAGTAGATGATAAGAGTGATAAAGCCCTATTAAATAGAAAATGGAAATCTGCTATTGACACTGTCGGCGGAAATATTCTGGCAACAGTCATTAAGCAAATGGATTATAGATGTTCAGTTGCATCTTGCGGCAACACTTATTCTCCAGAATTACACACAACTGTTTTTCCTTTTATTCTTCGAGGAGTAAATTTATTGGGAATTAATTCTGCCGAAACACCAATTGATCTGCGATTGAGGATTTGGAAAAAACTCGCAAATGAGTGGAAGCCTGATTGCCTAAATGAAATTTACACCGAATGCTCGCTTGAAGACTTAACCAACAAGATAGATTTAATTCTACAAGGACAAATTACAGGAAGAGTAGTTGTAAAAATTTATTAGATAACTCCCTCTCCCTTTGGGAGAGGGTTGGGTGAGGGCTTATTATTTAAAACACGTTCCTTTAGCTGTCATCCACGGACGAATTTCATATCTCAATCTGCCGGTTATGATAGCAAGATCAGTTTCAACTAATTCCTTTACTTCCGCTTCTGATTCAGAATCAAAAACAAAAATGCCGCGAAGGTCTTTATCATCAAGGAAAGGTCCGGCAACAATAAGCTTACCTTCATCAGCAAGCCGTTGAATGTTTGCCAAATGTGCTTCTTGTATTCGCATTACTTCAACAGAATCTTGACCCCTATTCGATCCCTTATAAAGAAAGACCATTTGATAAATTTTCATTTCATATTTCGGCTTTTCTTTTTCTTGTCCAGATACTTTAAAAGAAAATAAAAGGCACAGAAGAAGTGCAAAGAAATAAAAAAAGATTTTGTTCATTAATAACTCCTGTTTTATAAATAATATCTCATAATTGGTCTTGTGGGTGAACCTCTATAAACCTCTTTAAACCCAACCTTTTTGAACGCAGAAGCAAAACCTGTCCAGGCAAAAGCCGATGGTGTATTCTTAGAATCAATCGGATAACCTTCAACTATTTTTGCTTTATTCTTCTTAGCATGCTTTAGTGCTGCTTCAAGCAATTTTTCAGTTATTCCTTTCTTTCTATAACTCCGCTCAACAAAAAAGCATACGATTGACCAAACTTTCTCAGTATCTATTCGTTTTAGCACTCTTGAATTTTCAAGCAACGAATAAGATTCACGCGGTTCAATCGCACACCAACCGATTGGATTGTTTTTATCATAAGCTAAAATTCCAGGGACAACTTTAGAATTGACAATTTTTTTTATTGCTTTTTTGTTGCCAGCACCTTTTTGTTTTTCATATTCCGATCTTTTCAACCTCCACCACATACACCAGCATCCACCGCATGCACCATTATCTCCAAATAGTTTTTCGAAATCATTCCATCTTTCCGGCAACAATGGAAAGAATTTAAATTTTAGTCGTGGTGCTCGGTCGGTCGTCATAAATTTCTTTTATGGTTTTTAAAATCTACAAATTTTCTGAGCAATTATTTAGATGATTTTTACAATACTTATCAGCATTTTAACAGGAGGAAATTTTTTGAACTTTTCATTTTTATATTGAGACTTGTCATGAAAAAATTAAATACGTTTCTTTTTATTTTTTTCTTTGTAATTCAAAATTCCATCGCCCAAAACTGGTTAAGGGTGGATTCTGTTTTTTCTCCTTCTGGAGTTACACTACAGTCTTTTTCTGCACCTGTATTCGATGATCTCGATGCAGACGGTGACTATGACTTAATCCTCGGGAACATTAACGATAAAGCTGAATATTTCCAGAATGTGACTGTGCAACCACCTTCGTCATTCAGAAAAGATACTTTGATGCTCTACTCAATTTATGCGGGAGGAATTCAATTCACCAATGCGGATTATCCCGCTTTAATTGATTTGGATAATGACCGTGATCTTGATCTTGTAATCGGCGGCTACAACGGCTTATTATATTACAAAAATATTGGAGACTCACTTCATGCAACTTGGGAAAAAGTTGATTCGGTATTTTCAACTTCTGTAAATCCACAAATTGGAACGGATGCTCGCCAAGCTTTTGCAGATTTAGACGATGACGGAGATTTTGATTTGCTCGTCGGAATTGGAGAATCACTATTCGGAGGTCCAACACCTGGGTTGACTTTTGGCTTTAGGAATGTCGGAACTTCCACAAATCCTGTTTTTCAAAGAGACGATAATTTAGTAATTGGAATTCCTGATGTCGGTTTAAATTCTTATCCTACACTCGCAGACTTGGACAATGATAACGACTACGATTTACTCATAGGAAGAGACCTGTCATCTTTAGTTTATTATAAAAATACCGGTACTCCGAATTCACCAATTTGGACAAGGGAATACACAATTTTTGCGGGAGTTGAAACAACAAATTACTGGAAAGATCCAACTTTTTGCGATTTAGATCTCGATGGCGATTTGGACTTGATTTACGGAACTGATGACGGAGACATTTACTTTTATCAAAACAACGGAACAATTAACAATCCTCAATTTCAATATAATGCAAATTACTTCTCGGTCATTAAAGTAAGCGGTTCATCAACAGTATCATTCGCAGATTTTGATAATGACGGTGATTTTGATTTACTCAGCGGCTCAACTTTAGATAAAATGAAGTATCTGAAAAACGAAGGGACTAATACAAAACCAAAGTTCGTAATAACAACTCCGCCTTGGTCAAGCTTAAATCCGGGATTCAGATGTTCGCCAGTTTTTGTTGATATTGATAAAGACAACGATTTCGATCTTGTTTCTGGGGCAGATGACGGCACGATACATTGCTACATAAACAATGGAACGACTTTCTCCGAGAACCCGACATATTTTGGTTCAATTGATGTCGGCTATGCAAGTGCCCCGGCTTTTGTTGATATTGAAGGCGATGGTGATGAAGATGTTTTAATTGGATCTGAAACCGGGAGCAATTATATATTTCTCGTTCGTGAAGGAAATAATTTTAACGTTGCCTCAAGCAATCCGTTTGCAACCATCACATTTCCTAATTACAGCAGACCAAGTTTTGCAGACATAGATAATGATGGGGATTTTGACTTAGTTCTCGGAAAGAGCTTTGGCGAAGTGAACTGCTATAAAAATATAGGTGATGCACATAACCCACAATGGCAAAGAGATGATGCGTTGGTTTCAGAAATAGAAGTGAAGCAGAACTCAGCCCCAGGATTTGCCGACTTAGACCATGATGGACGAATAGATTGTGTAGTCGGTGAGTACGACGGCAATTTTACATGTTTTAAAAATTTGTT
>CAYMKU010000037.1:3425-6379 GCA_964391015.1 uncultured Ignavibacteriaceae bacterium
TAGATTGTGTAGTCGGTGAGTACGACGGCAATTTTACATGTTTTAAAAATTTGTTCGCACCGACATCCATTAAAGAAGATGCAAATGAAATCCCATCAGGATTTTACTTAAGCCAGAATTATCCGAATCCTTTTAACCCAACTACAAAGATCAGTTGGCAGTCACCTATCAACAGTTGGCAAGTTCTTAAGGTGTATGATATTCTCGGTAATGAAATCGCAACATTGGTAAATGAAGAAAAAGAACCCGACATTTATGAATTAAACTTTGATGCTGCACGCTACAATTTGTCAAGTGGTGTGTATTTTTATAAGCTCCAAGTCGGAGATTACACTGAAACAAAGAAGATGATTTTGTTGCGATAGAATTCCGTATCCTTCAACTTGAAGTAAATAAATTTTTATTTCGCTCTCAGTTATTTAATTTTGAAATAAAGATTCAATTAAAAAAATACAGCAACGATGTCCTTTGATAAAATATTAAAATACCTCAATCTCTCTCAAGCTGAACTTCTTGAACACTCCAATTCTTTTGTTCCTTATGTTTACATTGACGGTCACCGAAGCAGCGGCATCAGCAATGACGATGTTGAAAGCTACAAAAGCGGAATAGATTTTTTTCTCCGCTTTTCCAAAATAATGCAAGAACTAGGTTTCAAGGAAATGGTTACGATGGTTCATACTAAAAGAAACAAAGCTGTCGCGGGAAGAATTCATGCAATTCAAAAAGCAATTCAAGAAGGGCTCGACCTTTCAAATAAAATTGTTGCTGATTCAAGATTTAAAATTTACGGTGACCTTGATGAATATCTTAATAATGGTAGCCGTAAATTCTACGATTATCTTAACGAAGTAATTGATAAAACCTCTCGCAATAAAAATTTTACTTACCATATACTTATTAATTACTCTGAAGGTTGGGCCATTTCAAATCTTGCAACGATTCACAACTTACCAAGGATAAGTTCTGTAATTCGTTTTACTAAAGGATTTGTGAGTGGCGGCTGGATTCCATTAAAAATGCAGGAGACAACTTTCGTTTATAGCCAGATTCCCTCTGTTTCAGAATTTTGGTCTGATGAAGCTATGTTGTTTCTCATTTTACTGGCATTCAAGAATTGGTCGCTGATGTCCAACTATATCGGCAAAAAAGTTTACAGCATTGAGGAAAGAGTTGAGATACATGAGATGCGGGATATAGAACTTAAATCAGAAGCCGTGATGGTTGACATTAATTCTAAAGTACGCAACAGAATCATTGTTTTCGGTTTGTACGGTCCAGTAGTTTATGAAATCTGATGAACTTATCCCTATCGACCTTAACACCGCCTTTAAATTCGCAGAGAACACAGCAAAATCAAAATCGCCCAAAGCAAAATTCATACTCGATCTGATAGTTAATAAAAATGATCGCGGTTATTTAAATCTTTGCTATGCGTACCTCCGCTGGGTTGATGACTTTGTTGATGATGTAACCCATAAAAACCTTGATAAAATTGAGTTCATTAATCGGCAAAAAAAATTACTTCGGGATTTTTCACTCTCACAAAATGAAACTCAATTAAATATCGAAGAAGCTTTTTTATTTTATTTCGTTAGATATGCCATTACTAATAAAAAGCTTTACCTAATTGAAGCAGTTAAAATCATGCTTGAATCCATTGAAATGGACGCACAAAGATTACAAGGCGGGGGATCTTATTCTAACAAAGAAATGAACTTATATATTGATAAAAATTCAAAGGCGTTTTTTGATATAATGACAGGTTTTGTAATGCCGCTTAACATCTATACTCCCCAAAACCTTTACATCGGGAGATTTGCTACAAGATTATTTATGCTTAGGGATTTTGCTGATGATTTTCAGCAGGGTTTTTTAAATATACCTAAAGAAGATTTGGAATATTATGAAATTGAAAAAACCAATCTTCACAATGATAAAAACTTATTCGTCTGGGTCAAAAATGAATTTGGCAGGATCATCAATCTGCTTTATGATGAAGCATTAATTGTAAAAACTTTCCCATTTAAATTGAAAATATTTAACTACTACTCTCAAATTTATTATCTACCGAAAATTTTCAGACTGAAGACCGCCGGCTTTAATCCTTTTATAGCCGCAAATGAACTATCATTTGTGAGCATTACAAAAGTTTATCTAAGTACTGTTCTTGTATGTATTAAATTATTCAGAATTGAATTTTTGTAAATGTTAAAAACAAATGTCAAAAGAATCCACTAACGTTCAGTCTTTCTCATTAGAACAATCTTTTCGATATTGCAGTACCTTTACCCGCAAACGGTCATGGAAACTTTGGTTGATGAGTAAAATAATGATGACAGACAGAAACAGGGGCTACATTTATTTGTGTCACACCTATTTCAGATGGGTTGATGACTACATTGATGATCTCAAAAGAGACATTGAAGACAAAAAGCAATTCATGCAAGATCAAATTATCTTTTTTCAACGTCTGACCAGTCAAGAAAATGTAAAAATAAATTCAACTGAAGAATTATTTTTATTTTATACCGTGAGGTTTGCAATTGAGTCGAACAATAATTTGTTAATTTGTTCCCTTCGGGATTTGTTGAGGGGTATGCAGCTTGATGTTGACCGACTAGGAAATAAGATTATCTTTTCAGAAAGTGAATTAAATGAGTATATCGCCTTACAATCGAAAACTTTTTCAACAATTATAAATTTATTTTTAAAACCTGGATTCACATCTGAAAATGAACCCGCATATGTAGGGGAGTTTTATTGGTATGTATTAGCTTTGCGGGATTTCCTTGATGATATAAATTCCGGGTACATAAATATTAGTAAAAAAGATATTACAGCGTACAATTTGAATCAAAATAATTTAAGAAATGATAGCAATCGCTTTATGTGGATGAAAGATAAATACCCATATATCTTACAATTGCTTGAAAAGGAAGGGTCCCTGCTTA
>CAYMKU010000037.1:6479-38138 GCA_964391015.1 uncultured Ignavibacteriaceae bacterium
AAAGATAAATACCCATATATCTTACAATTGCTTGAAAAGGAAGGGTCCCTGCTTAAAGCTTACCCTCTGAAATTAAAATTGTTTTGGGTCCCAGGATATGTTTCTCTGTTAGTTGAACTCGTGAGAATTAAAGAGTACAATTATAAATTTGGAATGAAGATTGAGAAAAATTATTTAAAGGAAATTAAATCCTTAATCGAAGCATTCAGCATTTATATAAAATTTACAGTTAATGTCTTTCTTCTCTAAAAACCAATTATATCAAATATCCTCTAAAAAATTCAAATCTGTTCCATGAGTTTCTTTTAGATTGTATAGAGCGAGCAATGCGATTCCTACACAAACTATTCCAACGATTAGTGCAGAATTAATCATTCCTATTGAATGACGCAAAGCTTCAAATGATAAAGTAATAGGCACCACCGACCCTCGAATGAAATTTGGAACAGTTGTCGTTACCGTTGATCTTAGGTTGGTTCCAAATTGTTCCGACGCTGTAGTTACAAAAACCGCCCAATAGCCGATGGAAAATCCTAATAAAACACAAAGTGCATAGAAGTGAGTGAGTGATAAACCACGGATAAATAAATAAACTAAAATGAAAACGCAGGTGAAGGAAATAAAAATTCCAATCACCTTTTTTCGGCTTTTCATAACCTGGCTTAAGAACCCGCTGGCAAAATCTCCGAAGATTAATCCGAGATATGTAAACATGATTGATTTTCCGGCAACAATTGGTTCACTTACACCAATTACTTTTCCAAACTCTGGCGAAAAGGTAACGAGCACACCAACCACATACCAAATAGGTAATCCTATCAAAATGCAGTAGGCATATCTTAAGAATCTATCTTTTGACGTAAATAACTTTAGAAATTTTCCTCTTCCAACATTTGCAGTCTGCAAAGATTTGAACATTCCCGATTCGTACATTTTAATTCTCATTATCAAAAGGACAAGTCCGAGAACCCCGCCAATAATGTAAGCGGTTTGCCAGTTGAAAAGATCACCAACAATTGCGGCTCCAATTGCTCCGCTAACACCAATTGTAGCTACGATTGCAGTTCCATAACCACGAGTTTCTTTGGACATAACCTCGCTGACAAGAGTTATTGCAGCACCAAGCTCACCTGCAAGTCCTACGCCTGCTATAAATCTTAAAATTGCATACATATCCACCGAAGTAACAAATGCATTTGCAAAGTTTGACACAGAGTACAAAAATATTGAGCCGAATAAAACCGAAAGTCTTCCTTTTTTATCACCCCAAATTCCCCAAATGATTCCGCCGATAAGCATTCCAGCCATTTGCATATTCAGAAGATACACACCAACCTTAATTAATTCATCTCCTTTTATTCCAAGGTCTGTTAAGCTGGGAACGCGGACGATACCGAACAAAATTAAATCGTAAATATCAACAAAGTAACCAAGTGCTGATACTAAAACTGTTGCGTTAAATAAATTCCTAAAAAGATTTTGGTTTCGCATATTTTTTTTCAACCTGTAGTGGAAATTTATATTCGGGATGCTAATGAAGTTATTTAAAAATAAAAGAGACGGTTCAAGATCGCCATTCCGGATTTATTCCGGCTACGATTTTTAATTAAATAAAGAACCCGAAACAAGTTCGGGTTGACAAAACAGCTTTTGAAATAACCACTTTTATTATCAGCATTATTTACGGAAGCTTCTCTAGCTTAATATCATACTCTATATCGGAGTTACTGATGAAGACCAAACTACTGAATGACTTGTAACCGGTTTTTTCTGCTTTAATAGTTTTCAAACCTTGCGAGAATAATGGAAGCTGATATTTACCAACAGCATCCGTAAAGGTGGTATCATTAATAAGAATAACTCGAACACTGTCAAGTAATTGATTGTTATCTTTTTGAAAGACAGTCCCCGAAATATTTTTAATTGTAGAAGCAGAGGTTAAATCAATATCGTACCTAACCGAGTCATTTGCCATTACTTCCACATTACGCTCGAACGGCTCAAAGTCAGTTTTTTCCGCTTTGAGAACCTGATTTCCCGATGGGACATTTTTTAGAATAAATTTTCCATCTATAGATGTTGTAGTGCTGATTCCGCCGCAATTAACAGTAACACCGGAAACTGTGCTGCTGCTTGTACCAGCGAAATAAACAAACCCAGCAACTGTACCATAAGTCGGTTGTGTAAGCGGTTTAGTTGGTGAATTTGAATCATTCTCACAGCCAATTAAAAAAAGGAATGATACTACAATAATAAAACTGCCGATTAAGTGTTTTTTACTTAACATAATTTCTGACTTCCATTTAGTTACAAATATTTCTTAAGTAATTTAAGAAAAGTTTATTAGGATTTAAAGAAATTCAGTATAAAACTGGCAACAAGCCGTGTGTAGAAAATCATTTTGAGAAATAGAATTGGGAGAGTTTGCTAAATGGTGCACCCTACCGGGCTCGAACCGGTGACCTGCTGATTAAGAGTCAGATGCTCTACCAACTGAGCTAAGGGTGCGTGCAAAATTAAGAAAAATGAGGCAGTTTAAAAAGGGAGATAGGAAAATTTTTTCGGATATGATCAAAAAAAAGACCGCCATACGACGGTCTTAATTTACTCTTTCAGAAATGCAGATTCATTTATGTCCCAGATGATTTTGGTGTTTGGGAACTTACGATATTATAAATCAACGCAAATAAAAACCCCGCAATGAATCCATAAACAAATCCCCAAACAAACCCAATTATACCACCACCCCAACTTAATGAATAACCGAAGAAAACTTTATGTAATTTTGTAATGGTTGCCCCGGCAGAATTAATTAATACAAGCCACCATGTTCCAAACAGAACAATTAATCCTCCAACACCCCCTAAAGCTGCACCAAACCCTCTTTTACTGAGAACCATACTAACCTCCTGTCAAATAATTTTAGATATGTTTATTAAGATTTTAGCAGGAAAAGACGAGTGAACACAATTTGAAAAAGAACACAAAACTGATTTACTTGAACACATTCCAACAAGCAGGTGTGTAAAATTATTTGTTGAAATTGTCAATAATATTTCGGAAAAACAAGCTTTACTTTCTTTGAACAAAATCAAAGTATTTTTTTCATAACACATTAAATTTTTACTATTTGCTTTAATCTTTTATTCATCTAATCAATTTTAAACTTTTGTGCTTAGTGTGACACGCTTACAAAGATTTATCCACCGAATCATTTATATTTGCTCATAATTTTTCTCAAAAATAATTTAAACAACTTAACGAAAGGAATATTACAATGCCTGTAAGAAAAGCAAATGCAGAATGGAAAGGGAATTTAGTAAAGGGAACTGGAACCATCTCATCAGAAAGTGGTGTGCTTAAAAATGTCGCTTATAATTTTGTATCAAGATTTGAATCGGGAAATGAAACCAATCCCGAGGAATTAATTGGAGCAGCTCATTCAGCGTGTTTTTCAATGGCTTTTGCAAACAATCTTTCCAAGGCGGGATTTACTGTGAACTCAATTAAAACAGATGCAAAAGTTTATATCGAAAAACTGGAAGCAGGTTTTACAATTACAAAAATTGAGTTGGATACGGTTGGCGATGTCCCAGGGATAGATGAAAAAAAATTCCTCGAATTTTCTGAACAGACAAAAACAACTTGTCCGGTTTCCAGAGCTATCACAGGCCCAATGTTAGTACTAAATGCAAAACTGAAAAAGTAATTCCCCCTCTTTATAAAGCGGATAGAAACTGTCCGCTTACCTTATTAAACCAAAAGATCTTTATATTTATCATTCTTTTCAATGAAAGAGGCAACATAAGAGCAATTTGGAATCACTTTAAAATTGTTTTCTCTTGCATAATTTAATCCTGCTTCTACTAATTTACCTGCTATTCCTTTCCCTCTATGTGCATTCGGAACAAAAGTGTGATTGAAATTTAAGATGTTTCCCGATTGAGTGTATTCAAGATGAGATTCAAACCCATCAATGACAACAAAAAATTTTTGCTTCTCGATATCGTGAGTAATTTCCATAGATTTGTTACATCTTTATTCCAAAGGAAAAGAAATTTATATATATGATATTGCCCTTGTAATTAATTTTTATATGGAAGCAGGGAATAGTTTTCATCATAGTAAAGCATTTGCTCAACAAAATCTTCTGGGTATTCTATTTTAACATCAACAATTTTTTCACCATCATACACGGGTTTTAGAACAGGATTAATAAAGCCCTTGTATGGAGCAATATCAAGCCTTGCAAATCTCTCTTTAACTTCTTTATGAATATCTTTATCAACCTTTACCCCATACGCCTCAACCAAATTTTTTGCAGCTTCATAATCTCCTTCAGATGTTATCCTTTGAGTTTCCCTCAATAATTGCCCAAAGAGTACTCGCAGTTTTTGATAATCATTTATAACAAAATAAGTTTTTCCATCTTTAACTCTCTTCTCAATAACATTTTCATTTATTCCCTTTTCGTATGCCCACTTTGCTATCAACTGGCGATTTCTCATGTGAGACTCTTCTATATTATCCCCGAATTCAATTCTATTCAGCTGAAGCTGTAAACCATTTCTAACATACTTATCGTACTCGGCTTTACCAGCTTCAACACTTGGCATCACTCCTATATCAACAAGCTTTTGATCAATCCCGTAATACAACGCAACCAAATCAGCCCTGGCTTCTTCGATTGTAGAAGCATAGTTTTTTAATGTCTGTTTTGGCGTTCCAACTCCTTGTTTGATTTGACCAGATGCATGACCAATCACTTCGTGAAGGTCCGTATGCAGATTATCTGCGAGAGAACCAAACTCTTTAGCCCTTTTGATTTCTTCATCTGAATAATAAAATTCTTTTAAAACTTCTTCTGAGCTTGCTTTATCATAAGAATGAACTATGTTGCCAAGGTTGACTGATTTTGATCCATGAACTTTTCTTATCCAGTTTGAGTTGGGCAGATTAATCCCGATTGGAGTGGACGGCGAAGCATCGCCACATTCTACAACTACAGTAATAACCTTAGCTGAAATTCCTACGACATCTTTCTTCTTATATTCATCTGGTATGGTTGAATTATCCTCGAACCACTGAGCTTGTTTGCTTATTGCTTCAATTCTTTTGGTTGCTTCCAAATCTTTAATTGAAACTATTGCTTCATAAGAACCTTTGTAGCCAAGCGGGTCGTTATAGACTTCGATAAATCCATTTACTGCATCCACACTTGAAATCGTATCTCGTACCCAAAGGATATTGTACTCATCCCACTTTTTAAGATCGCCTGTTTTGTAGTATTCAATTAATTTTTGCAGAGTTACTCTTTGCAGATCATTTTCTGCAACAGCAGTAGCTTTCTCCAACCAGTAAACTATTTTTTCGATTGCAGACGAATACATCCCCCCAACCTTCCAGACTTTTTCCTTTAATGCTCCATTTTCTTTGACCATCTTTGAATTTAATCCGTACCAAACTGGAGTTGTATCGTTCTTTACTGACAAATTTTTATAATAATTCTCCACTTCTTTTTGTGATGTACCTTCATAAAAATTTACTGCCGATGCTTTTATTAAATCAACACCTGGACTTAAATTAACTTTTTGTACATCAATGTTTGGATTAAACATGATTGGAATTAGCTTTGCTCGAAGATCATCTATAGTCTGATTATCCGTAATTGGCAATAATTTCCCATCAGAATTTTGAAGCAAGTTTGTAAAATATTCTGTTGAAAATTCAGGAATGAATTTTTTATTTGCATAATGATGGTGAATTCCATTTGAGAACCATACTCGCTTTGTGTATATTATAAATTTCTTGAACTCGTCTGTTTGTCTATCGCCTTTATACGAGCGAACTATACCATCTAAAGTTTTTCTTATGATCAGATTGCTTTTGTAATTCTGATCGTAATAAATATCTCTACCGCACAAAGCAGCTTCGTATAAATAATAGACCAGCTCTTTCTGTTTCAAAGATAATTCCTCAAATCCGGGAACTTTATAACGAAGGATGGCAAGATCTGCAAACTTTTCAGTCTGATATTTAAAGTTATCTTGCTCTGTACTTTGAGTTTGCTTCATTTTATCCTCTTTTTTTTCACATCCGACGGATGCTAAGATTAGAATTATAATTGAAAACAAAATTATTTTTTTCATTGTGTCCACCAATTATTTATGAATAGTTGAATTGTAGTATGTGTATTATAAATGTTTGCTTCGAATTTTGTTTGCCAGTTTAATTGAATCCTGTCTTGTAATCAATTCAATTCTTTTCTTCTTTCTCTCTAAAATCAAATCGCGATAGTCATCAAGTTGATCTTCTATTTCACCAACCGAAATTTTTCCTTCTTCAGGGTCGTCCACTAATTCTCTCCATGGTTTGGGAGAATCAAAAGCATATTCATCAAATATTATTACCGGCGTTCCATAAGCAAGGGTTGATTCTTCATCCGCAGTAACAATCCATTGATCTGCCCAATCATAAATCCATTCAGCATCTTTTTCATATAGACGAACACACGAATGACTTGCAGGATAACCAGGCATTTCATATTGATGAAGTGACACTCCTTCAAAATTATCGAGATTAAAATACCATTTTAAAATCCACCCATCATCAATTGTACTTATGGTTTCTTTTGCTTTCCAGTTGGTATGAAATAATCCATTGGGTGTTAAGGTCTCTTCTTTTCCCGTGCTTGTTGGCCCCCACAAAATCAAATTTCCCAATTGGTATGCCCCAAACGCTTGAATTTTTTGTGACACTAAAATTAATTTGGGAATTTGAAACGCATCTTCAACTTTGAGAGGAAATGGAGAATAATATTTCCAATTATTCACAAAGGTATCAGGAACAACTACCGAATCTCTTCTCTTTAAATTTTTGCGATCAATCCTGTTTAAAGCAAGAATTAAATCAGCACCATTTTGTCCAAATTTTCTCAAAAGTTTTGAATAGCCATTTCCTCGTTTGGGATAATATATTTTGTAATTAGCCGGTCTTTTCAAGAATTCTTTTTCGAGAGAATCTGATATTGCAGTTAACTTAATTCTCAACGAATCTTCACCTGTCATCACATACTTTTCTTCTTTTTTACATCCTGAATAAAGCAAAAAGCAATTCAGCATTAAAATGATCAAACAATATTTAGAATTACTCACCGACAGAAAACACCCCCCGCACATTAAGTTCACTGTACAATTGGTTGTAATTTAAAAATTGTATTGAATCCCAACTTAATTTCTTAGCCATCGCAACGTAATCGGCAATATCATCGATGTATAAATGTTCTTGTGGTACAACCTTTGATAGTCTTTCGACTGTTTCATAAATTTTCGCCTCCGGCTTCGCTGCTCCAACTTCGAAGGATAACACTTTATGATCAAAGTAAGGCAAGAAACTATAACTTTCCCATCCGTATTTTTTATGAAGTGGATCGGTGTTCGAAAGTAAGATCAACTCATATTTCTTTTTTAATTTCGGCAGAAGTGAAATAACTTTATCATTTGGTGTAAATATCTCAGAGTATATTTTGCAAAAACTCTCGGCGTCCACTTTATAATCAACTGCTGCTAATGCCCGCTTAATAAATTGCTTCTCGTCAATTTCTCCTTTTTCAAATGAACGATGAATGTGGTAATTACTCTTATGATATTCCAAAAATTTTTTACCAAGCCCGAATTCAATTTTATCAAGCTTCTCTACTGCGATGTTGTAATCAAAATTCAACAACACATTACCAAGATCAAAAACAATTACGGAATATTTTTGTGCAGACATTAATTATTATGAAGATTACTCATGTAATTGATTGTAAAAATATCGGATTTGGGTCTTAAAAGGAAAATAAAATTGATTATTTTAATACTTATCATCGAGTGTCTTTGAAATTAATCATAAAATTAATCGAGTAAAAAATGAGAGTAAAATTAATCTTTGCCATTCTTAGCACAGTCGTCATTCCCAATTTTGCCCAGCTAAATTTGGGTCCTTTTGTCGGTGGAGTAACTCAAAGCTCTGCTATCTTTCTTGTTAAGACCTATAAACCACAAAATGTTCAGATAGAATTATTTTCTCAAAACAATCCGACTCCATCTTTCTATTCTGATGTTTTTATATCGGATACATTGCACTATAATTACATTAAGATTCCCGTTCAAAACTTGCAGCCAAACACCAATTATTACTACCGTGCAATAGTAAGTGGGATAGCTTCAAAACGCTGGCATTTGTTTAAAACTTTCCCAACTGAAAAAAATTATAATTTCTCTTTTGGCTTTGGTTCATGCCAGCAATCGGGTTATTCAAAATGGAACCCCGAGATTTTTCCTATAGTTGCACACGACTCGCTCCGTTTTTTCATTCAGATTGGAGATTGGACATACCCCGACACAACAGAAAAAAAATATGGTTTCCGATTTAATACAAGCATGGATTTAATAGAGAAAACGTATCAATCAAAATACAATTACAATTATCCATTTGTCGGTGAAGTCTTATCTCAAATGCCTATGATGTATGCTTACGATGATCATGATTTTGCTGCCAATAACCCGGATGGAACTGATCCTGCAAAACAAAATTCACTTTGGGCATATAAAACATTCTTTCCGCATTACCCACTTAAAAATTCCGGAAGTGGAATTTGGCAAAGCTTTGTATTTGGCGATGTCGAGTTTTTTATTCTTGACTGCCGCTCACAGCGAAACCGTAACCTTAATTCTCTTGATGCAAGTGGTAATTTCAATCCTCCCAAGCATCACTCGATGCTTGCTGGCTATGACATCCCTGGAGAAAATCAACTTGATTGGTTACTCAATTCATTAAAAAAATCTTCCGCAAAATGGAAAGTGATTGTATCAACAGTTTTATTCAATCCTAGTTATGGAAAAGTTTTTCAGAATGCTGCTCTCTTGAAAAAATATCAGTGGATGAAAGAAGACGCAATTGATAAATGGGCTGGATTTCCAAATGATATTAATTCATTACTGACAACCATAAAAGAGAATAATATTAAAAACATTTTAGTAATAAGCGGAGATAGTCATTCTTCATATATAGATGACGGTATAAACTCTCTCATTCCTGAGATAAGCGCTTCAAACCTGGATGTTAATAACTCGCTCCTCCATAAAAAATTGGAAGAAGGTGGGCTTAATATTTGGAACCAAGGAACATATGACGGAAATGGTCATACATACGGTAAGGTTAGTTTTGTGTTTGGTGAAAAGGATTATGCTTTTTTAGAAGTTATTGATGAAAACGGTACGCCCGTGGTTTCCTATATTCTGAATGCTCAATAGTTTGAAAACATTACTCAATAAGAAAGATTTCATCAGATATTCCAGTATTCACTTGTATTGATTCAATTGTAAAATCAAGTATGTGGTTTCCAAGATATTGTTTGATCTTAAATGGATATTGAATACCATCAACACTTCGGTAATCATCGAACTCCGTAACTTGCTGATACTTCCCTTGTGGAGTAAAGATTTCTTTAGAATCTCGAAGCTTCAATCCTGATTCCATATCGTAATTCTGAGACCATTCAGCGCCATTTGGAAGAACAAGTAAAAGCTTATACGTATCGCGGTCATTAACTTTTTCTTTTCCACTGTATTGAAGTTTTACATTATACATTTCAGGATTAAGAATTAAATTCATGACAGCATCATAACTTAGCTTTACTAATTCATCTCCTGCGATTTCTTGGCTGGTTTCTCCTGTTTTTTTTAATCCCTTTGTACCATCAAAAATTATTTTTTGCTCAATCTCACCAACGATTATTTTTTGACAAAGTTTGTTGGGTGCTTTCTGGTAAAACACGATTTCTGTTTCAATTCCTTGTACTATTCCTTTTATATCTGTTACCCTATCATAAACACCTCGAAGTAAATCTTCGCCGCCAATTGCATTTATATATTTTCTTAGTATTTCTTTTGCATATGCAGCGTTTGAAGCAACAGTAAGAGATGAATCGAGATAATTCCATAGGATGTCTGTCGAATCTGATTCCGAGTAACTTTGGAAAGTCGTTTTCTGATAAGCAGAAACAGCCATTGCCGATAAGAGAGATGTGATAAATATTTTTATTAAGTATCGCATAAATTTTCTCCGTGCAATTTCCTTTGTTTTCTAATTAGAAGATAATAATTCCTGCCTTAAAAAAACAAAATGATTTTTTATAGTTTATTTTTGAACAGAGATCATAACAAAAATACTTTATTAAGATAGATTCAAGTCAGCAAAGAGGGAAAAGTTTTAAAATAAAAAAGCGCTCGATAGAGCGCCCAGAGAATCAGTTGTTAATTTCTTAGCCCTTTGACTTTGCTTCGCTAACAACGATATTCCTTCCGTTCAGATCTTTTCCGTTAAGAGCCTGAATAGCATTGCTCGCATCAGATTCTTCTGCCATTTCTACGAAACCGTATCCTTTAGATCTACCGGATTGGCGGTCGGTAATAACTTTGGCAGAAACAACTTTGCCATGTGCTTCAAAAGCAGCTTTCAAAGCATCGTCGTTAACGGACCAGGGAAGACTTCCCACGAAGAGTTTAGTACCCACTAAGTAACCTCACAAAAAATAAGTAATAAAATAAACTCGGTTCAAAAGAACCTTGATTGAACATACAACTAAAATTTTAAAAATACAAAAGAATTTTATTTTGAAATTGAAAGCTTTTTTCTACAGTGATCTAAATCAGATGCGGGTTTACCCTTTTATTTAAGGCATTATTCTGTTTATTGTGGAAATTAAGTTCTCAACCGGGATGATATTAATTGAAGACTCTTTTATTGATTTCAAATTATAAGCAGGAATTATCGCCGACTTAAATCCAAGTTTCTCTGCTTCTTGAATTCTTTTATCTATATGACCTACACTTCTAACTTCTCCTCCCAAACCAACTTCACCGATAATCAGAGTTTCGTTGTTAATCACTCTATCCAATAAGCTCGATGCAATGCTGCAGCAGACAGCCAAATCAATTGCGGGTTCAGTTATTCTTATTCCACCTGCCATATTTATAAATACATTGTTTGCCGACAATCTTAGCCCCGCGCGCTTCTCAATTACAGCAAGGAGAATTGCTAACCTTCTGTAATCAAATCCTGTCGCAACTCGCTGCGGATTTCCAAAGTTGGATGGAGTAACTAATGCCTGCACTTCTAATAATATTGGTCTCGATCCCTCAATGCTGGATGTTACAACAGAACCGGAAGTTTTTCTTTCACGCTCACTTAAAAATAATTTACTTGGATTTTTAACCTCAACTAATCCATCTTCTTGCATTTCAAAAACACCAATTTCATTTGTACTGCCGAACCTGTTTTTCTGTGCTCTGAGAATCCTGAATGAATGATGGTGTTCGCCTTCAAATTGAACAACAGTATCTACAATGTGTTCAAGAATTTTAGGACCTGCTATTAGGCCCTCTTTTGTTACATGTCCAATAACAATAACACAAAAATGTTTTTTCTTTGCTTTTTCCATTAACGCTACCGTACATTCTCGTATTTGGGTCATCGTTCCAGGAGAATTATCAAGTTCGCTTAAGGCAACAGTTTGAATTGAGTCAATAACAACTACGGAGGGAGAAATTTTTTCAATGGTCTCTAAAATGGTATGGAGATCAGTTTCCGGCATTACATAAAAATCTTCCGATGTAATTTTCAATCTTTCCGCACGGAGTTTTATTTGTTTGGATGATTCTTCTCCAGACACATACAAAACTGAGGCCTTAAGATTAGCACATGCTTGCATTGCAAGTGTAGATTTACCGATTCCAGGATCACCACCAAGAAGAATTATTGAACCTGGCATCAACCCTCCGCCGAGCACTCTGTCAAACTCCTCAATGCTGGTCTTAATTCTCTCTTCTTCGGTGGCTGTTATTTCATTTATTCTACTGATTGTTACATTACTTTTAGCCGATATATATTTTTTTTTACCACTCTCAACTAATTCCTCAACAAATGAATTCCAATTTTCGCATTCGGGGCACTTACCTATCCATCTTAATGATTCATATCCACAATTTGAGCAAATGTATTTTAATTTAGTTTTTGACATGATTTTTCCATAAGCAACTGATGAAAACTACAAATATTTTAATATTTAAACGAAACTAATGAATAAGAATTTAATGGCTTCAAACAAAAAAAATTAATCGTTAACTTTATGATACACAAAGTTAAAATCTTCGTAAAAATATGAAAACCGAACACAAACCCTTACCCGCATTAATAATCGCTCTGTCACTTATCAATCTGGCTATCTACTTGGTGACAACTGGATTTTTTGCATATGGAATCTTTCGTGATGAGCTCTATTATTTAGCTTGTGCAAACAGAATTGATCTCGGTTACGTTGATCATCCGCCACTATCAATCTACATTCTTGCGATATGGAAATGGTTATTTGGCGATACGCTTTTAGCAATACGGCTCGTCCCCGCAATTTTTTCTTCAGCAAGTTTGTTTATGCTTGGAATATTTACAAGAAGATTGGGAGGGGGGAGAACATCTATTACTATAGCAATGTTAGCATATATGACAACTCCAATCTTTCTTGGAATGAATACAATCTTCTCAATGAACACTTTTGATTTTCTTTTCTGGATCACATCTGCTTATTTTCTTTTAAGAATCTTGCAAGAAGAAAAGAAGAAATACTGGATTTGGCTGGGTATTATAATCGGACTTGGGTTGCTTAACAAAACCAGCATGTTGTGGTTATCTGTCGGAGTTCTCCTTGGGATATTACTTACTCCTTTGAAAAGAGATTTAAAGACTAAATATCCTTACCTGGCGGCACTTATTGCGCTTCTTATTTTCTCTCCATTTATTATTTGGAATATCACTCATGATTTTGCTCATTTTGAGTTTATGCGGAATGCTGCATCAAGAAAGTATGGCGGACTTACTCCGCTAACTTTCATCATAGATCAAATATTAATTCTAAATCCACTGACAATTCTTATTTGGTTACCTGGATTTTATTACTTCTTCTTCAATCAAGACGGCAAAAAAAATAACGTTGTTATATTCATTTGGATCGCTGCATTTTTAATTCTCTTAATAAACGGACACAGCAAAGGAGAATACATTGCCGCAGCATATCAGATTCTATTTGCTGGTGGTGCTGTTATGATTGAGAAGTGGAGCATTGGCGGAAAAAGCTGGCTTAAATATTCAATTGCTTTTCCTGTAATAATTATGGGAATTGTTATCTCGCCATTTGCGCGCCCTCTTCTTGCACCCGACACTTTTATCCGTTACCAATCATTCATTGGATTAGAGCCACCAAACAATGAAGGACATAAAACCATATTACCTCAATTTTATTCAGATATGTTCGGCTGGGAAGACCTCGCAAAGAATGTTTCAAAAGTTTATCAATCTTTACCCGAAGAAGAAAGAAAAAATACTCTTGTTTACTGCAGCAATTATGGAAAAGCTGGTGCAATAGAATATTTCAGCAGGAAATATCTCCTTCCGAAAGTTATTTGCCCCCATAACAGCTATTGGTATTGGTGGCCCAACGTAAATAACAACACGACTTTTATTATTATTGGTGGAACCATAGAAGATTGTCTTCATTCACTTAGAGATGTTAGAGCAATTGGCTTTCACAAATCGGATTATGCAATGCCTTATGAAAACAATCTCACAATTTTTGTTGGGCAAGGATTATTAAAACCTTGTGAAGAAATTAGAATGAGTACAAAGCTGTTCATATAGTTTGTTTTTATTCGATGATTGGTTAGCGAAGAACTCATATCTTTTTTCTAAAGACATATTTGATTATGTTCTAACAAGAAAATGAAATGAAAACCCTTCTAATATACCTCATTCTGTTAGCAATTATTTTTCTATTGTCCTGTAATCTTACAGAAACAATTTACACTAGCAAATGGACAAAGGGAAAGCAAATTGTTCCTGGAAACGATTCTTTAATTCCGGATTCCATAAAAGCTTGGCTGAAGGAAGATGCATCAAGATTAGCTCTACGAGATGTTCATTCAGATCTGCAAAGCAAACCAACATTAATAACCCTGCCGCAAGAATTGGTTGACTTTTATTACCACGGACTCGTCCATACTTACAACGCTGTCACACTTGCCGCACGAGATTCAGTATTTAATATTTATAAAATCCATTCTTTTCGAAGACCGGAACAACGTTCTATACTTGTTGTAGTGGACAGTACAAAAAACTGGGTAAACAATTGGCGCCATGGACAGCGTTTAACAGGAAATTTACAAATTGATTCTTTAGTGAATAAGTACGATTTGCAATTGATAAACTATTATGCAATGCAATTAATTCATGCTGCAGTGCTGGAATCATCAGCACCGATTAATATTTTTGCGTTGGGAAAAAAATTTCAGACAATTGATGGAGTTCTTTTCGCAGAGGAGAACAGAACCGTTGGCGATGGTGACGATATTAATGCTTTGATTGAATCCGACTACTTAAAGATTGAATTTAGTAAGGGTTGGAACGATTGTCCTGCTGGTTGTATTTACAGGCACTACTGGGCGTTTACTGTCATGTTCAATGGAACTGTCAGCTTCAGCAGAAGCTTTGGTGATCTTTTACCATAGTTATTTGCGCCGTTCACATTTTATAAACACTGGTTTTGAAAAATACTAGAATTGCGTTAACTCGTTTTATTGATTCTCCAAATTATCCTAATCATTCCACAGAAATTTTATATTAAAAGATTCATATCACAATTATTTAACTGTCCTGCCAAATCTGGGTGATGGCTAACACTTATCCAAATTGCTTTTCGGATTAATGCTGGATAACTTTTATTATTCATTGAGCGAAAGATTTTGCATCACCAATTCTAAGGAGATCTTTCAACTATACACGCTGCCTCTGCCGCGCAACTACCGGTCAGGTTAATTCAATTTTTACTAAATAATTTAAAGGAGTTTCTATGAGAAACTTTTTGTTCATTGCGTTTACAAATGCAGTGTTTCTGGTATTTGTTTTTTTACAATTTAATTGTACCCAGCAGGGAGAGCATAAAATGCTGTCGCAGGATGAACTAGTAGCGCGCGGTAAATACATAGTCACTACCGGCGGCTGCGGTGATTGTCACACACCTAAAATCATGACTCCGCATGGACCTGATTTCGATACTACCAAAACACTTGCAGGTTTCCCAGAAGACGGTACACTTCCACCACTGGATTTAAAAACCGTTGCGCCAGGTAATTGGTATGTAACTGAAAAAAACCTTGCCGCATGGGTAGGTCCATGGGGAATTTCATATGCTTCAAATCTAACACCGGATAATGAGACCGGAATTGGTACGCTTTCAGAGGAAATGTTTATTAAAACTCTGAGAGAAGGTAAGTTTATGGGTGTTGGCAGACCATTACTGCCTCCAATGCCCTGGCAGGTATTCGCTCAAAAGACAGATGAGGATCTTAAAGCGATCTATGCTTATCTTAAAAGTTTGCCCCCCATTAGGAACAAAGTACCAGCTCCTGTTCCACCACCAAAGCTTGCGGAATATTTTGCCAAAAAATAAGTAATAAAAAACCTTCGAGGTTACAATACAAAACCTCGAAGGTTGTACTTAAGCTGATTATAAAATTATTAGAGAGGTATTTTTTCTTTATTTTCTTTTAACCAAGTATCGAAACTTTTAAGAGAAGGATTAAGCGATTTTGAGAATTCAATACTTCTCGCTCCACAGAAGTAATCTGCAAAATCGTGGTTATACTGAAACATGTTTCCGAGATCATCCGCGCCTGGAAAACCGAAACTGCGGTAAACATCAAAAGGAACTGCGTTATAAACAACTTCCTCGCCTAAAGTTTTTGTAAAAGTATTTGCCATCACTTTACCTGTCAAATGCTCCCCTGCTATCCCAACTCTCTTTCCAATAAATTCATTTCCCTTTTTGAAGATACTGTACGCACATTTTCCAATATCCTCGGCCGATATGCTGGGAAGCTTTCTGTCTCCTATCGGAATGGTAAGTGTAAGCTTACCATCCTGCCCTCTTTTAGGTCCCATTCCGAAGTAAATAAAATTTTCCCAATAGAAGGATGTTAACAGAAATGTTACAGGCAAGTTCAAATCAGTAAAAAATTTATCGGAACCCCCTTTAGAATCGAAATGCGGAACTTTATACTTTCCATGAATGGTGGGCATTCTATTATCAGATAACGGAACCCAATTGCGTGTATCTTCCAATGTTGACCAGATGATATGCTTGACATTTGCTGCTTTTGCTGCTTTGGCAATTGATTCTATTTGAGCAATTTCCTTCTCCGCTGAAAAGTGTTCCCAGAAAAATGTTACTGCGTAAACTCCGTATGCTCCTATAAATGCAGTGCGGATACTTTCGTAATTATCAATATCAACAGAAACAATTTCTGCACCCATATCAGCGAGCGCTTTTGCTTTTGATGAATTAACATCGCGTGTCAATGCTCGTACACTATACTCGCTTGGTTTATCATTTAAGATTGCACGAACCAAACCGCCGCCCTGTGCACCTGTTGCACCGAGTACGGCAATCACTTTTTTATTAGCCATTTTTACTCCTATTAAGTTTATAATTGGCAGCAAAGCTAAGTGAAAAGTTGTCTCAATAAAAGGAAAAGAAAGTGTGATATGATGTAGAGCATACAAAAAAACCTTCGAGGTTGCAGTATAAACCTCGAAGGTTAACCCTAATAGCGAATACTAAAACTTCCGAACGACTTCCTCAACCTTACTTAATGCGGCTTGAACATTTGCAACGTCTTTTCCGCCTGCAGTTGCAAGGTGATTTTTGCCACCACCGCCACCACCGACAAGCTTTGCAATTTCACCGACAATTTTTCCAGCACTTAGCTTTTTCTCTTTGATAAGATCATCCGAAATAACACAGACAATGCTTACCTTTTCATCAACAACAGAAAATAAAACTCCAACTCCGCTTTTTATTTTGCTGCGTAGCTCATCTCCCATGCTTTTTAGCTCTTCAGCATTTGCAACAGTTACAATTGATTTGTAAACATTAATTCCATTTACAGAATTCGGATTAGACAGAATTGAATCTACTTGTCCGAGCTTTTCCTTAAGCATCAGCTCGGATATTTCCTTCTCCAATTTCTTTTTTGCTTCAAGCAGCTCTGCAATCCTTTCATCGGAATGTTTCAGCTTTTCAATTTGGCTTTCAATATATTTCTCAATTCCTAAACCAGTTACGGCTTCAATTCTGCGAACTCCGCTGGCGATTGAGGACTCACTGATAACCTTAAACAAACCAATTTGAGATGAATTTTGAACATGCGTACCGCCGCAGAATTCTAAGCTAAAATCTCCGAATTGAACAACATTTACTTTATCTCCATACTTATCGCCAAAGAACATCAGCGCACCCATTTTCTTTGCGACCTCAAAAGGAATATTGCGATGATGCTCAAGCCGCATATTTTTTCTAAGTTCTTCATTTACTAATGCTTCAATATCCTTTAGTTCACTAGGAGAAAGTTTAGCAAAATGAGTGAAGTCAAATCTCAATCTATCCGGACCAACATATGAGCCAGCTTGATGAACATGTGTTCCAAGAATCTTTCTTAAAGCTGAATGCATAAAGTGAGTAGCGGTATGATTGCGCATAATATCCCATCGCCTTTGCTCATCAACCTCGGCAATCGCATCGGCTCCTGCAGAAATTAAAATGTTCGTTTCGTTCTCGATAACATGAATTGTTTTATCATCAATTTTTGTAACATCAACTACCGGCAGCTTTATGTTTTTTGTGATAAGATTTCCAAGATCATCAATCTGTCCGCCTGCTTCAACATAAAAAGGAGTTTTATCAAGAATGACCAAGTCATTACTTTTCTCTTTTTTATACCCGATGATTTTTGAGGTTGATTTTAGTTCATCATATCCAGTAAACTCTGTTTTTTTCTGTATTGTCTCAATTGAAATCTGAATGTCAAATGCAACACTAACTGAAGCGAATTTATCCCTTGTAGACTCTCTTGCCCTTTGCTTTTGCGCGTTCATAAGCTCATTAAATCCGGCTTCATCGATTACAAATCCCTTTTCTTTCGCCATGATATTCGTCAGATCCACGGGGAATCCGAAAGTATCATAGAGTTTAAATACATCTTCGCCTTTTATTATCAGAGGTCTGTTGAAAAATTTAGTAGTATATTCCGGTTTCCAATCATTAATTTTAATATTAAATTTGTTTATGCCATCCCATTCACTATCAGGCCAGCCACCTTCGCCTAGTTTTCTTTGAAACTCTGCTTGTTGCTTTTCGGATCTCTCAATAACCTGGATGGTTTCATTGTCATTTAATACTACTAAATCATATCTACTTTCCAGTAATCCCTTTTCATTTACCGTGTGTGAATTCCACCTAACTAGTTCCAATACAATTTCATTAAATTTTTGAATTCCGCGATCCAATGTTGCATTAAAGTTTTCCTCTTCACCTTTGATAACTTTCTTTACATAATCTTTCTTTTCTTTTATTTCGGGAAAAACATCGCTCATAGTTTTAACTAGAACATCAACGAGTTCAAAAAGAAATGGCTTGTTCAGATTTAGCTTTCTTCCGTAACGCGCAGCACGTCGCAATATCCTTCTAAGCACATAACCTCTCCCATCATTTCCAGGAACAGCACCATCAGCAATTGCAAATGTTAGCGTGCGGATATGATCTGCTGCAACACGCATTGCAACTCTCTGCTCTTCGGTTGCTTTTTCATACTGCAAACCCGACATATTCGCAACTTCGTTAATCAATGGAGTAAAAACATCGCTATCGTAGTTGGAATTTTTCTTTTGAAGCACAGCACACACACGCTCGAATCCCATTCCTGTATCAACATGCTTGGCTGGAAGTTCATGAAGGATTCCTTTTTCATCTCTGTTGTACTGAATGAAAACGAGATTCCAAATCTCTATACATTCCGCAACTCCGGCATTAACATACTTAGGATTATCAAAATCGTTTCCAACATTAATGTGAATTTCAGAACAAGGTCCGCAAGGTCCTGTATCCCCCATTTCCCAAAAATTATCTTTTTCATCAAAACGTAAAATATGTTTGGGATTTATATCAGTTTTAGTTTTCCAATAGTTAAATGCTTCATCGTCGGTTCTGTAAACTGTTGCCCACAATCTTTCTTTCGGAAGTTTCCACACTTTAGTCAGTAGTTCCCAAGCCCATTCGATGGCTTCTGACTTGTAATAATCTCCGAAAGACCAATTGCCGAGCATTTCAAAAAAAGTGTGATGGTAAGTGTCGTGTCCTACTTCTTCTAAGTCATTGTGCTTTCCGCTTACGCGAATACATTTTTGAGTATCAACCGCACGTTTATAATCGCGAGTCCCTTTTCCCAAAAACACATCTTTAAATTGATTCATCCCGGCATTAGTAAAAAGTAAAGTGGGATCATCAAACGGAACAACCGGCGAACTTGCAACTATTTTGTGTTCTTTGCTTTTGAAGAAGTCTAAAAATTGTTGTCTTATTTCTTTTGATGCCATAAACGCTCCAATACAGACAAGAACGTCCGTCCTACTTTATGTCAATTTGCATTTTATAGATTTTTCCATCGAGAGACTGAAAAACAATTTTGCCATCACGATTCGCAGAAGGATACAATGCGGGTTTATCAAAGCCATAAGTTAAATCTGCGAGAAACTTTCCATCATAATTGTAGCAGTAAATTTCAGAGTCTTTGATTTTATGCCCATCGTCATCAACAACCATGAACACAAGCTGTTCATTGTTTATCCATGATGGATATTCACCAATACCAAAGTCATATATTTTTTCTGTTTTGGAATCGAACACAAAAATTCCCTCCCCAACAACACTTATCGCCGCTTTTGTGTTATCTGGCGTCCACTCGACAAATAAATATTCTCCTTCAACAGGTTTTGATAAAACTACATTTCCGTTTTTTATTTCAAAGACATTGTTACTGTTATTGATCTTTACTAACTCATCTTCAGTAATTTTCAAAACAAAACTTTTAAAATTTGATTTTCCCTCTTCCCACCAAATTGAATTTCCGTTTTCAGACCAGAAGGGCATTCCAACTTCATCCAAATTACCTGAAAGATTCTGCTCCTTCCCTTGTAAATCGAACAGCATTACAGCACTTTTTTTAGTCTTGTAATCAGTTGACCAAAAATTAACTCGTGTGGCTATAGCATCGGAATTTTTTGACCACTTCATGTTCCAGCCCGCAGCAGCATAATAAGTCAGATGTTTTATTTCTCCTCCGAAATAATCTGTCACAAAAATTCCGTTATTATCTAATCCGCAAAATGCAACCATCTTTCCATCCAGAGAAATTTTGGGCATAAAATATTCTTCAACACCAGAGGCAAGAACAACAATTGGCTCAATTATTTTTACCTGCTGCGAAAAAGATTTAGATTGTGAGCAAACAACTACGGAAATTATAACTAGCGGAAGGAAAATTCTTTTCATTTTTTAATTCCTATTATCTTTTCTTAATAATAAAATTAATGCAGTTACAATAATTATAACAGGCCAATATTTAATAGTTATGCTTAACGAAGATCTTAAAAAATCAGAAAGATTAAAAGTTCCCAGTTTCGCAAAGAAAAATATTCCTGAGATCAAAAAGATTACCGAAATGGTAAGCATCAACCGATTAGAAAAATCATCTATAAATAAAATTAAAAATGCCGTACCAAGAATAAAGAAGATAGATGGTAAAACAATATGCGAAACTTTCAGAAAATCATAGTTACTTGTGATAAAAAATTCTACTCCTATTAAAAAGGACACTGCACCTATGAATAATAATTTCTTTTGATTCTTCCCCATAAAAGTATAAACAGTTCCGATTCCATAAAAAATAAGTGCATAGCCAACTAACTCCGTATAGCCGATATTAATTATACTAATTGCTCTCAGCAGAATTAATAGAACAAAAAAAACAAGTAAATATGTAACTAACGAACGATTCTTGAGCACAAGCAATGAGATTTATTTAGAAAATATTTGATTAAAACTAAGTGGTTCAAAGATAATTAAATCTGAAAGTCCTTCCCAACACTTGTGGCGGTAATTGTTGTTAGGATTGTTAAACATACATACAACTTTTTATGTGGTTTTTTTATTTTACTAAATCTTATCTTTGATACAGCCATTCTTAAAATTTTTTAGGGAATTACCGTGAATCAAAAAATCTACATATTTATAGCTTTCTATCTTATCTTCTCTATTTCGATTTTTTCTCAATATCAAAACTATAGAATCAGCAGCTCAACAAGCTCTGACCCCGAGGAGGTTACGATTGCAATAAATACTAAAAATCCTAATCAGCTTGCTGCCGGTGCAAACATCCGGTATTTCTATTCTTCATCAAACGGGGGAATCACTTGGACACAAAGCAACATGACTTCGAGTTTAGGAGTTTGGGGTGATCCTTGTTTAATGTACGACGGATTAGGAAATTTGTTTTATGCACATCTTTCAAATCCTCCTTCGCCTGGATACTGGATAGATAGAATAGTTGTTCAACGTTCTACCGATAATGGTGCAACATGGAATCAAGGTGCCGGTATCGGATTTAATTCTCCTAAAGAACAAGACAAAGAATGGCTCGCAGTTGATCTTCAAAATACACCATACAAAAACTTTCTATATGTAACTTGGACAGAGTTCGATAGTTATGGAAGTTCAAGTTCTTTGGACAGCTCTAGGATTTTGTTTGCTCGGTCAATTGACAACGGAACTACATGGTCGAATCCAGTACGAGTAAGTGATAAAGGAGGAGACTGTTATGATGGTGATTTGACTGTTGAAGGTGCAGTTCCAACCGTTGGACTAAATGGCGAAGTATATACTGCATGGTCTGGTCCTTTGGGAATTATGTTTGATAAATCGACTGATGGAGGTGTGACTTGGGGAAATGACATTTTCGTGAGCGCTCAACCGGGCGGTTGGGATTTTGATGTTTCAGGAATTTATCGCTGTAACGGTTTACCTATAGCCGCATGCGATACAAGCAGAACATTTTCCCGCGGAAATATATATGTGCTTTGGGGTGATCAAAGAAATGGAGCAGACAACTCTGATGTTTTTATAAGTAAATCGATAAATGGTGGACAAACATGGACCCCGGCATTAAGAGTGAATAACGATAATACAACCCGCCATCAATTTTTCCCTTGGATGTCAATTGATCAAACGACAGGACATTTGTTCGTAGTTTTTTACGATAGGAGAAATACAACCGGCTTGGTAACTGATGTATATGTGGCGAAATCCGTTGATGGAGGAGAAACATTCGAGAACTTTAAAGTAAGCCAAAGTTCATTTACTCCAACAGCTTCTGTTTTTTTCGGAGATTACACAAACATCGCCTCCTTTAATAGAAAGATTTTCCCCATTTGGATGAGATTAGATGGAACAGATTTGAGTGTTTGGAACGCTGTCGTGCTCGATTCCTCTGCAATTGTTCCTGTTGAGCTAACCAATTTTACTTCTATTATTGACGGAAATAAAATCAAGTTGACGTGGGAAACATCCACAGAAACAAATAATAGAGGATTCGAGATTGAAAGAACCTCTCCACTTTCAGAATGGATGCCGATTGGATTCGTTAGTGGAAAAGGAACAACAACGGAAAAGCAGTTTTACTCATTTGTTGATGTTCCCCTGAACGATGATATTTACTCGTATAGAATTAGGCAAGTTGATTTTGATGGAAGCTCTAAATACTCAAATGAAATTGAAGTAAACTTCCATCGAATACTTGATTATGCTTTAATTCAGAATTATCCGAACCCGTTTAATCCGATCACAACTTTAAGTTATCAACTACCGTTTACAAGCCACGTAACAATAAAAGTTTTTGATGCTCTTGGAAGTGAAATTGCCGTGTTAGTGAACGACATGAAACAAAGCGGTACCCATGAAGTAACGTTTAATGCAGCAGGATTGCCGAGCGGCTTATATCTATATCAGATGGTGGTAAACAATAGAATATTCATAAACAAAATGGTACTGGCAAAGTAAATTCTTACGGTAATAACGAAAGCCCTATTGTTTGTCAACTACATATTAAAAAAGGGGCTGGTGTTTTTATTCTGAGTTATTCATTTCTCTTATTCTTATATTTTAGTATGCGATAACTATTTATTTGCATTGTTAAATTTTATGATAACTGCCTTCAATGAACCATTAATTAGTGTGGGTATTCTCACTAACTCCAAAATCACCTTCGAGCTTTATGGAGACTATCAAACAAATGCCATTTCAAAAAACCTAAATGGAAGATTTACAGCAGAAATTCTAAACAATGAGATAGTATGTAAATCTGAAAAAGATAAGCTTGCTTCCAAGTCTGAGATAACTTTCGAACCAAAGGACAGTAAAACCGATACCTTTCTCATTCGAGATGTAACCATTGGTGTAAAATTTCATTGGGAAAGAAAAGAAAAACAGCGATTCTCGGGATTGCTCAAGCTAAAAAAAGATAAAGACAAAATTGCTGTTATTAACATTTTGCCGATAGAAAATTATTTAACAAGTGTTATCTCATCTGAAATGAGCGCAAAGTCATCATTACAGTTGTTGAAAGCACATGCAATTGTTTCGCGGAGCTGGCTACTTGCTCAAATAGAGAAATCCAAGCTATTAAAAAAAGCTAAAGCAAAATATGCCTCCCTAATTGAATCTGAGATGGAACACATAAAATGGTACGATCGAGAGGACCATGAATTGTTTGATGTTTGCGCAGATGATCATTGCCAAAGATACCAGGGCGTTACAAAAATCTTTACTGAGATTGCTCGCGATGCAGTACGACAAACCTACGGCATAGTGATTATGAGTGAAGAAAAAATCTGTGATACGCGTTATTCAAAATCTTGCGGAGGTATTTCGGAATCCTTTGAAAATGTTTGGGAACCGGTAAAGTATGATTATCTAACCTCAATACCAGATTATAAATTTTCTGCTGAAAATTTCAATGCTGATTTTTCAAATGAAAGAAACGCCATAAAATGGATAAAAGGAAATCCGCCATCATATTGCAGTACAACAGATAAAAAAATTTTATCCCAGGTGCTTTTAGATTATGACCAGGAAACTACTGATTTTTTCCGATGGAAGGTGGTTTATACACAAACACAATTATCTGAAATAATAAAAACTAAAAGCGGAATTGATTTCGGATATATTCTGGACCTTATTCCGGTAGAAAGAGGCAGGTCTTCCCGTTTAACGAAGCTGAAAATAATCGGTACGAACAGAACTATGACCATTGGGAAGGAACTTGAAATAAGAAAATATCTTTCCAAAACACATCTTTACAGTTCAGCAATTGTTATTGAGAAGTCGGAAATAGAAAATGGTATCCCACAAAAGTTCGAAATATTGGGCGCCGGATGGGGACATGGTGTTGGACTTTGTCAAATTGGTGCCGCAGTTATGGCAGAGAAAGGACATGAGTTTGACGAAATTCTTCTTCACTACTTCAAAAATGCAGAGCTAAGAAAGATTTATTAGCACGTGAAGATCCTTTATTCATGCTTATCAAAAAGTTGGGGGGGGATGGAAATGTTTACCCTCACGGCATGCAAACAATTACTAAAAAGAAATATCTCTGTAGAGCTTTTGTGTGTTAAAGAATCAAGAATTCATATTGAAGCGAATAATCTTGGATTAATTGTTCATCCAATTAAAACAAATTGGTTATCGAATCTATCTAATATATTTAGATTATCTTTTCTTATTCGGCGCAGCAAGTATGATTTAGTTCATACCCAGGCTTCTTATGATTTATGGTTGATTGTCCCCGCTTTAAGAATATTGAGGAGCAAAATCCCCGTACTGCTGACAAAACAGGTCGGTTCATTTATTATAAAAAAAGATTTTCTCCATCGATGGATTTATAATCGGCTAACTTATGCTTTGGCAATCAGTACAGTTATCCAAAAAAATTTAATGGATACGTGTCCGCTTCCCGAAAAGAAGGTTTTGCTTCTATATAATGGCATTGATACCGATCGCTTTAATCCAGGAAAAATAGACTCACATAAAGTTCGTAATGAATTTCAAATTGCTGAAAAAGAAATACTCATTGGGATGATGGCAAGGTTTAGTCCAGGCAAAGGACACGAAGAATTTTTATTTGCTACTAAAGAGTTGAATAAAAAATATCCAAAGCTAAAGTTTATTGTTATAGGTGAGCCCAGCAGAGGTGAAAACGATTATGCCGATAAAGTCAAACAACTTGCTTTAGATTTTCAATTACAAAACTTGATTTTCACAGGGTTTCGAAGCGACACCCCCGAAGTTCTGGCAGCAATAGATATTTTTGTTTTCCCTTCACATGCAGAAGCATTTGGAATTGCATTAGCAGAAGCAATGTCAATGGGTAAACCATCGGTCTGCTCAAATGCGGATGGTGTTTTAGACATTGCTGTTGATGGTGTGACCTCATTAATGTTTGAAAATAGAAATGCTGAGGATTTAGTAAAGAAAATTTCTTTGTTGATTGAGTCAAAAGAACTAAGACAAAGGTTTTCAATTGCTGCCAGAAAGAGAGCTGTTGAGTATTTTGATATCGAAAGTTCTACGAACACTGTGATTAAGATATATGAAACCGCTATTCGGCAACAAAATGATTTTTGATTTCATATCTTAGTATTTAATTTTACTCATAAAATTTGCAGCAAGGTGTATTATGTCACATTCAATAACAGTTTTTCTTCCTTACTCTGGAAACGATTTTATAAAAAAAACCATAGACAGTTTTCGCACTTCCACCCTTGTAAAAAAAATATTTCTCCTTTCTCAAACAAAAGTTGATAAAGAAATTAGAAATGTAGAAAATCTAAAAGTCACTTCTCTTTTTAGTGGTTCAACCATAAAATTAATTGAGGCAAGAGCAGATTCTGATTACATTTTATTTTTAACAAGAGATACTCTAATTCGACTCGGACAGTTTAGTTTAGAGAGATTCATCTCTATTGCCGAATCAACCGATTCGGGAATTGTTTACTCTGATTATTTTGACATAAAAGACAACACCGCTTTTCCACATCCTGTTATTGACTATCAATTCGGAAGTTTACGAGATGATTTTTCCTTCGGACCAATTTTATTCTTTAACAAATCTGTTTGGGAAAATGCCTCAAGAGGAATAAGTGATAATCTAAAATTTGCTGCGTTATATTCTCTTCGACTTGCAATTTCACGCCACCATGCAATTACACGAATTCCCGAATTTCTTTACTCATCAATTGAAACAGATGAAAGAAAATCCGGTGAGAAACTTTTTGATTATGTGAATCCGAAGAATCGAGAAGTTCAGATTGAGATGGAACAAGTTGTAACAGAACATTTAAAAAAAATTAATGTTTATCTTGAACCGAAATTCAAAAAAATAGACTTGGAAGAGAATCTATTCGAAAATGAAGCATCAGTAATTATACCCGTTAAGAACAGAGCTAAAACAATTGGTGACGCTGTTCGATCAGTACTGAAACAAAAAACAAATTTCCCTTTTAACTTAATTGTGGTTGATAATCACTCAACCGATGGGACATCAAGTATTCTACATGAGTTTACCACAAAAGATAAACGAGTAATTCATGTTGTTCCAGAAAGAACCGA
Source organism: uncultured Ignavibacteriaceae bacterium (assembly GCA_964391015.1). Classification (GTDB taxonomy): domain Bacteria; phylum Bacteroidota; class Ignavibacteria; order Ignavibacteriales; family Ignavibacteriaceae; genus XYD12-FULL-36-8. The sequence goes on from CAYMKU010000037.1 coordinate 33,124, forward strand.
CTTGGGAATAGGTGGGTGTTGGAATGAAGGCGTTCATCACCATTTTTGCGGAAAATTTTCTATCCAACTTGACAGCGATGACATTTATAAAGACGAAAATACCCTACAAAAAATTGTTGATGTCTTCCGAAAAGAAAAATGCGCAATTGTGATTGGTTCTTATCAACTGACAAATTTTAACCTAAACGAAATTCCACCGGGATTAATCGATCACAAAGAATGGACTCCTGATAATGGCAGGAACAATGCTTTAAGAATTAATGGACTGGGTGCACCGCGTGCTTACTACACCCCAATCTTGCGGGAAGTAAAAATTCCAAACGTAAGCTATGGCGAAGATTATGCGGTTGTGCTGGCTATGTCGCGCGAGTATCAAATCGGAAGAATTTATGAGCCAATTTACATTTGCCGAAGATGGGAAGGAAACTCCGATGCAGCTCTTTCTATTGACAAACAGAATTCTCACAACATATATAAAGACCGCATCCGCACTTTTGAGATGCTTGCTCGTCAGCGAAAGAACAAAATTCAATAGTATATAGATGACACAGATTAGACAGATCACTGCAGATTTTACTACTATTTCATCACTGTATGTTTCATAACAAAATAATCCGGGATTCAACAATAGAAGGGCTGATAACCAAGAACGATTTTGCAGAAGCTTCAAAGCAATTGCTTGCTGGACAGAAAAAATCATGGCTACAGCTGTGCGCGGGATACGAATCACTTAAACAAATTAAAACCAAAACATTTCAATTTGATGGCTTCGGGATGAAAGTTCAGTTTAATCCTGGAAGATATATTTCTACATCCGCTAAGGTTGATGAGAAATCAATAAATGAAAGAAAATGTTTTTTATGTCCAGACAACTTACCTGAAGGACAAAAAGGAATTTTGTATGAAAATGAATATTTAATTCTTGGTAACCCGTTTCCAATTTTTCCTGAACATTTTACGATTCCTCATATCAATCACATTCCTCAGCAGATTAAAAATAATTTTCCGTTTATGCTCAAGCTGTCTAAAGATTTATCAAATCATTATGCGGTTTTGTATAATGGTCCCAAATGCGGCGCATCTGCACCGGATCATTTTCATTTTCAAGCTGGAACAAAAAATTACATGCCTGTTGACGATGATTTTCATCAATTAAAAAATGAATATGGAGAACTACTTTTTGAAAGTGATGAATTAACCGTTTTTGCGATTGACGATAGTTTAAGGCGAATAATTTCATTCGAAAGTGATAGTATTGAAAAGTTAACCACATCATTTAATAATTTTTATGAAATTTATTTGTCTATCTCTAGCGAAAGTGAAGAACCGTTAATGAATATCATTTCATTTTTTGATGAAGATTTTGGTTGGAAGATTATAATCTTTTTGCGAGATAAGCACCGCTCATCTCACTTTTATACAGAAGGAGAAAATAAAATAACGTTAAGCCCTGCTTCTGTTGATTTGGGAGGAGTTTGCATTACTCCATTGGAAAATGATTTTAAAAAAATGACCAAGGAAAAACTCACCGAAATACTTTCAGAGGTGTCTTTGAATAAAAGTGCTTTTGATACAATTAAAAATGCTGTTAGACAGACACTTATATCCGACTAACGATACAAGAAAAAATATTTTCGTTTTGTCATTCCGAACTGTTTTGGAATCTTTTTATTATTTGATTCTATCTCAGAAATCGTAACATGTTCACCCTCGATTAATTATTTCTTTGAGCTCATCAAATCAGAAATAAATTTCAAATTTTTAGAGTCAGAGTTCGAAATAACAATCTTAATAATTGCTGTAAGCGGAACCGACAGAAGCATTCCAACAATTCCCCAAATGTATCCCCAAATTAAGAGTGATAACAAGATTACCAGCGGATTCAAGTTCAATCGTTTGCCAAGTATCATTGGTTCTAGCAAATTGAAAAAGACTGTCTGCAGGCTGGCAACTAATCCGGCAATAAGTAAAGCATAGCTAACCGATTCGGATTGAATTAACGCCATTAAAACCGGAGCAATTAACGCTACAGCCGAGCCAATGGTTGGAATAAAGTTGAACAAGAAAACAAAAACTCCCCAAATAATTGCGAAGTCCAATCCGAATATCGAGAGAATAATACCAATTGAAATCCCCGCTCCCAAATTCATTCCTATTTTGGTTATAACATACCGTTGAATTTGTTGGGTGATTGATTTAAATGTTTCTGAGATCTTAGTTTCTTCTTCAGCACGGATTTCTACTGTCTTATTATCAACTAAATTATCTTCTACTGAATTTTCCTCAGAAGAAATTTCCTCGTTGATTTTCTTAATCTTTATCTTACTCTTAATCTCAACGTATCGAATTTTGATTACCTCATAAACCGAGTCGTGTCCCGAAACAACAAACACAAAAAAGAAAAGGATGAAGAGAATATTCCCCATTACAGAAAATGTTGAGGAAAAAACCCCTCCAACCAATGTCTGGTAATTAATTTTAGATAGAATATTCTGCAAAGAAAAATTTGTAAAAAAAGGATCTGCTATTCCTATTGCGATAGAGGTGCTACGAACAATAGTGTTTAACTTATTTTCATAAACCGGCAAGCTTTCGCTGAAACTAAGAAAAGAATTGATTATGACTTTGGATATTCCCCAGGCAAAGAAAAATGTTATTATGATGTCAAGAAGAATTATTGCAAATAAGGGAATCTTGATTCGTTGAAGCACCAAATTGAATGGTGCAAAAACAAAAAATAAGAAGTAAGCAATTACAAACGGAACAAAAATATTTGACAGTTCTTTAAGAACTATTCCAATAACCGTTAAACCAATTATAACAATAAAAAACTTTACACTGCTGTTTGGATTAACATCTGATTTCATATCACTTCAAACCCGATGGTGTTTGAGGAGTTGAAATAATTCGTTCAAATAATTTCCATCGCAAATCAATATTCTCTGCGGTACCACCGCTTTTTTCAATATAATTTTTGACAATATCCTGACCGAGATTGTAGTTGATAATATAGCTTCTGTATTTTTCAAAAAATTTCAGGTTTTGCTCTGCTCTTTCTCGAGAAGCCAAATTATACTTTTGCAGCCAGTTAATTGTTTGTTCTTTTGTCCATTTCCCATCCAAATAATTTCGCGCGGCTTCATTGGACGAATAACTTAATCGCCTTATCAATTTTGTGATTTTATAATAGTTATTTGCTTTAGACGATTCCAAGCCAGCCAATGGAAATAAAATTTCTTTCTCAAACTCCATTTGAGTATCGCCAGGAAAGGCAACTTCAATCCCATAATTTGCAGTACCCTCGGCAATTAAAGATTGAGGACTGAACAATGGATAAATACAAAACTCAGCCCATTTTTTTTCACGATAAAGTTTTTCTAAAAGAACATTAAGAACATGATGTCCTGGATAACCTTCATGAGCAGCAAGATCAACTGCACGATCAATATAAATAGGCAACTGTGTATTTACTTGAATCACGCTATATGCATTTCCTTTGTACCAGTTATATGCACCCCACGGTTGATTTTTTACATATTCAACCTTAAATGATTCTTTCGTGGGTAACTTAATATATTGCAATGTTCTTTTGCGGCACTCATCAATAGCAGCATGAAAAACGGTATCTAATTTTTCATTTGGAACAGCAAAACGCTTCTTGTACTCCTGCCAGCGTTCTGTTACGTTGCCTTTACCAGGCAATAGCATGTCAATTTCATTAATAATATTTTGAAAGTAAGAAGAATCATAAGCAGGGATCTCTGCATCATAAAGTGCTTTGGCTTCTTCATCAAAACTAAGCTTACCTCCTGCAAGCATAAAAGTTCTTGTCCTGGCTGCAAGAATTTGTTTGTAGAGAAATCTATATCTCAACGTTTGAATTTCATTTACTTCCTCTTTGCTTAAACTTTCAAGTGTATCCAACAATTTCCCGGCTTCATCATAAAAACTTTGGATCGCAGAAGAATCGTTCATGGAATTTGATTTAGTATTTAGCCGCCATTCTGCTGGACCATAATAAGCATCCACATAATCAGAATCATAAAGTCCAATTTTCAATATCAGCTTAACATAATTCTCTGCTACTCTATTCATAGATGATTTAAAATTATTATTACTTTCTTTCTTTTGGTCTCCGCAAGAAAACAATGTTACTAAGAAGAATAAAAAAAACAACTTAAGATTTTTAACAGTGATAAATCTAACCATATTAAATTATTCTTTTCTGTTTTTCCTTGCATTAATAAATGATCTAACCGCAAAAACCAAAAAGATGAAACACATCAATGACATAATTGCTTGAACGGTTACTGCAGCTGGTCTTTCCGGCTCGACTCCTCCAAGCATTTTGAAGAATTTTATGAATCCGCTAATTGTTCCGAAAAAGCCAATCAGCATTAAGATTGCCGCACCATGCATTGCGTGCTTTAAATATTTTTCATTCAATGCGAGCCAACCAAGAATAAGCATGGGAATTCCAATGAAAGCCGGAATTAAAGCAGTAATGCTTTCACTACTTATCCCGAAGTAGCTCACCACCCCCATTAAAATAAAAATTACTCCATAGATGATAGACATTTTAGCCATAAATTATTCCGTTAGTTTAATTTTAAATCCTCTTCATAAAAAATATTTTGAAAAGAGATTAATTGTCATGCTGAATTTATTTCAGCATCTTAATTCCAAATTCGTCATGATCCTGAAACCAGTTCGGGATGACTCTTTAATTTTATTCAAGCTCCAAAATCAAATATCCAACTCCGTCAACATACAGACTTAATTTGCTGTTGATGACCTTAAGCTCTTTCCCACTTACAAGATCCCTTGCTTTGTTCAACTTATACGCCCCAGGAAGAACATATTCCAAACTTTGCGGGTTAGAATTCTTATTAATGATCGTCAGAATTCTTTCATTCATATCTGATCGAATATAAGAATAAATATTCTCATCAGCTTGAAGTGTAAGAAAATCGCCATAACGTAATGCTGAATGATCTTTTCTTATGTGAATTAAT
>CAYMKU010000038.1:0-37174 GCA_964391015.1 uncultured Ignavibacteriaceae bacterium
ATCCTTTATCTGTTTTATGTCCCCTGCTATTCCCGCAAATTTACCGGAAAAGTCATTACTTATTATTTCTATTTTTGATTCAAACTCTTTTTTCATATCGGATAAGTCTGTTGCCCCTTCTATTTTCCTGAGTCTTACACTAAGCTCATTAATGATCTTATCTCTCTCGCTGTTGAAATATTCATTAGTCAGTATACCCTTCATTTCCTCACTGCGGATTTCCTTAAACATCAGATTCACTGCATCCGGATTAGCCGGAATAATCACAGCCGAATATTCCAGTAATTCCCACTCATCAAAATAATCCACACCATCCTTTACAACAGGTTCAGTTAAAGGCATCCATCCCACACTCCAGGTATTCATGAATCCTTCCTTATTAAAGATCATCACATCATTTGCCAGCGGCGTATCCGCGAACTTAGTCTTAGCCACCACCCCATGCTCTTCAACCGCCCTGTACAAACTCTTACCTATGATAGCCTTCGAAGGCTCAGGAGTAGAAAAGAAACCAAGGTTATGCGAATAAAGCACAATAGGATTTTTTGAATAATTCTCATCAAACATCCCCTTCGGATTCAGCACCTCCCCATAACGATCAATCGTATCCGTAGATATATAATGCTTTATAGTTCTCTCAGCCTCATTAAAATCCCTCTTCTCACTTACAAAAGTCTTTTTGTGAATGTTCATTATTAAAATTATTTTTTTGAAATTTTAAAAACTAAAATTTATTATAGTATTCATCGAATCATCATCAAACTCCCCCTCTCCTTGCAAAGGAGAGGGGGCCGGGGGGTGAGGTTTATCAGGGGATCCAATCATCCACACTTTAATTCTCATTTCAACTTTCAGGATACTCAAACCCTCAACCGTTCCTACCGGGGGGTGAGGTTGTAATTAGTACTCCGCAATTCGTAACTTGAAACTTGTAACTTGTAACTCGCAGTTCGTAACTCGCAGTTCGTAACTCGTAATTCGTAACTCGTAACTATTTGTAACTTGTAACTTGAAACTTGTAACTATTTTTTAGAACCCGTATAATAGACCGGTATAATAAGTTGGTCCGCTCTCGGATCACTCGACCTGTCAAAATTTCTCATCTCCCGAATTTCATTACGCGTCAAAGTACCGGTTTCCAGCATCATTCTATCAAACTGTATCCTGGTCTTCTCATCCTCTGCTGTATCATATTCCCATTTCAGTTCAAACTTCTTATTATAATTCTTCTTAATAAAATTATTATAAGGAGTAAACACAAAATTAGATAAAGGTATAATTGTATTGACTGTAAAGCTCTGCATCGAGGCATATGCATTAGCATAATTTACCTGATCAGTTATTGCCATAATCACTTTCGGAACCCTGAATATGCTGAACACTTCATCTCTTACAGCCAGTCTGGATTTTATGTAATCCACTTCTTTCGGATTATCCTGGTACTTCGATCTCTTAATACCACCTTCAAGAACTGTCATCCTGCCGGATTTTTCAGGACCTTTAAACCTCTGCTCCCATTGATCTCTTAATCTGTCATAAACATCATCACTCATTTTCTTTTCTGTTTCAAGAAAGAATCCCGGACGTGCATCATTACGGTAAAAATTGGATTGATATCTCGACTGATAAAAATCACTCATTAGTGTATCAGCAAGCGCTGATATTGTAGCTTTTCCTTTGAAGTTATTTACCGGGTTCGGCAATTTGAAATGTATTATCTCGTCAGAAGTGTAAATTATTTCCTTCCCTTTATCACTATACTTGTAAACAAAGTCAGACAAATCTTTATTAAACACAATTTTCACTCTTTCCGGATTTAATAAGATTATCTCTTCCGGCATCTTTAGTCTGTTCCTGACAATGTAAGCATAAGCATTCCCGAAAAGATCCAAATGAACTATTGTTAAATAAATCAGATCCCTAAAAGTCTGTCCATACATATTCGGATTCTCAATCAGATCAAGGAAAGGATGAAACAACCTCTCTTTGATTTTCTTACCCACCTTCTCAAACAAATAAATATTCGCTTTAGCAACGTTTTCCGCACGTGCATTTATACATGAATAAGCAAATGATCTGTAATATTTAAATATTGAATCAACATCATTACTCCCGAAAATATCTTTCCACACACCTGAATCCAATAGTGTAAAGGAATTGGAATTTGAAATTAGATTATTTCCGGTAGTAAGATGATGTTGCTCCCCTCTCCTGTTCAGAAAAAAATTTTTAACGAATTCAAATGCAGTTTTCAAAGGGATGAATTAAATTAAGAATATGTTTTTACTAATATCCTTATTTTAAGGATATGCAAATATATATACTCTTAAATTAAAATCAAATATTATTTTTTGCGGCTACTGGATTGGAAACTGTTGGTTTTAGTGAACATGATTAATTCTAAAAAACTCATGTTAGTTATTCAAATATTATAGAGAATTCAGGATCCAAGGATTATTTATCATATCGCGTAGTAAAACTCTATTTCAAATGTTAAAATATTCGTTCATGGACAATTGATGTGATAATAAATGCTTTTAAATCCGAAGGATTAAGAGTCAAGCGCCTGGAGGATGATTATATTAAATTGATTATAGAGGCTGATATTTTTACATTGAACGGAAATATTTGAAGCGAGGAAGAGTTTGATATGATTAATATACCCCCTATTCGAATTTAATCGAACTGGATATGAATAATAAATTAGACACCGGTGTTGCATATACTTCTGTTCTTCAAAAAATAATTAGCGAAATCGGAAGTACTAAATTGAAAGTGTTTAATAATTAGTAAATATTAAATAGCAAATCGAGGATTGTAAGATTGTCTAAGATTGTCAAAAAATCAAGAATAACCTATGAGTAATATTCAAAATCAGGATCAAAAACTTTTTAATGATATTAAACAATTAATAGATGATGCAAAAATTGCAGTGAGCAAAGCGATATCTTCCGGTGTAACTTCTTTATACTGGAATATTGGAACACGGATTAATAATGAAATACTTAATAATAAACGCGCTGAGTATGGCAAACAAATTGTCGCTACACTGTCACGACAATTGATTCAGGAATACGGCAATAATTTTGAGGAGAAGAACTTACGAAGAATGATACAATTTGCTTCCTTATTTAGCAATTTGGAGAATGTCGCTACGCTGTGGCGACAATTAAGCTGGTCTCATTTCAAATTAATTATCCCAATAAAAAATGAACTGCAACATGATTTCTATGCTCAGATGTGCAGAATAGAAGGATGGAATGTAGAAACCCTTCGCAGTAAAATAAATTCAATGCTTTTTGAGCGCACTGCAATCTCAAGGAAGCCGGAAGAGCTGATGAAAATCGAGATTCAACAATTAAAAGATGAAAATAAATTAAGCACCGATCTTGTTTTTAGAGATCCCTATGTTCTCGATTTCTTAGGACTTAAAGATACTTACAGCGAAAAAGATCTGGAAAGAGCAATTCTTTTTGAATTGGAAAAATTTATTCTGGAGCTTGGGATAGGTTTTACTTTTGTAGCAAGGCAAAAGAGAATGATCATCGATGCCGAAGATTATCATTTAGATCTATTGTTTTATCACAGGAAACTAAAACGGCTTGTTGCCATTGATCTGAAAATTGGAAAGTTTGAAGCCGCTTACAAAGCACAGATGGAGCTCTATTTGCGATGGCTCGAAAAAAACGAGACAGAATCCGGTGAAGAAAAGCCTATAGGTCTTATACTCTGTGCTGAAGGAAGCAATGAACTGGTAGAATTACTGCAATTAGACAAATCTAGTATTAAAGTAGCAAAATATATTACCGAAAACTTACCTCCAAAATTACTAAAACAAAAATTACATCAATTTATGATTGCTTCAAAAAATCAGATTGAAAGCCGCCTTAATGATACGAATAATGTTGATGATAACTAACACGATAAAATATGCATATTGGGGCACTTTATCTAACGACTATATTTTCCAATAAAGAAAAATCAAGTCGGCAAAAAGTTGAGTTTCTTTTCTGTCTCCAGAAAGAATCCCGGACGTGCATCATTACGGTAAAAATTGGATTGATATCTTGACTGATATAAATCACTCATCAGTGTATCAGCAAGCGCAGATATTGTAGCTTTTCCTTTAAAGTTATTTACAGGGTTTGGTAATTTGAAATGTATTATCTCGTCAGAAGTGTAAATTATTTCCTTCCCTTTATCACTATACTTGTAAACAAAGTCAGACAAATCTTTATTAAACACAATTTTCACTCTTTCCGGATTTAATAAGATTATCTCTTCCGGCATCTTTAGTCTGTTCCTGACAATGTAAGCATAAGCATTCCCGAAAAGATCCAAATGAACTATTGTTAAATAAATCAGATCCCTAAAAGTCTGTCCATACATATTCGGATTCTCAATCAGATCAAGGAAAGGATGAAACAACCTCTCTTTGATTTTCTTACCCACCTTCTCAAACAAATAAATATTCGCTTTAGCAACGTTTTCCGCACGTGCATTTATACATGAATAAGCAAATGATCTGTAATACTTAAATATTGAATCAAGATCATTACTCCCGAAAATATCTTTCCACACTCCCGAATCCATTAGTGTAAAGGAATTTGAGTTTGAAATTAGATTATTTCCGGAAGTATTATAATATTGCTCGCCTCTTCTATTCAGAAAAAAATTTTTAACGTAATCAAGTGCGGTTTTCAAAGGATAAAATAAATTAAGAATATGTTTTTATTGATAACCTTAATTTAAAGTTATACAAATATAAATACTCTTAACTTAAAATCAAACATTATTTTTTCGTCGGCTTTTAAATGGGATGTAGGGTTTCATTTACTTGATTATTTCTTAAGGACTTATATTAGTTATCCAAATATTGAGTATTCAGGATCCAAAGAATATTTATCGTTTTAGATAGTAAAGCTTCATTATTAAAAAATATTCGTTCATGAAGACAATCGAATTGACTATTGGTGTTTTTAAATACACATAATTAAGAGTCATATCAAGACCTCCAATAGTTTGATGTTTCAAAAGAAGTGCATTAATAATTACTTCAGTGTTTAGTAAATCTTTCTGTTTTTTTGAAAAATTCTTAAGAACCTGCTAAAGAATCTTACTTAAATACGTCCTGATAATGTACTAAATATATTCTCTTGTTTAGTTAATAGGGTGTAATTATATTTTGAAGAATTAACAAGTAAACGAAATTTATTCTATCGAATTATTTTTATAATTTGGAATAATAAGGGAAAATCAAATATGAGAAAGCTAAATACTAATTTATATTTTGCAATCAATCGTTTAAACTCATCTTTATCAAAAGATAATATCTCTCAATTTTTTTGCCTATCTAATTTTTACTTACTTTTTATTTTTTTCATTACTTTCTTTAATTATTCATATGGGCAAGTAACGCAGGAATGGGTACAAAGATATGACGGATCAGCAAATCTTGAGGATGTGGCGTATTCAATTGCAGTTGATGGATCGGGAAATGTTTATGTAACCGGAACCAGCTTTGATTATTTAACATATTTTGCAACATATAATTTTGCAACTATAAAATATAATTCATCGGGTGTTCAGCAATGGGTTCAGGGATTTACCGGATCTGCAATTTTATCAGCTGATGGAGGAAATTCAATTGCGGTTGATGGTTCAGGAAATGTTTACGTAGCTGGAGTAAGCGAAGGCAGCTCAACGGGCTTTGATTATACAATTATAAAATACAATTCATCAGGTGTTCAACAATGGGTTCAATATTATAACGGACCCGGAAACTCAGACGATAATGCTTCTTCAATGGTTATTGATGGTTCTGGAAATGTTTATATAACAGGGTCTAGTGTAGGAATCGGAACAAGCAGTGATTATGCGACAATAAAATATAATTCCTCAGGTGTTCAGCAATGGATTCAGAGATATAACGGACTAGGAAATTTGGATGACGGGGCAAACTCAATTACAATTGATGATTCCGGAAATGTTTATGTAACAGGCTCAAGCTCCGGAGCTGGAACATCCTGGGATTACGCAACTATAAAATATAATTCATCAGGTGTACAGCAATGGGTTCAAAGGTATAACGGATCTGGAAATTTGTATGATGGTGCAAACTCGATTACACTTGATGGTTCAGGAAATGTTTATGTAACAGGAGGGAGTTCCGGAATAGGAACAAGCCGTGATTATGCAACAATAAAATATAATTCATCAGGTGTTCAACAATGGGTTCAAAGGTATAACGGACCGGCAAATTCATTGGAAACTGCCGGTACCATTGCGATTGATGGCTCCGGGAATGTTTATGTAATTGGGACAGCCTATGTAAATATTGACTCTACGAGTGCAACTACAATAAAATATAATTCATCGGGTGTTCAGCAATGGGTTCAGAGTTATATATCATCTCTATCAAATGGCAATTTTGAAAAGAGGAACTCACTAGTAATTGACAGTGCCGGAAATGTTTATATCATTGCGGCTAAAATAGGAATTAATAATTTAGATATTGCCACTATAAAATACAATCCTACAGGTGTCCAACAATGGATAGAGGTTTATAATGGACCGGATAATTCCGATGATTATCCTACTGCGATCAAAATTGACAATTTAGGAAATTTATATGTTACCGGTGCTAGTATTAGCAATTCTGGTAAAGGTAGTTTTGACTATGTTACAATAAAATACAAAAACCAATATGTACCTATAATTCAACCAATTCAACCCTCAATCTCAATCTCGCCAATACAAATCAACCCCGGAGGAAGCGTAAGTATTAATGGACAAAACTTCAGGGCAAATGCTCAGGTGAAAGTTTCCGTTATAAGTTCAAATTCCGAGAATGTTCTGGATCAGACAATTCCAACCAATTCAAACGGAGGATTCATCATAAATTATTCGAGTAATGCAAATTCAACTCCCGGTATTTATACAGTATCATGCCGGGATATATTGACAAATCAGTCCGCTCCGAATAGGATATTTGAAGTAAATGAGCAACCGGAAACTTTTGATTTAGATATTATTTTTCCTGTTGCACATTACCCTGTTACCGATTCAGTTGACTTGAATTTTTATATTCAATGGGAAGATAAAATGCTAAGGGGTTCCGGTTACAACATTACAGGATCAAAAAGACATTATAAATATCTCATTACCTTTTCCACAGATGGTGGGTTTTCATGGAAACCGGATAGTATTTATTTAGAGGGCGATGCTCAAATAAATTCAACACCATTATTCAAGAAAAAATTAAACCTCGAATCAATTTTCGAAAGAGAGAACAATATTAGTGTGAACTTCCGTGTTACTGATTTGATCAATACAAACAGAAAATCTACTTCAGGTGCAATACCAGTAAGACTAAATAAATTAACCAAATCTACATTAAGCACTGTTTGGGATTATTGCTACCCTGAAAGAACCGGAGAGGTCATTGGGGCATGTGCTGACGGTGTAAGCAGGTTTTTCATAAAAGTAGACAAAATACCAGGACCCTATTTAATAACAAGTGTTGAACTGGAACTATCTGATCAAATAGGAAGCTCTACTAATAAGATACTCGGTAAAATTATGGAAGCTGAAGCCACAGATAGTTATAGTGACGAAGCTAAAGATGCCACATCCACAAATTTAACAATAAACGGAGATCAGAATCAGTATTGGTTTTGGTATGTTTCCCCGGATGATTTTGTAAGAAATGACGCTGACAAAGATATAAAATTAAGAGAAGTGAGAGCAAAGATAATCGTAAATTACTCAAGCGGACCTCCTGAGTCGGAAGTTAGAATAATTAGCATTATCAGACCTCCATTGGTATTAGTTCATGGATTCTCAGGTAAGCCCGATATGTGGGAAAAATACGATAATTATTTATCAAAATTATTTAGATTTACTTATACACCTTCAATAAAATCACAATTAGGATTTGAAGAGAACGGGCAATTTTTATTAAATCAAAATCAAAAACTTAATTTTGAAGATAAGAATAGTTTACCCGGAATTGTTGCAGATGTAAGAAGTCAGGGATATGCAAGTAATCAGGTTTATTATGTAAGTCATAGTATGGGTGGATGTATTCTAAGATCCGCTTCTGAGCTAAATTATTATTATTCAAGATTTAATTACTTAAAAGGATTTGTAAATAAGTTTATTACTCTTGATACACCTCATTTCGGTTCACCCATTGCTGATTTCTTAATTAATATTTATAATTTAGCACATCTACCATTAGTAGAAAACAAATTAAATGAATTTATAGAGAAAAATCTAAATAACCCTTTATTTGGAAGTGGATTTACAATGAATGATAATAACACAATTTCTTTAACAAAATCATTTAGAGATTTACAAGCTTCACGAGATAGCATATATAATTTTAAGCAAACAAACATAAGATCATTTCTTATTGCAGGAGACTTTTTACCAGGATCATCAAACCTGAATAATCTTGATTGGAATTTTTCATATTCTTACAGTTTTAATACACTCTTGAGCAGTATTGACTATTGGCTTCCCATTACAACAATTCCTGGTATCTCCGGTTTTTTTTATAAACCCACTGACATAGTTTCTAAGGTAATTCCTTTGACTATATCTCCTCCTAAAAGAAAAGTTGAAAGAGTTCTAAAGCACACGAGTTTAATTTTCGATAAATTTTTAAATACTGAAAATTTTTTACAATCCAGTGATCTTATAGTTTCTTTAAACAGTCAATTGGCAGGATTTGATTCGGAACTTTCTTTTAATACATTCGATAAGTATGAACCAAATAATCCTTATTCGATGGGTATTGGACATGCTGTTTTTAATGAATGTTATAAGGCTGATGATGTTTTGAATAAAATTACTGAATTGCTAAATTTACCAACTAGTTCTAATCAATTTCTGCAATTTATTCCGGCAACATCCAATTCAAGTTTTCCAACTGCTTCGATTAATAAACATGTCCCCAGTTTCATATCTGGCAGAAGCAGCTCCTTAGATATATTGACACCTCAGCAAGGACAATCATTTTTTGTTGACAGTATTTTAAATATTAGTTTTTCTTTAAGTGATACAACAAATCTGAAGTATGTTTGTGTCACATTCCAGGGAGAAAATTATTATGACAGCTTAAAATCACCTGTTTATAATTTTGGCGTAAAAGTAAGCGGTTATGAAATGGATACTTGTTTTATAAATGCATTCGCAATTTATTTTAATAATGATTCTGTTTGTTATTCTAACGATTCACGGAAAATATATGTAAAATCGAATACTTTCCCTATAGATCTAAGTATTAGCAATTATGTATACCTTATGAATAAAAATGATGTAGTTCAGCCTCAATATAAAATTGTTTTCCCAAACTTTATTCATAATGGGATTATTCAAGATATTTCAGCAACTATTGAAAATCCTTCCGTTATTTCATTTAACAATACTGAGAAATCATTTAAAGCAATTTCCTCGGGTGAAACTTCAGCAATTATTTCAATTGGAAATGCTAACGACACTATATATTTTAATGTCATAACTGATATTCAACTACCAGGTAATGTTGTTCTATATTTCCCTTCAGATTCAGCAATAGTATCTTCTTCAAATATAAAATTTAACTGGAACATTGTTGATAATGCTTCATACTACAATTTCCAGATTGCAAAAGACATTAATTTTGAAAGTATAATTTTTGAAAACGATGATCTGTCTGATACAACAGTTACCGTTCCATCAGTTGAAGATTCAATTATTTATTACTGGAGAGTAAGAGGTCTCAATTCAGCCGGTTCAGGAGATTGGTCCCAAGTCCATAACTTTACAGCTCTGCCGATCAGGAAATCATATTTATTTATTACAATATTAACTCAGGGATTGTATAATGAATCTACAAATACATTAAGCAGATCAGACACAGTGAAAGCTTATCTTAAGAATACAGTTCCTCCTTTTAATACTATAGATTCATCACTATCAATAATAAATCCTGTTACATTTGAAGGATCATTTGAATTCAATTATGCTCCTTCAGGAATTTACATGATTAAAGTAAATCATATGAATTCAATTGAAACCTGGAGTAAAGCTGGCGGTGAATCATTTACAAATGACAGTAAGAATTATTATAATTTTTCATGTTCAATCTCACAAGCTTATGGAAATAATCAAATATTGATAGGAAGTAAATACTGCATCTACAGTGGAGACGTCAATCAAGACGGTTTAATTGATCTAACGGATGTATTATTAATTAGTAATGATGCATCTATATTCTCTGCAGGATATTTGGTAACTGATTTGAATGGAGATAACCTGACAGACTTGACTGATCTTCTTATGGGATTTAATAATTCTTCGTTGTTTATTACTAAGATAACTCCATAATTGTGATTTTTCTTTAGTTGAAGCTGGTGTTGACCGACTGACATCATAATGTTTGAGTACATATCCATTCTCGGGCAGGCTCCATCCACCCACCGCCTTCAACAAGCCTAAAGAAATTCCAACGGATATTTCTTTTATAAGGGATCATTACCATTAGAGCTTTACTGAATTTGAGATTTCGGATTTGGAATTTGAATATATATGAATATAAGGGAAAATATCTCTTCCTTGAGGCTATTATTGTGGGAATTACGGCGGTTGGTGATTAAAGCAAACGAACTGAAGTTTTTGAAATTAAATATCAATTTACATATAGTAATATAAGAGATGGGTATTGAGTTTATAATTGAAGTTAAGACCAAGTTAGTTTATTTTTTTTAAACCAAATTGTAATTATGAAGAAAGTTGATATTCAAGAAGTTACAAGATTAATCAAAAAACTTGAGGAAAGATTCAATGCCTTAGAATTAAATAGTGAAGTGGTGCGTGGAAATGTTTCAAAGGACTTTGCTGCTATTAAAGAAGAATTAAGAAAAAATCCAAGCGAAGAACGATTAATTGAGGGACTGAAATTATTTCTCAATGGATTACGTGATTATTCTTATGGAAATAAAAATCTGAATCCTCTAATATATGAACTCGAGGAGTATATTAAGAAAACAGACACTACTTTGGATTTCTAATTTCTTCCAACTCTTTATACAGCTTTTCAAGTTCTTTAACAGCTGCTTTTTTTACGATCTCGAAAGGCGTGGACACAAGAGCGTGTTCTGTAACTCTGATTTTTTTTATAATTTCTTTTTCCGGGTTGATATTTAGTATTGGTCTGGGCATATTACAATATAATAAATTACCATAAATAAATAAGGTTTATTGATATGGTATTATCGAGGAGGTTTTCCAGTCGCGGTTGGTGTTGCCCGCCTGACATTATAAATGTTCCAGTACATATCTATAGCAGTGATATCCAAAAAAATTTTTAGCACTAAAATAATTATTCTTTATCTTTGTGTGCTTTGTGCATTCTTTGTGTGCTTTGTGGTTAATCAACGTTTTAGAAGGATGTGTACCTTTAACGACTTATGAATAATTTTCTCATTCAATTTATCAAAATGAAATCTTATTATGCTTCATAAATAAACTATAGAAAATGAAAAAGGAAAAATCTCAAAGTACAAAAAAACAAGTTAAACTCGCTTTCTTGACTCAGAAGCAAAAAGATTTTTACCTGTTACATATGGATAGAATTAGGCAGGAAGAAGAAGAAAGAAAAAAGGATGATGTTTTTCAACAACCAAACGTTAATTATTAATATTATTAGAAATTTTATTCATATCTTCTTTAATTGAGGTTAGTTTATCTTCACAAATTCTTTTCAGTACCGCAGCTCTTTGACCCTTTCAGATAAAATATATAATTCTTCTATTAATTTTTCAATTACCTGTTTTGCCATATTTCAATAAATATTAATGTTCACGAAATGTGAACAGACAAATATATTGAACAGTGATTTATTTTTATTAATGTTAATCACAACTAAAAAGATTATCAATATAATTACTAAACTCTGGGAATATCACATAATGGTCAATCTTAATTATGTAAGCCGTCGCAAACCTGTCTTTCCAGAGCGCTTGATCAAGATTCCAATATAAATCTAAAATTCCGGATTGTTTATTTATTCCTTTCCTTGTGTTTAGCCTTATGGTGGTCCCTTTACTGACACTCAGATCCGGGAACCAATAAATGTGCTTTGATACTGCTCCAGTAGCTTTATGATAACTTGTATCCGACACAATAAAATTTTTGAGATTCACGGAAGTGTTTTCTCAATAAATGTCCTAAACTATCGTAAACAGAATTGTGAATAAACGAGCATTAATATTAATAATGGGCTTTTTGACAATTCTTTGACAATTGGTAATTTGATAATATTTATTTTAGTAACAAGAAAATTGATTGTTAGTCTTAATTTAGTATATAGGACATGAGAGAATAGTCTGCAGTTTATATTGTTAAAAATTAATTATGACTTAAAAACTTTTGAACAAATTCCTAAAGTTAGTTAATTTAAAATTGGAGGGTAGTAAAATGAGTAATGGAAATGAAGAGTTAATCAAACTCTACAAAATTGATCGTATCTGTAAGCCACAACCAGAAATAGAGCAGATGGTGCTTAAGAAAGTAGATAATACTGAAAGTGTCTACACCCGTTCTATGGTGCAATTAAATGATGCATCATTGCCGGATACAATACTTTATGATAGTGTTGATCAAAGACCGATGAAGTTTGTCTCATGGAATCTTTTTTTAATGCTCAAATACCGTCAAGACTGGCGTCAGTCTGGCTATGGTCTTGGGGAACTTCTATATACAATTTCTCTTCTACCTAATGAAGAGCTTACCCTAGAATTGAAAACATGGGAGACATCTAAAACACAACAAGACGAAATAGATACTACAGATGTGCGAAACGTAAGTGATATAAAGTCTTCATCGTCAAACACAAACGAGCTTACAGCCAGTGAAGAAGTAAAAAATCATGAGTATGCAGATGCGAAAGCAAGTTATAGTGGTTTTGGCTTCAGTGCCTCGGTGGCAGGAGGATGGTCACAGGACGTAAACGAAATGCAAAAAAACTTTGCAAAACAAACTCAGGATCGCACAAAACAAGCTTCTAATGAATATAGGGCAACACATCAAGTAAAAATGGCTGTTTCTCGTGAGTCTGGATCAGAAGCAAAGACTACACGTAAAATAAAGAACATAAACCAAACGCATACACTTAATGTGAATTATTACGAAGTGCTTAGGGAATTTGAAGTTAATCTGTCCCTATACGATATCTCACTTGTGTTGCTTGGTTTAGAACCGGATTTGAACGAGAAGGTAGGAACTTCTTTAGAAGACATTACTCTAGGGCAAATGATCCAATTCAGTCGTGTTGCTAAATGGGTACAGTACTATACTGATAGATATGGTGTGAGTCCGATAAAAATTATTCGAGAAAAGTGGAGTTCACCACTATATGATGCAGCGCTAACCATTGATAACAAAACTGATGATCCTCAACTAGAAGAGGACAAGAAGTCATTTCAAAACACAATGCTTCAATATGTTCACCCTACTCCAGGCTGGATAGAACCTGATGAAAAAGGGGCACTTCGATGGGGGTATGAAATACTGCCGGGGCAGGAAGAAGCGTTATTGAACTATCTCTACCATTTTCTTCCATATAGTGTAAACCAAATGATGGCTCAAGCGATTCTCTTAAATATTGATCTCGAATCCGCCCAAAGAGCAATTCTAGCTAAGCATGCGGGAAAGCCAATTCGAGGTATTGGTTGGTCTCCGCTCCAGTTTGATATTCAACCTCGTGGTTTCATGACCGAGACACCCCTTAATTTACCCGAATCTAATAATATTCTGGTCCCCGGTATTTTTTATGGAAAAACAAAAAATGAATTCACTATAATGGCTCCTGAATGGGTGAAAAATATTATTAAACAATTTAACCAGCTGCAAGAAACAATAGGGGCAATAAAAATCGTGGAAAAAGATAATTGGAAAGTAACACTTCCAACACAAGGTATCTATGCAGATCTGGCTCTCGGAATATGTTCGGGAGCAGAAGATTATTATGAGATTCAGAGACAATATGATCTTGAATTAAAAAAACTTGAAATTGAAAAACTTAGATTGGAAGTGGAAAAGCGCAATCTTGAAAACCTATTCTATCAACAAGGTAAAAGTTCTTCTTCGGTTGTAATAAAAAATCCAACAGATCAAACAGCGATAAACGTGGGTGTCAATATAGCAAATACACCTACTGAATTAGAGATTAAAAAAGAAATTGCCTAGGAGGAGGAAGATAATGATTGGATATTCATTTGTTTTTGTTCATGTATACTCAGATTCGGCTCGAAGCACAAGTCTTAAACCAGATGAAAGTGAATTGAATAGTTCAATGTGGGAATGTATACCATATGTTAGAATGCGGCATTCGGATATTAAGGAGCATCATTGGGTTTTGTGTGTTCGGGATGCTCTTGAAATAATGAGACAGAAGTTAATACTTAATAATAATTCAATTGTTGACGAGGTTCATTTTTACACTCACGGAACATATAATGGGGGTGAGATCTTGGGACGACTGAGAGAAGGCAACGAGGCTATTAGAGTTATTAATCTTTTAGAAGCTGAAGATTTCCTTCGATTTGAACTTAGAAGTAATTTTCTTAGGTCTAGGTCACACGCTGCAACCACAATTCATATACATGGTTGTAATATTGGAGTTTCGGCAGATGCCGTAAGAGTCTGGCGAGATATTTTTGGAGCTACACGGGGATTTGGAAAAGCTCCCAAGTTATTTCAGATGTTTCATAAACAATCTCTTCCAATGAGAAAATATCAATATCCGAGTGGCAATCCAATAAATGTGGATGATTTAATCGTTTTGTCTGAGAAAGACATAAATACTTATATAGAGACGGTAATCAGTACAGTGCTTAGTCGACTACCTTCTGGCATTAGTAAGGCAAAACGTGATGATTTCGAGAAAGAGATGAGAAATAAATGCCAGAATGATGTCAACGAAGAATTTTACAAGATTTTTAAGAAATACTTGGAAGGTGGTGAATTGCCTTGGCTAGATGTTAACGAAATATCTATGCAAGAGGCCATTTCAAGAATTCGAATAGTTTTCTTTCAGAACTCAGGTTTTCCAAAAACCTTCCTAGCAAGACATTACCATCCTTATAATCAGATACCAGTTGGAATTCTTAGCAATACAAGTGAATACATTTGGCCTCACGAAAAGACTCGTTGGGAAAATAACCATACATGGTTTCCATACTGCTTGTAATTATTCGTCGCATCGGCAGAGTTACTGGTGCTTCCCCGGGATTCTGCTGTTATAACACAAATCCCAGTCACAACAAAAAGATAATCAATGCAATTACTCATCTCAGGAATCTTAATAAAGTAATCAGCTGAAAACCCGCCCTTCAAGATTCCAGTATAAATCTAAAATTCCGGTTTGATTATTTATTCCTTTCCGGGAATTTAATCTAATGGTTTCACCCGCATTCATACTCAATTGTTGATCATTCATAACAGAGACGTGAAGATAAGTGACAGTGACAGCTTCGTGATGACCTGCTTCCCCCGAGGGATATGAAGTATTAAATTTCTCAGATTAGTTTTGCGCTATTGGATTTGTTACGTGGTTAATATTTCAATATTTTTTTCTATATTGATAAATAAAGTTTTTAAAGCATTAAGTTATTAAAATGTGACTTAATAGAGTTTAACTTTTAAATAAATAATATGAATTAGAAAAAATGAACGAAGAAATAAAAAATGAGATTTTAAGTTTAACCTCCGGCATAGGTGAGTCTGTAATTGATAGTGTTCTCTCGGATGGATTATTTAAAGATATTCCTATTTTGGGATCACTTGTCTCAATTGTAAAGCTTACTAGTAATATTTCTGATCGTATTTTTTTAAAAAAATTATTGACTTTTTTTAATGCACTTGAATTGAAAAGTCAAGAGGAAGTGGACTCATTAAAACAAAAAATTCTTAAGGAGAAAGATCCTAAAAGAATCGGTTCAAAAATATTGTATGCTATTAATTTAATAGATGATGATGTCAAGCTTAAGTGGCTTTCGAAGGTCTTTGTAAAATATATAGATAAGAAAATTAGTAAACACGAGTTTCTAACATTAACTTCTATTATTAACCAAATCTATTCATCGAATGCTGACGGAATTAAAGTTTTTAAACAACGAGAAGTAATTACGTCACAAAATAAGCTTATCAAAGGATCAACATTAGAACATCTTTTTTCTGTTGGCTTGTTATCAAATGTTGGTTTTGATGAAGGTGGAGCGTCCGAAGAATCTGACAGGGGAAGCAGGTATTGTTTAAATGAATATGGAATTATTTTCATGGATATTTTAGACAAATAGAAAATTCAACTAAAACAAAAAGTATCAAAATAATTAATATACCCTTTGAAGAATTTCGGTTAACAAATTCTGCTCATATGAATGTCTCTAGTGTCTACGGCGGTTTCTTTCAAAATTGCTTAGTATTTCTTTCTTGTTAGTTAGATTCTCACTTGTCGACTCCGGATAAAACTTTGCAATCTTATTGCAGGACTTGCATAAATTTACTTTGTCGAACAGATAGTGATAACCTCCTGTATATTCTCTCAGACATTGTGAACATTTCCGAATTTCTTTGTATTTACTTTTTGTTCGAGAATGTAGAATGATATTATTTCTTACCAATATATTCCTTTCAACATTTTAATATTTTGTTGTAGCCGAAACTAAGTAAACTGCAAAGTCAATTCTTGCTTCACAGGCAGCTCTCTGTAAGTTCTTCCATCTAATTGGCAGCCACCTTTTGCATGATTTTTATGTGTTGCATTTATTGTCGGATCCTCAGCGTCACTATTAAATTCGGGTTTCCCCCATTGTTTAAAAAAGAAAGCTATTGAGTATTTATCACATTGGTTTTTTATATCCATAATCCATTCTCTTTTAATCGGGCGAGCGTTATGTCCGGATTCACCCCCAACTATTACCCAATCAATATTCTGTAAGTTAAGATTCCGCAGAGGTCCAATCAAAGGCTCCAATGACAGAAACTTTATTTTGGCTTTTATATTTCGGAGATAGTCTATGCGATGAATTACTTTTTCATTTTCTACAGATACACCCATCCAGATGTTAGGAGTCCAGTTCAATTCATTTCTCGAATCGTAATCAGCAAGAACGTCTGCTCTTTTGGTCAGCACTTGAAAAGTGTGCTGCGGATTTTCATTCATAACTTTGAATACTCTTTTTATATAATCTAATGGAATGTTTTTATGAAACAAGTCACTCATTGAATTTACAAAAACTGTCTTTGGAGTTTTCCATTTATATGGGATTTCTAATGTATCCGGATGCAATGTCAATTTGAAACCATTTTTATATTTTTCCTGACCCATAGCCTGTAATCTTTTGGACATAGTTAATGCATAGCAAAACTTACAACCTGCAGAAAGCTTATCGCAGCCGGTTGTTGGATTCCAGGTCATTTCAGTCCATTCGATTGATGATTGAGCCATTATTTTTTATTCGAAAAATTTATAATTGTCCCCTTTGGAAAAGAACCGGATTTTCTCTTGCTTCCATCTTTTTTTTAATGCATTTACAGTAATAAGTTTATTTTTCTCTGCATATAGCAGTGATCTCTTCAAATACTTAGATAAATATGCAGTCTTATCTTCAATGTATTCTTCTAAAATTTCAACACCAACTGTATTCTTAGAGCGAATTGAATCAATAAATGAAAATAATTCTTTATCAATTTCTCTTTTAAATAAAACAACTTGATTGGGATTGGTTGCATCTGAAAAACTAAAGTATCCTTGATCATCAAATCTCCACATTGCATCTTTCATTTTAATATGTCCCAATCTGTGATTTGTCGCAAAAAATAATTCGTATATGGGTCTATCTTTTGAGTCTCTCATTTCAAAGTAACGGACAAATTTTGCAACCCTTTTTAATTGTTCCTGATAAAATTTTCTCAAGTCATTAATTCTATTTTTAGATTTATCAATTACATTTACCACTTGAGGTGAACCAAATAATTCAATAATATGAGAGTTATTTTGAGGATCAGTAATAAATCTGTTTATTGAATCCTTCATAAATGTAATGAATACTTCAACGCTTGGAATTTTCAGAAGACGTTCAACTATGGAAAAAGGAATTCCTGAAAATCCAAATGGGTCAATAAAAGCAAATGTTGGTGCTAAGATACTTTTATTTAGTTCCAACTTATTCAAAAGCCCATCAATAACATTATGAAACTGAGCATTTATAACATTAATATTAAAATTTTTAGGATATGTATTTTTTCCAATCTCTAACTCCAGATTTGATGCTCGGTCTTTATCTTCTTCAATGAACATAAAATTGAGCTTACAAGTCAATGGGAAGGAATGTTCTTTGGCTACACGCAAAGCTACTAACGGTGAACCTTCCTCCCCTCCCGAGTGTTTCCCCGGACCTGCAAAACCATCAATGTAATTTATCCTACTATTATACTTTCCAAGAATCGGAAACCAGGCTTGTAGATAGAATTCCAGAATTCTATGTTTTGCTTGAGTATGAGGTTCAATTTGCCATATGGTGCTTTTTGGAACTGACATAATAAGCTTTTATCACAAACTAATAGAAAGTTTATGTATAAGCAATATTAATCTTAATCCTTAGATAATTATGGCTATTACTTGTAAGATTAGGCGTGTCCGTCGATTTCAAGATTGTGACTGAATGTAGTAGACACTGCTGATTAAACTGGTATATTTTAGGATTAAGGTCTTAATCTATAAAATTTGGTTCACCCTGCTTGGTTGTTCCATCAAAATAAAAATATAATGGTGCAGAGAGCATAGTATGTCTCCCAGGCACAAGCACAAATTTTCGAAAAAAATAATCTTTATAATTTTTTAAACTATTCTCCAATGCAATATCATTCTCTGAATAATTGGAGATGAAGAAATTACAAGTTTTTTCTTCAACTAAATTATTATTATGATCGAATTCGGACCATTTAACCAAATTAAAATTTGAATCATAATCAAATTTTATTCTAAAATTAATAATTTCTTCTGACGAACATTCAGACCACTCTATAATATTATTGTTATTATTGTATTTCAATTCTGTAATAACGTTTATTTCATTATCTGACTTGTAAAATGTTCTTTTGATCAACTGGTTTTTTTCATTATACATTAATGTACTTCTTGATAAATAATTGTCATCTCCTAAATCAAAAAACTTTTTTTGTTTTCTACATTTACCGTAATCTTTACTTAAAATGCATTCTTCAATTAAATTTCCCTTTTCATCATACCTGTATTCCTGTTTTTCATAGATATTGTTTTTCCTGAACTTTACATTTTCTATCATTTTTAATCTTAAATCGTATTTATTGGATTCAATAATTGAATTATCCTCCTTATTCATTATTTTTATTAAGTTACCATTGCTATCATACTCACAATTATAAAACCTTGAATAGTTATTACTTATATCAAAATAATTTATTTCTATAACATCACCTGTATCAGTATATTGTTTTATAAAGTTTACTTTATTGCTCCCAACATTTCCTAATAATCTATGAAAAATTTTTATCCCATTCTTATTAAAATTAATTACTTCTTTCTCTTGATTCTCTGAATCAAGTTCATAATATATTCGTTCAAACACATATTCATTATCACTCAATTTATAAAAATATTTTTGTTCTTCTCTATTACCATTTTTATAGATTTTCACAATGCTCTTTTGTATCGGGTATCCTAAAGGATGAAATATAATAATTTCTTTTTGCTTTTCCTGTGAAAGGGAAAAGTAATCGGATTTAGTGTTAATAATTTGTATAGGCTTGCATTCCGAATTATATACATACTCTTTTTGATTTGTTAGTTTATTATTATAAGGATTATATTTCATCTCTTTTACTAACCTACCATCTCTTTCAAACACCTGGATGTTATTTTTACCTATAAATCCTAAATCATTAATATCTTTATTTTCGAATACTTCATTTTGGTCTGTAATATCCTTTTCAGAGTAGTCAATCTTTTCTATAACATTTCCATTTTTATCATATTTTGAACAATATTTACTCTTGTAGTTAGTATTAGTATACACACTTTCTCTAATTAATTGTTCGTCACAATAAAATAATTTCAAAGTAAACTTAAGGTATTTATCTTTTTCATATTCACTCCATTCAATAAGTTTTGAGAACTCATTGTATTTAAAAATTGATACCTTAACTATCTCCGATTCTTGATTATATTCTGTTTTCTTTATTAAATTTTCATTTGAGTCGTATTCAAAAATACTTTTGCTTTTATAGCATCCATAAGAGTTAAAGGATTCTTTTATGGTTTCTGTATATTGATTCTGGCTGTTGTATTTATATGAAAATCTAAACTTTCTAAATCCTTTTGAATCATAAATTGTTCTTTCTACTTCATTCTTATTATCATCGAAACCAATAAGAGATCTATAATTTAGATCAATATTTGAATTAATTTCAAATTCTTCAACCAATAGTCCTTTAGTATTGTAAACATAATTCATTGTGCTAAACTCCAAATTATTCTCGTCAAAGCTGATATCGTAATTAAGATTTATATAATACCATTTTATCATTCTTCCTAATTCGTCATAAGTAAAAATATGCTTACGACTTATTTTCCAATCATCATCATATTCTAATTTCACCTGAAGTTTACCCGATTCATCATATTGATTGTACTCATATAAGTTAACCGGTAATAAGAATGTCATAAATGAATTTGGTTTTTAAATTTTAAAATTTATACTTTGTGAGAGTTTCATTATTCTGAAATCAAAGAATACTATGGCGAAGTGTTTGTAGAGTTACCTCTTTACTGATTGATTTGCATTTTTTTGATACTAAATGCAATGTTCATAATTTATTTTTTTATTGTGTAATGTCACCCTATTACGTTAAAACTTCCTCCGTTACAATCAAAACTTCCAACCTGCTTTACTTTATTGTTCTTACAGTATTGTTCATGATCATTAATTGCCCTCCCATTGGTCAACAAACAATTTCCTTTGAGAGCTTTTAGTTTATCGAATTCGAACAAAGCTGTTTCAGCTTCCGAAACTCCTAAATCATCTGCGCATTTAGCAAACTCCCGGATTGTACTTATTTCCAAGGATTGTAAATTATCAGTTTTATATTTTGCGTCCATAATCAATTCAACATCATTTTCATCCGGATCATCTGAAGCCGTGGACTTTTGAAAAGATATATCCGCAGCAAACGGTGTCATCGGAGAAGTACTAAGTTTTATCTTCGTTCCGAAGCAAACCTGGAACAAGACTTTTCCGCTTTCTTTATCTTTTAAAATAAATTTAGACCATCCACTTTTTGCGGCGGGGCTTTGGGGAAATATTTTACCATTTGTATCTTCAACCAATTCAATATTATACCGATTCTTTAAATCATCCATGATTTTCATATAACAAAAGAATTCGTAAAGTCTGTCTGCCTTTTTATTTTTAATTTTCTCAAAATATCCAAATGCTTTACCACTAGATTCCCATTTGGAAAGTGTCTCGATTGATTTTTTTAATTGACCAATATATTGTTTTTTAATCAATTCATTTCAGCTTAAATGGTAATAAAGAATTTTTGAATATTTCTGAAAATCTTTCATTGTTTTCATCATAAATAAACTGTTCCGTATTAATTTCAATTTCTCTATCACCGGTGATTTGAGGTAAGAAATTATTTATCAGTAACGATTGTCTATGAATTGATTCTGTATTCTCCATATTCTCTAACTCGGAATCAACAAATGCTATTTGATTGAGCTCATATTGTTTAACAAGATTACTAAGAATTTTGTCTGATTCACTTAAATACTTTGCCGGTTTTAAAATTGCAAATTTGACATATTCAGCGAGTAATTTTAAATTTGAAACTAAATCACTGGTATCGATTAATAATGATGGATTTTGAACTGCAAGATAAAAAAGATATTGTTCCTGATGGTCTTTGTGAAGAGAATTAAATATGGTTCCCAAAATTGTTCTTGTGTAATATATCCTGTCATTATCAATAACATCTAAATCAAAATTACTTAGTCTGTTATATTGTCTACTGAAATGAACATAGGGATTATTGAAATTTGTTATTCTTTTAAAACTATAAATGTAATCTGTTAATAACTTTTCTTGTTCATATTTTTTTACTAAAGCTAACTCTATGAATATAGCCCTCCATTTAGTTTCTGTCACTTCTACAGATACATTTCTTATTTCATAAAGACTGATGAATTTCCAGTCTCTTCCTTTATTATCTAATATGACAACTAACTCACCTTCCTTGCCTGTGAAATTTCTCCTTTTTACAATTGAAATAGTAGCGATTTCAAAATTTTGCGAAAAAATTACATTCTCTGTTTTGAAAATCCAGTTCAATTTTCTTTCTCCTCCTTCACCTCCTCAAACAACCCATACTCCCCCTCCTTCTCTCTCACCATATCAATCTTTTTCTTAGACTTACTTTTTCCCTTCTCCCACAATCCCGCCTTCACCTCCTCCTCATGTATCTTATGATTCAGCTCCAGCAGCCGCTTCAGTATCTCGCGTCTTGCATCGGGGTGAATAGTAAAACGAACTCTATCATTCTCCGGCAAGTAATCAACTTCATAAAAATCATGCTTCAGCTCTATGTCCTGCCAGCCGTATGCTTCAAGCACAGCATTGTCCATCTCAACATGAAGCTGACGAAGTTTCTGTATTCCTTCAATAGCTTCGGCTAATGAAATCTTCGGCTCGCCTTTTTTAAAATGCTTGATGAGATTCGCTGTCTCTTTACCGTATTTCTTTTCGATGTCTTTAATTTGCAAATGAGAAATTGTATTTGAATGGTCTTTATAAAACTGTGATAAATGCTTGTTGTGAAATTGATTGTAGGTTTTTGTTAAGCCTAGCTGCATTTCTAACATCAGTTGTTTGCGGTTTTCGTGGTAGACTTCGCCTATAGATTCCAACTTGAACTCAATCTGTGAGTTAATAATTTGTGGAAATGGAAATGTTTGAAAAGCCTCAGATGGACGATAAGTTAATGTGGAGCCACCTAAAGTGCTGCTGTGTTTCCAAGCCCATGAATCATGTATTGAGTTTTGCAAAAGTGCGAAATACTTTAATTTGTTCAAAGCGAACACAACAACTTTATCCATGAAAACCTGATTGCTTGATAATATTACAATGTTCAAATGTTTTGAAACTCTCGTTAATACAATTACCTTCTCAAAATTTCGTATTGCGTTATACAATTCGATTCCTTTTCTTCCATACTGCCACCATTTTTCCTTATACCCTTTATCTTTTAGTTTCTCGCGTTCAGGTCTTACAAGTTTTTTAACTATATTTAAGCAAATTTGAAAATCGTCTGCATATGGAGGTCCAGTGGGTGATTCAACATTATCACTTTCCTTAGATAGAGGCCAGTCAAAGAAGTTGATGATCATTCTCGATGGCAATTGAGCGGGATCATTATTTAAATCATCTCCACTCAAATAATTAAAAACTACCTTGCTATAGTTTGAATTATTCATAATTATACTTTCGCCTTCCTGTTTTTCAAGTAAAAACCCTGTGCCTAAAATTACTGAACCAACAAAAGCAGTATCTAATGATTTATTTAATATGTAAGGATGCAGTATTGCTGATGCGTTATCTAAATAACTTGAAATTGCATCGACAACTTTTCCATCTAAAAGATATTCAATCTTTTTAGTATCTTTTGTTATGGTAAGTAAACTCACGGTTACGGTTGCTGCTCCAGGCCATCTAATATTTCTAATTGCATGATTGATAATTCCTTTATTATTGACAATCTGTTCAAGACTACCATGTCTTGTGTCGCCTTGGAATATTGAATTTGTAGAGATTAATGAAATAAAACCTTTGTTATTAATTATAGTAAATGTTCTTCTAAAAAAATAAGCTACATAGTCCAGGTTACCGGTCGTATTTATAAAAAATGATTTTAAGAACAAGAGATAATTTTCTCCAAAATTACCGCTAATTTTTTTCCCTCCCAGAAAGGGAGGGTTACCAATTATACAATCAAACCCTCCTTTATCTATTACTTCTGGAAACTCCAAAAACCAATGAAAGAATTTTTTATTTGCAGAAATTCCCATTGCTTCGCCCGGCTTCTGTCCGACTAATTGTTTTTCGTTATATAAGTATTCAAAATAATCCGAGTCTGTAGTAATCTTGTTTTTGTTTTCAATCTTCTTTGGGATAAAAAACTGTGCAGTCATAATATCAGCAAGAACTTTCAGCCGCCACCAGTCTTTATCTGAATTCAGTTCAAGATATTTGCTTTTCTTTGTTTCCACTTCTTCAGGAGTTGATTCAGGCAGTGATGATAGTTCATTCAGTTTCCCTGCGACAAGTTTAATCTCCTTCTCGACTTCCTCATTAAATTTAATAGGTATTTGCTTTTTCTTCCGTGTGCTTATTTCATTATTATATTTCTTTCTCAATTCAGATGCAACATTCTTATCATCACCGGGAAGAGTCTTAAATGCTTCAGATGGGATTCCTTTCTCGAGTTCTTCTTTGTGAGCAAGTCCGACAATCGAATCACCGCATTTGATTTTGTGATCCAGGAAGTTCAGAGGTTCACCCGGATTGTGAGATTCAAGCCACAGAGCAACTTTACAAAGCTCAACTGCAAGCGGATTTTTATCCACACCATAAATGCAGTTCTTGATTACATCCTTCAAAGCTTTTCTGTATTCCGGGGGATTCGGCTGGTCTTCGCCTGTTCTGGATTTGGCAAGTTCATTTGCAATTCTTCTTGCAGCATTCAGAAGAATATGTCCGCTTCCACAAGCGACATCACAAACTGTTATGGAGAGCAATGCATTCTCTTTATCTTTTTCTTTCTGCTTATCTTCGATAATGTAATCGAGAGAATGTTTAATAAGCGGCTGAACGAGTTCATCCGGAGTATAATGCGATCCCGACATCGAGCGCTCGGTTCCTTTTACAAGAGAATATTCATACTTACCATTTATCTTTTGAATCGATGGCTTATACTCAAGCAATCCTTCATATACAGAACCAAACTCTTCTACACTCAATGCCCGATAGTTCACTCGAATCCACTGACCCTTTTCATTTTGATAAAAGTTAAGGTGATTCAGGCAATCAAGCAGATAACCATTATCAAGTTCGCAGTTACGCAGCAGAGTAATTGCATTCTCGCCAAAGAGATCACCGGCGAGAGGTTTAAGACCGAGAGGTTTTCCCGAGTGTTCATTTTCAAACAGAAGGAAAGTGTTCTTAAGTTGTATCCAGAGATTATTAAATTTTCGGTTTGATAAATATTTCAGCTCAGAAATTTTTCTAAGTGAAGAGACGCTGTAGTAATCATAATAAATTTCTTTAAGCGTGGCATCAGACTTATCGGGATATACAAGACCTCTTTCTTCGATTACCATCAGAAAAAGAATTCTGTAAATCAGACGAAGCAAATTGGAATGAAGTTCGTCTTTAGCTTTTTCATCTAATTCAATTGCATTTATGAGTTCTGTGTTAGCAGGATTATTGAGGAAACCTGTCCCGAATAATTTGATTGAATTCTCTACAGCAGAAGCCAGACCGCTTCTTATTCTTTCACCGGATTCGAGTGCATCAAGATGATATCTTTCGATAAGAGAATCCGGAGCAGTTTCTTTCTTTGCAGGCATCCTTGATGAATGAAGCAATCTAAAAAGCACAGCAAAATCAGTGAACTGATCTTCTTCAAATATTTTCTCGAGATCAAATTCTATATAAGACAGCTTAACAAGACGGCTGCTGTCACGGAGAAGTCTTAGTGTAAGACCATTTGATACAATTGCATAAAGATGTTCCGAAAGATTTATATATTCCTGAAGTAAAGAATGCGGAGACATTCTTGGACCGCCTGATTCTCTTTTCTTGTCGAGCGAATCATTTACACCAACTATCTGAACAGGAAAGCTGTCTAAGTTTGAAGCATAATGACTAATCGCATAATTTTTTCCTGAAATAACCTGAGCGGATTTATAATTTTCAAGTTCATATCCAAGAAGCCCGAGAAAAGGAATCATCCAGAACTTTCGAGTTTCCGACGTTCCCGATTCGCCTTCCTTTAAAGAATCAATCCTGTTTTTAAAAACTTTCCATAAAGAATTGGCATCAGCCCAGGCGATTGCAATTTCATCCTTTACTTTGGTATGTGATTCGAATCCAAAGTCTTTCGGAAGCTGCCCGGTGATATCACCCTGCTCAATTTTCTCGAGAATGTCAGAAGAAAAAATGGAGCCTTCGATACGGATGGAGGGGAATTTCAAATTTAGTGATTCGTGTTTGTATATGTGTATAATTTAATTTATTTTTGTGTATAAATCAATTATAAGAATATGAGGACCAATATTGAAATAGATAATAAATTAATCAGAGAAGCAAAAAAGATCAGTAAAGCAAAGACAAAGAAGGAAGTTGTCGACATTGCATTAAGAAGTTATATTAAATCAAAGCAAAGGAAGAGGATTTTGGATTTATTTGGAAAAGTTAAATGGGAAGGTAATTTGAAGCAAATGAGATCGGCTTAATGGATCCTGTTTTGATAGATACCTCGGTCTGGATAGATTTTTTTAAGGGGATAAATAACAGGCAGACAGAGTTACTGAATGAATATTTGGAAAAAGAAAACCCGATTTTTATTTGTCCTTTAATCATCCAGGAAATATTGCAGGGAATAAGAAACGATGATGAATATCGGAAAGTGAAGAGTAATCTTCTCAATCTTGATATTTTATCAATTGATACAGTGGAATCTTCTATCGGTGCAGCTGATTTATACCGGATGCTAAGAAAAAAGGGAGTAACAATAAAGAAATCAAATGATTGTGTAATTGCCTATTATGCTATTTATTTCGGAATTCATCTGCTTCATAATGATAAGGACTTTGACATGATAGCTAAATATTCTGATCTGAAAATCATTTAAAATACTATTTATTGTTTCAAGAGGTTGAACAAGTAAAAACAAAAAAGTAGTAGATACATCTGCGCCTTATTTTTCACGTCTTTTGGTGGGAATCCAGAAGCTTTGAACAAATTTGCTTTGATAAAAAAATTATGAATACCTTTATTGTAAATATTTTAATTTATTTTTTTGTCTTATCAAATTTCTTTTAACTTCCATATGTTTTGTTGTATTGTAATGTTTTCTACAGGATTAAAAATATATAATATGAAAATTTAATTCAATCAGATTCTCCCGTCTGTGCAATGTCCTCGGTCATTGCTGTCCAAATTAAATTAATGTTTTATAAAATTCTTTAAAAAAAGTTTCTAATCAAACAAAACTGTTTACTTTGGAAATATAACCCTGTTAGATTGAATATGTCCCATATTATAACTACTAAGGTACAAAGACACACAGTGTTAAATTTAATAAGTTTTTCTTTGTGTCTTTGAGTCTTAGTAGTTAAAAGGGATTTTCAAAATAAACGTTTGGGACGGATGTGGTCCTCGGTGGAAGAAAGTATATAAAAATCTTGTGATTAGGGAGACACAGCGGGGATACGGAATTAGCATCAGCCCATGCAATTGCTATTTCATCCTTTACCTTGGTATGTGATTCGAACCCAAAGTCTTTCGGAAGCTGCCCGGCGATGTTACACTGCTCGATTTTCTCGAGAATGTCGGAAGAGAAAATGGAGCCTTCGATACGGATGGAGGGGAATTTCATGATCTAATAAATAATAAATCCAGGATATCCTTGCGAGGTTTTTTCAATCACTTTTATTTCATTGAAACCAAATTGACCATACATCTTTAATAATTCATCGAGCATCGGATGTTTTCTTTTGCATAAAATAATACAACTAATCTCTTTATCCCCTTTTAAGTGCTCCCAACCTTGAGTTTCAAAATAGTTTCGATGGCAAATTATAAATATGTAATAATTGAGAATTTGACTTACGACCTCCAATTCTATTAAGCCTACTTTCACTTCAATAATAATATTGTTTTTTTCATCTGTAAACATGATATCAATTCGGTTCCCAGATTGTCTATAATTAGGCAACTCACTAAAAAAAATAGGAAATTCCTTAAATATAAATGCTGATGGGTTTTTTATCTGTAGATTCTTAATGATTTCATTTTGCTCTGCATCCTCTACACTATGTTTAGATTTATTTCTACGGATATTTAACTGATTAGGTCTATAAATATTATCAAATGAAATATTTCCTTCTATATCTAACCACTTATGAATATCTATTTTTTGACGGATCAAAGACCCAGTTCGAATTGTGTAAATATTAAATTCAAAATCTTCTGGCTTATTTTTATTTAGATAAGATAGTCTTATCATGAATAAATAGAACCATTTGATTTTTGATAACTGTTCATA
Source organism: uncultured Ignavibacteriaceae bacterium (assembly GCA_964391015.1). GTDB lineage: Bacteria > Bacteroidota > Ignavibacteria > Ignavibacteriales > Ignavibacteriaceae > XYD12-FULL-36-8. Next base: position 28,417 of record CAYMKU010000038.1, read on the forward strand.
GTCACGTCTTAATAATATATAGAAATTAATATTTTTAATTATCGAAGATAGTTTGCTCATCAGAGCAAATGCCCATGTATCCAATTCGTAACTAACTTTAGCTTCTATTTTATCATCTGAATCAATAGCAACATTTAAAGTTTTCGCAGACATTGTAACAATAATTGATGAGGGAAAGTCAAAATTGAATTTATTTTTTATTTCCATTTTGGATAAAGAAGGTGCATTAGTCAACTTTTCCAATAAGTGCTTTAATTTTAGTCTTCTTTCATTTGCAATGTCTTTATTAATAGAATTCATAAATTTAATTTTTATCCGGTAACAGAATATAAATCCCCATCAGATCCATCGGCAATACAGGTTTCACAACCTGATATTTAAATCCACCAACAGCTCTTCTGAATCTTTCATGAGCCTGCACAAGATTTTCAGCTCGGGTTAAAGCTATTTTATCAAATTCCCCTTGAAGCTGTTTTATATCTTTAAGTTCTTCATTCAGAAAAGAATCTTGAGATTGTTTTGTAATATTACCTGAAGGAACATTTTTGAATAATAAATTCTTTGATTCTTCAAGTGACAGGAATTTAACCTTCGTTGAAACACTTCCTTCGTAACCGGTCATTATCATTTCTTCTGCAACCAATTGATTCTTTCCGTTTTTCTCTTCAATTACATTTCTAACCCTGAATAATAACAAAGTTGTTTTTATCTTTACGGAATTAGTTCTGATGACCGAAGCCCTTGCTGCACCTGATTTAGTATTATGCTGAATTGAATTCCCTAATATATAATTACATAGCTGCTCTGTGAATATGTGATTTCTACCAATGTATTTGTATCCTTCCGGAGTTGGAGAAAAGAAACTTATTTTAATTTCATTTTCTCCATTGAATAATCCCTTTAATTCCTGAGGAAGATTTTGAGTAAATAATTTATATCCTTTCTTATATTCGGAGATTTGCACACCGATTCTTTGCAAAGCGCTTGTTACGAATTCTTTTACATCCTCGGGATTACCGATTGAAATATCGGTTTGCTTCAGGTCTTCTTCAATTTCTGTTGGCTTAATTGCATTCTGTGCAAATATGCTCCTTGATTCTTTTTCCCTTTTTGCAGCAGCATCCAGTTCACGAGTAACATTGGATTTGTAATCTTCAATCTTTTTGTCATCTTCAAAGCTGATTGTTAATTGATCCAAAGATTTTCCATATTTTTTATTTAAGAGGACTGAATGAAGAACTGCATCCATAATTGATTTGCTGTCCTCGGGAAATGGAATTGAAACAAGAATGTCTTTTCTGATTTGTTTTACTTTTTTTATAATGACCTCTAACACAACTCCGTCAACCGGGTTATTGCTTCCGTAAATTAGACAGGTTTTGACAATGGGTTGTGTTTGACCATATCTGTCAATTCTTCCTTCTCTCTGCTCAAGTTTGTTTGGATTCCAGGGAAGATCATAATGGAGAACGGCTGTGAAATATTCCTGCAGATTAATTCCTTCACTTAGGCAATCTGTAGCAATAAGTACTCTCCGTTTGGCTTTTGACATGTCATTAATTCTCTCTTTTCTCAACTCATCGGGATCTTCGCTTGTGATTATCTGCACATTGGCATCACTGTATTTTTTCTTAATTTCAGTTGTCAATAAATCTCCAATATATTTAGCGGTCGCAATGTATTTGCAGAAGACAACCGGATTATATTTTTCTGAAATCCAATTCAAAACAATATCGGCAGCACACTTTGCTTTTGAATCATGGCTTATGTCTTTCAAACCTTCCATTTTTTCCGAAATGATTTTCATATTCTTAATTTCTGATGCTGACAGATCACCTTTGTTTACAAGATCAGATGGGGAGTAATCACTATCGATTCCTAAATTAAATTCATCCTCAAGTAAGGGATTGGATTCACCATAGTCTTCTTCCGGATTTAATTCAATATTCTTCTGCAATTTATTCTTTATCATTTCTATTCCTGCTGAAGGACTGGACATAACGCCTCGGAGTAACGCAAGAGCAGCCCAATAATTGTATCTCTTTGTTTTCTCTCCTTTTTCTTCTTTTAAAGTAAGATTCTGTGCAAAGCTTAAAACATCATTGAATACTTCAAGATATTTACCGGAAATATTAAAGCCGATTTCTTCCGATTCTCTTTTAGGAAACGGTGTTTCTTCATTAAGCCATTTGACTACATCTGCCCTTCTTCTTTGTACAAAATGCTCTGCAAGTTTTTTTCTTTGAACCGGAGTAGAATTACTTACATCAATATTTTCATATTCATGATTCAGCAGTCCCAGCAGCGACTGAAACTCTTCCTGTTTTCCGCTGTGAGGTGTTGCTGTTAGTAAAATAAGATTTTGATTCTTCTTTTGAGAAATTTCATAAATCAGATTATATCTTTGCTGTTGACTCCTTGAAGCACCGGCAGGTTTTGTAGCGGTATGTGCTTCATCTACAATTATCATTTCAGGACATTGCTGAATAAAAACCTGACGTCTTTGATCTGATTTAATGTAATCAATCGAAATTATCTGATACTTATAATAATCATATACACTTTCATCTTTAATTGACTGAATGTCCCTGTCTAATTTCCCCTGCGTGTTGGATCTTATTATGACAGCTTCAATTCCAAATTTATCTTTCATTTCGGTCTGCCATTGATCACATAAATGAGGAGGACAAATGAGTGCAAATTTTTCAATTTCTTTTCTTTCAAGAAGTTCTTTTACTATCAATAAAGCTTCAATGGTTTTTCCAACACCTACATCATCCGCTATCAGCAATCTTACAGTTTCTTGTTTTAACGACATGATCAAAGGAACCATTTGATATGAGCGTGGGCGGAAGGATAATTTTGCCAGGCTTCTGAAAGGTCCGCCTCCGTTTCTGAAAGATAAGCGAGCGGCATTATAAAGGATTTTAGATGATTGTAAATCACCAATGTCATCCGGACCGGGAAATGGAAACTCCGAAGATGTAATCGAGTCGGAACCAAATGCAAGCGGGAGATAAATACCGGTAATTTCTTCTTCCGCTCCTCCGAGTGGCTTTAGAAGTAAAAGATTTTTATCCTTGGAAGGAAGAACTATCCAATCCCTGTTTCTGACACGTACTAATGCTCCTGCCTGATATACCATTTTATTTAACTTTTTTAAATATGTCTGATCTTTTTGAAATGAGCTCATCCAGATTATCTTTATAATGATAGACAATAACCTCTTCTCCGTTATTTCTGATAATGTCTCTTATTGTTGTATCCTTCAAAATATTATCCGGAGTGTCGTGAGGACTACCGTCACAAAAGATATGAATTCCCGGTTCATAATAAAAATCAGGCTGTGAGTAAATTCCGTCAACTCTCCTTTGTGCATCATCAGGAAGTCTTAGTCCCCGGTCATGTAAATAATTCAGGAATTTAAGTTCAGTGGAAGAATTTTTATCAATCTTACTCAATATTGATTTATAGTGCTCATCATAGTCTTTGTAAATGTTAGTTGTTAGTAATTCAATATTGCACACCTTCAGTTTTTCCAAAGCATCTCTGATTAAAAATCTATCTATGATTTTATGAAAGGGCTGATTATAATAACTGAGCAGATCATCATAAGAAGCAGGTTCTTTATAATTTTCATCATCATATCTGCAGATCTTAATTGCTTCAAGTATCAGTGAATTGAACTTTGCATTGTCTTCAACAAACTGTGAAAGAATTCCAAGACTGCCTTCCGATGCTTCATATAAAAATATATTCGGATTTGTTTTATCTCCCATCAGTTCAACACCAATTTCATTTGACTCGATCTGAAACAAGCTTTCAATAGCTCTCTTTAAAGCGTATTGGAGAGTTAACACTCCTTCATAGGATAATGCTAAAGACTTTATTGGTTCAATATACAATGAATCCGCAGTATCGGTAGTAAATAATTTTACAGTTTCAATTTCTTCATTTGAATTCTCCAGTTGCCTGTCCTGTTTAAATAGTCCTGAAGTTAACCCAATCAAGAATCCATCACGTTCTTTAACTTTCCATTTTTTATTTATTCTTGTCAGTTTAGCAGTAGGGATAAAACGCAGGTTAAGAAAATCTTCTTCCTGATTTTTTACTTTCGCTTTTACAACTGTCTCATGCCCTGCTGGTATAGAAAAATAAGTTTTCATTTTATAACCATGAGATAATCTTTCTTCTTCTTCACAGGAAATTCTGTTCTGCTCTTCAGTTCTTGTTTCACCCATTTCCAACAATTTAGAAATGGGTTCACTATTTTTGCTATCAAGATTTACTTCTGTCAATGGACAAAGCTCGAAGTTTTTTTCATCACCTGTAAGAAAATATCCGGATGAAGTAACAACCCTGGCATCTGTTATGTTGTTTTCAATATCCTGTTTTAATAATTGTTCTATTCTGTATTTTGAACCGTTATGATAAATCAAATTTCCCGGACCGAATTCTTTCAAAGCCAGAAATCTCGGCCTTGATACATATGTCCCCGAATTTCCAACAGGTATGTATGTTCGTATCGGCAATCTGGTAAAATTGTATCCGGGCAAAAATCCTTCTGATGCTAAATACCGATAGGGATAAAATTCCGAAATTGTATTTGATGCGGTCTTATTTCTTAGAAGATCAAATTGAATATTTGCCTGATTTTGATTTCTTTTCGCAGCTCTCATCTGTGGATGACTTGCAGTAAACTGTCCACTGGTAATAATCTTGGTTGCTTCATTTAATTGTGAGGCAGCAGACCGATATAAACTTCTCCACCTGTCAAATGCTTTATTGAAATTTTCAGGAAACCCATTTACAGCATTTTTGATCCATTCATCATTGTACCATTTATATTTCTTCAACTCAGGCTCAAAATCTTTTATTATATTTCTGAACTTGTTCAAAACAGATTCTTTCTGCTTTTCGGAGATCTTTAGTTTTTCCTGAACATCCTCTCTTAGCAATAATAATTCTTTATCAGTTTCATCTATAAGATCACAAATTGATACATTAATTTCGTTAAGATTTAACTCTGAAAGATATACTGCGTTAAGATGTGTTCTTAACAATTCTTCATTGTTAATTTCAAGTCTTGGAGGAACAACATTCCCTGCAACCATTTTCGTTGAATTTTTAAAATAGTGCACATCATGGGGGCTGAATCCGGAGCAATATGTAAATACAAGTGCTGCTTGTCCGCTTCTTCCGGCTCTACCGCTTCTTTGTGCGTAATTAGATGGATTTGGGGGAGCATTACGCATATGCACCACATTCAAAGTTGAAATATCAATTCCTAATTCCATAGTAGGTGAACAGTATAAAGCGCTTATATCTCCTTTTCTGAATTCCTCTTCCCTTAATTGTCTCTCTTCGCTACTATTTTGTCCCGTATGAACATTACTTACAAAAGTTTTATATTTTTTATAATCTATCTTATAAATCGATTGAAAAAATGCATTTGGTTTTAACTCATTAGTTTTATAAGACCTTTGTTTAACTAAATCCTGTTTAATATTATTTTCATTTCCGGGCTTCCAAATTATGGCATCCAGATTTAATTTATAAATATTAATTTTCTTATCTTTTGAAGAAATTTCATTTACAGTGATCCATCCGGCTCCTGATAGTTTTTTTAAAAACTTTGTCATAAATTCTAAATAGATTTCCCCGGTCATTTTTACCTTGTGATCTTTAGCAAAATTCTTAATAAACTTTCCGAGGCTGCTTGTATATCCTATACTCTTGTTAAATGTTCTTACTTTTTGAGGTAATGTTTCTAATCTCAAATGATATGGTTCAGTAATTTCTTCATCACGGTCAAATTTCCATGGCTCTTTCAATTTTTCAAAAATGATTTCTTTTTTTTTCTTAATTGCCTCATAGGTTAAATAGTTGTTGCTATGTATTGCATATTCTTTCCTAAAGAAATCTAAGACTTCATAAATAAAATTTATTCTCTCATTTACATTTAAATCTTTAAGAAGTAACATTTCTTTCCAGGCATCTTCAAATTCACAATTTTCTTTTAATTTCGAGTAACCTATTTCCAGCAAAGCGCATTGTTCAAGATTAGGTAAAATAACTCTCCATCCTCTCTTTAAATCAAATATTGCTCTGTACATTAGATATTGTTTTAAAGCATTCTCATTCTCTTTTATTGATGAAGGAAATTCACCGGGATTTTTTGCGTAATCGGTTTGCTTCAGATTTAATGAATTAAAAATCGCATCAGGAAGAGTTGTAAAGTCGAGATAACTATTTGTCGAATTCCTGAGAGCAAAATAAATAGCGGATCTTAATTTAATTACATCTAAAAAATCATTAAAATGTCCTGATTGTAAAGCTGCATCCTGTCTATTATCTGTAAAGCTTAACAATTTCTGATTTTCCAAACCATATTTATTGTCAGCTAAATTCTTTAAAATTGAAAATGATAATACAGTTGTTGAAGTACTTCTTCCTTCTGAACCGAGCTTTGTTAACTTTGTACCTTCATTTGTTTTTGTATCGAAGAATGTCCCGCAGGAAGGGTCAAATAATAATTTAGCCGCTATATACCATCCTTCATATTTCATTGGTTTTGAATCAGAGTAATTTCCTGATTCATCGTAATAAATTTTTTGAGGGATCCGGTCTGCAAATTCTTTTTTAAGTTTCCTTGTTCCATTTTTTTGAATATTAAAATATGAATCAGGTAAATTGTCCATATCCTCATCAGCATTCCAGATGCTCAGTGACGGAATAAGATATCCGCCTTCAGCTTCCTCACCTTCGTCATAACTCATTTTAAATTCTCTGGGTTCTAATTTATCTTTTGTTTTATTCTTGTAAACACAAATGAATTCACACCCTGTCATTCTACTGAAAACGACCGGGAATATTGATTGCTGCTTGTCATCTATAAATTTGTAAACTCCGGGATCTAATGTTATATATTGATTATCCTCTTTCTCTAAATTCATATACACCGTTCCGGTTTGTGAAATAAACTGATGTAGTTTGAACGGTAGGTAAGTTCTGGATTTATTTTCTCTTGAATTCAATACAGAAGCCCACTTTAGTAACTCTGAAATTTTGATCTTACAGATCTCCTTATTTGTACCGGAAATCAATTCTAATTCTTTAGCAATTGAATCTATATTTAAGGGTTTTTTCCTAACGTAAACATTATCTTTAAACTCTAATGCAATTTTTCTTTCAACCCATTTTGCTAATATATTTTTCTCAAAGTCTTTCTCACTGGCATTAAAATCGATTTCTTCCGATAGAGATTTTTTTATTTCGGCAGGATTTAAATCTTCTTTGAAATTCCCAATTGAAGGTATCAAATATTCATTAACAATCTGAGATTCATCAAACTTTTCTCCAAATATTTTTGATGCAACCATTGCTACCGTTCTCTTCTTTTCCTGTGTTGTTGAATTCTCATCTGATATCATGGTTGCAGATGTTCCCATACAAATCAATTTATTCCTGCAATTATTTTTTAATCTTCGAATAAGCATTGAAACATCAGAACCCTGTCGTCCTCTGTAAGTATGGAGTTCATCAAATACAAGAAACTTTAAATTTTCGAAGATTGATTCCCTGAAAGATCTTTCATTTGATCTGGTAAGAATCAATTCCAGCATCATGTAATTAGTCAATATTATATGAGGCAATTCTGTTCGGATTCTGATTCTTTCTTCATCTCCTTCCTGACCGGTATATTGAGCAAAATTAATTGGACAATCCTTATCAAGTGAATCTTTATAATTTTTTCTGAACTTCTCTATCTCTATTGATTGTGAATTTATCAAAGCATTCATGGGATAAACGATAATTGCTCTGACACCTTTTTGATTTGGATTATTATTTAATATTTGATTGAAAATTGTTGCAAGGAAGGTTAAAGATTTCCCGGAACCCGTTCCGGAGGTGACAATAAAGTCATTATCATTAGTACCTAATTTGATAGCTTCCGCCTGATGCTTATATAGTTTATAGTCTCCAAAAATATTTTTAATTTCCGGATTTAGATTATTTGTTTTTATTAAATCTTCAAATGATTCTCCGGATTCATAATTGGGATTAAATTGAATAAGTGGTTCCGGCCAGAGTTTTTTTGAATTAAGTTCCTCCTGAATTTTATCGTTTATCTTTTTATTATCAATATTTATAAAACTTTTTATGAATGATTCATAATTTGCAATAATACTATTGTGGATTTCGAAAATATTCATTCAGTAGTTTGTAGAAAATGTATTAATAAATAAATTATTTAGGAACGAAATGTTTGGAAGAAATTATATTTACGGAAGATGTCTCATATCTGCTTTCCTGTTCACTAAATCGGGTTATATAAAATAAATAAAATTGTATACTTTTACAAACAACAATTCAATGTTCAAAGCATACAAAACATACAGTTTATCTCAGTTTTATCTATAAACATTAAGCCCCTCCGGTCGTTTGCCGTGATATTTCATGCAACAACTTAGAAAAGAAGGAAACATTAATCCTATCATCATATAATCCTAAAAATACTAATTCAAACAATACTACATTGTCAACATCATCACGTAGAGACGCCCAAGTTGATTGTGCTCCGTAATTTATGCAGCTTCAATTTGGGCGTCTCTACACATTACGATGGATATTAAAATTTACGTTGGCTGATCGAATTTCAATTCAGACTAGCACAAACAAAAAACCCCGCACAAAAACCTGCGGGGTTTAATTAAAGGAAGAACAAATATGAAAGAACATTTGCCGGCTGGCGCCG
>CAYMKU010000039.1:0-36040 GCA_964391015.1 uncultured Ignavibacteriaceae bacterium
ATGAGATTGCTTCTCGCCTCTTACCTCTCGCGAATTATCTTAACAATATCATCTTCTTTGTATCGAGGAAATTGCCTGTTCTTAATTGATAGAAATACACCCCGCTTGGTGAGTTTGCTGCATTCCATATAACCTCATAAGTACCAGGAGATTTTTCTTCATTAACCAATGTTTCTATTTCATTGCCGAGTATATCATAAACTTTTAATTGTACGGACACAGCGCGCTGTGTCCCTACTGATGAAATACTATACTTTATCTTTGTGCTTGGATTAAATGGGTTAGGATAGTTTTGAACAAGCAAAAATTCACTCGGGTTTTCAATTATCGAAGAACCAATATAAGTCGGTGTTTGTACATATTTTACAGTAGCAAAATCGAGTGCGCTCATACCGGTTACATATACGTTTGCAGAAGTATCAACAAATAATCCCGTTGGTTCATCACTGCTTCCCGCAAAATCGGAGTTAGTATATTTTACTGTCCACTTTTCTGTTCCATCAGAAGAATATTTGATGGTTGTATAATCAAGTGCTGTTGAAACATTTGTACTTGCACCTGTAACAAAAACATTCCCCGATTTATCGAGAGCAATTGCATTTGCTTTATCAATATCATTTGAAGTTCCATTATATTTTTTAATCCAAACAGAATCGCCCGATGAATTATATTTTATTGTAAGGAAATCATCATTCGTTATACTTCCTCCATAACTTTTCCCGGTTACGAAAACATTACCTAAATTGTCACATGTTAATGAACTTGCACGGTCATCACCATTACCAACTCCATTATATCTGCGAATCCAATTAGTATCCCCAGCTGAAGAGTAGCAAATAGTAATATAATCATTCGAAGAACCAACCCCGGCACTATACCCTGTTACAAAAATATTTCCAAGGTCATCTGCTTTTACTTTCAATGCTTCATCATTAGAATTTGCGGGACCGTTATATCTTCTTATCCATTGAACAACACCAGCAGAATTGTATTTGAGGGTCGCATAATCAAAATGAGGATCGCTGCTTCCACTGCTTCCGCCATCACTGATTCCTGTTATGTATATACTTCCTTCAGAATCAACACAGATTGAGTTTGCTTTGTCATAATCACCTGCAGGCCCGTTATATCTTGCAGCCCATCGAAAAACACCATCGGGATTATATTTGATGGTAGCATAATCTTCAAAAATACCATGAGTACCTATTGTACCTTCACTGTAACCAGTAACGAAAATATTTCCTGAATCATCAAGCGCAATTGAATAAGCAATATCAGCCGCATTTTTTGGACCATTATACCTTCTCGTCCACAGTGTATCACCATCTGGTGAATATTTAATCGTAAGGTAATCGTAATTAGTCCCGCTGCCAAAACTTCCTCCCGTCACAATAGCAGATCCGGAAGTATCTATCGCAATTGCAAAAGCAAGATCTCCGGAACTACCTGAACCATTATATCTATGAGACCATAACGGAACTCCGGCTGAATTATATTTAATTGTATAATAGTCTTCAGTTCCGAAACCCGCCGACTGACTTGAACCTGTTACATAAACATTCCCATCATTATCGACAGCTAAAGCATTAGATTTATCAGTCCCAAGTCCGGGTCCATTATACCTTTTTGCCCATGATTCGGTGACCTGCGCATTAATATCATCTGTTATGAGCAAGAGTAATAGTATACACAAAGGAAGAAAGAGTATGTTAAGTTTCATAGTTCAACTCCGTTTTATTTGTTGAAATAATTTGAACTAAAAATCTTTTTTCTCAAGATTTTTAATTTGCCAAACAATCAGAGCAACCTAAAAATTGAATATACTCTTCTGTAGGTATCTGGTTATTTGACAATCAACATTTTTTTAGTGTCTAAAAAAGTACCCGCTTTAATTTGATAGAAATAAACTCCGCTCGATAGATTTGAGGCATTAAACTCAGCTTCATAATTTCCTGCGGGTTTATATTCATCAACAAGAGTTGCAACTTCGTTTCCAATAACATCATAAACTTTCAATGTTTGCCAACTGCTTAATGGGGACTGCCAACTTATTTTCGTGCTTGGATTGAATGGGTTGGGATAGTTTTGTCGAAGTTCAAATGAAATGACATTGTTATCTACACTTATAACATTACTAAAAGTAAAAGAGCCGTTAAAATCAATTTGTTTCAACCTATAAAAAATCTTTGACGAATTGTAATTGCTCATATCGTCATAAAAAGAATAATGATGATTCTGAGTTGTGGTGCCGTTCCCCATTACATTTCCGATTGTCTGCCAACCTGTTTGGTTAAAGCTTCGCTGAATTTCAAAACGCAAGTTATTAGTTTCTGTTGAAGTTGACCACTGCAATTTAACTTTAGCACCGGCAACATCTGCTGAAAAGCTGATTAGCTCAACAGGCAATGGTTGAGCCGCAGCTGTAATATTATCCAAACCAATTTGTGCTGCAATTGGATCACCATTAAATCCTCCAGCAACACTGTGAAGAATTCTTACCGTAGTTACTCCGCTTAAAGTCGAGTTAATATTTGTTCCGCCAGTTAAATCTGCCGGCTTAACTGAAAACACAATTGGCTGCCAATTACTTGATGCAGGAACAACTACAGAATTCACAGACCAAAAATCACCACCTGCACCTCTTAGAGCAATCCGCATATTTAAAGAAGTACTGCCAAAGTTTTTTATATACATACTTACATATTGAACACCTGCAGCAACATAATTACCGGTCCATTGTGCCGAGTTAATTATTACAAGCTTACTCCCAGCACCAGCACCACCAGAGGAGGCAACTTGTAAAAAATTATCATTTGCACCACCAGGTCCTCCAGTTGTAACGTTAACAGGTGGGGTCGGATTTGGAACACCACTTCCCCATCCCTGTGTTGTTCCATCTTCAAAATTGTCGTACTGATTTGAAACTATTGCAAATGCTAAAGGTATAATTACCACAATAGCAACAAGACAAAGTATTACAGTTCGCTTTATAACCATAACGATTCCCTTAAATTGATTATGAGATGAATTTAATTAAGTTATTTGGTTATAGTTATGAGGAAGAGCAACTGGGGGACATAAATTCTTATATAAGTGATACGCAACACAAAACTTGTGATTATCAGAATCGTGTAGGGCTTATTTCGGAGATTAAGTTTATAAACCTGTTAATTTATTTAAGTATTTAAATTGGGATCATCCATCAACGGCTCAAGAATCTTTTCTGCCTCAATAACTTCTTTCAACGGGAGCATTAACTTTATTTCATTTTTTGAATGTCCGTAGTAATCAGTTGAACCTTTAAATAATAAATGATCAAAATTATCAAGAGGAATAGAACTTGACTTGCGTGAGAAAAGAAACGGATGCAACCCTTCATTCTTCAAAATATCATTATAGTATTCCAACTCCAAACTATCACTTGATCCATATACTCTTGCCATACCTTCTATTATCTCATACTCGCTGTGCTCATTACATAAAAAAATATTGTTGACGTATAAACCACATTTATTGCAGGAATGTTTCAAACAAATTAAGCAAACTCCTTCTGCATCAGCTTCTTTGTGCATATAACATTTTTTATCTTCAACCAAAACCGTACCGCAATTGCGGCAATATTCATCATCATTTTTAATTTCATCTTCACATTTCGAACAAATAAAATCATCATTTCCCATAAACTTATCCGTTGTTTATTTTTCTTTTAATTTCTTCAGCAGCTTTTTCCCTCTGCTCAACATAGCAGGGCTGCCATTCTTCATTTGCAGTTCAATAATTTTCAAAACTTTTTCTCTTATTGTAAAATCTATATCGGTCAAATCGGTTAATGCCTGCATAGCAAATGTTTTTACAATTTTACTCTCGTCATCTAAGTATTTAATTAAAAACTTCAAAACGATAGGAACTTCAGCTATTGTTATACCTAAGTGCGGAATAAGCTGAGCAACATGCCATCGGACTTCTTGCTGATTGATTTTAGCAATCTTGTAAATGACTTCATCTTTATACTTTTTGATAAGATATGGTTTTATTTCAACTACTTTTTGAATTGAGTCAGCAGCTCTCATTCTAATTATTTTATTTTCCGAATAAAGATGTTTGAACAATTCATCAAACAATTTTTCGTTTTTGCATACAATTGAAACCACATCATTGCTCTTGCCGATTGATCTTCGGTCATTCCCACTTAATAAACTTAATATTAATGACACTTAAGAAACCTTATGTTATAAATACAAGCGTAAGTATATGGTAAACTTTTTTAAAGTTTCTAGTCATTTCTTTGTTTTGCTTCATTAATTAATTCAGTAATTACCTTGCTAATTTCCTTTGCTACAAACTGATGACCTTCCGGTGTAAAATGATCTTCATCCAAAAAATATCTGTTCAAAACACTAGGATCATGTGAGAACACTTCATTAAAAATACTTAAGAAATCAACACATGGGACATTATTTTGTTCAGCATTTTTCTTCAATAAATCTTGCGTCCACGATAGTTGCGTATCATTAATCTGAAAAGTAAACGGGAAAATCAATAAGACAACTTTAATATTATCACGATTGCATAAAGAAAAAATTTTACTCAATTCATTCAAAGTGAATTGCCACTGTTTTTGATATTTCTCATCATCTCTGTTCAGAAGCATTTTTCTCACATCGAAGATTTCATTAATCTTTTCTTGTTTTGCATCTAATGTCTTCGTCCTAATTTCTTGTATTAATCTCCCAAATCCTGTCTCATTCAGCAAAAAGCTTAAATATTTGTTCGGAGCTTGAGTTACTTTGTGATAATCCAATCCGATACCTCCGAGGTCACTATTAACTACAAAAGGTTCTGTCACGTCGTTAAGACAAAAACCAATAGTTACAACATCGGGTTCAAATACCAAACTTCTTTTCAACAACTCCAACTCCTGAAACGGTGAATAACCCTGAACACCAGCATTAATAGCTTCCACTTCGCTGTAATTTTTTAATGTATCTTTTAGAATTGCTTCCATAAAGGTTGAATAAGTTTCATCGCTCGTCACTCCATGCCCCATTGTAATTGAATCACCTAGATTCAAGATCCTTAGTTCTTTCTTTTTTTTCTTCTTAGGAAATGAATGATCGTGAAAACCATATTCGTTAATGATTATCGGCTTATTGTTTTTGCCGCGCCAATATTTAGTAACATTAGGGCGATGCTTGTAATGTAATTTTTCATCCCACTCCCATAGAGGCAACCCAAAATATAAAAGAAGTAGCCTGTCAATTAAGATAATCACCAGTATAGTTGACAAAAGTAAAAGGATATTCTTTGACTTATTTTTCATTAGCCGAGCAATAAAACTAATTTTCTAAAAACTTATTCTTGTTTGGTTGTAAATAATTAAAAATATATTGTGCAACTTTTTCAGCACCTTTTTCATTGAAATGGCAATCATCATAGAATGTTGTGGTGTCTTTTTCCAATTTATCATTGAGTTCGACGAAACCAATTCTATTCTTCAAGCAGGTATTTTTTAATGACGAATCATATTCACTCAGACAATTTCGGAGTTTGGCAAATGAATAATACTTTCCCGTATTTTCATATTGACTTTTACCAATCCATCCATACCAACACAGCTTGCTAAAGTCGGATGACATTATACTGTCCCAAGCTACAGGTTGAACAATAAAAATTATTTTTTTGTTTTTTGATTTTGCTAAATCAATAATCGCTTGATTGTTTTTTTGATAATCGTTTAACGAGCTATCCAAATTTGGTTTCGTATCAATTATTGCCGAAGCATTTGCTCGGTTTGTCCGCCACTTTATATAAATATCTCCTTTAGGATCCTGTGTAAGCTTGGGAGAGAATATAGCTTTTTTGACTTTGCTAAAGTACTTGAATATATAAGTGTCTCTATAAAATGGTTTGATCTCTTTAAATGGCGACAGCCAAAAAGCTTCCTCGTAAACTGATTGCAAATCCTTCTGCTTATAACCACTTTCGAACGAAAGAGCATATTGTAAATCATTAAGTCCCTCCATAATGATTATCAGATCAATCCAATCACCCCGTTCAAGCAGCATTTTAACTTGCGCCAAGTGATGCTGAGAAGTTATTCCGCTTCTCCCTCCATTGAACACATTATATTTTTTTTGCGAACCTTGATTCAGATACTTCTCAAGCAATGCAGGCCAGGTTTCACTTTGATCAAGATACAGGCACTCAGTAGCACTTCCGCCAAGCACTAAAATATTAGCTGCGTCAGAAACATCATCGCTGTTTCCTCTTAAACCCATGGAATTTATTTCAAGATAAGATGTGCCCTTTATGCCGGGGAAGATTGCAGGATCAGGATAAAAAACATACTTTAAGTTAGGAAGCCAAATATAATATTCATCTCCGGTAAGAACTCGAAGGATTCCTTCGCAAAGCACTATTGATATCACAATTGAAACAAGGAGAAGCGATATGTTAATTAGTTTGTTCTTCAAACAATTTGCACCAAATAATCACTTCAAATCTATTATTTATTTAATAAACATTCATAGGTTTATTTAATAGTTTGAATCTTTTCCATCCCCGAACCGATCATACATATCCCAAGCTGCTTCAAATCAACCGAGAATTTTACTTTTACATCTTCCCTGATAGTATTCCAAGCTCTTTTCATTCCAGCAGACCAAGATATATCATCAAGGATCACTAATGCATTAGGTGAAAGATATGGAATAACTTGATAAAAATAGGACAACGTTGCATTCCCATCGTGGTGTCCATCTATGAAAACATAATCCACTGACTTAGTTGTTTCAAGAACGGATTTGAGAGTGTCCTGAAATCTGCCTGTAATTACTTTTGCCCGATTCAGTTTTAATGATTCCAAATTGTCAACAGCAATTGAAGCTAAGGATTCCGCTCCTTCCAAAGTTATCAAACTTCCCTGCTGATTCAACTCAAGCGCTGCGGCTTGAAATGATGCCGAAATACCTAAGCAAGTTCCAAGCTCCAAACAACTCTGCGGTTTGAACTTTCTAATAAGCTTAAAAAGAAAAAGAGACCAAAAGTATTCTTTGCTTGCCGTTCTGCTGATTTTGCCAACAGAGCTATTCACAATTTTACCTTTATACATTTCTTCAGATGACAACATCTGGTTAGATGCCCCCGCTCCATAATCCACTCGCGAGATTATCGTGGCAGATGAATTCAATTTTTCTCTAACCGATTCTATTTTATCTATCCAATGCATTTCTTCCGGTGCTATGATATTATTTAATGATTCACTAAGCGCTTCCAACAATAGCTTTGACTCTTTATCCGGCACATTACACAAGCGGGCTAATGTGCTTTTTAATTTTAACTTGAGTATAGCTCTGATTAGTAAATTGGTAAATCTTCTGTGGAGTTTCATAAAAGAATTAGTTTTATGTCAAAATATAAAACGATATGATGATTCAAAAAACAAGAAGTGAAAGATATGTAGCTCCCGCTGAGTGTATGTGAAGTTTAGGACTACTGGTTTATCTATTAATTTTTTCTGCAAAGGCAATTACATGATTATCCATGTCTGAAAAATATGCAGCCCTATGTCCCCAGTCTCTTTCTTTTGCTTCGCTTAATAAAGTCGCATTTAATGATTT
This sequence comes from uncultured Ignavibacteriaceae bacterium, assembly GCA_964391015.1. Taxonomy (GTDB): domain Bacteria; phylum Bacteroidota; class Ignavibacteria; order Ignavibacteriales; family Ignavibacteriaceae; genus XYD12-FULL-36-8. Next base: position 7,620 of record CAYMKU010000039.1, read on the forward strand.
GGCTCTATTAACATAAACTTCCACATCTTCAACCAATAAGTAGAGTTCTGACTTCACAAAACTTTCTGATTGAGGGGGGATACTAATTTTATCGCCAAGCAGTTTTTTAATTCCTGATACCGGCATTAAACCTAAAATTGTTTTATCTGAAAGTTCAAACTCCGTCATACCAGGAACATTTAGAATAGGTCTTTTGTCCAGAAGCTTTGAATAGAATTCCGTGCTTCGTGTTTGATCTTCAACGTATAATATAAAATGACTCGTTTCTATCATCTTTACTCTTAACATAATTCTTGTATTAATATTTAATAACGGCCTGCGGTTAACCCGCGCCGGAAATATTTGATAAATTATCTATTTGCAAACAACAAAAACATTTTTGTTAAAACCTTAGTAGCCGTGCCCTGACAGGCGTCGGGTTGAACCGCTTGTTAGGTTTACTTTTTGTTTTTACCTTTAATTAACCAACTTACAAGCAAATCATTGGGATTAGGAAACCCGTAATAATTTAAAGTTTCTTTTGCCTTAACATTTTTTACAATAGAATTTATTAATTCAATATTTGGTCTTTCACCTTCATATGCTACAATCTTAGCTTCACTAATTGTCCCATCCCATTTAATTCTAAATTGAATTGTAACCCAATAATTATCCGGTATAGAGTCTTTAATAAGTTTAGAGTATTCTTGAATTGATATTTCCTTATTTTCTAAAAAAACATAAAGAGTAGGCATTGACTCAATTGGATCTATTATGATATTTGGATCTTTTTCATATAACTTTTTATATTCTTCAGATTCGATTCTTTGAAGTGAATCATATTTATTTTGATATGGATAAACAGGAGGAGAATAATTCAAACTAAATAATGGAATATCTTCAATTATTCTTTGGCTGAAAATAGATGCATTAAAAATGACTATAATTAAAACTATTTTTCTGAACATATAAGTAAACCTAACTTATACTTATGCCGTTCTGGTTATTATTTTTTGGAATGTTATTATGCAACGGCTTGCATATATATTTCCTAAAAACTTTGTTTTCTCAATTAAATCTAAATATTTCAGTAATAAGCCATGCATATATATCATCTAAAGTAATTCAGTATATTATTTAATTCATGAAGCTTATCGAATCGTGTCGGTTATGCCCATCACAGTACCCCGTCAGTAGGTGTTTATAGAAGCTTAGTGTTTTTATCACTCGCAACTTACAATTTGGCTACGCTAAAATCAATTAACAGTTTCTTGATACCATCCTTAGCGTGAAGTAAATTTGCTGCCAACTTTAGGCAGCGATTTAGTTGCCACGTCGTATACACATAAAGTATTGATAATTACTTCTTTAGAAATTAATTAAGGAAATAGATTATGACAGTATTGGTTGTTGGGGCGAATGGTGCTACTGGAAGTCAATTAGTAAGAGAATTATTGAACCGTAATGTAAATGTTAAAGTAATTGTCCGAGGAGCAGAAAGACTACCAAATGATATAAGAGCACATCAAAACTTGACTATAAAAGAAGCAAGTATTCTTCACTTAAGTGATAATGAGTTGGTGGATTACATAAAGGATTGTGATGCGGTCGCATCGTGCTTAGGACACAACATAAATCTAAAGGGTATTTTGGGGAACCCTAAAATGCTCGTAACAGATTCCGTAAAAAGATTATGTAATGCGTTAAAAGAGAACAACCCTGCTAAACCTGTAAAATTTATTTTAATGAATACTACAGCTAACAGCAACAAAGATATAAACGAAAAATTAACATTTACAGAGAGATTAGTTTTTTCTCTTTTACGAAATATATTGCCACCGCAATTAGATAATGAAAGAGCAGCAGATTATTTAAGAAAAGACATTGGTCATAACAATAGGATTATAGAGTGGTCAATTGTTCGACCTGATACGCTAATAAATGAAAGTATTGTTTCAGAATACAGTGTATTCCCTTCACCAATTCGAAGCCCACTTTTTGATGCCGACAAAACAAGCAGGATTAATGTTGGGCATTTTATGTCTGAGTTAATAACAAATGATAATATTTGGGATAAGTGGAAAGGAAAGATGCCGGTTATATATAATGCAGCATATAGTTTGAGGAAGTGATATTATCTTTTTTATAATGTGACAGTGTAAAAATAAAGTGTATAATAAGCTGCTCATGCCTGCAGCTTTTCAATTTCAGCATTATTAAAATTTTAAAGGAATATTATGGAGTCAATAGAGTTTTTAGAGAATACTCTTTTTAGTTATCTGGATGCAATCGGTAAGTATAAAACTGAACAGAAGAAATCTTCAATTCATGTTACTAATGGTCGTGCATTTATTGGGCTTCACCCTAAAAAAAGTTACCTCGGAGTAAATATAGTTCTTAGCCGTCCAAAAGCATCGCCGGCAGCAGATAAAGTTGAACAAGTTTCTGCCAATAGATTTCATCACTTTTACAAAATTACAAACACAAAAGAAATGAATAAATCATTTGTGTTATTGTTAAAAGAGGCATACGCCCTCACACAAACAAAAGAGGGAAAGTAATATGGCAAAATGGAAAGTAGGATTAATCGCAGGACTAATGTTTGGTGTCATAGACATCATCCCGATGTATTTTATGGATTTGTCAAATAAATATGTTGCAATGACTGGTGCATTTATAAACCGCTTTGCCATTGGTTTTTTGATACCAATTACAAACCTCCCTATCTCAGGTTGGTTACGCGGCTTGCTTATCGGTTTATTGCTGAGCTTGCCCGATGCAGTCATAACAGGTGTCTATGGACCTATTTTAGGTTTTGGAATAGTCGGTGGAATCATTATTGGTTATTTGGTTGATAGGAAAAAATAATTTTAGCCCTCACCTCAGCTCTCTCCCTAACAGTCTCATCCCCGCAACAATAATAGAAGTGTGATGCTGCCATCAAAAATGTTTGTGCTTTAATCGTGTTTGTTTTATAAATTTTATAACATAAATTTTAGTTGTGAAAATTAAAACAAAAAAATGCTTCCCGATTTAAACAATTTGCCGGTGTATGATTTAACCGGTGTAAATGAACGCATCGAACGATTCTGTTCGCGCAGTATAAAAACATCTTCAAAAACTGAGGGCTTAAAGCTTGCCATCAGCATGATTGATCTGACTACCCTTGAAGGAAAAGATACCAAAGGTAAAGTCAGACAACTTTGCTACAAGGCAATGCATCCGCACGATTCAATAAAAGATCTTCCAACGGTAGCGGCAATTTGCGTTTATCCTTCTCATGTAAGCACTGCAAAAAAAGCGCTTCAAGGCAGCGATATTAAAGTTGCATCTGTTGCAACTGCTTTTCCGAGCGGTCAATCAAGTTTAGATGCAAAGCTGACCGATACAAAATTTGCAGTTGAACAAGGTGCTGATGAAATTGATATGGTAATTTCACGCGGGCAATTTCTTGCAGGCAACTATCAATATGTTTATGATGAGATTGCTTCTGTTAAAGAAGCTTGCGGCAAAGCTCATCTAAAAGTGATTTTGGAAACCGGCGAGTTGGATACTCTTGATAACATAAGAAAAGCCAGCGAGATTGCAATGTTTGCAGGTGCAGATTTTATTAAGACTTCAACCGGAAAAATTCAACCTGCGGCTACAATGCAAGTTACTTATGTTATGCTCGATGCAATCAAAGATTTTTATTTACGAACAGGCAAAATGATAGGAATGAAACCCGCCGGTGGAATTTCAACTGCAAAAATTGCTCTGCAGTATTTGGTAATGCTGAATGAAGTCCTCGGCGAAAAATGGATGAACAAAAATTATTTTCGGTTTGGAGCAAGCAGCTTAGTAAATGATATTCTGATGCAATTGGTAAAAACCGAAACTGGTATGTATCAATCTTCAATTTATTTTTCAAAAGATTAGTTATGAGAAATCACGACATAAATACTGCTTTCAAATCTGCTTGGAAATATTCAGCAGCACCTGAAAGCATTAGCCATATTCAAATTAAAAAGCAATATGATTTATTCATAGACGGCAATTTTGTTAAGCCTGTCAAAGGAAAGTATTTTGATACAATAAATCCTTCAAACGATCAGAAACTTTCCCGCGTAGCCGAAGCAACTGCTGAAGATGTTGACATTGCTGTTAAAGCCGCTCGAAAAGCTTTTAAAAGCTGGTCAAATCTTTCAGGAAGAGAACGCGGAAAGTATGTATTTCGAATTGCCAGATTAATTCAGGAACGTGCACGAGAATTTGCAGTGATTGAAAGTCTTGACGGAGGAAAGCCAATCAGAGAATCGAGAGATATAGATATTCCTTTGGCTGCCAATCACTTTTTTTATTATGCCGGCTGGGCTGATAAGCTTCAGTATGCTTTCCCAAACAGAAATCCAAAACCAATAGGAGTTGCAGGACAAATAATTCCTTGGAACTTTCCATTACTGATGGCAGCTTGGAAACTTGCACCCGCATTAGCAACAGGAAATACTTGCGTACTTAAACCAGCAGAAACAACTCCATTAACAGCTTTAAAGTTAGCAGAACTAATCCACGATTGCGGTTTGCCCAAAGGAGTTGTAAACATAGTTACTGGAGCCGGAGAAACAGGTGCAAGTCTTGTCAATCATCCTGATGTTGATAAAATTGCTTTCACTGGTTCAACTGCTGTTGGAAAGTATATTCAGAAAGCAGTGGCTGGCACTCATAAAAGATTAACGCTTGAATTGGGAGGCAAAGGAGCTAATATCATTTTTGAAGATGCTGCCATTGATCAGGCAGTTGAAGGAATTATCAATGCTATATTTTTCAATCAAGGTCATGTGTGCTGTGCAGGATCTAGATTATTTGTGCAGGAATCCGTTGCTGATTTAGTGGTTCGAAAACTTAAACACAGAATGGAATCTTTGATAATTGGTGATCCATTGGATAAAAATACTGACATCGGTGCGATAAATTCTAAAAAGCAATTGGAGACGATTGAAAATTATATCTCAATCGGATTGAAGGAAGGCGCTGAAATTTATCAACCCAAATGCGACCTGCCTAAGAAAGGTAACTGGTGTGCACCAACATTATTTTTGAATGTATCTCAATCACATAAAATAGTTCAGGAAGAAATCTTCGGACCAGTTTTAGCAATTCAAACTTTTAGAACAATTGACGAGGTGATTGAGAAAGCGAATAACACTCCTTACGGATTATCAGCAGGAGTTTGGACTCAAAAAGGATCAAAGATATTTCATTTAACTAAACATCTGAATGCGGGCGTAGTCTGGGCAAATACATTCAATAAATTTGATGCAACCTCACCATTTGGCGGTTACAAGGAAAGCGGTTTCGGAAGAGAAGGCGGATTGCACGGACTTAAACCATACTTGAAATTTGAATAATCAAAAAGAATTAAGATTATGAACAGATTAGATATTCAAAAAACTTATAAACTTTATATCGGGGGGAAATTTCCTCGAACTGAATCCGGACGATACTACCAGATTAACAATGGTAAGGGAAATCTAATTGCGAATATGTGTTTGGCTTCCCGCAAAGATTTTAGAAATGCAGTTGTTGTGGCTCGATCTGCACAAGGTTCATGGGCTAAGCAATCTGCATTAAACAAGGGTCAGGTGTTGTATAGAATTGCTGAAATGCTTGAGGGAAGAAAAGAACAATTCATTGCTGAGTTAATTACCCAAGGTGAAACTGCAACAAATGCAAAAGCAGAAGTAAACTCTTCGATTGATAGATTAGTTTATTATGCAGGATGGAGCGACAAGTACCAGCAAATTTTCAGTGCTGTTAATCCTGTTGCGAGTCCGCATTTCAATTTTTCAAATGTTGAACCACTTGGGGTGATTGCTATAATCGCTCCTGAAAAGCAAGGTTTGTTAGGATTAGTTTCAGTAACAGCACCTGCTATCGTCGGCGGAAATGCAATTATTATTTTAGCGTCGGAGACAAAACCTTTAAGTGCAATCTCTTTTGCGGAAGTATTAAATTCTTCTGATGTTCCCGGTGGAGTCGTAAATATAATAACAGGTAAAAAGGAAGAATTAATCAGTCACATGGCTTCTCACATGGATGTTAATGCAATTGTCTATTGCGGTAAAGATGAAAAGTTTATTAAAGCTATAAGCGAGCTTGCGAGCAGTAATGTGAAAAGAACAATTTTTTACAAGCGTGATGATTGGTCAAATCCTGAATGTGAATCGCCATACTTCATTGAAAAAATGCAGGAAGTAAAAACGACGTGGCACCCCATCCTAGTGTGAAATAAAATATCCATCTGACTGCAATCTTAAAGTGCAACAAATGATCAATAAATGATACTGAGATTTTTCGGCAGCTTCCAGCTTTGCAAATAATAATCGTATAGTTCTTTTGTCAGTTGAATTAAAATTGGATTTGCCGACGAATCCAGCCAATAAATTATTTCACTCAACTGTAATGGTTCTAACTCTGTACAGCCTGCGCTTGTTTCGTCAGGCACTGACCAATTATGCAGAAAAATACACGAACCTCCTCCTTTAACAGCTGGTTCATTATTTTGAACAACAACACCCTGTTTGTACCAAATATCAGCATAAAACATTTTCTCTGACGATTGCCAATCTATATTCTCAACTTCATTGCGCTTTACTAATTGATTATAATATTCCGATTTAACATCATCAATACATTCAAGCATTTCCGTAATATGAATGTAAGGAAACTTCAATCCTTTCATTTCATCTGAACTTGCATATCCAAAAGCGGCGCTTAATTTAAATATACCTGCAGGACTTTTTCCATCACCTTCCACTTTCACACTCAATTTGGAAGTGTCAACTTGGTTTAGTCCCCTTCCCCACGCTAAACCATTTCTTCCAAGAACAATTGGAATTTTTTCTTTAACGAGCTCCCAACTGCTATTTTGATTTTTCCTCTCAAAGCGAAAAAGATATCCTTTAGTTGCAAGTGGTGAGTCTGTTAATACTAAAATCATTTGACGTGAATCTTCCGGTATTGGAGATGAATTTAACGGTTGTGAAAAACAAATTGATGTGATTGATTGAATGATGAAAAAAAAGTAACCAAGGTTAAATAAATATTTTCGCATTATCGATTGGAAAGTTTGTTAGTATTTTTAATTGGTTGTTTTTTGTACAAGTTTATATTCTTCCTTTGTTATCAAGAACGATTCCTTGACTGCATCTTATGTCATGGAGTAATCATAGCAGCTTTAGAATATGATTCCTTTATCAAACTAATTATATACTCTAAATTATCATCATTGGATACTTGTAACTGATAATCGCCATTTCCCCAATGACCTGTCTTAGATACATCCCGTGTAATATTCTTCAAATCCTTCAACTCCCCCTTACGTAAATTAATCCATATTTTGAGATAGCCTTTATATAAATGGAAATCGCAGATATTCTTTTTATTAGTAACAAATCCTATGTACATTTTCTTTGGCCGAATAGTAATTACATCACTGATATTTAAAATAGCCGTTTTGAACTTTTGGTATAGTTCTGCAACTTCTTCACTTGCTTCATCAATGTGATCAGTTTCCGTATATACTTTTATTTCTTCACTTACCTTTTCGATTGCTTTGCTCGATTTGGAGATAGTCTTTATCGATTCTGTTGCACCAGACGCTTTTTGTGGAACAAACGTGATTGTTTGATTAGTAAATGATTTTATTTCCCATAGTTCGATTGGTAAGTCCTTGAAATTGATAGACTCCTTTTGGTAATCTGTAAAAGAAGGAGATATAAAAATAACTTTCGACTGCGACCAATCAACATCATTTCGCTTTAAGTTTTTCTGTAAACTCTCATTGTATTCAAGAATAAAATCAGCTTTATTATTTAGCATGAGAGATAAATAAGCATATCCTTGATCAACAACCGAAAAAGTTTTATCCTTTTTATATTCAATGATGACAAAAGATTTAAGTTCCTCATCAAATGCCAGAGTGTCAATTCTAAAATTGTGAAGTGTAAATTCAGATTTAACGAACTTTAAATCAAAGATTTCTGAAAGATTATTTTCAGTCAACCGTTGAATATCTTTCTCTAGTTTAAACTTGACTTCTCGGATTTCCTTAAGTCTATTTTCCTGCTCTAATTTGAAAAGATACATACTCCACCCATAATGTTATATCAGAAATATATGTTTTTTTTTGTTTACAAAATTTATCATGAATATTTTTTTATGAAACTTAACTTTTGTCAATTCAAAAATCAAAAACAATATCAATACGGATAAAACACATAAAACAAAACTGAGAAGCAGAACAAAATCCACATTCCAACGGTAACAGTTTTAATTCTTCCAGCACTGAGCATTGTAAGCGGGTAAACAACAAATCCGGCAGTCATACCAATTCCAAGGTTGCAAGTAAACCTCATCAAAGTTATTGAAATTAATAAATCAGTTATTTCATAAGGTTATCGCAAGAACTGAACAGTTAATTTTGGTTTATATGTCGAATTATAATTTATAGATTGCAGGCTATAATTCACCCATTGACCAGATTGATTGGCTTTGCCAGTAATAGTTATTCCGGTTATATAGTTTGCAACTTGTGGACCTTCATGAATTGCATTACAGCTTCCAGAATTAAAGCTGGTCATTGGAACATTTGCCAAATTGATAGTCTGATTCCTCAAGTATCCGTAAGCTGCTTCTCTGTGTTCATAAGCAGAAAAAGTTAGTAATGTCTGACCATCGCTTGAAATTGTTCCATTGAAATTACCATTTACAAATATTGAATCGCCTCCTGGAGTTGTTGGAGGAATGCTGTATGTATAATTAATTGAGAATGAATTTCCATCCCAAACCAAATCATATTGTTTGTATGTGTAATAGTCAGTAGATATACTTAACTCGCTCGATACTGCATTTTCCGGATTAAAGGTCATATCCGCAGTAAAACGGAGATAGAGAAGATAACTTGTGATTAAGTATTCATAATTTGTTGCTGCTTCCCTAATATTAGCTTGAGCACTTCCATAATAAAAAGGTGCTCCAGCTGCACTATCCGATAAAGAAACATTAATAGATTTATTCCCTATTGATGTATATTTATATGTTAGTGTATTATCTCCATAAACAGTTTTTGTTGGACTTGAACCATCCATGCTCCAAACATATTTTGGTTTTACGGGCAATGTTGCCCCTTGAAGTGCAGCAGTGAATTTGTACTTTTTATTTTTCAAACCATCAAGAGGGTTTGGAGTTATGATAAGTTTTGGCTGAGTAGCCTGCGTATAGTTAACAGTAAGCCATTTAAAATCAATATAGCCCCATTTATTTTGAGCATAGGCACCTTCGGTATACACTCCCACCCTATTAATACCAGGCACTAAAGGAATTTTTAGCACTCCAGGAGGAACAATATTTGCCAAATAGTTTCCTTGCTCATTGTACAGTTGAATCCACTGTAAATGATCTGTCCCTAAAAACCATTGTGCACATTCGGTTGATTTACAGACAATTTTTAAGGTATCTTTATCATAGGTTAATGTGTCTGTTAAAACATTGCCGGAGGTGTTATCAATGTAAAGTGTATAATTTGGAAATCGGTCTTGCCCAATCGTCTTCCACTCAAATTCAAGCCACCTTGCATTGATTTTTTCCCAATTGATGAATGCAGTTTTACCGAAGAAACCGATTTGTTGAAAATCTGAAGTTGGGGCGCCAGCATTTAATGCTGAATTGTATGGATTAAATTTATTATTCACGAATTGTATTTTTCTTTCAGAATAGGTCCCTAAACCGTCAGAAGCACGATTATTTGGATAGTTGGGATCTGACACATATAAAATTCCATTTCTATAGTCAATTTTATAAATAATCATTGCATGACCGGCAGTATCTGGAGTAATTTTTCTGATACAAACGAGCTGCGGTTGATTCGTCTCGAGCATGGAAAGTGCGAATGCCTTAAAGGTCAAATTTGGTGTTGTGAATTGAAGATCCATTTCTTCCACCCAGCTATCAAATTTCATATCTTGTTGAATTGTTGATGCGAATCTATAACCCAACGGATTATCCTGCCACAAACTATCAGGCCTGTTTGCTGCCGTAAATTTGTCGTATTTTCCAAATAAACTGCCGGCACCTTTTTTAGCTTTTTCGATATAATACCATATTGCTGTTATAGCTTGCCCGGCACAATGCCCCGCAGTCGCTATATATGAACCCCAATTAACAAACTCCCAATCATCTTTACCTGGGGCAAAGCCGGATTCAATAATATTGGTTGTGTTCAGAACAGATTCATTAATGGAACTTATTATGATATCCCCTATTATCTCAACTGCACCGAATTTATTTACTTTTTCTGTACGTTGAGCTGAATTAGAGGTAAAATGCCTTGTGCAAATTGTTATCGAACTATCATTCAAGTTCTCTATTGGCAGTCCTTCAACTTCTCCTGTGCTTTTATCGTAAAAGAATCCCATAGCAAAATGATTCTGTGGAAGTTTTATTGGAATTTTAAGTCGAATTATTTTCTCCGAGAATCCTCCTTCATAAGCAACCTTTATCATTTGTGTTATAGGATTGAAGTATTGCCCAAGTTTGTGTCCCTTTATTTCTGCTCGTGAAATCTTGAATGTCTTTGACGTTGAGAATGAATTTGATTGTACAATTATTTCCATTCCATCAAGTGGGTCGCCTGGTTTATTAACCTTTATGGTGCCGCCCTCTGTACCAACTGATTGACTAAAAACATCAATAACATCTCCAATTGTAATATTTTCACTGCCTCCATTGCCTGGACTAAGTGGGCCTGATGAATCTTTACAACTTAAAAGTAAAAGCAAGGTGGAGATAAAAATAGTAAGTAAGTGTTTCACAATGCACCTCCTCTGAAAAAGATATAGTTATTATCCTTAACTCTACTTCGAGAAAGTTTCCCGGTGCGTAAAAGTTGTTACTCTGAAAGTCGGTCTCCCTCGGAGCAGAACTTCTTTAACCTATTAAATTTGAGAATAAATTTATCAAAGTCAAAATCCGCATGAAATGTGTAACAACATTAAAAATTTTTTAGATTTATATTTTAGAAAGCAAAAATCAAAGCAGCCATTAATCTTTTTTATTTTCTAATTCATTTTGATTCGACTTCATTAAGGAATTTAATTAGTGCAAAAGCAATTAAAGCTCCAATTGCATAATGTAAAAAATCAAGCCACGAGAATAATGATCCAATTATTGTTCTTCCTATAAAATTACTTCTGACTAATTCCAGTAAAGGTGGATTCCACAATTGCAGCAATTCAAGAATACAGGTTATGATTAAAACCGCTGAAACAATTTTTGATGGTTTTGCATTTGGTGCAAATAAGAAAAATAAAAGCGACCAAAATACAACATAAAGAACTCCACCTAATGAATCATTAACCCATGCTGAAAATGGTCCCGAATAGAATTTGGTATAAAACCCAAAAGGAACTAAACCAATCAAAACAGCCATAGAGTATTTTCGTTGCTGCAAAAATTTTTTTAGTCTGGGAATGAAATTCACTTATGTTTACTTCTTTTATTCTTCAGAAGCCAATAAATTTGATTTGAAAGCTTTTCAAACTTCTCTGCAATGCCCAATACAGACCATCACGGAAGGTATTGATATAAGGGGACCTATACACTTATGGAAACTTACTATTCGGAAAGGTAAAAACAAACTCTCTGCTCTATGCTTATTCATTTTTATCAACTTATATCTTATACCCTCTCCCATTATATTCACCAGCATTGAGTTTATACTTTCCTAAAATTTATAGTCGACACTTAATGCCAGCAAATATGCTTCCCATACTACAGCATTATTAAAACTTATATTAAAATTTTCCGTTGGCTCAATTATAAAAGCTAAGCTGGGGGAAAATGCAAGTTTGGTTTCTTTAAATGGCAAATTAATATTTTCGATCGATTCTACAGTACGTATTCCATTTCTTTCTATTACAGATTGCTTTTGTACCTGATAATCAAATTTTACTAATCTTGGTGCTAAGTCAAGCCCAAACTCAAAATAAAAATTTTTATTAAAGTAGAATACAGGCGCGGATATTTTTACATATCCTGCATGCAGTCTTTCATTTTTTGCACTCACTGATTTATATACATAAATCGCTTTTTCATTACTGCTGATTATACGATATGTAAATGAATAAAACTCATTGTCTTTATTTTGGTCTTCATATTTACAAAGAACCATTGTGTATCCTAACTTAAATTTAAGGTAAGAGAACATGCCAAGTTCAGTTTTTAGAGCCAGCTGATACCCTATTTCAGCACTTAAAAGAGGATGATAATTTAAAATAATCGGGAAGTCGTGTGTAATTGGTTCAATAAAAGTCGGTAATGGCTTATTCTCGAATTGAAAAGTATTGTGCTGTTTTAAAGAGGGTATAAAGCCATTTACGGTTATACCTAAGAAAAAGTTATTTTTTGTCAAAAAGGATTTATTAAAAGTTTTAATACTAAGTTCGGAAACCTGATAATTAATACTGCTCTTATACTTATTTTGAAAGATACCATCTACTAAAAACCAATATTTTATATCTTTTTTAATTTTATTTATTTTCTGATCAGAATTCAATCCATCGAAGTTATTGTACTCTTTTGTCATAAGATTAACGTAGTCTTCCGCTATTTTCTGATTTAACTGGTAATAATCTATTTTCGCATTATAAGTCGATTTCTCTTGCGTAAAGAATAAATAGTTGAAATATTCAAGCAAATTACTATCCTTTTTGAGCAGTGTTGCATCCTTTATATCTTGTTGAGGCGTGTTTAGTAACTCTTCAAAAAATTTTCCCATCTTATTTCTTTTTAACTGTACATCAGTTGATTGCTCAATATCTTTAATCTGAAATAACGCCCATTTACTTCTTTCAGCTACAAATTGATTCCTATAAAATTTTAACAGATTTAAATAATTGGAATCTGGGTTTGTTACCTTCTTTTCATAAAAGCTTATAAGATGGTTCACATAATAGTATATTAAATCGGGATGAATGTTGGCATTATAATTAAGATTTGTTTCTATCGTGTTTCGGGTTTCATTATCATGAATTAGGGATTTGGGAATATAGTCATCGTATAATTGAAGCAAGCTCTGAGAATTCAATTGTGTTGTAATTAATGCTAAGAAAATGACTATTAATGTTTTCATGCCTGTACCTATGCAATTAGAAGATTTAACTAATTTCTGATCCGGCTAGAATTCGACTTTTTAACATAGCGGTTTTCTATACTTTTCTACGATCAGCCCTGCTTCATTATCAATATAAGTTTGGGAAATATAAGCTTCCAAATAGCTTACTTAATTTCAAAACGTATTTTGAATAACTTTTTACTTTTGATTAATATCGTTCAAATCGACTCTGCAATGCCCAATACAGACCCTAACGGAAGGTATTTATATAAGCGCAGTATATTTATCACTTGTAACTTACAATTTGGGGAGTAAAAAATCAAAACAGCGGCTTCCCTTTGCTGGTTTTCACTCTTTCTGCCTCAGCTTTTTCATCAGCGCATATATTCTGCCGGATAGCTGTTCAAACTTGCCCAATGCAATAGTTTCTTCAAGCGGTAAAAAGCATGCAATTACATACCTTTCTTTGCCGTCGTCAACAATTCCAACGTCGTTTGTCCAATATGAGTACCATCCCGTTTTATGATAAAACATTACATCGGATGGAAACCCTTTTGACAATTTTGTGTTATCTAATTGTCTGCCTAACAATGCCTTCATTTGCATGCTCACCCAAGGGTTTATAAGCTTATTAGTTTGAATCAAGTAAAGAAAATCTGCTGCATGCATTGCGCAAGTTTCTGTCCCGCGGATTGTATCATAACCAGGGTCTTCAAATTTACGTTTTAGGAATTTGCGAGTGACTTCACTCCCAAACCAATTATACTTATGCATCAACTGGTTTATGTTCTCTCTCCGCGCTAAATCAATTAAACAATTGGCAGCAGAATTATCACTACGAGTTATCATTAAATCTAAAAGATAATTTACCGTGACAGTATCACCGTCTTTCAAAAGAGGTCTGGGATCAGAAAATATTTCTTTCCCCTTATCAACATCATTGGGCGATCGAACAACAAAATCCGTAGTAAGTGAATATTTATTTTGTGAAATCTGATTTAATACTTCTGCGGCGACATACATTTTATAGACTGATGCAGGATAAATGAAATTATCATAGTTCACACCGCCAAACCTTGCATCATTTTCATTAACCTCAATTACAGCGAGTGAAATTTGTTCAATTCCATCTTCGCCAACATCAAAATTACCTGTAAGTTCTAAATCTAAAGCAATAGTTTTCAATTCATCCGATAATGTTTGGTCGAACTCATAGTATTTAGGGACCTCGCGACTTTGCGAAAAAATGAACTCTGAAAAAAGAATTATTGTAGCAATAAGTAACTTTGATTGCATAAATACTCTACACTCAATAAGGTTGAAAAATTTTACTTATTTTTTATCCATTAACCTATCTATTGACGGTTTTCATTCCTTGTTCAGGATAACGTCCTCCCTTAGTAAATCCGAATGGGGCTTGTTCATTAATTTTCTCTAATTCACTCTTTGATAATTTAATGTTTACGGCAGCAGCATTATCCTCCAGGTATTTTATCCTCTTTGTACCTGGAATCGGAATTATTCCTTCCCATCTCGACAATACCCACGCAAGCGCTAATTGAGCTGTGGTACAATCTTTTTCTTTCGCAATTTCTTGAAGCTGCTCAACTAATTTATAATTATGCTCTATATTTTCGTTCTGAAAGCGCGGGTGAAACCTTCTATAATCGCCTTCTGGAATTTCCTTACCTGGTTTAAATTGTCCTGATAAAAACCCTCGTCCTAGAGGAGAGTATGCAACAAAAGTAATTCCTAACTCTTTGCACAATTCTAGAATTTCCACTTCAGGGTCCTTCGTCCACAAAGAGTATTCAGTTTGAAGTGCGGTAATTTTATGTACAGCATTTGCTCGTTGAATAGTATTAGGTGCAGCTTCAGATAGTCCCAAGAACTTAACCTTTCCTTCTTTTACTAATTCAGCCATGGCACCAATTGTTTCTTCAATCGGCGTATTAGGATCAACACGATGCTGATAATATAAATCAATGACATCAGTCCCAAGCCGTTTTAAACTTGCTTCACAAGCTTTCTTAACATATTCCGGTTTTCCATTCACACCGAGAAAACTTCCATTCTGATCCCGCATGTTTCCAAATTTTGTGGCAATAATAAATTTATCGCGTTTCCCTTTTATAGCTTTGGCAACAAGCTCTTCATTCTTACCAATACCGTAGATGTCTGCTGTATCAAGAAAATTAATACCTAACTCCAATGCTCGATGAATTGTTTTAATTGATTCTTCATCATCACCTTTACCGTAGAATTCCGACATTCCCATGCAACCCAGTCCAATTGCAGATACTTTTATTCCGGTTTGTCCAAGATTTCGAAGTTCCATAAAAAACTCCCTATTAGTTGTTCAATGAATAACAATGCAAATATAGACAAGGGTAAATGAAAAAACGTATTGACAAATTAAAAACTAGGGCGGGCTTCATTTATTCAATTCCAATCTTATGCTGATTCAACAAGAATTACACGACTAAGAAGAATAAAGGTCGTAGATAAAATAATGGATCAATACTTAATTGACTTATTCGCTATTTACCACTTCATTTTCTAAAACGAACAGCTAATTGAGACTTTATAAAATTCCACGGGGATGTCAATTTCCCAAATGGCTCCATACTGAAATTATCTGCTAGTAGAATTTTTTTAACATCTGCCCAAGGGTTTGAAATACTTATTTCAGCAATGAATTTAAACCCAAAGGATAACGGCTTGATCTCTTCCCCGGGGAAAGGCAATGGATCGCTACCAGGAAGTACTCTTATACCATGCTTTGCAGCAGAATTAAATTGTTGGGGATATAAGAGTAAATTTGCTCTTCCTCCGTTATCTCCTAAAAATAAATTAGGGATTTGCTCATCAATTATTTCATTTATGAGCTTCCCACGCTTTCCATACCATTTACCAAAGCCCCAGGGTAGAATTGGAATTCCCCCTAAGTTTTTGATACCGATGATAGTTTCCCTTATTGGTAAGCTATCATTTTGTCTAACCGCCGTACCAAGAGATAATACTTCAAGATTTTCCCTTGTTATGATCTGAAATCCTGAGATTATTAATATTTTAATTTCCCGCTTATTCCATTTGAGCTCAATAACTGAATTATCTTGGGTATTGGAAATAGAATAAGTTATTTGGGGATTGATTAAACTCTTAATGATTTTCTTTTGGCGAAGAAAATTAAAAGAATCTTCATGTTTCCCCTGTGTGAGGAAAAGTATTCCATTAGCTTCGGAATTTTGTGAAGCTTGTAAAATATTTTTGAAGCAGTTGTCGAAAAATTTTTCTTCGTTGAAACACTTGTGAAAATGTACATGTGAATCAGCAACCCACAATTTCATTTACCCTCCTCAAGGCGTAGCCAGTAAAAATTTCGGATTTGTTATTAATTGGCATTGGCCTTATTGTCTAAGATAAATTATTTTTACTTTCATCGTAACAACATCATTTTCTTCGTCTGCTGGAAATCCCCAGCTTGAAGACGATAGAAATAAACCCCAGATATTGGATACAAGATACTCGATTCCGGTCTGAATTCAACTTCGTAACTTCCTGCTGGTTTTTCTTCATTAACAAGTGTTGCAACTTCTCGTCCGAGAATGTCATAAACTTTTAATACAACGTTTTTCGTCTCGCGTTTCACGTTTGACGAAACACTATACTTTATTTTTGTAACCGGATTAAACGGGTTCGGGTAATTCTGATAAAGTTGAAATGAATTCAACTCTGCAGGTAATTCACTTAAAACCCCAACAGGTCTATTAAAAAAAGAAATCACTTTACTCAAGAATAAATTTCTTTTCTCTTCAGGAAAAATTGTTTCGAAAGGAAATCCTATAAAAACTACTTTACCAGCGACAGAACTTCCAGGGAAATTTCCTTCAAAAAAAACTCCGGCAAATTGGCTTGTTACATTTGAATACTGAAGACAATTTGTTCCGCCATTTATTCCAATAATTACATCAGGGTACTTTACGTTAATCGTTCCTTGTGTTCCATTATCATAAGAGATTGTTCCTGTGCCGTCAAAAATACTTCCAACGACAGGTTCTGCTTGATAGTAGATACCTGACTGACCATTAGGTGCATCGTTTACATATTGGCTTTTCAAAAAATTATAGATGAAATCTTTATCTGTAGTTGAACCTTTGTAATCCAAATCCCAAGCAACTTCAGCTCCTGAAACAAAAAGCTTTCCACCATTTCGTAAAAATACTTTAACCGATTCTTGTTCAGCAGTGCTGAATGTTTCGTCAACTGTGCTTTCATCTCCTAATATATAATCAACAATGTTAAAGTTTTGCAGAGAGACTAATCCTTGCAGCACAGCATCATTTGTTGCAGAAGTAAATGAATAACCATTTTGTTTGAATGCTTTTCCATGATGACGAATAAAGTTAAATGTGTTCCCTGAAGAAGCTCTATCAAAACCATTTATAATTAAAACTTGAGGAGACGAACCTGAAGTTACTCCTGCTAAAACTTCAGAGAAGAGCGAGCTGCCAAGTGAGCTTTGAGCACGCAGCCGAAAAAAAAAGATTGCATCGCTCTGCAATCCGTTAATTGTGATGGTATCATTAAACTCTGCAGTTGAATCGTTAAAAGCTATACCATCATTTCCATAAAACGCTTTGAACGTAGTTCCATTTACAGGCAGAGCTGTAATTTTAAGACTGTTAGGACCATTCCACATTACACCAAATGTTTTGGGTGTTGGAGCAACACTTCCCGAAAGTGTGTAATAAGGTTTTAGTATTGTTCCTTCATCGCTTACTAAAACACAAAGAGTTGGATCAGATAAAAGCTGGGTAAATGTTTTGGGAGTTCCATCAACTACAACTGAATCAAGCACAAGGCGAACACCGTGACTATAATCTGCATAGGTTTCTTCATGTCCGTTGTACACAGGCTGAATTGGCGTTCCATTTAATTGATGCCAGCCATAAATTACAACAGGCTTAGGAACATTTGGATTTAAGTTTTGATAAATCCTATTTGAAATAATCACATCCTTCTTTGTTCCTCCCACCAATGTTCCAAACGGATATTGAGCAAGAACCGGAAACCGCAAAGCTTTTACAGAATCATTATGCTGATTGAAAACCGGAACTGTTATCATTTGTGCGGATGGAGGAATTGGCTGTGGTCTTAGCTTGCAAAGTGCTGTTGTATAAATCTGATCAACCATTTTCTTTGTTGGAAGAATGCAATGAAGTGCATTACAAATCCTTTGAGCAAGCAGTGGAGTCATAGGAGTTAAAAAGTAATTTGAATCCGAACCAACTGCAAGATACTCTGGTATTACAAAGTACGCTGCAGTATGATTGTTGCCGCCAATGTTTGCATTTGCTGTAACGGTTTTTAATTGCCTCATAAAGTTGGGAACGTTGCCGCTTATGACTTGAGAATAAATTTGCTCTTCCCTTTCGTCTCTTGGCACACTCCAAATTACATTAACAAAAGCTGAGCCTGATAATGCGCTCGTTGATCGTGGTGGAACCGGGAGTGTTTGCGAAAATGCTATTGAAGAAGTTAAAATAATATGCAGTGCTAAGACAAAATATTTCATATAATTTCTGTTTATTATCTGAGTAAAATCATTTTCTTTGTTTCAATATAGTTATTTGCACGCAATTGGTAAAAGTACACTCCGCTTGGTAGGTTTGCTGCATTCCATGTAACCTCATAAGTGCCGGGAGATTTTTCTTCATTAACTAATGTTTCTATTTCATTGCCGAGAATGTCGTACACTCTGAGTGTAACGAACCCCACCTCGTTCCTCCCCTTTGGCAAAGGGGAGGATGAAGGAGGGGTTGAATACTTAATTTTTGTACTTGGATTAAATGGATTGGGGTGGTTTTGTGAAAGTAAAAAAGAATAATTATCAAACTTGTCATCAGCAATAAACATTACGCGATTAAATTTAGTTTTCGCTATCCAAATATCAGTTTTATTGGCTTCATTATGAGCCCAGATAATGGCAACACAATTACTATCTATTTCCGATATAATGGTTAACTTAGGATTATAATCATTCCCCTGGCTTTGTGAAATGTTTATTAGACTGTCTACATGACCATAGTAAAAAAATGTTTTTATAAATATTTCTCTGTTATTGGAGATAGAGTCAGTGTCAAACGCCAGGAAGAACGGTGTATAATTATGTAATGATGAAGATGGTATTGGATATGTAAAAATGATCGGATTATAGTAGTTGCATTCCGTATTCTGTGTGATTTTCATCTGCCCCAAATGGGTGTAAGTATATTCTGATTTCCATACTCCTTCTTCAAAAGTTTGAAAAGCTATATTCCAATTCCAATATGGTCCAAATTTAGGATTCTTGCTTAGTACTCCATTAGATAAGTTTATATGTTCAAATCTTGGAGGAGAATTTTCGTTACGTTGATAAGTAGTCATACACACTTTGACTGAATCAATAAAATCTTTTTCATATAATACTACCGTCTCTTGACCACTATCATTTTTAAACAAGTCCGGAGATGAACAATTAAGAGAATCAAAAATAATTTTATCTGACAAATTTGGATAGAATTCTTTAACAAATAAGTTGCCATTTTCTATCCATGCAATTCTAAAATTGCTCAATGAAATTTGCGGATCAGTATCAAGTGAATCTAAAACCAATGTCGAGTCGCTTAATTTATTTGTTGAAAAATATTTAGAATATACTCGCCATCTACTATTCACTTTGCTCTGCCAAGCTATCCTAATAGTTTGATTATACCAAATAAAAGATACTCGTGGTCTTGATTTTACTTGTGAATCTGATGAGACTACTATATTGTTCCCAAGTAATGGAGATATCTGTTTTAAATAAACTGTATAAACTGAGTCAAGCTTATTAACCCAACATATATATACGGTGCTATCAGGTGCATGTATGTCAGGAGTTATCACGTCAAACTCTAAATTATCGCCAGCTATATTAATAAGAGGGGAGACGATAAAGTTTTGGCAGTAAACTTCAGCCAAGTGAAAAAATGGAAGTGTAAATAAAGCGAATAATATTTTTTTATTCTTCATATTACCTTCGCTATTTTATGATAAGAGCGATTTTTTATGAATGCCACCTCGTTCCTTCCCTTTACTAAAGGGGAGGATGAAGGAGGGGTTTATTTTTACGCTTTAAAAATATATTTTATTCCTTCTAACATCAATGTAAGGGCATGATGCATCATGCCCCTGTCTAGAACATTCAAGTCCGTTTATGCAATCATCCATTACAGTCATGTCAATGTACTTTCGGTGAGTTGCTTTCTTCTTTTGCTTCCTCTCTTCTTTACTTTACAAGGTAGCTAAATTATTTAGCTGACTATCACTCTGCAGAAGCTCACTCCCCTTTGTTTTTTGCTTAGTTTCACACTTCTCTTTCAAGGTATCTTCATTTTTGTACGAAATTTCACCTTTCTGAAGCCAACTACCTCTTCAAACTCGCTAATTATAGATTTAAGTAAACTAAATATAAATTTAAGTATGCTCATTATATATTTAGATAAGTTAATTATAAAATTATGTAAATTAAATATGAATTTAGGTTAATTTAATATATATTTATGTATATTAAATATAAAATTATATATGCTTAATATAATTTTGTGTAAGCTTAATATAGAATTAAGTTTATTCAATATAGTTTTGATTTTATGATACAAATTCTATAGTTTATAAACTTGATTATAGAGTGAGCTTACTTAATTTTATATTTTGTTTGTTATTATTGATATGAGACATCATTATCTCTGAATGTAACACCTATAACTCTATATTTAGCAACATAAATTAGACGGAAGGCAAGTGTAAACAGATATTTAGCTAATGTAAATGGAGGAAGGGCAAAATAAAGTCGGCAGTGAGCAAGTGCAAAAAGAAACCTTGCTAAGGTAATTGGAGAGGAGGCAGCTTTAATCTGAAGGTTAGCAATTCATTATCGTTGATCCCTTTTTTGTTATTAAAAAAGGGTGAGCCAAGCTATCTTAAGTTCAATTAAAACTATTTCAATCCATTTTATTTGATGCCTGGTTCGAATGTATTTGTGGGTTCTAACGAATTTTTCTTTGAAGGATACGCCGCTCCAATTCCTAAATTATTATTGTTGAATGCTATCGTTACATCCGTCCCATCTACAAAGTCATCGCCAGTAAGATCAGTAACTAAATAACCTGATTCTCCATTATTTGAGGCATTAAAGCAAAAAGTTACATCAGTTCCGTCTATAAATTGGTCTTTATTAACATCTCCGCTATATAAACACCATTTACTTCCTATCTTTATCATATTATCCCCATAAGCTTGCGTGGCGGCTGTGGTGAAATTGTAGTTTAATTTACCGCCTGTAAATTGCTGCGGTAAC
Organism: uncultured Ignavibacteriaceae bacterium; assembly: GCA_964391015.1. GTDB lineage: Bacteria > Bacteroidota > Ignavibacteria > Ignavibacteriales > Ignavibacteriaceae > XYD12-FULL-36-8. The sequence continues at coordinate 29,132 of CAYMKU010000039.1, forward strand.
TTGCTCCATGTCTCTATCGAGTTGCGATGCTTGATTGCTATGTAGTAATTGACTCCATTTGATAGTGAAAAATAAGCTGGTGTACATTGGCCTGATAAATTAAGTACAACTTTTTTACTCTCTACTATTCCGTATGAAGTTGAATTTCTAATCTCAACTGTTAGTGTATCTATTCCAGAAAAACTGCCATTATAAAATCCCTCTAACAATGCAGTGAGATTCAGCGTTATAGCATTGATAATAGGCGGCTGACCTTCAACCCAAACAGCATAACTGCGTGCAGGGAGCTTGATGTTTACCCTACCACCTGAAACAGTTAAAGTTTGTAGGAGAGAATTACCAATTTGATCTCCGAAAGTTGTGCCATCAGAAATTCCAGACATGTTTAGCCCTACCCACATATCGAGAGGTTCGCCTGCATAGTTAATTGCTACAATAACATCATTACCTGATGGAGTATTTTTTAATTGATAAGCCAGCGTTGTACTCGCTCCGCCCGAATTAAAAAACGGATTGTATGGTGTTCCGAATCTTGTTAGATATTCCCGCGCGGTGGAACCAAATATATGCTGCCTGTGAACACTCATCAGTTGATCAATTTTCTGTTTTAAACCGCCATTTGAAAATCCCGGCACGTAGTAGTAATCAGGATAGTAAACGCACGGTAACCCAATCTGATTATTAGTAAGTATATATGCATAAGCAAGAATGGGATCGTTATCTACCGGTTGGCCTGGAAACCTAAAATCATGATTGTTAACAAAAGTTACTACATTGGCTCCACTTAATCCTTGAGCATCAGCTACACTTGAGTTAAAAACATTTCGCACATCATAACCAAATTGGTCGGAAGCTTGCTCAAGAGCAAAGAAAAGTGAAAAATCAAAAACACGGGGAGTAATTGCCAGCTTGGTTGAATTATCCATGTGATAAAGCACTTGATCAATCCAATTCTTAAGTAACCATGTGTTCCCATCATAAAATTCTCCAACAACTAAACCCGGATTCATTCCATTAAAGTGCAAAGTGTCCAAAAGGTCGCCTAAAAATTCCGGAGAAAAATGTTTAACAGCATCCAATCTTAATCCGCGTATTCCAACATTGCTCCATAGCCATTTTGTCCAATCGAAAAGCACTGTTTTAGTAGATGACACATTCTGATCATAATCGTAATAGAACCAAAACCAATCCCAATCGCCGTCAAGCTTAGTATGATTAGTTGAGTTTGGTTTGAAGTTTTCAAAGTTCATCAAGCCAAGCCCGCTGGGCAGGTTTGTATAATCCGTGTAGGTTTGATAGGATATTTCGTTAGCAATGTCTTGTCCTCGTGGACCTGACCAAACTCCATAAATTCTTACATCCGAATAGTCACTGTTCCTTTTATCAAAGTAAATGTAAATTGTATCGCCAGAAGAAAAATAATCATTTGTTGAAAGGTTCAAATAAAACTCATCGGTTCTGCATGTAGCCGGATCATCGGCTGTTGCGTTCATATACCGCCCCAACTGAATAGTGTTGTTGCCCTGTCCGCAATCACCCCCTCCATTTGGTTCAACTTCAGTTGTATCGGGTAGGTTTTGCCAACCCTTTCTATTTGTGTGCATATAAACACGGTACTGAAATCCATTGAATCTGTTGTGACCAGAAACAGAACTGAGCTTGAAGTAATAATCACCTGCAACATTGCCTGTTGTACCCCCGATTGGAAGAATTACCCTGTAACGATCATAAGGATAAGGATTATAACCAGTATTTGCTCTTGTCCAGTCAAATGCATTTATGTAATTCTTCACTGCTGAATTAATCTCGGCTCTTCCGCCATCGCGATGGTTGTAAATTGCTTCCGCAACAGCTTTCATTCCGACATTGTTAAATTGAGTAATTAGATTATTAACTCTAATGCGACTGCCAAATCCTGTAGAACCAAGACCGTACTCACCCAAATCGTACAAATCCCTTACATCGTAGCCATTGCTATAACTGCCGGAACTTGCCCTTGATAAGGGTGGCAGCCAAACGTACGTAAATCCGGCATTTTTTAATTCTAATGCTTTGTTTTTGACGGTATCTGCCCATATATATCCATTTATCGTTTTCGGATAATCCCAATACCAGCCCTGCATGAGGAAATCTTGTGCAGTTAATAGTGGAGTGAGAATGAAGAGCGGTAATATTCCTAAAAATAATTGAAGTCTTATAATTTTTATATTTTTCAATTAACTACCCTCTCTAATTTGAATAAAAAGCGGTTGTCTCATACTCTTAATGGGTCGAGCTGAATTTATTTCTCCAAAGGAGTTTTCTGGACAGCATCACTGTTAATATTATGCAACCCGAGATTCCAGATCAATTCGGAATTACAGATATAAAACAGCCGCTTTAAAGGAATAAGATAAACTTATTTTATTTTACAAGCGTCATTTTACGTGAATCAATAAAGGAACCGGCTTCAAGTCGGTAGAAATATATTCCCGACGTAGTATTATTAATTTTTGCTGCATCGAACTTAATTGTATAATTGCCTGCTTCCTGAACTTCATCTACGAGTTTTGCAATTTCGTTGCCAAGCACATTGAATACTCTTAGATGGACAAATTCCTTGCTTGGTAATGAATATTTAATTACTGTACTCGGATTAAAAGGATTAGGATAATTCTGCAAAAGTTCAAACTGTGTTGGAAGATTGTTAACTGTTGCCTCGACTGTTTGACTATAAACAAAATTACCGCCCGCATCAATTTGTTTTAGACGGTAACTGTAGCATCCATTCAAAACGTCTCTATCTGTAAAGCTATAGTTTTTAAGTGAGTTGCTGTTGCCGTGTCCATTAACAAAGCCAATTTTTGTCCAACCTTGAATGGACGAATTCGAAGACAAATCCCGTTCAATCTCAAATCCATAATTACTAATTTCAGCCGAAGTTTGCCAATTTAATTTTACATCTTTACCTCTCACAGATGCTGCGAAGGAAATTAATTCAACTGGTAAAGGAATTTCTGGGGCATAATTGCTTAATATAGTAGGATCATTCCAACCAGTCGCATTATCATCGTTTGGACATGCATCAAATGAACCGTGCTCATTATTATTACCCGTTATGTAAAATTCGACATCACTAACAAGAGGGGATCCTAGAGTACTTTGAGGTACCCTAATTTCAACCCAGCCATTTTGATCGCTACCGGTAATGTTCTCTCCAAATTCACTGGCAGCAAGCCCTGAATATCCTGTCCAACTGCTACCATTCCAAGTATGAATTTCAGCATAACCTCCAAAAGTACCCCGTGCATCATAATCTGGTTTATTTGAATGGTTATAAGTGATATTCCGTGACCATGAATCTGACGAGGCACCTCCAGTTTGTGTGTTAATAATAAAAGCCCATGCCATCCAATCTGAAGCAGTAACTTCAGCCCCTAAATAAACATAGTTTACATCGAAAGTTACATAAAGTTTTTTTGCATTGGCCAAAGCCCATCCTGCAGTTCCATCTGCAGTAACTTTTGGTGCGCCCCACACTCCCTCACCATCGAATGTACCATCCATAACTGGTTGAGAATATGCAGAAATGTATAATAGAAAGAAAACAATTGTAAAAAGCTTTTTCATATCTCCTCCCAAGAGATTAAATTTTGTAAAAAAAGTTGTTTATATATAAAAAATATAGCCAGAATAATTTTCTAATTCAAAGGAATTTGTAGTTTCATCGTGTAATAATTCTCCAAATGTTACAACTCCATTAGCCAAATACGGTACTTGAAGTAACTAATAATTTTTTAATTTCTGACCTCCTTAAGGATTTAATACAGACATGGAAAGAGCGATACTTAATTTTGTTTTTGCGCTTAGTCTTTCGTTCTTCCTAATTATTTTTTCCTGCCGATTTTGCGGTTTGTTCTTTATTTGAGCCAGAGGCTCATCTGCCTTTGGCCGAAACTTATTTTTTTAACTACTTAGTCCCTCATGTGGTCATTTGATACTATTTACGATCACGACATTTGTCGCCATTTCAAAAGAATCATCTTTTTTATTTCAGAAAAACCTTGTCCCAAACTTGATTTGTGATTATTTATTCACACTTCTAATGGAAGAATCAATTGGCAAATTCAAAATTCGCAGTCATCAGAATTAATTCAGGATATCTTTTTTTTGAATCATAAAATGGGTTGGGCTTTATGGTTCTTACATCCTTAAAACTACTAACGGCGGTCAAGTTTTGGAAATGGAATTTTTTAGCATTGAAAATAAATTTTTAATACAATTTACTTCCTTGAGGCTTTAAACGGGTGGTTTGCCGGAGTTCCCTCGGATGCTTTTTATCGTACCACAAACGGAGGAAATTCCTGGATTACTCCGTAATTCGATAGCAGTATGTTTATAGGAGTACCGGTTCAAAATATAGCTTTTTATTCACCTCAATATGGATTTGCCTGCGGAGGTTTGCGTGATCGTTTCGGTGTAATTTGGGAAACAACTGACTCCGGTTATAGTTGGTTTTCACAATATTTGAGACCGCAACCGCTCCGTGAATTATACTTTATTGATCCACTGAATATTATTTGTGTCGGCGGTGACTTCGAGTACGGAACGGGCATTGCTCGAACAACAAATGGCGATGAAAGATGGATTTATAAAGAGCTTGAATTTCTCGGTGTTGCTACGGCAATATCTTTCAGAAAACCAAGTGAAACCTGGGCTTGTTTGATTTCAGAAGCTAAATTTATTTTGTCCTCAGATTTCGGCAACGCTTAGAGTATTTACGGAATATTACAGAGCAGTGCAATATTTGATGTTGCGTCCACGAATTCTATTCATGGTTACGCGGTGGGAGATCGGTACAATTCTAAAATACAAAACTCAAATTACTTCAGTAAATAAAAAAGATGAAATAGATATTCAGTCATCAAATTATTTATTTCAAAATTATCCTAATCCATTCAACCCAAGCACTAAAATAAGTTGGCAGTCTTCAATAGGCAGTTGGCAAACTTTAATGATATATGAAGTACTAGGAAATGAAATTATGACACTAGTTGAAGAACATAATCCTGCAGGAAATTATGAAGTTGAGTTTTATGCAAGTGACAAATCATCTAGCGGCATATATTACTACCAATTTTAAATTGGTGAATCGCTGCAAGCAAAGAAGATGATCTTACTTCGGTGATCCATAAAAAAAGGGAGCCGCAGCTCCCTTAAGTTTTGGTCATTACCTTATTTTTTTTCAGTAATTCTGTATTGATTCCAATTAACTTTATGGATGTGCAGAACCAATTCCCATACTGGCATTGTTAAATATTATGCTTACATCAGTCCCATCAACAAAATCATCTCCCGTAACATCAGTAACGATATAACCGGATTGTCCAATACTTGCATCATTAAAACAAACAGAGACGTCTGAGCCATCTATAAACTCATCACGAATAACATCACCACTATAAATACACCATTTCGTTCCTTTCAGTATCATGTTATCGCCAAATGCTTTATTAGCAGCAGTGGTGAAATCATAATTGAGACTTCCGCTGCTAAATGCCACAGCCGTTTTACTCCATGTCTCAATTGAGTTGCGATGCTTAAGTGCTATGTAGTAATTTGTTGCATCTGCCGCTGAATAGAAATTAGCTGCACCGATGCCTGCAGGGTCAAGCACAACTATATCATCTTTATCCTTTAATAACGCAGGGGTAGAAGCATCACGGAGTTCAACGGAAATTGTATCAGAAATCATTGTAGCACCATCATAAAAACCTTGAATTAATGCTGTGAGGTTCAATGTTTTAGAAAAAATAATATTTGATTGGTAGTTACTTATTGTGGAGGAATCAGTCCAGCTAGTTGCATTATCATCATCTGGGCACGCATCAAATGAACCGTGCTCATTATAATCGCCGGTTATATAAAATTGAATGTCTCCTACTGAAGGTGAACCCAAAGTGCTTTGAGGTACTCGAATTTCCACCCAACCGTCAGCAAGGGATCCGGCAACGTTCTCTCCATATTCAGTTGAAGCTAATCCTGCATCAGGATCTCGCTGCCATTGAGTTCCAGTCCATCTATATATCTCAGCCCAGCCATCAAAATGACCACGCGCTGTAAAATCAGGTAAATTTGCATGGTTATAATAGACTCTCCGTGTCCATGAATCTGATGTAGCGCCTCCAGGTTTCGTATTAATAATAAAAGCCCAGGCCATCCAGAAAGAAGCAGTGACTTCAGCTCCTAAGTATAGATAGTTTGCATCGGAAGTTACATAGAACTTTTTGGCTTGAGCTGAAGCCCAACCTGTATTATTATCAGCTACAGCTTTCGGTGTACCCCAAACTGCCTCCCCATCAAATGTACCATCCATAACTGGTTGAGAATAAGCAGAAATGCTTAATAAAAAAGAAAGAATTGTAAATAGTTTTTTCATATCTCCTCCCGTGAAATGAAATTTTGTAAAATATAATGTCCTTGTATAAAAAATATAAGTATAATAATTATCTAATTCAAAGGAATTTGAATTTTCATTGGGTAACAATTCCTTACAGATGTCATAATAAGACCATAATACCCCCATGATTTAAGTTGAACAAAATTACCTCAGTAGCATCATCTTCCTTGTAGCAACATAATCACCAGCTTGAAGCTGATAGAAATAAATCCCGCTTGATAATTTGTTTGCCTTAAATTCAACTTCATAATTTCCAGCAGGTTTATCTTCATTAACTAATTCGGCAACTACGTTTCCAAGAACATCATAAACTTTTAGTGTCACCCTCACCTGTCCTTCGGACATCCTCTCCCCCTGGGAGAGGAATGAGGTAAGGGACGGAACATTATACTTTATCTTTGTACTTGGATTAAACGGATTCGGATAATTCTGATAAAGCACAAAATCATTTACAGCGACAACATCATTTT
>CAYMKU010000040.1:0-32638 GCA_964391015.1 uncultured Ignavibacteriaceae bacterium
TAAACGAAAATAGCCCGAAAGAAAAATTCAAGGCAGACTAATACCTAAAAAACCTTCCGAGCTAATTTCAATATTCAAAATCAATGTTAATAGTCTTTCTGAATTTAATTACAATTTAACCTCTGCAAGTGATAGAATCAAATTTAATTGACTTTTAGCAATCCCTTAAATCCTTTAAAATTAATTACTTACAGACTTAAAAAATATTTTTTGAAGTTGTGATTTTTGCTAATAATTAAAGTTTTTTTTTACGTTGATCTGTATTAAAAGACAATTTTTAGAAGGAAATCAAACAAAAATTATTTGAGATACTTTGAGCGATTTAACTTAAGCCATGTTTATGACTATGATATAATGTTGATAAGAACACAATATTAAATCAAAGTCATTTGTTCATTAGTAAGATACCTTGTTCTTAATGTAGTGTAAGTAATGAAACTGATGAATCTTTATAACTAACATTCACTACTTACATCACTTTCACTTATCATTTAAGGCATACTCACCATACTTAACTTTCACTATTTCGGGAATTTTCTTCAGTAGATTACAAACATTATTCTCTGATTTATCTAAGTAAACGGCTATTTCTTTCGTTTTAAGTGGTCTGTTTTCCCTAATGAAAAAGGAAATTATTTCTTCACGTTCTGGCGTGGTTGTTTTACCTTTTTCTCCTTCAATTATCCAAATACAGTTTTGGAACTTTACCGAATATTCCTTTTCTTCAATGTCTCTGCCTGTTAAGGATAAAGTAAATTCCTTATTTGAATCCTTACTCAGTAACATTAAAGAATCTGGGGAAGCTGTTAAACCAGTAGTTCCAAGAATCGAATCGTAACCATCTTCATATTTCATTTTTGTGGTGTGATGAACTAATAAAATACTGATATGCCTCTGGAGTGCTATTTTTTGAAGTGAAGCTCCAAAATCATATTCATCTTGAAACTGATTAGCATTTCGTTTATTGCTTCTTACAATAGCCCTTCCGAGCGTATCTATTACAACCAGCTTGATATTTTCATTACCATCTAAAATCTTTCCAAGAGTGTCAATTCCTTCAATGGTCATCTTCGGGAAATCACAATCTTTGGGAATGAATAAATTAGGCGGTGCTTCGTTATAATGTTCCTCTGCTAACATTCGATTTATTCTATCTTGTAAACGTCTGTAATTATCTTCATAAGGAATGTATAAGACAGAGTTTTTATTTGCTTTGAAGTAACCTAAAGCATGACCGCCGTTTGTTATTGCCAAACTCATATTCAATGCTAAGAATGATTTCCCAATTTTTGGTCTGCCTGCAAGTATCAATAAACCTTCGGGAAGTAAATCTTTAATTACCCAATTTATTGGTTTAAGTTCCATTGTTTGAAGTTCCTTTGCATTTATTAAAGTTATTTTTCCATTGCCACTATGTTCTTCCAGCGTAAGTAATTTTTGAGGAATCTTTTTATTAAATGGTAAACTTTGCTCAATTAGATATTCGATTGAATCATCAACATCACTAATATTAAAAGCCCTCAGCTTATCTAAGTTTCGCTTATTCCATTTAGTTAGATTCAACTTGCATAGATCGTTAAACAAATCTTTAGATTCTCTAAGCTCATATATTTTTGTGAATAGTTCTCGGTTTTCTAAGCTAAAATCATCCGCACCTAATCGGTTTGCTATATCAGAAATAGAATCGGAGTGATTAAACAGATAAGCCAATACTTTATTTTCATTTACTAAATTTTTCATTTCAAGCCCTCCTCATATTTCCCTTGAATAAGGATAAGTAATTCTGCTTCATCATCTGAATTGATAATGTTAAACACTAAATCAGAGGTATTAAAAAGGTCTGATAGACAAACCTTAAGATCAGCATGAACTTTACTGAATACAAATTTTTCAGTTTCTGATTTATTAATGAAATCAATTTCAAAATCGGAAATGAAATTCGGGAACTGATAGCATAGAATTTTCAAGCTTTCATACAACTTGTTAAGTGCTTCAATATTCTCCTGCTTCATTGCTGCAATCCTCCAAAAAGATTTAACTGACTCGGTTCGGACAAGTTTAGACTTGAATCATTTAAGTTAATCTTAGCTGTTGGTAAGATAATCTGTCTGTCAACTTTATCGCTGGCGTATCTGCTTCGTATTCCATCACGAATCCATTTTTCTAAAGTTGTGATTAGGTTTGAGTTATTAAAAGGAACTTCAACAAATTTTATTCTCAAGTCTCTTAGCATGAAAAGGATTTCTTCATTAAGACCGAGACCGTTGAATAAATTGAAGATATTTTTATTTGTGCGGGGAACTACTCTGAATGTAGATTTTTCGGGTATGATTTCACCCCACTTGAAGTTTTTCCAGTAAACTGAGTTACCTGAAATTCTGATTTGAGTTTGCATTTTAACCTCATTAAACAAGAGGTGGGGAATGCAAACCTTAATAGAAAAGAAAGGAAACCCACCTCTCGGAATAAAAATATTTAAGCTCTATTAAGTGTTTGCCTTCACTCATAGAATTTTGTTTCAAAACTTCTTTTTAAAACATGAGAAAAGATTTGATATTTATCTAAAAATGAACGCAATACCCAAAAGAGTGTTTCAGAAATCCTTAAATATTCCTAACTATAATCGGGATTATTGTTTAAGTCGTCTTTGTCAAGTGGCAGATATTTTCTTCTAATTTTTTTATTTGCCCTTTTGTTCTCTAAATCTTCAATACTAACACTTACTTTTTTTTGAAATTGGAGAATTGAATTATTTAATTCAAATTGTTCAAAATCATCCAATTTTGTTTTCCAAAAATTTTTTTTCTTTGTTTCTTTCGCCCAATTTCTTTTCTTAATAAGTTCTTGTTTAAGCCCGAAACAAAAATTGAAATCTGTTAGTAATCTTTGCCATCTGTTTTTACTAATATTCTTAGATAAGTAAGCAAGTTTTGAAAGTGTGGGTTTTTCATTCTGATATTCTAAACAACATTGGATATAAATATCATACAAATCTTTGTCCTTAAGGTATAGTCTTTTTTTATAATTATCATTTAGTGAAGCCTGGATTTCTTTCGATTTATCCTCAATGAATTTAATGACAATGTCAATACTTCTACTGGCAAAATAATTACTTACTCCAAGACTTCCTTTATATAATGCGTGTTTAATGTGTTGCAACATCTTTTCCCCAGCAACATAATCCTTATTTTTTAATGCTATTTCAGTAATGTCATTAACATAGGCATAGACGGTTTTTATTTCCTGTGGTTTTTTGCTAAAAAAATCAATTGACCTATCAGCAAATTCCTTACTAAAATTAATTTCCTTTTCCATTCTTTTAATAGTATTAACTATGATCCGTAAATCAAAGGTATTCGTTCCTTCATTTCATCCTCATAAACTAAATAATACTTACCATTGTCATTTAAAAAAAATGATTTTCTAAAAACAAATCCAAAATCAATGGTGCATAACAGTAAGATTACTTTATTCAACTGACTTTTATATTTTAATAATCTTTGAAGATCATTTTCGATAATTGGATTAAAACGATTTAATCCTTTTTCTTTTGCATAGTTAAGAATGTATTCATTTGCTGATTTAATTTCTAAAAGTTTATTTATCAAAATGCTTTTACCTGTCGAAGGTTTTAATGTTACATTGAAGTCTTTCAGTATTTCAGATAATTCTTTTTTTGTTAGAAAGTCGAGGATGATTTCTTTTTTATCTAAAACCGTCACTAAACCTGCATTAAACAAATTTGAATTGCTGTTTATAGTGTCAAAGCCAAAGCCATTGGTTCTAAACCAACATTCTAAAGATTTTCTTCTATTAATCCTTATTTCATTTATAAAATAAGATGAATTAATTAAATCCCAGAATTGTAATCTGCTACCAATTGGTAATTGAGATAATGTATTTGCCAATTCATTATTATCCAGTAAGCTATAATCAATGTTTAAGTCACTCTCATAGAAAAACTCTTTGGCATTCTTTTCGTTTTTATATTCACTTACATATTCTTTATAAATTGAGTTTGCATTATTTAAGTCAGTTTTTATCTTTTCAAAATTAAAGTCAATTCTATGACAGCTTAATATGTCGAGAAAAGTATAGAAGCCACCATTAGTAGAAAAATCATTTGGATTATAAAAATAACTGAAGGCAATACCGTTTGAGATGTTTTCTCTTATTAACATACAGAATATTTCTTTGAGAATATTTGGTGTGGTGATGATATAACTACTAACAGGTTTTGATAGCTGTGTATCAACATCCACACAAGTTGACCAAAAGAATGGATTTAACTCTTTGGGTTTCTTTTTCCCTTCTGTATCTGGACTCCCTGCCATAAATCCTGCATCTTTGCCAATTTCCCACTGAAGAAGTTTTATCGCCCAGATGTCATTCTCTTCCAATCTCTCTATTATCCAATCTGAAAAATCACTACAGGGGATGCAAGTATTTAATTCATAATTTTTATGTCTGAAAGGGTGTTGTGAATCTTTACCAAGCCCAATGATAGATTCTTCGAGAGATTTTAATTTTTGTTCAGATTGTTGGATGTTATTCATTTTACGAAAGAGAGATTAAAGAGGATATTCTTAGGAAACCTATTAAGAAAAATGCAGATTTCATTTTCATAAACATTTTGAAGCGTTATATATTACATTATCATTTGTAATCTTAAGTAAAATAACGTGGTAGTAAATTAGCTAATTACAAGATTGGTTTAAATAATCAACTCGTTAATTTTGCAAATTATTTTTTCTCAGTAGTTAATACTGGTTTAGGGTAGTCTTAGATTCAAAACATACCCCGTCATTCTTATCAAACCTCAAAACAAAATCACCTGTAGGGCTGTTTCTGTGAGTGTGGAAGGGTTTAATTCAATAACTCAACAGCGTTTCTAAGGTTTTGTTCGGATAAATGACTGTAAATTTGTGTCACTTCAAATCAGAATGAGTTAATAATTTTGATACTTGGTAAATAGGAACACCTTTTTGGATTAACCAACTTGCAAAGCTATGACGTAAGCTGTGAAATGAAAGCTGTGGGTTAATGCCTGCTTTCCTTACTAACTTTTTGAATTTATGAGAAATGAATAACTGTTTTATTGGTTTACCTTGATAAGTGAAAACTCTCTCACTCCCTGTAAAATTTAATTGTCTCTCAGTCAATATTTGAAGTGCTTTCATGTTCAAAGGTAAGGTATGAACCTTTCGAGATTTCGTTTGTGAATTTCTGTTATCCAAAATCAAGGTTTGATTTCTAAAATTGATTTGACTCCATTCAAGGTTTATTAAATCGCTTTGCCTTAAACCAGTATTAACAGCAAAGTTTATCAAGTCTCTCAAATCCTTGTCCTCAGTAATCCTCAGCAATACTTGTAATTCTGTATCAGTAAAGAATAAGGGCAATCGCTCAGCTATTCTCGGCTTCTTAATTCCCTTGCAAGGGTTATCATTCAAATATTTTTTACCGATTGCATAATTAAAAGCACCACTGAGATTAGCCAAATCTCTTTTAACTGCATAATTAGAAACTGAACTAAGTCTCATTTCTGTAAACTGAATAACCTTCTCTTTTGTCAAATCTGACAGGTCGAGATTCACAACAAACTTTTCAAATTGGTTAAAAGTGCTTTTAATTGAAAGTGTGTGCCTCCAGGAATGAATGGACTCTGAGTATTTTAGAAACTCAAAGAAGAAATCTTTTAGTAAGATAGGTATAGTTTTACTTAGCCTATTGTCATCAAGCTGCTTACCAAAATTTGAGAGATATTTAGTTGCTTGTGATTTTAACTTGCACCCAGTTGATTTCCATGAACGTTTACCAGAAGGGGATTGATAGAAGATATAATAAACGCCATTAGACCGCTTAGATAAAAACATAAGATTTATGCCTTCCTAAGCTCAAAAATCTCTTAATAAGTAACCAAAAAGGTAATCAGATAGCTCTAACTCCTTATATTTAACGGTAGAGCAATGGACTGAAAATCCATGTGTCGGCGGTTCAATTCCGTCTCTGCCCACACTAAATAGAGGCATCACAAAGTGCCTCTTTTTTTTTGCTACTTTTGATTTAAAGACTTTCATTTTCAATAATGATTGTCGGTAAATTTTTCATTCTCATCTTGACAAAAAATTAAATACAAACAGAAAAAAAGTGGCACAGTTAATGTTTTTAGGCGTATTATGATTAGAAATGATTTTTTAGAGAGGGTTGATATGTATTGGGTTGAAGAGCCGACTAAGGTTGCTGTTACTGAATTATCTAACAGTCAAATTCTTGAGAATCTTGCATATGCGGGAAAACGGTTTGAATATTTATATTGTCGGGAGTTAAGAAATCTAGAGAAAATACAATCTAAAGCAATCATAAAAAACCTCGAAGAATTTAAATCGGCTCAGGCAAAATATTTTCAAATTAAATCCACACATCCTAAAATTTGGTTTGAAAATTGGGATGTGTATAGAGAGATTATTCAGGAGGCAGCTAAAAGAAATCTTACCTTGAATGATTATTCGATTAATGAAACCAATAAAATGCTTTGTTTTGGTTAAGTGCTGAATTACTGCTGCCTGTAAATGAAATCAATTCCATCGCCCAAATCCTAATTTTATTTTGCTTTTCTTTTTATATCTGCTCTAATAACTTCGGTAATATTTCTTAATCGAGGAAGTCCAGGCAAGTAAATTCCCACAACTTTAACTCTGTACGTTACGCCTCTTTCTAGTTTCTGATAGATTAGATCGGCGTTTGTTTTCCTGTGGTAGAATCTGTTGGAATTTTCGAACACCTCATCTGGGGTGAAAATTAAGTATTTCCCTTCTTCATTGCCGAATTTTTCTTTGTTTATAACAGTTATGCTGATTTCTTTTTCTGTTAAGAATTTCTCGAAGAAAAGATAAGAGAAGCCCAAAAAGAATACCGTAAAAATTGTTGTTACAAACATTGCAAGCTTGAACATTGGATTTTCTATTACCATATTTACCTCACAAAATCATCTGGTTCCATTTAATAATTTCCTTCCTATTCTTAACGAGTCCTAATTTATCAGAAATCCTTACATACCTAGTCATATACAAAATGAGATACCGGTTAATCCTAAAACAAGAAATATTAAATCATACAATTTTACAAAAACAGAGTGTAATATTTCCCCGTGGAGGTAATTTCTATTTGATCCACTTAAGTTTTTAAGCAGGAATTAGATAAAACAAACATTCTGGAAATAGATAATTACGTTCCAATTATCTAAAAGCCAAAATTCATACCAGTTTTAGAGTAATTCTACTTGAAGGAATATTAACTTTATACTAAATTGAGAATCAAAAGCCGCACAGTTTATTAAAGAATTTCTTATTGAGAATAATATGAAACAAGAAATCATTCTTACTACCAATTTTCCCAAATTAGAATTATTCAAACGTGGAAAAGTAAGGGATGTCTATGCAGTTGGCGAATATTACTTGATAGTTTCAACGGACCGACTATCTGCATTTGATGTAATTATGGGACAGGGAATTCCCTTTAAAGGTAAGGTGCTTACAAAAATTTCAGAATTCTGGTTTAACTTTACACGTCATATTATTTCAAATCATCTAATTTCAACTAATGTTGATGAGTTTCCTCTAGAATGTCAGCAATATAAAAATATCTTGCAAGGAAGATCAATGCTTGTTAAAAAAGCTGAGGTGATTCCAATAGAATGTATTGTAAGAGGTTATATCTCCGGTTCAGGATGGAACGATTATAAGAAAACCAAGTCTATATCAGGAATAAAATTTCGCGATGGTTTGGTAGATTCGGAAAAATTTGATGAACCATTATTTACACCTTCGACAAAAGCAGAAATTGGTTTGCATGATGAAAATATTTCATTTGAGCAAGCGGAAAAAATTGTTGGGAGTGATTCAATTTGGAAATTAAAAAATGTATCTCTAGAAATTTACATGCAAGCAGCTGAATATGCTTTAGCAAAGGGCATTATCATTGCAGATACGAAAATGGAATTTGGCTTTTTCAACAATGATTTAATTTTGGTAGATGAAGTTCTTACACCAGATTCATCACGTTTTTGGCCAGCGGATATTTATCAAAAAGGAAAAAGCCAACAAAGTTATGATAAACAAATCATACGGGATTTTCTTCTTTCGATAAATTTTAATAAGCAGCCGCCTCCTCCGATTCTACCTGAGGAGATAATCCAGAAAACTAGTCAGAAGTATCTTGAAGTCTTGGAGAAACTGACAGGAGAAAAGTTATCTTAGATGTTTCCTATTCAAGTTAAAGTAGTGGAACAGTCAAAACTAATATTGAGGTGGGATGATAATTCAGAATCTACTATCTTATTAGAAACACTTCGCAAATTTTGCCCATGTGCAACTTGTGCAACTGATCGTGAAAGTAGGAGCAAATCATACATCCCGATATTTTATTCAAGCCAGAAAAAGATTAATAAAATAAATGTAATAGGTAAATATGCACTCGGTATTAATTGGGAGGATGGACACAATACCGGAATTTATGAATTCTCTTTTCTAAAAAATCTTTCAGATAATAAGTAGCTCTAAAATCGAATGGTACTACCAAATCAATTAACTGTTTTAAGAATTATTTTAACGCCAATATTTTTTATTCTTCTACTGTCGGAAGATACACTCTTAAAACAAGTTGCACTCGGAGTTTTTTTATTGGCTGCTATTACTGATTGGTACGATGGCTGGTTAGCAAGAAAATTTAACTACTTTACAAATTGGGGGAGGGTATGGGATCCCCTTGCAGACAAAATTCTCACTTCAGCTGCATTTATTGCTTTGGTAATCTTGGGAATTGTTGAGCTTTGGATGGTCATTATAATCTTGTTGCGTGATTTTATAATCACCGGTATAAGGATATTTTCGGATTATCGGAATATACCCTTTCCCACATCTGTTTATGCAAAGTGGAAGACATTTATTCAGATGATCTTTCTGTATTATTTACTTTTTGTTTATGTTGGTTCTATAACTGAACAAATTCATTCGGGTAATGAAAAATTATTTGACATACTTTTCAATCCAAAATTGGTTTACTTCGGGATGTTATTTATCACTCTGTTGACTTTGCACTCGGGTTTAACATACATATTTCGTAATCGCGAGCTAATTTCAAAACTATTCACACATGAAGATTAATTTTTTAGAAAAACTTTTGGGTTCGGGCTTTTACACCGGATATATTCCTTTGGCATCAGGTACTTTTGCGAGCGTAGTAGCATTAGCAATATATTTTATTCCTTCATTTGAAAAACCCCTCATAATTATTCCCGCGATTATAATTTTTATTTTTTTAGGAATTAATATTGGGGCAAAGTTCGAAAAATTATATGGTAAAGACCCTGCTGAGTGTACGATAGATGAAGTTGTCGGAATGTGGATTTCCTTGCTTTTTTTACCAAAGAATTTTCTGATAAGCTTAATTGCCTTTGTTGTTTGGAGGACTCTCGATATTGTCAAACCATTTCCTGCAAGAAAGTTAGAATCATTAAATGCTGGATGGGGAATAATGGTAGATGATATAGTTTCTGCAATTTATTCGCTGATAATTGTTCATTTAATTTTAGCTATTTTTGGAAAGTATTTAATTATTTAAGAGTAATACAATGATTGCTCATATAATCACCATTGGTGATGAAATCCTGATCGGGCAAACACTGAACACTAACGCCGCATTTATTGGTGATAAACTAACCGATTCTCAAATAATGGTTAATAAAACTTCTGTGGTTGGTGATGATCACGATGCAATAATGAATGAATTTAAAGCTTGCTGGGCAAAAAATGATCTCTTAATTGTTACAGGCGGATTAGGACCAACTCATGATGATATTACAAGAAATTGTATTATCAAATTTTTTAAAACCGAATTGGTGCAAAATGATGATGTTCTTGAGGACATTAAAAAACTTTTTTTGAAACGGGGAAGAGACGTTAGAAAAATAAATGAATCTCAAGCATTAGTTCCTAAAAATGCAAAAGTAATTCGGAATGAGTACGGAACTGCACCAGGTATTTGGATAGAGAAAACGGGAAAAATATTTATTGCCATGCCCGGTGTTCCTTATGAAATGCATGCAATGATGGAATCTTTTGTTCTTCCACAACTAATTGAAAAACTCAAAGACTTACCATCAATCCAAAAACGTGTAACGCTTGAGACCACAGGAATTCCCGAATCATTTCTCTTTGAAAAACTTGGTGATATTTCAGAATTGTTAGACGGTGCTAAAATGGCTTTTCTTCCAAGCCAAATTGGTGTTCGTATAAGAATAACTGTGAATGAAGAAACTGAAGAAGCAGCAGCAAATAAATTAAGCGAGATTGAACAAAAAATAAGAAACAAAGTTGGCAGATATGTGTTTGGTCGTGATGGTGAAAAACTTGAGGAGGTTGTTGGAAGAATATTGCAAGAGAGAGGGTTGAAAATTTCCATCGCAGAATCTTGTACAGGAGGACATCTTTCAAATTTATTAACTAACATCAGCGGAAGCAGTAATTATTTTGAACGGGGGATTACTTGTTACAGTAATGCTTCTAAAGTGGAGATACTAAAAGTAGATGAAGATACAATTTCTGACTATGGATCAGTAAGTTCAGAAGTTGCCAAGCAAATGGCTGAAGGTGTAAAGTCAATTAGCGGAACTGACATTGGATTATCTATTACAGGAATAATGGGCCCTACAGGAGCAACTGACTCAAAACCAGTTGGCTTAGTTTATATTGGTTTTTGTGATCAAGAAATTTGTTTTGCTAACAAATTTACTTTTGGAGAAGATAGAATTTTAAATAAGCAGCGAACTGCTCAAGCTGCTATGGAAATTGTGAGAAGGCATTTTTTGGGAATTGCTTTTGATGATTAGACTTTTCGTTGCGTTGATCATTCCCAAAGAAATTATAAATCAAATTGCACTAATTAGAAAAAGTATCTCACCTAACGAGGGTAACCTTAAATGGGAAGATAATTCGAAAATTCATCTTACACTGAAGTTTATTGGTGAAGTTAATGAGGAACTGTTAAAACCAATCATCAATGAGCTAGATTTTCTTAAAAGCTTTCAAAAAATAAATTGTCGAGCAGAAAAATTTGGATTCTTTTTCAAAGCTAAGGATGAACCGCGAATACTTTGGTTAGGATTAAAAATAGATGACATTGTTTTTACCATTGTCAATGAGTTGAATATGCGTCTATCAAAATTTTCAATTCCCATTGAAGAAAGAAAATTTAGAGCGCATCTTACTTTAATGAGAATAAAGAATAAAATATCAAAAGAATTTATTCACAGTTTTGAGAGTGCAATGCTTCCAGAGATTAATTTTGCTGCGCGTGAAATTGTTTTGATGCAAAGCAAATTATCATCTCAAGGTTCTGTATATAAAGAAATTAAAAAATATAATTTAAATTGATTCGGAGGAATAATGAGTACTGACAGAGAACAAAAACTTAAAATAATTGAAGATGCTATCTCGAGCATCGAGAAAACTTATGGCAAAGGTTCAATAATGAAATTGGGTGATGGAGTTGTCACTCCGGTTGATTCAATCCCAACTGGTGCATTGTCGCTTGATTACGCTTTAGGAATTGGCGGGATTCCACGAGGAAGAGTAACTGAAGTTTTTGGTCCCGAATCAAGCGGTAAAACTACGTTATGTCTTCACATCATTGCCGAAGCACAAAAAATGGGCGGGCTTGCTGCATTCATAGATGCTGAACATGCATTAGATGTGAACTACGCAAAAAGACTTGGTGTTGATACAGCAAATCTTTTATTATCTCAGCCGGATTTTGGTGAACAAGCATTGGAGATTACAGATACTTTAGTTCGAAGTAATGCTCTCGATATTATCGTAATTGATTCCGTTGCTGCGTTAGTACCAAGATCTGAAATTGAGGGAGAAATGGGTGATGCAACAATGGCAGTCCAGGCAAGGTTAATGTCTCAAGCTTTGAGAAAACTTACCGGAGCAATTTCAAAATCTAAAACTTCAGTATTGTTTATAAATCAGCTGAGAAGTAAAATTGGTGTGATGTTCGGGAATCCGGAAACAACTACCGGCGGCAATGCTTTGAAGTTTTATGCTTCATTAAGGTTGGACATCAGAAGAATTGCAGCTATCAAAGAAGGCAATGATGTAATCGGTAATAGAACAAAAGTTAAAATTGTGAAAAGTAAAGTTGCACCGCCGTTCAAAGAAGTTGAATTTGATATTCTTTACAACGAAGGCATAAGTAAAATGGGAGACTTAGTTGACCTCGCAACAAATTTAGGTATAGTTAAAAAAGGTGGAGCTTGGTTTACTTATGATGAAGATAGATTTCAAGGAAGGGAGCAATTCAAACAAAAGTTAATTGAAATTCCAACAATGTCCGAAAAGTTGAGTAAAGAAGTAAAGACGAAATTGGGGATGATTAAAGAAGAGAAAGAAAAAGTTGAGGAGAAACCTGCTGCGAAAGAAAAAAAATCCCCCAAATAATTTTGAATGAAAATAATTAAAGTTGGAAGAAGCGGAAGGAATCGGGTTGAAATAATCTTTGATTCAGGTCAGGTTGAATCTTTAGCTTATGAAATTTTTCTAAAGAATCAGCTAAAGTCGAATCAAGAAGTATCAGATGAATTTCTTTCGTTTCTTTTGGGGGAAGATCAAAAATACCAGGTGAAACAAAATGCTTTGAATTATTTATCCCGCCGGTCGCATTCTAAAAATGAAGTAAGAATAAAACTAAGACAAAAAGGATTTGATAAAGCACAGATTGAACAAACTCTTGATGACTTAGAACAAAACAAATACATTGATGATGCCCACTTTGCACAATTGTTCACTGAAGAGAAAGTTAAAACAAAAAATTGGGGAAAGAATAAAATAAAATCTGAATTGATTAAGCGGGGTGTTTCTTCAAAAGTGATTACTGATGTTATTGATGAAAAGTTTAGTGACGACTCACAGATTGAAGCAGGTTTAGAGTTGGCAAGAAAAAAGTATAAGAAACTATTAAACCGAAAGATTGAAGAAAAGAAAATTCAAACCAGCATTTATTCTTTTTTAGTTTCGCGTGGGTATGATTATGATTCCTGTAAACAAATATTTGAAAAGTTATTTCGGGAGAAAGATTTAAGCGACTTTTAACTTTAGATTTAATTCTCTGATCATTTCTCCAATTTGAGGGATGGTAATTGCTTCGCAAGCTTCTTCAGGCGCGAACCACTTTCTTTTTCTGCTATCTTTTTCTGGATAATCATCGAGAACTTCATTTACTTCCATTGTAAAAACTTTTATTGAACAAATTCCAACCGGTTTGATTTGCTTAAATGCACCAACTTCAATTGTTTCATTTGAACCCAGCACTCC
Organism: uncultured Ignavibacteriaceae bacterium; assembly: GCA_964391015.1. Classification (GTDB taxonomy): domain Bacteria; phylum Bacteroidota; class Ignavibacteria; order Ignavibacteriales; family Ignavibacteriaceae; genus XYD12-FULL-36-8. Next base: position 13,374 of record CAYMKU010000040.1, read on the forward strand.
CGCTTCTTCGTATGCTTCCTTTTTTGCTGACTCAAATGGAGTTAAATTAAATTCGATATAACCTTTGGGAACAATCCAATGCTTTTTCTTTAGCGAGGTGATTAATAGTATTTCCAATCCTTTTTTGTTTATCCGGTATGGAATTACTGCGGACTGATTAAAATTGACTTCTAATTTCAATAGTTCTGGATTTAAAAATTTTTCTCGCATTTTATTTACCAATTTTTTTTCAGCTTTCAAAATCTAAAGACAGCATTCCTATGTTGTTAATTCATGCTTTTGAAGAATTTTAATTCAATTGCTGTGCCATCGGATTACCTTGTATGATACTACTGTGCTTTAAGCAGAACAGTGTTGGAATAGATATTTCTTCCAGCAATCAGTTAATTATGCTTGATGGCAAATCCAGATAGGAAATAAAAATTGGTGAGTTATGGGAAGGAAATACGCTTAAAGATCAGATCGAATGAAACCAAAAAAATAAAAGCTAAACTGTCCCTCACCTCATTCCTCTCCCTAAGGGAGAGGATGTCCGAAGGACAGGTGAGGATGATTTTGGGGAAGTTGAATTTCATTCGACTTCGTTCCTTTTCCCTCTCCTTTTTCAGGAGAGGGAAGAAGGGTGAGGTCTGACAGATAGAACAACTTTTCTCATCAATGTTGCTTATACACTAATGAATTTCGTTTCCACTCTTTTTGCTTTAGATAAATATCTGTTTACACTTATTCGATAGCCACTCGATTTTGCTTCCTCACGACTTAATATTGTCTCATTCCCAAACACAATTGTTTCCTCACAGTTTGATTAAGCTAAACATCAGACTGCTCTTGCTCATTTTCACAATGTTTTTCCTAACTTCCTTTGACATTAGGCACGAAAAAAAGGATAACGAGTGATTGCAAATGGATAATGAGCATTTGTAAATGGATAACGACCAATTGTAAAAGGATAATATGCATTTGTAAATGGATAACGACCAATTGTAAAAGGATAATAAGTAATTGTAAATAGATAACGAGCGATTGCAATTAGATAATGAGTGAAAGTAAAATGATAACGAGCGAAAGTAAAAGGAGAACGAGCTCCAGAAAATAGATAACGAGCAAAAGTAAAAGGAGAATGAGCACCAGAAAAAGGATAATGCGCAAAAGTAACATGCTTTCTGCCATTTTGCATGACATACTTAGCTTCTTAGTATTGTAAGCGTGATTAACCTCATCCTGTTTCCTTCTCCTTACTAAGGAGAGAGATGAAGGAAGAGGTCTTTATCTTATATCAGGCATCCGGAATCCAGTATCGAGAAACCAGCACCCAGTATCAAGCATCCATCCAGTCTACCAACCAGAGGTCGGCATCCAGTTGCCACGTTGATTTTAGCGTAACCAAATTGTAAGTTGCTACTGGTAAATACAAAACGTTCCGATAAATATCCTCAGCGGGTACTGTGATTGGGCTAAACATATTCGATTTGAAAAACTACACAAATAAAAAAGTAATTAATAAAATTTCCACTCGGAGGAATGCATGCACACCTTTGGTGGGATATCCCGTTTTATTGCGGATTAATAATAGTTATGTTGCAAAATTAAGGGTAGATTATGAAACAAACTGAAATTAAACCTCATAAAATAACCAAACCAATTCAACTGTTAGCAGCTTGGTTAGCTGGTCTTATTTTGATCGATTCTTGTTTTTTGGCTGGCGGTATAAAGCTTGGCTCAGAAAATTGGCTTCAACAATTATTAGTCATAGCTTCTGTTGTTAATGTTCCATTATTCTTACTTGCTATCTTTCTCCTACAGACAAAATTTAGACCTGAAATGCAAGAGGACGCTTTCTATTCACAGTATCTTGATAAGAAAACAAATAAATTAGTTGAGATCAATGATAAAATCCAAATTAAAGAACCCAATAAGCAGATAAAAAATATTGCTACTCCATTAAGCACAGATGCTAATCATGATGATTCTAAGAATATATCTGTATCTGTTAATGACCACTTGCCTAATTATTTGTCAATTAAATCATGGTTGGTAAAAAATAATTACACTAATATCCATTACATCGGTAGAAATATTGGAACTGAAAATCCACCTACATTAAAGAAAATAAGTGTCTATGAATTTTCAAATTTGGAGTTAATCAAACCAATAATTAAAACCTGTCCTGAATTCGGTATTGATTATATAGACATTTACAAACATATATTCCCCGAGGATACAGATGACGTAATAATTGGAAGTTACGGAGGAGCTATAATTAAGATTACAAAATCATTTCTAGAAAAACTAGAATTGTTTGATATGATAGACCTTGTTCATCACTGTAGAATTAATAAAGAATAAGCAACATAACCCGCAACTCAAAGCGACCGTTTCTTACGATGCGGTCGTTTGATATTGTAGCATTGTTGTAATAGGCCGCGCTTTAATTGCAGCACCGTTATACCTCTTTCATTCATTTGTTTTCTAAATCACTATTACTTTGGAAATGATTACCCTCAAATTATTTATCTTTGCTTAGGTTAATGGAATTGATATGAAACTTCATAATGGCTACTCACTAAAAAACAATAACACATTCGGTGTGGATGTTACCTGCCGTTTTTTTGCTGAAATAGAAAACAGCTTAGAGATTAAGCAGCTTTTATCTGAACGGCGGTTTAGAAATTCTGAGAAATTAATTTTGGGCGGTGGAAGCAACGTTCTCTTCACAAAGAATTTTGACGGTTTAGTAATTACTCAAACTTCAAGTAATATTACTATTCACTCTGAGGATGATTCTCATTGCTTTGTCACTGCCGATGCGGGCGTAACCTGGCATGAACTTGTTCAGTATTGCGTGAACAAAAACTTAGGCGGGATAGAAAATCTATCACTTATTCCCGGCAAAGTAGGTGCTGCACCAATTCAAAATATAGGTGCTTATGGTCAGGAGCTAAAAGATGTTTTTCATTTGCTCAAAGGAATTTTTATTGATGATTTGAAAGAAGCGAACTTCAACCTTGATGATTGCAAATTCGGTTATAGAGAAAGTGTTTTCAAAAAGGAACTGAAGAATAAATTTATCATTACTGAAGTGACCTTGCGGTTGGATAAAAATCCAAAATTAAATACGGCTTACGGAGCTATTGAAGAAGAGTTGTCCAAGCTTAAAAAAGATAAAGTGACAATAAAAGATGTTTCCGATGCAGTTTGTAAAATACGGATGAGCAAGCTTCCCGATCCGCAAGTTTTAGGAAATGCAGGAAGTTTCTTTAAGAATCCGGAAGTCCCAACAGATGCATACAATAAATTAAAAGCTGAATTTGCTGATTTGCCAGGTCATAAAATATCTAAACAGATAATTAAAGTTCCTGCCGGGTGGCTGATTGAAAAATGCGGGTTCAAGGGAAAGAAATTTGGTAATGTCGGAGTTCATGAAAGGCAAGCGCTTGTAATAGTTAATTATGGTAATGCCATTCCTGATGAGATAATCAAACTTAAAGACATCATTAAAGATGCAGTAAAAGCTAAATTTCAAATTGAACTGACCGAAGAAGTCAACATCATCTAATCCCCTCATGTGATTCAAACTACAGCGCTTATTAAATCATTTTTAATAAATTTCCTCATAGCTTCATTTCAAAAAAATCACTAAGGAGGAATAGTGTCTGAGAATAAAAATGATAAAATCTTATCTGCTTATGAAAAAGCCGCACAAGAAGGTATTGATCCAAGATGCATTCCTCAAAAGTTGGATGGACCTGTTCCTGAGCATGATGAAATTAAATATCCTGATTATCCTCAATCTGATCATGAAACGTGGAAGACCTTGTATGAGAGACAGATGGCTGCTCTTCCAAACAGAATATGCGAAGAATATATTAATGGTGTGGACAAATTAAATTTTTCACCCAGCAGAATTCCTTCATTAAAAGAATTGAGCAATATCTTTTTTAAAACGACAGGCTGGAAAGTTGCACGTGTCCCCGGATTAATTCATGAACAGGATTTTTTTGGTTTACTGCGCAGAAAAGTTTTTCCATCAACGGATTATATTAGAGGAAAGGAAGAGTTAGACTATACTCCAGCGCCAGATATGTTTCATGATATATTTGGTCATATGCCGCTGCTGACTAATGCAAATTTTGCTTCGTTCTATCAAATGGTTGGTGAAGCTGCATTAAATGCTGAGGGTGCAACTCGCAAGGAGCTTGAGACCTTGCACTGGTTTACTGTTGAGTTTGGTTTGATTAAAAAACCAGAGGGAATGAGAATTTATGGTGCAGGAATTATTTCATCAAAAGAGGAAGTTACACATGCACTATCCGAAAATGTAAAAGTACATCCTTTTGATCCTGATCGCATAGTTAAGCAGGAGTATGATGTTTGGCATCTCCAGCCAATTCTTTTTGCAATTGATTCTTTCCAACAGCTTGAGGATGGTTTTAGAAGCTGGACGAAGAAACAAGGATTACTCTAGCAAGTAATGTTTTTAATCCTATCATTTGCAGAAATCCTCAACTTACTATTGAACTTCAAAACATTTCGTGTGTTTAGGAATTAGTCTTTCTTGAATGTGCTGAAGCAATTCATTAAGTTTTCATTGTTTCATTACGCTAATAATTTATTTAGAATATATTTAAAGAGTTTTAGGAATTAGAATGATCAACTCCATTTCACCAAGCGAAGCAAAAAAACTCATTGAGAATAATTCGTCACTTCAGCTTATTGATGTGCGTGAACCATGGGAACATAATTTCGCAAGAATTGACAACTCCAAGTTAATTCCTTTAAGAGAGTTTTATAAAAATATAACCAATCTCAAACCAGAGGACTCATTTTTAATTTATTGTCATCATGGCACAAGAAGTTTTTATGCTTGTGCATATATGATGCAGCAAGGATTTAAGGAAGTTTATAACTTAGAAGGAGGAATTGATGCTTGGTCAAAAGAAGTTGATAAATCAATTCCCAAGTACTAAAAAATAAATTTTATTTAGAAAGGATTAAGCATGTTAGAGGAAGGGAAAAAAGCTCCGAGTTTCAAATTAAAAGACCAGAATGAAAAAATAATTTCATTGGAATCGTTAGAAGGTAAAAAAGTTGTACTTTATTTCTATCCAAAAGATGATACATCAGGATGTACAAAGGAGGCGTGCAATTTTCGTGATGAATTTCCAAAATTTAATAAGGTTGATGCCGTAATACTTGGTGTCAGCCCAGATTCAGTTGAATCACATAAGAAGTTTGCAGCAAAATATAAGCTGCCATTCAGTTTGTTAAGCGATGAGAAAAAAGAAGTAGTGAACAAATACGGTGTTTGGCAGGAAAAAAGCATGTATGGTAAAAAGTATATGGGAGTTGTGAGAACAACTGTTATCATTGATGAAAAGGGAATTGTGAAAAAGATATTTCCAAAGGTAAAAGTTGATGGTCACAACGAAGAAGTTATGGAAGCTTTGAAAGCATAACTATGGTTTACATTACAAGACGGGAAACATTTTCTGCTTCACATCGGCTTTTCAATCCTAAATTTACAGATGAGCAGAACGAAAGAATTTTTGGGAAGTGCAGCAACCCAAATTGGCATGGACATAACTATGTTCTTGAAGTTGTTGTTGCCGGTAAACCAAATCCAGAAACTGGTTTTGTTCTTAACATTTCCGATTTGAAAACGATTATCGAGGAACATATCATTTCAAAAGTTGATCATAAAAATTTAAATCTTGAAACAGACTTTATGGCTGGCATTATCCCAACAACTGAAAATATTACTATTGCGATATGGAAGGTTCTTGCTGATAAAATCCCAAGCGGGAAATTGTACGCAATTAAATTATCTGAAACAGAAAATAATTTTTTTGAATATCGCGGAGAATGAATATGAATCAAGCAAAGGTTGAAAAATTTATTACTGACTTGCTATTAGAATTGGGTGAAGATCCCAAACGAGAAGGTTTGCTAAGAACTCCAAAACGAGTTGCAAAAGCTTATGAATTTTTAACAACTGGCTACAAGCAAAACATAAAAAAGATTTTGAATGACGCAATCTTCAATGAGAAGTATGATGAAATGGTTTTAGTAAAGAATATTGATTTCTATAGTTTGTGTGAACACCACATGCTTCCATTTTATGGGAAAGTTCATGTTGCTTATATACCAGATGGAAAAATTGTTGGGCTAAGTAAAATTCCGCGAATTGTTGATATGTTCTCCCGCAGGTTGCAAGTGCAGGAGAGAATGACTCAGCAGATTGCGGATATAATTGAAGAGCATTTACAGCCAAGAGGTGTTGCTGTAGTTTCAGAAGCATTCCATATGTGCATGATGATGCGTGGAGTTGAAAAGCAAAATTCGTCAGCAACTACAAGTGCTGTACATGGTGTTTTCAAAGATGATGCGCGTACACGCTCTGAATTTCTCAATTTAATCGCAAATAAAAATCTGCAATGAAAAATACACAAAGCGGGATATGGATTACCGGTGCAAGTTCAGGTATTGGAAAAGCGGCAGCTAAAGAATTTGCAAGGACTGGCTCAAAAATATTTATTTCGTCACGAAGGAAATCCGAGCTTGAGAGAGTCAGCAGCGAACTTAAGGAAGAAAATCTTTCTGTTGAAATTTTCCCTTGTAATATTGCTTCATCTGTAAATGTTGATCAAACAGCAAAAAAAATCTTAACGAACAGCCAAATAGATTGTCTTATTAACAATGCGGGTATCACTTCATTCAAATTTGTGGAGGAAAATTCAATAAGTGAAATTGACGATATAATCCACACTAATCTTCTCGGTCCGATCTATGCCATAAAAAGCATACTTCCATCAATGATTAAGCATGGTGGAGGGACAATAATTAATATTCTTTCGGTTGTGACTAAAAAGGTTTTTACTAAAAGCAGTGCTTATTCGGCATCAAAAAATGGATTACTGGGTTATACAAATTCATTGCGTGAGGAAGTTAGGAAATACAACATTAGAATAATTAATGTAATTCCCGGAGCAACCTATACTCCAATTTGGTCCCACGAAATAAGAGAAAAATTTGGAGATCGTATGATGACTGCTGATGAGATTGCACAGGTTATTGTCTGGCTTTATTTGCAGAAAGGAAATCTTGTGACCGAAGAAATTGTTCTTAGACCAATGTTGGGTGATTTGTAATGACGCAAAGGGAATTATCAATTGTAACAGGTGCAAGCCGTGGAATAGGGAAGGGAATCGCTCTTCGTTTAGCAAAAGAGAATCATGACTTGATGTTGTTCGGTCGTGATGTAAGTGCACTCAATATGGTTAAGAATGAAGTTGAAAAATTTGGAATAGCTGCTGAAATATTTTCTGGAGATGTGTCTGATGAAAAATTTGTGCATGATTCTGTAAAACAAATTATTAAAACTCATGGAAGGATTGATCATCTTATTAACAATGCTGGAATGGGGATTCTTAAAAAGTTTGTAGATTCAAATCTAGATGAATTCAAGAAACAGATTGATGTTAACCTTTATGGAGTTTATAATTTTACAAAAGCAGTTATCAACCATATGATTGAAAATCGCAAAGGTTTGATAATAAACATTGCTTCGCTTGCTGGGAAAAATGCTTTTCTTGGCGGAACAATGTACGGAGCAACCAAACACGCTCTGCTTGGTTTCACAAAATCTTTAATGCTTGAAGTGAGGGAATATAATATTCGTGTAGCTGCAATTTGTCCAGGTTCTGTGGACACAGACTTTAATCCTAATAGAAATATAGTTCTAGAGAAGCAAAATATATTACTGCCTGAAGATGTGGCAGAGACAGTTGTGTTAGTTTTGAAAATGCCTATTCGTGCAATGGTGAGTGAAATTGATATAAGACCGACTAATCCGAAATGAAAAGTAGCGAAGGTTTAATTACCCTCGCTACTTTTGTGTAGGTTAAATCTCCTCGTTTTCAATTTCAACTTCAATTTCTTTTTCTAATTCATCAGCGTCAGGAGGGCAAGGAACCATTCTATGTATTTTTTCTCTCAATATTTTCATTCCATCTTTCAATCCTTCCATGTCAAAATTAAACATGAAGTGATCGTCCCGTTCGTCCATAAAATTTTTCTTTTGATTTTCATCGAGCAGAGAATACTTATCCATCTTTAATCTGGCCTTCTCCATCTTAATTTTATTTTCAGCTTGCATTATTTTTTCTTCTGCTTCGAGGTAATCATTTTTATTGAAATTTCCTTTTTTGATCAGTTCTCGTTTCATCAGTTTGGTTTTATCGAGTTCAGCACGAAGATCAATCATTTTTTTCTCATGCTGAAGTTCAAGATCATCAATTTTTTTTTCCTGTTCTTCAGTAAGGTTTAGGTCACCTTTAGTTTCCCATTTCATCGGACCATCTTTCTTAAACTTGAAAATCTTTTTTTCCTGTGCTTGTGAAATTGATGTGCCGATTACTAAAAGACTTAACACCGAGAACAAAATAAGTTTGGTTTTTAACATAAGAACTCCTCTTGATTTTCTTATTAAGACGATGACATTCAACTTAAGTTCCCTAAAATTAAAAAGGGATGCCATATTGAAGCATCCCTTGATTCTTGAGCAAAAATCCTATGGCTTTACAAAGTATGGGACTCCCCAAGATTCTGTTTCAACAGGAGCAGAATCATCAAAAATAACCTGTCTTGGAAAGGCATTTATAATCGAATGGTAGTGTCCAGGGTACTGATGTGCGGTGAAAGTTTGTTCATAAACCTTTGCAAATCCATTTCCAGATGGAACTGATGATACCATTTGGAATTTTTTCTTAGCTCTGTGAAGTCCATTTCGATCAGCACCAAAAGTAAGAGTAACAAAATCCGTATCAGCATAAGCACTGTACACTTCAAGTCTAAGCGTCACCGATTGACCAACATTAATTATTGGAAGTTTTCTCCACCAGCCGAACCACCTTGATAGATAATAATTATTTGGCGATGAGATTATTAATGTATCTCCATTTGGTAAAAATGCGGTGAGCTTTTGGATGTCAATATTTGAGTTCGACACTTTACCTTCCGGCAATGAAATTGCAGCCACTTTCCAATTTCTGGAAGGAAATCTGGTATTCGCAACTCTCACAAAAATTATATTCCTCTTTATCACTGATGTAAATGGTTTCTTAATAATTGTATCAGGTAAGGTCGCTCCAGAATTGTAAGAAGCAGCAATTATTAGAGTATCTGAGAATGTTTTGGTAAGCAATCCATATGCTGTATCACCTGCGATGCTGATGCTTAAATCTCTATTTATCAGCTTAGCTTTAATACCAACTTTGATGGGATAAATTACAGCTTCAGTTTTACCAAAGAAACTCATTGCATCATCTTCATTGTAATTGGGTTCAAAGGATGAGAGGGATGAATCTTCATCTGCTAATTTAACCATCGCATCTTGATCAGTTTCACTTACCTGATCAACTACAGCTTCTTCACATCCAGAAAACATAACCCAAACAAATAACAATGCTGTTGAAAACAACGTTGCAAAGAATAGCGTTTTTCTTTTCATATATCCATCCTTAATTTGTTGTTAAATCAATTATTTAAAATTCTTGCTTTTATTCGAAATATCATACAATTTAATTACAAATACTATTTCTGTGCTTATAGAATCCAGATCCCCTTGGACCGTCACCACAACAACCTTTGTCGATGAATGGTTTCCCTTTTCCGTCAAATCTATTGCCAAATTCTAGAAATGTTTTTCTTTGATCTTTATTCAAAACTTCTAGAACGTCCATTCGATGGTTTGCCGCAGCGGTATGAATTTCATTTTGAATCTTACTTAATCTGTCATGTGTTGCTAAATATTCACTTCGCGTAAAATCATCTTTCTTTATGACTTCTTTTGCTTCGATTCTTGCCTTTTCAAGTTTTGAACGAAGATCAATCATATTTTTTTGATGTTCAGTTCGCAATGTTTCTATTTGCTTTTCTTGAGTTTCTGTCAGGTTTAATTTCTCTTTCATCATTTGATGACCTCTGCCATTGTTCGGTTGTGCATGAACGAAAGCAGTGAAGAAGAAGATAATTATTAGTGATAAAAAAGCACTTGTGTTAATGGTTTTCATTTTATACCTCCTATTGGTTTTAATTTGTAACTTTTCACAAATTTGACAATAAAAAAAATTCTTAGGTTTAATTTTGACTTATTAAACCTTTTGGTAGCTGTTTTTGTCAAATTGTTAGAGAAAAATTACTGTTAATGCCAGAAGATATATCGGATTATGATTTAGTTAATAGTTTTTTGAATGGAGATGAAGCTTCGTTCAATAAAATCATTAATAAATATAAGCACAAGATTTACTGGCATGCAAGGAGAATGACCGGGAATCATTTAGATGCAGATGAAGTTGTTCAAGAAGTTCTTTTGGTGATGTATAAGAAGCTTAAAGATTTTCAGTTTAAATCTTCGCTTTATACTTGGATTTACAGAGTTGTGTCAACTAGATGTTTAAATTTTTTAAGAAAACGATCGCTTAGAAATATATTTTCTTTTGATGATCCAACAAGTGACTTTGTTACCAGTAATGAAGATGTTCTTAGGAGTATTGAAGATAAAGAAAAACTATTAAAAATTGATAAGCTGCTTCAGAAACTTCCAACAAAACAAAGGGAAGTATTTATAATGAGAAATTACGATGAATTGTCTTATGAGGAAATTTCCGAATTGACAGGTAAAAGTATAGGTGGACTGAAAGCAAATTATTTTCATGCATTAAATAAAATATTGGAGCTGATGAAAGATTATGAAAATTGACGAACGAATAATTCTTTATCTCGATAAACAAATGGGTGAAGAAGAGAGAAGGGCTTTTGAGAAAGAATTGAGAACTTCGCCAGAACTTTCGAAACAGCTTGAACGGGGTAAGAAAGTTTTGCAAAATTTGAAAGCTGATGAACATAGTCTTCAAAATGAGGATTATTTCTTAAATCTGATTCCTCGTTTTAGAGAGAAATTATCAAGCAATAGAAAACGGTTTAAAATTAAGATAGCTTATGCTGTAACTTCATTAGCGGTAGTTTTGGTTTCGGCAATTCTGTGGTTTAATCTATTTAATACCTCTAATAATAATTCATTTGATAATATTATTTCACAATTAAATGAAAGCGAAGCTGCACAAATTTTTGATTACTATTCTGATAATTTTGCATCAACAAATCTAAATCAGCTGAACGGTTCTTCAGATTCGCTATTTACAGAATTGCTTACTTCCGAACTTAATCTTCAAGAATCAGATTTAAAAAGTTTAGTTGCTTCTGATGAAATAAACGAAGAGAATATCTACAGCGAAATTCAATCTGCTGAGGCAGAATTAATTTACAATGAATTACTTAAAACTAAATTCTTTTAGGAGAATAAAATGTTTCAAAAAATTTTTTTAAGTCTAATAGTCATTTCGTTGGTTACAATGACAAGCTTTGCTCAGATGTATGGAAAAATGAAAGCAACTCAAAAAATGGAAGAATTGAAAAAAATAAAATTGATTGAAATACTTCAAATGAATGAGGAGGCTTCACTAAAATTCTTCTCAAGACGTTCAGAACACATGAAGAAGATTGAAGGATTTAATGAGGCTGGTAAATCAAAGATTGATCAAATTGATGAACTGTTGAAGGATAAGAATGAGCCAATGCTTAAAAAAGCAATTGATGAATATCTGCAAATCCAGGAGAGTATCATTAAAGAGAGGCAAAACTTCTTCAAATCTGTGAGTGATATATTGACAACAGAACAAATGGGGAAATTGGTTGTATTTGAAGAACGATTTCGTAGTGAACTAAGTGGTTTATTATTTAAAGAGAGGAACAAGAGATTGCGTGACTAAAGATTACTAAAAATTAAATTATCAGAACAAAAATTTTCATTCTGTTGATTTTCTAGCACTTCTGCTATATTTTTAATATGCGCATTTGCGGAAGTGGTGAAATTGGTATACACGCTACTTTGAGGGGGTAGTGCCGTAATTGGCTTGCGGGTTCGAGTCCCGCCTTCCGCACTCAAATAACCTACAAATTAACCTATCTTGTAATATAAAATTTCATTATTGGATTCATTTTTGGAATTTTAACGCATTACATTATAAATCAAAAAACAGATACTTCAGATTTTGCTTTAAGTGGGTTGGGTATTTTCTTAAATAGCTTGTTTTTAAAATTATTAAAAACCTATATTTGTCAAGCATTAAGTAGAAATTCTGGAGTAGTTAAAATCGTTAATAATATTATTTTTTTTGCGAGCTTTAGGTTTAATTCTATAAATAAAAGAATCTTTTCTTTTCTTTTTTGGATTTTAGTTTGTTCCCAGATTTTATCTCAGTCTGCATCTGAGAAATTCAATGCAGGAATGAAGGCATTCTATAAAAATGATTTTGTAGAGGCAAACAATTATTTCGAAAGTTTTTTTCGCGAGTATGGTGAAATGGATGAATTGTACTCTACAGCTAAGTACTACTCTGGTGAATCGCTTCTTAATTTGAGTGAAAAACATGCTGCTAAGGAACGCTATGAGTTCTTAGTGAATAATTATAAATGGTCAACTTTCAGAGCTGCAGCGCTGTATAAGTTGGGATTAATCTATTTTGATATAAAGCAATTCAACCTGGCAAGAAACCGGCTGAGCATCTTAATTAGTGAATATCCTTCGAGTCAGTACTTCGGTCAAGCACTATATTGGATTGGGGAGTCGTTCTTCGAAGAAGGTGAAACAGACGAGGCAATTAAGTTTTTGGAAGATGCTGTTTCAAAAAAACAAGGGAATAAATACATCGATTATTCAATCTACACATTGGCAAATGTTTACGAAAGAAAAGGCGATTATAAAAATGCAGTTAAATACTATGATCAACTTCTCTCTTTTTATAAAGAAAGCAAATTTGCTCCAGTCGCCCAATTCAGAATAGGGTATTGCTATTTTAATCTCAAAGAATATCAATCTTCGGTGCTTGAACTGAATAATCCTATAATAATAACCTTGGAACCTGCATTGCATGCTGAAGCGATGTATTTGTTAGCAAATTCACACTATAGGCTCAATGAATTTGTTGATGCTGAAAATATTTTCTCAAAGTTCATTGTTGAATATCCAGATTCTTATTTGTTTAGAATTGTTAAGTATGGGCTTGCATGGACATATTTCCAGCAAGAAAGATACAACGATGCCTTCGAAGTTTTCAACACTCTTTCTTCAGTTGATGATAGCATCGGTATAAATTCATTTTATTGGAAAGCTGAATCGAAGCAATACGCGGGTAGAGGTAACGAAGCTTTAGTTATCTTTAAAGATTTTTTCAAAAGATATCCAAACTCGGATTTTGCAGGTAGTGCGAAGTATCAAGTAGGTGGAATCTATTTTTCTGATGATAAGTATAAAGATTCAGAAAAATATCTTTTGGAATCAATTGATTCAGATAATTCTATCGTTAAAGCAAAAGCTTACCTGGTGCTTGGCGAAATGAATCTGAAGAAGCAGAATTTTTCTGATGCGGGAGAAAATTTTAGAATAGCACTTACATTAGCTGATTCTCTTTCTGATATTCATTCCAGCGCTTTACTTGGATTGGGAATCAGTCTGTTTCAGTTGAAGCAATACAATGAAGCATTGAAAAATTTAATTGATCTCGAACGGAAAGATGTAAATTTCAATCGCAGCAAAGTAAATTTTTACTTAGCAGAATGTTACTTTGCGAAGGGAAATTATGGCGATGCAATTAAGATATACAACCAGGTTGGGAATGAGGAAGTAGTGTTAAAAAATTTAAGTCAGTACGGGAAAGGATATTCTTATTTTAATCTTAAGGACTATGAAAACGCGATAATGTCTTTTTCAGATTTTATTAAAAGAAATCCCTCTGACAAAAGAAACTTTGATGCACAATTACGATTAGCTGATAGTTATTACGGAAATAAAAACTATGTCTTAGCCGGAAAAATTTATAAAGAAATTTTTCTATCAAATGAAGAAAGCTTAAGAGATCCTTATGTACAGTATCAGTATGCGCAAGCACTTTACAAAGGTGGAAATTCATCTGAGGCAATAAGTCAATTTAGAATTTTGCAAAACACCTTCCCCGCATCAGAATATGCTGATAAATCTCTGTACATTGTTGGATGGATATTCTTTCAGCAGAATAGTTACATGGATGCGATATCTAGCTATAGAGTACTGTTAAATGCTTATCCAAATTCTACCCTAAACCCTATTGTATATTATTCAATTGGAGATGCGTTCTTCAATTTGGGTAAATATGATTCAGCTGTAGTGAATTACCAGAAGGTCATCAATCTATATCCATCATCGAGTTCTGTTTTCGATGCTGTAAATGGAATTCTTTATTGTTATCTAGCACAAAATCAGGATGAAAAAGCAATTACACTTATTGATGAATTTGTATCAAAGAATTCAGAACTTAGTTTTTCTGATGAAATTTATTTTAAGAAGGGTGAGATTTATTACAATCAAGCTTCCTACGAGAAGGCAAAGATGAGCTATACAGAATTCACTTTAAAATTTCCTAAAAGCGAATTAACTCCAGCAGCTTATTATTGGGTTGGCAAGTGTGCACAAAATTTAAATAAACCTGAAGAGGCAATTTCTAATTTTACTAAAGTGTTCGAAAACTATTCCGAGAATAATTTTGCTGCAGCTTCGGTGATTGAAATAGGGAACATTTACAATCAGCAAAAGCAGTACGATTTGGCACTTTCAGTTTATGAAAAGGGAATAAACAAGCTTGCAAATTCTACGCATATTGCCGAAATACTTTTTATGAAAGCGGCAGCTTTAGTTAGTAAAGGTGACGTCGATAAGGCATATGAAGTATTTGAAGAAATAGTTCAATATCATGGTGAGACCGTTTTTGCTGATAGATCAAAATTCGAAATTGGACTAATTGAATATTCAGCCAAGAGATATGACAATGCAATACTTTACTTGAGAAGTATATCCGACTCACGAACAGATGAAATAGGAGCAAAGGCACAATATTACTTAGGGATGTCATTATTTGAGCAGGGGAAAACCAACGAAGCAATTTCAGCATTTGTTAGAGTAAGAACTATTTATTCCTACTATGATGAATGGCTGTCCCGTTCTACATTATCGCTCGGTGATTGTTACAGCAGGTTGAAGGATCTTGATAAGGCGAAACAGTTTTATCGCGAAGTACTCGCTAAACATCGTGGTGATGAATTGGGGAAAATTGCTCAGAAGAAATTGAGAGAAATAGAATGAAAATTATTTCTGTACTGATATTATTAGGTATTAGTTGTCCAATTAATTTCGCTCAGGATGATAAAGGGAAAAATCCAAATGTTGAACTACCGGATTTTGTAATTACCGGGAGCGATGTTGTAACTATTCGAAAAGGTAGCAAGATTGAGCCTGATGACATTCCTATTTTGGATGAGCGAATTTTTAAGCCAATTTTCTCTCCAGAAGATTTAAAGTTAGCAGAATTATCAGACCCAATAAAAAATCAATTCAGTTTAACTGATTCAGCAAATTATTTTGTGGGGAAGTTAGATGCTAAAGTTGGTAATTATAATTTGCCGAGCATCAATTTTACTTTATCAAATCCTTTTGATCATGGTATCTTTCAAATTACAGCAAATGGGAAAAATCGAAGAGCATTTGTTGATAACAGTGAACAATATTATTTCAACAGTGGGATTAATGTTTTTTATCAATTAGAAAGTGAATCTGCGATTTTGAATGGGACTAAATTTCAATTTCACGGAGATTATGGAAGAACTTCCTATAAGCTTTATGCGGCTAATGATCCATTAACTAACCGTAATTTGAATAAAGGTCTCATTTCACTTAACATCGAAAACTTGCTTGAAGAAAAATTTAATTATGCGATTAATTTTTCTAACAACATTCACTCATTGCAAGATAATATTTATTCCGAAAAATTTTTGAACATGAATTCAATGTTTAGAGCAAAATTATCCGATTTTAATTTTGGAGTAAATTCATCTTATGAGGTTCAGTTCCTTAAAAACGATATAGTGATAGAAAGCGTCAAAGATTTCATTTCTGTAAAACCATTTATTGGCTATTCGTATAAAAATAATTTTAAAGCATCAATAGGAATTACTTATAACAATTTTAGTAACCAAAATAAATTTTATCCTTATCTGTTTTTAGGGACTAAAATTAATGACCGAATTTCTTTTTTTGCAGAATATTCTCCCCAAATGGATTTTTTGGTGAATGGTTATTTCTTGGATGTGAATCCCTATTTCTTTATCCAAAACTTTGTTAATGTGGCTTACGAGAAGAAAAATTCGATTCACATTTCTGCAAAATATGATTACGATAAGTACTATGAAATAAGTGGTGGTATAAAATATTTTTCTTCAGATGCTGTCCCATATTTTAAAAATGCAGCTTTGAAGGGTAGGTTTAATGTCTTAACTGCCACTGCCAAAAGTTATTCGGGATATGTGAATTTATTATTTCACCTTGGACCCTATGGATACTTTTATGGCAGCATTGAACTTAATGAGACAAAGATGAACAATGGTAATTTGTTACCATACTATCCAGCGATAAAATCGTATTTAGCATATGGTTATAATTTTGGTTTTGGTTTAATGCCTGAATTAATTTTAAACTTTCAGTCGAAAAAGTTCTCTGATACGGATAACATAAATTCTCTGAATCCTTTTGTAAATTTAGCATTGAATTTAGATTATAAAATCACTTCTGATTTTAGTTTAACATTTGAGCTAAATAATATTCTCAATAGGAAAAATTATCTCTGGTATGATTACCGTGAATCTCCGTTCGATTTTTCGGCTGGCATGATTTACAGATGGTGAGGAAATAGGTCATGACTTACAAAGAACTAATAAGATTGTTTGCTCATCAGTTAGGTATTCCCGATACTGAAGGAAGATTGGCACTTGAAGTATTTGCAAAACATCTTTTGCGCAATATTGAATTGGGAGACCAAATCGTAATTGAATCATTAGGATATTTTGCACTTAAGAAAGCATTGCTTCCATCGCCGGAAACAAACGAACACCAAGTGGTTTTGCTTTTCTCCAACAAGATGATTGCCAAGCAAGATAAAGATATCCTTCTCTTTTTTTTACCCAATGAAAATCAAAAAGAAGTCCCTATCATAGATTCGTTTTTGAATTTGAGTTTCGGTAAACAGATAATTACCGCTAGGAAGGATGACGAAAATGGTTTTACGCTTCCCACTTCGCACAATGAATTAATTGGTTTAATTGAATCCAAAGTTGAAAAATTAATTTTTGAAGCAGATTTGCATAAAAAATCTTTTGAAGGTGAGGAAGAATTTATTATTTCACCTAAGCAAGAAGAAGTTTTATTTGATACTGCGGACAATTATGAAAAGACTTACAACTTTGAGCAAGAGTCATTCGAAGAAAAAACTGACATACAAATTCCGAATGATGAAGAAAAGTTAGGACAGACTTTTGATAATTATAGATTTCCTGAGGATGATACAGAAGAAATTACTGGTGCAGCGGACCCAAATGTGCAGCCAGAGCTGACCAACCCCAAAAGCTCTCTCACAAAGGAAATCAAAACTAAGCGAGATTTTACTGTGAGCAAACCTAAAAAGAGCAATTTTCGAAAATTAGTTTTTAGCTTGATTGCAATTTTAATTTTAGCTAGTTCTGTAATTGGGGTGTACTTGAATCTTGATAAATTAAAAAATTTGATCGCAAAATATTCTGGTAGTCAATCACAAATTGTTGAACAAAAGGAAAAAGTTATTCCTATGGTAATATCCAGAACCACAGAAATTCAGACTGCCTATCCCGCTTTAATTGAAACGGATGATTCGATGATTATCAGTCAAAGTGCGTATGGTTTGAAACAAGATTCAATTATTGCAGTTAAAGGTGTACAAGGACAAATAATCAATCAAAAAGATGAGGGCCCGGACGTTTTAATAGAAGTCGGTGATAATATTTATCAAAAAGGTTCAGAATACATAGTTCAAATTTCTTCATGGAAATCAAAGACAAAAGCCGAAAATGAAGTCAAGAAATTCACTTCAAAAGGATATGCAGCAAACTTTTCAGTTTTTACTTCAGTACAATTAGGGAAAGTTTACCGTGTACGTATTGGGGGATTCAAAACTTTAGCTGAAGCAAATAATTTTTTAAATACAAATAAATAAAGGAATCGCGCTGTTATGAATTTATTCTCTATGTTCCTAAAAGGTGGTGTTATAATGTGGCCGATACTTCTTTGTTCAGTAGTTGGCTTGGCAGTAATTATAGATCGTTATATTGTTCTCCGTAAAGCAAGAATAAATGTGCCAGCTTTTATGGTCAGGATCAGAGGGTTTATTAAGAAGAAAGATATTTCGGGAGCAATAAGCTATTGCATGGAAGAAAAATCACCAATTGCAAATGTTGTGAGGAAAGGGCTAAAAAAATATAAGCTTGGTCATGAGAGAGTAAAAGAATCAATAGAGAATGCAGGTAATCAGGAAATAAGTAAACTTGAAAAAGGGCTTCCAATTCTTGCTTCAGTTTCAGGAATTGCTCCTTTGCTGGGATTTCTTGGAACTGTTACGGGTATGATTTCTGCTTTTATGACAATTCAGGATTTGCAAGGGTCAGTAAGTCCGAGTGATCTTGCAGGCGGTATTTGGGAAGCACTTATTACAACAGCTTTCGGACTATTTGTGGGGATTCCTGCTCTTGCACTTTATAATTATTTCCTAAGTGCAGTTAAAAAATTAGTTGGTGAAATTGAAATGGTGGCTAATGATGTTGTAGATGTAATTCAAGAATCATCTACAACTCAATCAGAAGTTGATGAAGAAATCGAAATTGATATTTAGGCACAAAAATGAAATTTAAATTGTCTAATGAACCGTTAAGCATATTTGCATATTCTTCTTTAACAGATATTGTAATGTTGTTGTTGATCTTTTTTTTGCTAACCTCACAGTTTGTTATTCAAACAGGCGTTAAAGTTAAACTGCCTGGTTCCAAAACAAATGAACAATCAACGCCTTCGAAGTTAGTTGTAACATTAACATCTGGAGGTGGAATATTTATTGGGAATGAAGAAATTGGTATCAATCAATTGCCTGCAAAGCTTGAATCTATTAAAGTGGGGAAATTGGAAGATAATCTTATCATCAGTGCGGATAAAACTGTGGCAGTTGATTTAGTTATCAAAGTAATTGATGCAGCTAAGTCTGTGGGGATTGAAAAATTTACTCTTCAAACTGAGAGAGAAATTCTTTAAAGTAAACAAAATG
>CAYMKU010000040.1:32738-34183 GCA_964391015.1 uncultured Ignavibacteriaceae bacterium
TCACAAGGGAATAAAACTGAAGGAGAGGGAAGTTTTGGTTTTGATATTGATTGGGGAGGAAAAGGTAAAAGACAGATTTGGAGCTATCCGCTGCCCAAATATCCTGCTGGTGTATATAAAGAAATTGATATTAGAATTATGTTTACTATTAAACCTGATGGATCGGTTGGTTCTACACGATTACTAACAAAAGCCGATACTAAACTTGAAAATGCTGCGTTAAATTCATTAAGACAATGGAGGTTTGAACCGTTGTCATCATCCCAAAAACAAATTGAACAGACTGCTGTTATTGTTTTTCCTTACCGCCTTCAATAGCGGGAATTGGTTTATAGTAAAGTCGGTAGAAAAAATATTCCCCGATTGTAAGAAGAGTTAACGCAAAGGTATCCCTGTCGAAGTACAAACCTAATCCTTTTGGTTCCATCAATAATTTTGCAACAACGCTTGCGATTGACCAGCCGACTGCAAACAAAATAGCAATCAAACCCACATTTAAGAATGCAGATGATAATTTTTCTTCCTGCCATTTTATTGTGAAAATGACAAGTGAGAATAACAGATGAAGAAAAAATATTATCGAGATAATCATGATTTAAGATTCTCAATTCGTAATATTTTTATTTCGTCTTTTAATAAATGCCAAGCCGATCAAACCACCAATTAAACCAAAAATCAGCGATGTGAAAATTGTAGCAATAAAAAAATAAATTGAATAACTAACAGAAAAACCATTTGTCTGAATGTCCTTAGCCATATTTTTGTATATCAGAAATACTTCATCAAGTAAATTCTGGGGAGCAAATGATCTGAACATAATCTCAACTTGCGGAAGAGATCTTACAAACTCATTTGTGTAGAATATTGCAGTAAAAAGCAATTCAAAAAAAGTTGCAAAAATTGCCGAGAAAGTTCCGGTTAATAAACCAAATATTGCAGCATCTTTACCAGAAACACTTTCAATATTTTTATTAGATTTCTGATAAAGAAGTAGTGATAAACCTGCTGCAAAAGGAATTATCAAACAGCAACCAATTTCTTTCAGCCCGGGAACTACAGTAAGTACTGCGGCGCCAAATCCGCAAACTAACGGAGAAATAAATTTACTTTTCATTACTGCTTAAACTTTTGAAGTACTTTATTTCATTCAGCAGAAAAAGAAAGATTGTAAAACCAAATAATGAACCAGTTAACAGTGCAAATAATTTCGAGTAACCGTAAACACCAATGCTAGAAAGTAAAACGTCGAATAACATCAACAAGGAAGCCCAAAATAAGAAGTCAAAAGCCGTTCTTCGTGTGACAATTAGTATTGAAATTAATGATGCAATGAAAGTCCCCAGATAAATTCCGGAGCATCTTGAGCATACAAGAAAATTATTCTCTGCAATGTAAATAGTCTTTTCATCTACTTGATGACAAACAGTTGAATACACTTGCGTCAA
>CAYMKU010000041.1:0-31658 GCA_964391015.1 uncultured Ignavibacteriaceae bacterium
TGTTGCCATAGCCATTAACTGTTGTGAATTGAAGTTGCACTTCTTGGGCAAGAAGTGAGAAAGAACAGAAAAGGATGAAAAATACCGGTAGTAATTTTTTCATAATGCACCCCTAACTTTTATTGTTTTGTGTTTAGTTAATTAAAGGTCTTAGTATGTAGTTCCCATTTATTTTAATAAAATTAATTTTTTGGTAGAAGAAAAATTACCAGTTTGTAATCTGTAAAGATAAATTCCCGAAGAAATATTAGTGCCGTCAAAGTTAATGCTGTATTCCCCAGGTTGTTTTTCTTCATTTATCAAATTTGCAATTTGTTCACCAATTAGATTGAAAACCTTTAGTGATACAAATCCAGGTTCTTTGATGGTGTATCTAATCTTTGTACTGGGATTGAAAGGGTTCGGATAATTTTGTGAGAGCGAATAATAATTTGGCGTGGTATTTATATCCTCGTTAATACTCACAGGCTCATTTATTAACCAATTATCAATAATGTAATCATAGTTAGCAAATGAGGCTGAGGTATTGTAACGGTATGGTCTTCCAGCAATAAAAATAAAAGTACCATCGTTTTGTTTTCGTATCATAAAACCTGCAATCCATGTAGTTCCTAAATCATCGTCGAAAATAGGAATGGCTCCAAGGCTAGTATCTAAAGTTACATAGTGAACATAAGTGTGAGCGGAATTAACTGGCATATTGACCAAACTGTTGTCCAAAGCAATAAGTTGAGTAATCTGTTGATCGGTTGATAACTGAGTGATTCCGCAATAATTTTTGAGTTCTGTGTTGAAGAAAAACGAAGCCATTCTTGTTGCAAGGAGGAAATTTCCTCCGTTTTGTACGTAATCTAAAACTTGTGTCGGATTGTAAAACTCCAAATCACCGCTGTAATTATTTCCAATCCAAATAACCTTGTCATACAAATTCAGAACAGAAGTAGGAATTGATCTATTATATAAATGTGTTTTTGTGATATTTGAATTTGCTTGATAGTTGAATTCCTGATCTCCAAATAAATCCCAAATATCAACTTGATGATTACCAAAACATGCCGAGCTATTGTAAAAAGTTGTCATTTCTGGTTTGTATGTGGTATTGCTGTAGTCAATCCCATTTACAACGAGTATATCTGACGAAGCGCCTAAAACGGTAATCATATTATTTAAAGTTCTTGTGTGTTGATTTGTACCATCACTAACGGACAGCTTAACTGAATAGGATTTTTCCGTTGTATAAGTCCATATTGGATTTGGTTCGTAGGAATCAATAGTACCATTGTTGTCAAAATCCCACTGCCACGACACAATGTTAGTGGAATTCAGACCAGTTGAATAATCTGTAAAATGAATTGTGAAAGGTAATGCGCCTAAGGTTTCGTCTGATGAAAATGCAGAGTTTATGTTATTGGAAATTGTCAAATCTTCCATAGCTGATTGATAAATTTCTTTAGTTTGATCGCTCTGAATGAATGTGACTACTCGGATGCTATCAAAATTTACGGCTTGAGTAAAATTAGTTGTGGGGATGTACATTAAATCTAATTCAATCGAATCACCGGGAGAAGGAATATTAAAAGCCATTCCTTTCCCATCGGGTAGCATTTTTCTTGCGATACTATAATATGCTGCCTCTAATGCAGGAGTTACAACAACAGTTTTTTCTGTAAGTGCAACTTTCAGTTTTGTTTTTGCGAACGTCGTTACATCAGCAGGATCGCGAAATATTTTTATGTGGACGTTTATTACATTATTAGAAAATTTAACTGGTGTTAGAATAATCTTGAAAGGGGAAAATTGTGAGTTTCCTGTGCTGACTGCAGAAGTTAGATTTGTAGATGATGATGTACTTATCGTAGTTCCATTTACTACTATCCATGGAACAGAGTTTACGCCATAATATCTCCATCGGGCGCTATTGTCGGTTGAATTTAATAAATACATTGGGTCAGTTTCTGAAGGCCAATTAACGTTATAAACCAAATGCGAAATTAATTTGGACGAAAGCAAACTTGCTGTGGTAGCGTTGTACCATGCACTATTTAGACTTGCACATGGCCCGCATTGTGAATTAGTGTACCTTTCTACTAACGACTTTTTTTCGTAAGCAGATATATGATAGCTGTACCCAATTAAGATTAAAACAATAAAAATCATTTTTTTCACTGTGACCACCTTTCTTAAAATGTTGACCCTGCTTGAAGAACTTCTTTCGTAACCTTGTTTTGAATGAAAACCACAGTCTCCAGCTTTGATGAATTCCATCCTGAATTTAATGTAACTTGCCTGTTATAATATTGTGTTCCGGTAGCCGAATAAGTTAAAACCTCTCCGTTGTTTGAAGGAAGCATTTTTCTCATAACATCATAGAATTTTGTCTCGCCATTTGATCCAGGCGGAGTTGAAAATTCGATAAGAGATTCAACTACAATTGTGTGAAGAATCAAATTATCAAAATCAACTCCCGTTGTATCAATTGTTTCGAGCTTGATTTGAATATTATAATTTCCAATTCCCAAGCTGTCATTTATTGTAATTTTAAACTTTGGTGACTGAGCAATTCTTTGCTCAATTTTGGCCTTAACTGATGAGGAATCGGTAGATACAGGAGTCAAAAATCCATCAACTTTTGTTGTAGGGGCTACTAAGATATTGTAATAATTCATTCGTGAATTACAATCTGATGTATTCGCTTGATAAAAGGGATCATTGGGAGAAGGAAAATTAGTGGGGTATTTAATTACCACTAACTTCTTTTTGTAACTGTTTTTTAAAGATTCTATTATCTTATTCGAAGTTACACATGAATTGCAGCTAACATTAGAGAAGTCTTCAATTAAAACAATTTTTTCTGCTAAAACTAATCTAAGAGTAAAGTTTACAAAAATTGTTGAATCTTTTTTAATGAGAATATTTAATGACTCATGGGTATAGTTGTCTTTCTCTAGTCGTACAACATGGTTTCCAACTGTGGCGGTTATTGTTGCAGGGGTTATTTGACCAGTATAAATGTTGTCAATAAATATTGAAGCGCTATCAACATTGCTTGTTATTGCTAATTGGCCATATTCAGGTATTGGTATTTGTGGAGTTGTTGGTGGATTTGTTTTGCATCCGGCAAATACTATTAACACTGTAATTGTTAAGTACAAAAAAAACTTGGGCACAGGCGTTCAGTAAAATTTAATAATGGAGTAATTTTTTCTTTCTCTATTCAAAATTATTCATACTTACTAATAATTCAAAGATTAAAGTTTAGTAGGAAAATATTTCATGGAAATATTGTTCTAAAATCAAAGAATTAATTTTTTCACCATGAATATTTTCTTATGTTTGCCCAATCTATTGAGTAGCCACTGTGGCGACATTTCAATCACCAATTGCTATAGGAGCTGAAAAAAATTATGGTATCAGTTGTTCAAGAAAGCATTAAAAAGAAATCGAATTGGAAATTTCCGGAAGCATTCTGGACAGCAAATATTGTGGAGCTTTTTGAACGTGCTGCATATTATGCTGTGTTCATTGCCATTACCTTGTACTTATCTCGTGTTGTAGGGTTTAGTGATATTGAAGCTGGTTGGATAGGGGGTGTGTTTGCGGCTGGATTGTATTTTCTCCCTCCATTTACTGGAGCCTTGGCAGATAAAATAGGGTTTAGGAAAGCAATCATTTTAGCATTTTCATTATTAACTATTGGGTATTTCAACCTGGGAGCATTGCCGTATAAGTCTACGGTTTTACCATCGTTGGTTATTTTGATGCTTGGTGGTTCGTTCATCAAATCCATTATCACGGGTACGGTAGCAAAAACAACTACGCAAGAAACAAGAGCAAGAGGGTATTCAATATTTTATGGAATGGTTAATATCGGGGCTTTTCTCGGGAAGACTTTTGCATATCCACTAAGGTTAGAGTGGGGATTATTATCAATTAATTATTATGCATCTTTTATGACTCTCCTTGCGCTCATCACTGTTTATTTTTTCTATAAAAGCGAAAATATTGATGGGAAGAAGAAATCGTTTCAAGAAGTTTGGGACGGTTTTTTTCGGGTAGTAACTAATTTTAGACTTCTTCTTCTGATTATTATCACATCCGGTTTTTGGATTATTCAACATCAACTTTATGCTACAATGCCAAAGTATGTTCTCCGAACGGTTGGTGAGAACGCATCGCCAGAGTGGATTGCGAATGTTAATCCTTTTGTAGTAATGCTGAGTGTGGTTTTTATAACTAACATGATGAAAAAAGTTCGTGCGATTACATCAATGAGTGTGGGAATGTTTTTAATGCCAATATCTGCTCTGCTTATGGCTTCAAGCCCAATACTCGAATCAATTACAGGAGAAAGCGTTTCAATTTTAGGAATTTTATCGGCTCATCCGATAACCGTGATGATGATTTTGGGGATAGTTGTTCAAGGATTGGCTGAGTGTTTTATCTCTCCTCGATATTTGGAATATTTCTCGTTGCAAGCACCAAAGGGAGAAGAGGGATTATATTTGGGTTTCTCGCATCTACATTCATTTCTTTCATCAATATTGGGCTTTGGTATTTCGGGCTATCTATTAACTGCGTATGCCCCTGATCCATCCACACTTTCTTCTGGACAAATAACTTCAGCTTATGATCATGCTTATATGATTTGGTACTATTTTGCCGCGATTGGATTTACAGCGGCTGTTGCTTTGCAGTTATACCGAAAGTTTGTGGATAAGAAAATTGATTGAGGTAACACAGAATTGCAAGTTAAAAAACACGTTGACTGTTATATTATTAATTCTTAATATTATACATAGTTTATGAAACAATTAAATATAGATGATGAAGGAGAATAAATTTTAGGCAAATTGATACCCTTTTCTTTATAAAACACAACCTATTTCACAGTATTTATTCCGTTTATTTGAATTGAAAATGGAAAGAGCGTTTAATTTCCTTTTAAATGTTCTATTAAAATAAGTATAGAGGATTAAGTTTAATCAGCACTATTCTTCTAGTAAACAAAATACTTAACAAATCACAAACAACTATAGGAGAGAGATATGAAGAAATATATTACAGTTCTTCTCTTTTTCGCGTTTCTTCCTTACCTTACATTTGCCGGTACAGTCGGTAAAATCAAGGGTAAAGTAACAGACCTTACATCCGGTGAACCCTTAATAGGCGCTAATGTTTTAGTTATTGGCACTTCGTTGGGGTCGGCTACAGATGTAAGTGGAAATTATACCATTCTGAACCTTGAGGCAGGAACTTACCAAGTACGAGCCTCATTTGTAGGTTATCAAACGGTAACCTATTCTAACATTCGTGTTAATGCTGATCTCACTACTGAGTTGAATTTTCAGCTGCCTGGCGAAGGTATAGAGCTTCAACAAGTAAACGTTGTTGCTGAAAAACCCCTCATTATTAAGAGTTCAACAAATGCTAACCGCATTACAACCAGCGATGTATTGGAATCACTGCCCATAAGAGGAGTTGATAATATACTTGGCTTGACGGCAGGCGTTGTACTTCAGGATAAAAATATATTTATTCGTGGTGGTAGGCAGGATGAAGTTGGATTTTATCTTGAGGGAGCGTCAATTACAGATCCGGTAGTCGGTGGTCGTTCTGTAACTATTGTACAGGATGCTGTTGAAGAAATACAGGTGCAATCTGGTGGTTATACTGCTGAATACGGTGGGGCAAATGCTGGTATCGTTTATACCCAGATTAAATCAGGCACGCCTGATCTTAAAGCTAGTGCTGAATACATAACTGATAATATTTCATTTAAAGGAAAAGGTGATAGATTTGATGGGAAGGAAAGATTAGGAACACATTGGTATGGTTATAATGAATTTACAGCGACCTTAAGTGGACCTATCATTGATAAAAGATTTAAATTCTTTGGTTTATTCAATTACAATTTCCAAAATGATCAAACTCCGCAACCCTATCCAGGATTTAGTTTAGGACGTATAGGAGATCCCACTACTGGGGATACAATAAATTTTCAATACCCTGCAGGAGCAATCTACAAGAATTCACTTGAACAATATTCCGGCACAGGTACTCTAAGCTTTGACTTTAATCCTTTGCTCTTCAGATTAGTTGGTTCTTACACAACAAATAAAACGTTTAATCCATATAGCTCTGCACGTACTGCAGGAAACATTGCCAACTTTTTGAATCTTAGTAGAGTCGAGAAAGTTGATCAGACTGATGGAGCAGGAAGTATAAAGATAACCCACATTCTTAGTCAAAAAACGTATTATGAATTAAGTGGTGGTTATTCTTTCAACACATTAGAGAGGTATGATCCTTTACTTAAGGATAATTACATGGGTTATGGAGATAGTGTTGCAAATGCTGCCGTAGGGGTTTCTTGGACAAAAGCTCCTGGAGATGATTTTGGAAGATTTGAACGACCAACTCGTTTCAACATTTTTGGTTTTTCATTTAATGCCCCCGGAGATGTTACAGCAGGTTATCAAAAATTCAAAAGAGAAAGAATTAATCTTTCTGCAGCTCTCTCTACTCAAATAGGGAAAGAACATTCTGTAAAGGTCGGTGGCGAGTATCAAATGCTAACAATCAGAAATTATTCATGGAGTAATGAAGATTTGATGGGATTAGCTCAATTGGTTTATCAGAATGATCAATTACCAGCAGGCGATCCTGCAAAAGTAACAAGAGAACAGGTTTTTATTAACAGAGGTCCTGATAATTATGGGTATGATGTGTTTGGGAATGAGGTTGGTGGCGACGATCCGGTGATTGGTGCTAAAAAGCCTGTATTTGCTGCTTTTTATATTCAGGATAAAATTGAATATAATGATTTGATCATTAATGCTGGATTACGTTATGATTACATAGATGTAGATAACTTGGAATTTAAAGATCCCCAAAAACCAGAGACAGCAATTGATCCTAATTCAGGAGAAATTCTTATTAAAGGCTGGAAAGAGGTTCCTACATTTCAGGCAGTTAGCCCGCGTTTAGGTTTCTCTTTTCCTGTAACTGATCAAACAATATTTCATGCTCAGTTTGGAAAATTTGTTCAGCAAACCAGATTGCGCGATATGTATCAGGGGCTTTATCAAACATCATATAATTTAAATGGTGGATTAGAAATCACTGCTCCTGTTGGATTTAACATTCAGCCAACACGAACCACCCAATATGAAGTTGGCTTCACACAGCAAATTGGTAACATAGCATCATTTGATATTACTGGTTTCTATAAAGATATACAAAACCAAGTTGTCTTTGATAAAATATCGACGGATCCAACCTCACCAATTAAAGGATACAATATTTTAAGAAATGGTGATTTTGCTACTACAAAGGGTATTGAGATTGCATTCAATATGAGAAGAACCGCAAGATTCCAGGTTAATACAGCTTTAACATTTCAAGATGCACAGGGAACCGGATCGTTTCCGAACTCTGCGCGTGGAATCGTTGGCGCTCCGTTAGATGGAGTAACAATCTTTAAGCCGCAATACATTTCTCCACTGGAGTTTAATAATACATTTCGAGGTAATGTCAATCTTGATTATCGCTTTGGTAAAGACGATGGACCAAAAATATTAAGCGAATTTGGTTTGTCAGGTTTATTGACATTTAATAGTGGACATCCCTATACAACTGGTAAAGGCGGAGCAGATCTAGAGGGTGATGCTCGCGATAGATCACCTTTGGAAGCGCTTAATAGTTCAACTACTCCGTGGGTATTCCAGTTTGACCTCCGTGCTGATAAGACAGTTAATTTGTTCAATAAACTTAACATCAATATATATGTGTATGTAATTAATTTGTTCAATACTAAGAATATAGAAAACGTGTTCTTGAGAACTGGCTCTACTACTGATGATGGTTATATCAGCGATCCTGCACTTGGTGGAAAATTAGTTGAAACATATGGTCAGGAATACGCTGCTTTGTATAGAGCGATTAATATTGATTACTATGAGCAATGGCAAAATGCAGCAACTGGTGCACCAATAACAACATCGCCATTGTTTTATGGTACACCGCGTCAAATAAGATTAGGAATTCGTTTTGAATACTAAACTTAAATTGACAGAATACATCATAAAGAATAGGAGATTAAAAAATATGAATTCAAAAATTTCAAAATTCTTATTCCTCTTTTTTATCAGTATATCATTAGTTGCATATGCTGCTGATGGAAATAAGAAAAACACCAATGGTCTAAATAAACCACAGGGAACACCTGTGCGAACGTTCTTAAATATTAATAACCTTTCCACACAAATTTATAATGATGGAAACTCAGACATTACGCCTGACGGAAACTCCGGAGTTATATTTCCCAAAGGAAGCGGGAAAACTGCTGTTTTTGAATCTGGGCTACTTTGGGGGGCGAAAGTTGCAGGTGATCCACAAGTTAGAGTGGGTGGATCTGCTTACCGCCAAGGTTTGCAGGGAGGAAAAATTCTTTCTCCTGGAGTTGCAGAAGATCCCGCATTACCCAAGAATAGAATTTATAGAGTCAGGCCGGATATTTATCCTGGAGGTCCTGTTGTAGATTTGTCTAATGCAGCTATAGATGAAGGACTTTCTGCCTCTGCTATTAGAGAACAATATGAAAAAGATTGGACAGAATGGCCAGCAACGGACGGGGCACCGTTTGATGATAAAAATAACAATGGGACCTATGAACCGACAGTTGATGTACCTGGTGTGAAAGGTGCAGATCAAACAATCTGGTTCGTTGCCAACGATCTTGATGCTGCTGCAACCGTATTTTTATATGGAACAAACCCGCTTGGGATAGAAATGCAGGCTACCATGTGGTCATATGCTCAAACAGGAGCTTTGGGTAACATGTTTTTTAGGAAATACAAGCTCATCAACAAAAGTAATGTTACTTTTGATAGTATGTATGTTTCTATGTGGTCAGATGTCGATCTTGGAAATGCAACGGATGACTTTGCTGGTTGCGATACTTCGCTCAGTTTAGGGTATGTGTACAACGCAAATGCATCTGATGATACCTATAAACCTTTACCTCCACCAGCAGTTGGGTTTGACTTCTTCCAGGGTCCTTTACTTACTGGAGTTGCCGGACAGGATAGAAACAAAAATGGTGTTGATGATGCTGGAGATTTTGGGATTTTTAATGGTAAAGTTGTTGGTCCAGGTAAAATAAATTTGCCGATGACTGCTTTCTATTATTTTGCAAGAGGAGATGCAAGTGTAGTTGATCCGACACAAGGTGTACCCCAGGGATCAACCCAATTTTATAATTTCTTCCAAGGGAAAATTGGTTTGACAGGTGCTTTTTTCGTAGATCCAAATACGCTACAGCCAACAACATTTGTTTTAACTGGAAATCCCCAAACCCGCTCTGGCTGGATTGACGGACAGTTAATTCCAGCAGGCGATAGAAGAGTCGGTTCAGCATCAGGTCCATTCCAAATGGCACCGAGTGATACTCAGGAAGTAGTTGTTGCAGAAATTTGTGCCGGTGCAATTCCTGGGACTGACAGATTATCAGCAATTGGGCTTCTTAAATTTTATGATCAGCAAGCCCAATTAGCTTATGATAATTTTTTCAATTTACCAGTTGCTCCTCCCGCACCTGAGGTAAACATTGTAGAACTCAATAATGAAGTAATTCTTGATTGGGGCGAGAACCAGGGAAAAGTAAGTGCAACTGAAAGCTCAAATTCAAAAGGATATAAATTCCAGGGATATAATGTTTATCAGTTACCTTCCGCATCTGCAGATGTAACTCAAGGAAAGCGAATAGCTACTTATGATATTGTGGATGGTATAGGAAAAATTGAAGATTTCTTCTTTGATGCTAATACAGGTGTTGTTGCTAAAGGTGTTAGACAATTTGGAAATGATACGGGCATAAAAAGGTTTATTAGCATTAAAAATGATGAGCTTAAGGGTGGGACACCGTTAATTAACGGAATCAGGTATTATTACGCTGTAACTTCATATAGTTATAATACTGATCCACAAGCAGTGCCCAATAATCTTGAAAACCCACTCACTATTTTTACTGTTGTTCCTGCCAGCTTAAATCCTGGTGTAACTTTGGGTGCAAGTTTTCAAGATACTTTAAAAAGCACTAGAGTATCGGGATCAAGTGATGGCAATGCTTTCCCAATGGTTGTTGATCCTACACAGCTTACTGGTTTATCATATACAGTTAAATTTGATACTTTGCCAGGAAAAATTGTTGTTTGGCATCTTGATAGATCTGATGGTGTTAGAGTACTATCAAATCAAACAAACCAAAATGCCGATGACTTATCTCCAATAGTTGATGGTATCCAAGTAAAAGTTAAAGGAGCTCCGAATGACTTTAAACTCTTTTCGGTTGTAGCAAACGGTTCTGGACCATTAGCTACTCCTCAAGCAGGCTCGTTCCATTTTGCCGGGTTCCCGACACCTGGTGATTTGGATCCAGTTGCCGGTCAACAACAATCTACTAATAATTCTCGTTGGGGAATTCATACTGCCGATAATGGAACAAGAGGTCTTTATGATGCATTTTTGAGCCGTACTTCCAGAGATGGAGCAAGCTGGCCAAAAATAATTCCTAATGATTTTGAAATTAGATTTACTGCTGCTGGTGGTTGGGGTTATGATGCTTTCAATACTGGGACGCTTTCATTTCATGTACCTTTTGAATTATGGAATATAGGAATAAATACTCCTAACGATGCAAGCGATGACTATAGAATGATACCTTGGTTACTTGATGATGATGCAAGCGGAACATTTAATATGGGTCGTCCGGGAACTAAAGGTACGGGAACCTACGATCATACTGTTTCTGGTGGTGAAAACGATCCGTACACGGATTGGATTTATTGGGCAAGACCCGAAAACACAGCTCCAGGTCAAGCTGGCTACCTTGCTGCTGAAACTAAGATGATTGCACAAACATATGATGGTGGAAATGATGTAGAAGTAATGGCGAGGATGGTACTTGTTGAATGGAATGGAGGAGTTGATTCACCATATGTAGCGAATTTACCTGAAACCGGGACCATTTTCCGTATAACAACAACAAAACCAAATGTTCCTTTTAAGGATGTATTTACTTTTACAGCTCCAAGTCCTACACAAAGTAATAATCTTGCTAAACAGGACGTTGAAAAAATAAATGTATTTCCTAATCCTTATTATGGTGCGAACTCTGAAGAGCTTAACAAGTATAATCGTTTTGTAACTTTTAGCCACTTACCTGCAAAAGCCACAATTAGAATATTCAATCTTGCGGGTGTTTTGGTTAAAGAGATTGAGAAGAACTCAACTTCTCAATTTGAAAGATGGGATCTGGCAAACAACTCGGGATTACCGGTTGCGAGCGGATTATATATTGCTTACGTAGATATGCCAGGCATCGGAAAAACGAAAGTACTGAAATTAGCTATCATTCAAGAGCAACAGATTCTTGATAGATTTTAATCAAAGTTTAAACTCAAGGAGTAAAAATGAAAAATAAATTTAGATTTATAATACTCGCAATCAGCATATTACTTGCAGCTGACTGCATATTTGCTGGGGGAGGCAACAGGACCGGTACTGGGGGTGCCGCACAACTTTTAATTCCCGTAGGTGTTCGTGGTATGGCTATGGCAGGAGGTAACGTTGCTACATCTACAGGTGTTGAAGCCCTTTATTGGAATCCGGCAGGATCCTCCAAAAACATCAGTTCTGCAAATGTCATGTTCTCACATATGGATTACATAGCGGATATTGGAGTAGAATACGGAGCTGTGTCTGCAAACTTCGAGGGATTTGGAGTTCTTTCTTTTGCTCTCAAATCTCTATCAGTTGGTGACATTCTTGTTACTACAACTCAAGATCCAGATGGCACAGGCAAAACTTTCTCACCACAAATGTTGGTTGCTGGGGTATCTTATGCGCGTCAACTTACCGAAAGAATTTCTGTAGGTGTTACTGCTAATCTAGTAACAGAAACACTTGGTGAAGTTAGTGCTACGGGAATGGCATTTGATGTTGGTGTTGTTTACGACAATCTAGCTGAAATTAATGGATTAAGTTTCGGCGTCGTTATGAAAAATGTTGGACCTCAGATGCAATTTGATGGATCTGGCTTACTTCAAGAGGGAGATGTTACAGGTTATAACCGTCCGCCGGGATTGGTTAAGATCGAATCGGCTCCATTTGAGTTGCCGTCAACTTTTGAGCTTGGGTTAGGTTATAAACCACGACTTCTTGATGATATGAACACGCTACTTATTTCCACATCATTTAAAAATAACAACTTTTCTGATGATGAGTATAAAGTTGGGCTTGAATATGGATATAACAATATGTTTTTCTTGAGAGGTGGATATACTTTCGCCCCGCAGCAAGCTTTTAAAGATTCATATATTTATGGTTTTACGGGTGGTGTGGGTATTGATTATTCTTTCGAGAATATATCGGTGAAAGTTGATTATGCGTATCGATATACAAGATACTTTGATGGAAATCATATTTTCGGTGTTAGTCTAGGATTCTGAGAAACTGTTTTCTGCGTTTAACTTTTTTCCGTGCGGTTCTTAAGGAATCGCACGGATTTTTTGTTCCCATAAAGAAATCATTGTAACCTGCTTTTACAGTTCATCTCCAGCATCAGATTCCTTGCTGACTAAATACCGTTTAATTTTTTGAGTTGTTGTCTTCTCGAATTCTTTTTCACGGATATAAAATTTCCTGATTTGCTTGTGAACGGGCAAGTCCTTATTAACTTTAGATATTTCTTGGCTTATTAAATTGTGAATTAATTCTTTTGTTATAGGTGTGTTGTGTATATTTGAATATTCAATAAATGTCTCTGCATCGGTTACAATTTGTGCAGTAATTACTTCATCATGCTTTGAATCTTTTTCTCCCATAACTAAAGTCTCAAGAATGTATGGGCTTCTGTGAAGGATGTCTTCTATTTCTTCGGGGAAAACATTCTTTCCATCTTTTGCTATTATTACATTCTTCTTGCGACCGGAAATGTGCAAAAACCCATTGGCATCAACATAGCCAAGATCACCTGTTTTAAACCATCCGTTTTTAAAAGTTTCATCGGTAAGCTTATCATTCTTATAATAACCAATCATAATATTAGGTCCTTTAACAAAGATTTCTCCTACTCCCTCTGTGTCGGGTTCCTTTATTTCTATCTCAACATCAGGTAGAAGAAGACCAGCAGCATCGTCTTTAAAATTATCAACCTGATTTAAAGCAAGTATGGGTGATGTTTCTGTGAGGCCATAACCCTGAATGAAATTAAATCCAAACTCTCTTAAACCTTTTGAAACTTTAGGATCTGGTGCTGCGCCACCAACAATAAACAATCTTACAGATCCGCCAAATTTTTCGTGGAGTTCCTTAAATAATTTCTTTGGTAAACTTTTCCAGCCGACCTTTTCTGCCAATGAACCGATCATTAATAATGGCGGAACAACTTTGGATTTTATTTTATCATCCTGGATATTTTTCATAATGCGTTTAAATAGTTTATCATAAAGCAAGGGTACTCCAAGAAAGATAGTAGGTTTTGCTTTTTGCATATCTTCACTTACGGTTTTTAGTGAGCGTGCATAATGAACTGAAGAACCCATAAATAAAGGACATAAAAACCCGCAAGTACATTCATAGGTGTGATGAATCGGTAATACCGAAAGGAATCTATCTTCTCTAGTTATTCGAACCATTTTCGTCATGCTCATAAGATTGGAAGCTAAGTTCCATTGAGACAACATTACTCCCTTTGCTCTTCCTAATGAACCGGAAGTAAATATTATTTTGGCTGTTTCATCCAACTTAATGTGAGGCAAATCGGAAATATGTGCTGGTAAAGAGTCTCTGATCAATTGGGGCATAGAGTAAACCCAATTATTTTCAGCAGGCAAATCCATCGAAATAAAATGTTTCAGGTTTTTAAAAACATTTTTACTTTCTTTCAACATCGAATAGAAAGTATCAGAGAAAATTATTGCTTCTGAATCTGATTCATGTATAATGTTTAAGATTTCGTTAACGCTCAGATTCTTATCAATTGGAACAATCACGTGGTTGAAGATCATTGCCGTTAGATAGGCGAGTCCCCACTGTACTCTGTTTTCACCGATGAGAGAAATGTGTGTTCGAGGTTTTATGCCAAGATTTTCTAAACTTTTTCCGAATCTCAGAACGTGATCAAGTAATTCTTTATAAGACAATCTGGAAATCGGATATGTGGTCAAGTCTTCCAGAGCGAGTTTATCTTTATAGAGATTTACCGATTTAAGAAACATATCTTGGATGGAATCGATTTGGTGAACGTCGAAAAGTTTCATTTGAGATTTCATAATCTAAACCTTTTTAGATTTTCTGATTACAGAGGATGAAATTTGTATATAGTACAAGAATAACTTAAGCTAATTAGAAGCTTATCAAACTTAATAAATAAAGAATAAAGAAATAGAATGATGAGAAAACTATGCCTGGAAAGTTTTACTATTCAGGCTTGTTTTAATAAAGTTATTTCTTTTGTCGGAAATGTGTAAGGGTTTTTGGCAATTGGGGCAAAAATAGATGTAGCGAATTATTCCATCAGCTTCCAGCTTACAAACCCATGCAATGGAGATATGTGTTTTGCAATGTGGGCAATCTTGGTTTACAATTTCTTTTTCTAATATTTTCGACATAAAATCTTTTTTAAACAATCAGCGCATAATATTTTAGAGTTAGGAATAAATTTAATGATTGATTTGGTAATTAGAAAGTTATAACAATAGTCAAAGTGATTTTTATACCACAAGAGTTTATTATTGAGGAGCCTGTGATAGGCGCGATATCGAAAGATAAATTACTCGAACAAATATTGAATCTTCTTAGTCACGGAGCTTATTTCTATAAACTTCAAGCACGCAATTTTGTTGCAACTAAGAAACTTGTTCTAATGAAGTAAGCAATTTGTTAACTAACTTAAAAGGCGATCGCTTAGGATCGCCTTTTTTATTTAGGAAATTTCAATAATTACTTATTCGCAGCAGTCTTTTTGTGAGCGATTTATTTGTTCTATTTGCATTACAGGTTTGAGTTTAGGGCTCAGATATGGAATCCCGAGATTTAGTCCTCTTAAGATGAATATGATAGCTAAGACAAAGGCAAAAACCGGAACTGACTGAATAATCTTTTTTCTAACCTTTTGACTAAAAAGACTCGTGACAATTGAAGCCGAGAACATTGCTGGACTTGTACCTATTCCAAATAATGTCATGAATAAAATGCTGCCTTCAACTTTGCCGAAAGCAATCGCACCGGCAAGAGCGATATAAACAAATCCGCAGGGCAGGAATCCGTTTAACACTCCGATAAGGAATAATGAGCTTTGATTACTTTTTCTAAAAAGCGATCCAATTGATAATTGTAAAAATATTGTTGCGGCTTTGACAAAGCTTAATGAACTGAAAAAATGTTTGAATCGAACAGGATTTAAAACTGTGATAAGAATTATGATTCCTAAAATTATCGATAAGGTTTGTTGATAACCCGCTAAATTAATTCTTTGACCCATTAATCCGAGAAGCAATCCCAAAATTGAATAGGCGAACACCCTTCCCAAATTGTACAATATTCTTCCACAATAAAAATCAAATTTTGATTTGGTTCGAGATGGTAATGCTAACGCTATTGGCCCACACATACCGATGCAATGTAAACTTCCTAAAAATCCGAGTGCTAATCCTGATAATACTTCCATTTCATCTTCGCTAATTATTTTTTCATTATAGTTCTTTCAAGAGAATAACTTTCTCTATTCATAAACCATTTCAGTTGAATTTTCCAATAACCGATAGCTATACTTGACACATCAAAAACTACTTCACCATTTTTGTCCAATCTCATTGGTGTCCTAAAATCCTTGCTGGAATCAGAAGGGCGATAAAAATATATTTCGCCGTTATTAATTTGATTAACCAGAGAATCTGGAAAAATAAACCGCAATTGATTATTCAAATACTCAAACTTTATGCTGTTATCAATTTTTCTCGATCTTTTTGCTTCATCAATTTGAGTTTGGTAGACAAGAGTTTTTTCGTAGTAATTATCTGTTACAAGATCAACTTTTTGATTCATGAAATGAAAAATCATTGCAAAAGAAATTATTAAAAAGACGATAATCGTAATTACAATTCCTGTACCCCAATGAAATTTCATCTTAACTATTCTCCTTTTTGGTAATAGGCCCTAGAAAAGAAGTTTTTATTTCTTTGAGCAGCTTATTTTTAGAATAAACTAGGATAGTGATAGGAGTATTCATTTTGGTCATTGAGGATTTAGGGAGTATTAAAAGAAATTTTGAGTCTAACTTTTGCTGCGGTTTAAGATTTACCTCGCCACCGAGTAGTTTAAGTTCGCCGTCAATATTTTTCAGTTTCAGTTCTATTTGAGCGCGATTAAAAGTTTTATTAATGATGTTTAGATCATAAATGTTGCTGTATTTATTGTTCGGCTGTTCTTGATAGAGCAAACCCGGAGTTCGTAAAATATTAATAGAAAAATCACTTCTAGTGATTAGCAAGTAACTAAGGATAGAAATTAGGATAACCAGAACAGCTGAATATCCTATCATTCTCGGTGTAATACGAAATTTTTCTTTCTTTTCTATTCCGCGTAGCGAATCGTATCTAATTAATCCTCTTGGGCGATTAATTTTATCCATTACAATATCACATGCATCAATACAAGCAGTGCAGTTAACGCATTCAAGCTGAATTCCATTCCTTATATCTATTCCAGTGGGACAAACATCAACACACATATTGCAATCGATACAATCACCAAAAGTATCTTTAGATTCATTTTTTTTGAGCTTGCCTCTTGGTTCACCTCGAACATTGTCATAAGCAATTACTATAGAATCTTGATCAAGCAAGACGCCCTGAAGTCGTCCGTAAGGGCAAACTATTGTACACGCTTGTTCTCTGAAGTAAGAAAAAACCCAATAAAAAACTCCAGAGAAGATCAGCATTGAAATAAATCCTGTCAAATGCTTTGATGGTGGAGTGGTTACTATTTTTGTAAGTTCATCAATCCCAATGACGTAAGAAAGAAAAATGTTTGAAATGAAAAAAGAAATTAAGAAAAAAATTGTATGCTTAAGAGCTTTTTTCACAATCTTATTTGAAGTCCATGGTGATTGGTTTAGTTTCATCTGATCCTTAAAATCGCCCTCTATTAAACATTCAATTTTTCTGAACACCATTTCCATAAAAACAGTTTGTGGACATGCCCACCCGCAAAACACTCTTCCAAATACTGCAGTAAACAAAACTATGAATACAACAAAAGCGATTATTGCTAAAGCAAACAAATGAAAATCATGGGGACCAAATGGAATAGTGAACAAGATGAAATTTCTATTCGGAAAGTCAAGTAGCAAAAAAGGATGCCCGTTTACCTTAATAAACGGAACGATAACCAAAAATAATATTAGAAAAATGCTAACAATTGTACGTGCATTATAAAATCTTCCCGAAGGTTTTTTCGGGTAAATCCATTTTCGTTTTCCCTCTTTTGTTACGGTAGCTATATGATCACGAAAAGTCTCTTCGGTTTTAACTTCGCTCATGAAACTGATACTTTATTATTTAATTACACTTCACTTTTTCACCGAATCCTGTTCTACATATAATATGCCTTCAGAAGCTTTTGGATTCGGTGGATTTGTTCCTCGGAGAGATAAAACAAAGCTTGCAACTTCTTGTATTTGTCTTGGATTTAGTTGATTCTTCCATGTTATCATTCCTTTGGCAGGGACACCATTTTTAATGGTTGCGAAAACATTTTTTATTCCTCCACCATGAATCCAGTAATCGTCGGTGAGATTTGGTCCGACTAAACCACCACCTTTTTCCGCATGGCACACAGCACAATTTTTAATGAATATTTCCTTTCCTGAGGACAGTGCCGTAACATCTGTTAATACATTTAATTTATTTTCGTCTAACAGTACTCCGGATTTTATCATCTCAATTCTTTTTAATTCGGCAAGTTTAACTTCCTCTTTGTATTCGCTTGCTTGAACATCGCCTGAAGATAGTATATGATAATTTACCATATAGAATACGCCGAAGAGAACTGTTCCCCAAAAGAGATAATTAAACCATGGTGGGATATTATTATCAAGTTCATGAATGCCGTCGTAAGCATGATCAAACATAATATCTTTTTCTTTTTCAATTGGCTTTAAACCAATAATGTAATTTTTAATCTTCCCCAATCCCAATGAAAGCTTACTTTCGCGTTTTGCACTTTCACCCATCCCGAAGAAGAGAAATCCTAGAACAATCAGCAACATGACTATTAAAAGGGAAGCGCCAACAACATCATAATATGATTTTGTGAGTTCTCCGCCAGTTGTTTGTGCAAAACCATTCTGTAAAAAAGAAAAAAGCAAAGTAAGAATTAAAGATTTTAATAATGCCCCAAATTTATTTTTGAATAACATTTTATTCACCCTTTAAGTTTTGTGAATTATTTTCAGAATCAAGCGGTAGATGCGCCATTTTCTTAATGTAGTTTTTATCCATTTTGATTAATCGAACAACAACGACTAAGAAAAAAAATATGAATAGAAACAATGAAACAATCGCAAATACATCTGCCCCTTTTATTGACTGAAGCACTTCTTTATACATTATAAACCCGAGTTACTTAGTTTCTGCAAGTTCGTTAGGTTTAATATCTGTACCCAATCGCTGCAAGTATGCGATGAGTGCAATTATCTCTTCATTACCTTCTACACCAATTCCATTTTTTTGCAAATCAAGAGTTATCTCTTTAGCTTGTTGCTCTAATTTATCTTTTGCAAGATTTTCAAAATTAGCAGGATAAGGAACCCCAAGTTTTCTAAATACAGAAATTTTACTTTCTAAATTTGAATAATCAAGTTTGTTTATAGTTAGCCATGGATAAGCTGGCATAATGGAGTTTGGAGACATTGAACGGGGGTTTTCCATGTGATAGTAATGCCACGAATTCGGATATTTTCTGCCGACTCTCCACAGATCGGGCCCAGTTCTTTTAGATCCCCATAAAAAAGGATGTTCATAAACATATTCACCAGCTTTTGAGTATTCGCCATATCGTTCAGTTTCAGATCTAAATGGCCGTACTAACTGAGAATGACAGCTATTGCAAGCTTCTCTTATGTAAAGGTCTCTTCCCTCAAGCTCTAACGGGGTGTATGGTCTTATGCTTGCTATGGTGGGGATATTTGATTTAATTAAAAAAGTAGGAATAATTTCAACTAATCCTCCAATAGCAACGACGACTAATGCTGCAAGTGCAAATTGGATAGGTCTCTTCTCAAGTAAGCGGTGTTTTGATTTTTCATGTTCCTGTAATGTTGCTTTTGTGAGTGCTGGAGCTTCAGCGTCTTCATTATTAACAAATTTCCCTTGTCTTGCTGTTTTTATAAGATTATAAACTCCAAGAACTACTCCGGTAAAGTAAAGTAATCCACCTGTAGCTCTAATCATGTACATGGGAATAATTTGTAAAACAGTTTCAAGAAAATTAGGATATTGCAAGGTTCCAAGCGGAGTAAATTCTTTCCACATTGATGCTTGCGTGATTCCTGCCCACCACATTGATAACGCATAGAAGACAATTCCTAAAGTTCCAGTCCAAAAGTGAACGTTAGCCATTTTCTTGGAATAGAGAGTTGTATTGAACAATCTTGGAATAAGCCAATAAAGCATTGCAAAAGTAAAGAAGCCATTCCAGCCCAATGCACCTACATGAACATGTCCGATAATCCAATCTGTAAAATGAGCAATCGCATTTACGTTTTTAAGAGATAACATCGGTCCTTCGAAAGTTGCCATTCCATATGCCGTTACTGCAACAACCATGAATTTCAAAATAGGTTCTGTTCTAACTTTATCCCAAGCACCTCTTAAGGTTAAAAGTCCATTTATCATTCCACCCCAGGATGGAGCAATAAGCATAATTGAAAACACAGTTCCTAGTGATTGTGCCCAATCAGGAAGTGCTGAATAGAGCAAATGATGTGGACCTGCCCAGATGTATAGAAAAATTAAAGTCCAAAAATGAAATATGGATAGCTTATAGGAAAAGACAGGCCTGTTAGCTGCTTTGGGCAAATAGTAGTACATTAAACCTAAAAAGGGGGTTGTTAGAAAGAAAGCTACGGCATTGTGTCCATACCACCATTGAACTAAGGCATCTTGAACTCCTGCATAAATGGAATAACTTTTTAAGAATGAAACAGGAATCTCGATTGAATTAACTATGTGAAGAACAGCAACCGTAACCCACGTTGCTAAATAGAACCATAAGGCAACATACATGTGGCTTTCTCTTCGTTTGATAATCGTACCGATCATATTGATGCCAAATGCAACCCAGACTAATGTAATTGCAATATCAATTGGCCATTCAAGTTCAGCATATTCTTTACTTGTGGTAATGCCAAGTGGAAGCGTAATAGCGGCTGCGACAATAATTAGCTGCCATCCCCAGAAGTGAATGTTGCTCAGCAAATCACTGAACATTCTTGCTTTACATAATCTTTGAAGTGAATAATAAATTCCCATAAAGATTGCGTTACCGACAAATGCGAATATCACAGCATTTGTATGTAAAGGTCTAATTCTTCCAAAAGTTAAAAACGGAATATTGAGATTTAGCGAAGGAGTGAATAATTGAGTTGCAATTATTAGTCCAACGAGCATTCCAACAACTCCCCAAAGCAAAGTTGCAAAGGCAAAGTTTTTTACGATCTTATTATCATAACTGAATTTTTCGAGCTCCATAGAGCTTCCTCCTTAATGATTAGATAAGTTAGTTTTTATCTTTTAATTTATCTTCTTCCAAAATAATTCTTATGGATGGAGTGTAAGTATCCTTATACTGTCCATTTCTTACGGCCCAAATAAACGCACCAAGAAATCCAAATGCGACAGAAAGACTTATAGCGATAAGAATAATTATTACGCTTATAACAAACCTTCTCGTTTTGCTAAAAAGTTAGTTGATAGTGTTGCAAATATAACAACTGAAATTGAACTAATCGGCATTAATATGGCAGAAACAATTGGCGTAAATGCTCCCTGCACTGCAAAACCAAGCCCCATTAAATTATAAAAAAAAGATATTATAAAACTAAGAATTATAATTTTTATACTTTGTTTAGAATATCTTAAAAACACATTAAGTTTATTTAGTTCTGATGCGTCCAGGATGGCATCACATGCAGGAGAAAAATTACTTATTTTTTCAGTTACTGCAATTCCCACATTGCTTTGAGCTAATGCCCCAGCATCATTTAAGCCGTCACCAACCATTATAGTTTTTTTATCAAGCGATTGAATTAACTTAGTATATTCTAATTTCTCCATAGGAGATTGCCGAAATCGAATTCTTGAATTATTTCCGAATATTTTTTCTAGATTTGCCTTTTCACCTTCATCATCTCCAGATAAAACTGAGAGTTCATAATGAGCAGCTAATTTTTGAATTGTATCTTTCACATCCTTTCGATACACATTTTCTATACTGAAGAATCCTAGAATTTCGTTATCTATTGAAACATAAACATTTGTATCAAAGTTGAATGTTCTATTTTCATAGATTTTTTCATGTGAGTTCCTGTTCAATGAAATAAATGATTCAGAACCAATCCGTATTTGTTTTCCTAGAATTTCTCCTTCGATTCCTTGTCCATGCATTTCTTTAAAAGAATTGACATTCAAATTAGCTTGGCAGTCAAGAGAATCAAAAATTATTTTGCTTAAAGGATGGGTTGAATTTTTAACAAGAGATTTGATGAGCATAGATTCGAGATCGGTAAGTTTTCTTCCCGAATATTTAATTTTTGACTGACTTGTTTCGGTGATAGTTCCGGTTTTATCAAATATTATATGGTTTGATTTTGCAAGCTCCTCAATTACGTGAACATTTTTCAGATAGAATTTATTTTTCCCTAAGATTCGTAACGTATTTCCTAACGTAAATGGAATTGAGAGTGCGAGTGCGCATGGACAAGCTACAATTAAAACCGAGGCAAGTACATTCAATGCTGTATTAAAGTCCTTTGGAAGCCAAGCAAAAAAAGCAAATAAAGCAATGAACAAAATTACAACCGTGAAATACTTGCTTACTTTATTAGAAATTGTTGCGAAACTGGTTTCTGCTCTGCTTTTGAAAGAATCGTTATTCCAAAGTTGTGTAAGATAGCTTTGAGAGACTTCTTTAATCACTTCAAGCTCAATTGCAGAACCGATTTGTTTACCACCCGCAAAAACTAATTCACCTAAAACTTTGGAGGAAAGTTTTGATTCACCAGTGACAAAGCTATAGTCTATGTTTCCCTCACCTCTGAATAAAATAGAGTCTGTAGGAATTATTTCATTGTTGCGGATAATAATTCTGTCTCCGACGTTTAACTTTGAGATTGGAACAGAAATTTCAGAATTTTCTTTTTTAACTATAACTGAAAGAGGGAAATAAGATTTGTAGTTTCTCTCGAAATTTAAAGATTCATAAGTTTTATTTTGAAATAATTTACCGAGTAAAAGAAAAAATACAAGTCCGGTCATTGAATCAAAATACCCTGCCCCTGTCTGAGTAACAACTTCATAGACACTTCTTAAAAAGAGAGCAAAAATGCCGAGTGCTATCGGGACATCAATATTTAAAATCTTTTTTCTCAACCCTTTATAGGCGGAAATAAAATATTCCGAGCTGGAGTAAAAGAAAACAGGAAGCGATAAAATCAAATTTAACCAGCCAAAAAATTTAATAAAGAAACTGTCAGTTGTGTTAATATTTAAATATTCAGGAAAACTGAGAAGCATTATATTCCCGAAACAAAAACCGGTTATCCCTATTTTATAAATTAATTTTTTATTTGTCGAGCGAGTCTTTTTGCTTTCAGCATCTTCCAAATTAATCTGCGGTTCATAACCTATCGAAGTGAGAAGTTGAACAGTTTCTTTTAAACTAATCTTGGCAGGATTGAATTTTATCGTAACATTTTTTGCTAAAAAATTAACCTCGGAGTGAATAATTCCGGAATTAATTTTGTACAAATTTTCCAACAGCCAAATGCATGAACTACAATGCATTTGCGGGATATGGAATGTTACGATGAAAAGTTTTTCGTCCTTAAAATTAGCAAGCCGGTCTATTATTTCAGGATCATTGAGATAATCAAAATTTCTATGTGAAATATTTTGAGGTGCTAAGCCAGGTGATTCATTTAATTGATAGTATTTGCACAGATTGTTTTTTTCTAAGAT
This sequence comes from uncultured Ignavibacteriaceae bacterium, assembly GCA_964391015.1. GTDB lineage: Bacteria > Bacteroidota > Ignavibacteria > Ignavibacteriales > Ignavibacteriaceae > XYD12-FULL-36-8. The sequence continues at coordinate 23,301 of CAYMKU010000041.1, forward strand.
TTCATAGATGGCTTTGCAGCCCATGCAGCAGAAAGTTTTCCCATCTTCAAGAATACTGTCTTCGCGGCATTCATTGCCACAATGGCAACACTCTATTTTGCTTAAAGTTCTGTTTTTATCCTTCATCTAAAAGAAAAACGTTGTAGTTAATCAAGGAAGCGCCTATAGCTTTTCGTCTTTTCTATAAGCCGTATTAAGTATTAGTAGTTATGGAAACAAAATTATGATTAAATCTAAAATAACAAATCCGAATAAAATGTCTATGATTCTTTTCGTTGCAATTTCTATATTTTTTGCTGAAAATAAGAACTTAGCCGACATTATTTTCAGCTATAGGCGCAACGAATATTGAGAACTTCATTTTTAATTCGAAAACTAATTTATATTTTTAATTTAAACTTTTGTACTCAAATTTTTGTTACAAGTAAGAAGTTGAATCTATTTAGCTAATATTGAATCAAACGTATATTAAAAAGGAGATCATGTGAAAAAAAGTATTTTAATAGCGGCTGTTTTATTTGCAATTTTCGCTGGTTGCACAAAAAGCGGAGCAGCCGATAAACTTAACTGGCAGGACAATCTTGAAAAAGCCCTTCAGCAAGCAAATAAAGAGAATAAAGCTGTTCTTGTTAATTTTACTGGAAGTGATTGGTGTATTTGGTGTAAAAGATTAACTGAAGAAGTTTTCTCTAAAAAGGAATTTGAAACTTATGCAAAGAAAAACTTAATTCTTGTTAAACTTGATTTTCCTCGGAATATTGAACAAAGTACTGAAACAAAACTATACAATAACAATTTGGCACAACGGTATAAAGTGCAGGGTTTTCCGACAATACTTTTATTTAATTCTACCGGCAAATTAGTTTTAACTACCGGTTATCAACCTGGCGGAGCCGCAAATTATGTGAACCACTTAAAGTCATCTCTATAAGATTACATTAATATTTCCTTCGAGGTTTGTTTTACTATATTGGTATACAAACCTTGAGGGGGGGTAGATCAAAATCATTCAATTATGATTTACGAAATTTTCATTTGATAATTATTCCAACCTTCGCCATTCTTACATAATACTGTTATCTGCCTCAAAGGAATTCTGCTAATTACATATTAATGTGAGCCGCACCACGCAAATTCATTTCACTTTATTTTATGTTAGTAAAAATTATTAAAGTATCAATGTAAATTGTCAATAATTAAAATGTAAGGAGAAAAAAATATGCGATCAATTCGTGTTATTTTTATGATCAGTTTTTTTGTGTGGACAGTTGTGTCCAATCTTAATGCGCAAGATGTAGAGGAAGATTCGACAGGATTGCCTGGAGATAATTTTAGTCTTCATGGAGCGCTTGAAATGTTTAAAAAGGCAAATTCACCGGAAGAGTTTGAAAAACTGATCAACTCAAAAGATAATAATGTAAACAATCTTGATCTTGATGGTAATGGTGATGTTGATTATGTGCGAGTTATTGATAAAATGGAGAAAGATGTCCACGCTTTTGTTTTGCAGGTGCCTGTGTCAGAGACCGAGAGTCAGGATATAGCAGTAATCGAACTTGAAAAAACCGGTGATTCTGATGCCATGTTGCAAATAGTTGGTGACGAAGATATTTATGGAGAGCAGACAATTGTAGAACCATCAGAGGGAGATGCCGATGAAAACGATGAAGAAATAGAAAACGAAAAAGGCAATGGTCCTAATGCGAACAGCTTGGCTTATTCATCATTGAAGATTGTAGTTAATGTTTGGCTTTGGCCAAGCGTACGTTTCGTTTATGCGCCCAAATATGTCGCGTGGGTTTCCCCCTGGAGATGGAGAGTTTATCCAGGCTGGTGGCATCCATGGCGACCACTTGCATGGCGGGTATTTCATCCCTTAAGATGGCGTTATCATCACAACTTCGCAGTAGTGCATACTCATCGAGTCATTCATGCACATAAAATTTACACTCCAATTAGGACTACATCAGTAACTGTTAGGACAAGACACTCTGCATCTGTCACACATTTCCGGACGCATAAAACCACAACCATAAAAACTAACAAAGGTACGGTAAAAGTTAAGACAAATAAAAAGACTACTGTAATTAAAAAAAGAAAATAAATTGAGTTATAAACCTTCAAGGTTGACGTTGCTAATTTGAAACGAAGACCTTGAAGGCATTACTCTGCTATTCGAATTTTCATATTTAACTAAGCATGACTTGACCGCCCATAAAAATTTTTCTATGTTTCTAGAAACCTGATCGAGAGCTTTCCCCAAATTTGTGCATTCAAAATAAAATGAGTAAAATTTTCTATGAACGTTAAAGCAATAATTTTCGGTACAACAGGTATGGTTGGTGAAGGAGTTCTTCATGAATCTCTCAAGGATGATAAGGTTGAATCTGTTCTTGTTATTGGAAGAAGAGGTTGCAACATTAAGCATCGAAAATTAGCTGAGATAATTCACAATGATTTTTTTGATTACACTGCAATCCTCGATCAATTGAGCGGATACAACGCATGCTTCTTTTGTCTTGGCGTTACCTCAATCGGCAAGGGTGAAGAAGAATACCGACTACTGACTTATGATTTAACTATGGCTTCAGCAAAAACGCTACACCAGCTTAATCCAAACATGGTTTTTTGCTATGTGTCCGGAGCAGGAACGGACAGCAGTGAGAAGGGAAAAAGCATGTGGGCGCGTGTGAAAGGTAAAACCGAAAATGATCTAATGAAAATTGGATTTAAAGCTGTTTATAATTTCCGACCCGGCTATATCAAACCGACTAAAGGATTAAAAAATACCTTAACATTTTCAAAAGTATTGGCGCCGCTATATCCGTTTTTCAATATTGTATTTCCAAAATACGTATGCACGCTTGAGGATGTTGGCAGTTCCATGATTTCGGTGGCAGAAACGGGATATGAAAAGAATATTTTAGAATGCATTGACATAACAAAACTGGGAAGAATGAGAAGACCGAACAGCAATTCTTAGATTTTAATGTTGAATTTGTTTTGTTATAATTTTTTAACGCCAGGTTAAACTCATAGTAATAATAAAATTTGGAGAGAATGATTAAATGAAAAAATATGCAGCTTTTCTTCGAGGGATAAATGTCGGCGGAAATAATATCATTAACATGAACGATCTGAAAAATGCTTTGACGAAAAGTAAATTTGAAAATGTAAAAACATATATAAACAGCGGGAATATTGTTTTTGAATCTGCAGATGGCAAAAAAGACGTGAAAGAAACTTTTGAAAATACAATTTTATCCCGCTTCAAATTGAAAATAGATGTAACTATTAAAACACAAAAAGAATTGGAAGAAATAATTTCGAATAATCCATTTAACGAAAAAAAGGAGAACGACAACTCTAAAAGAATAGTTGTTATGCTGTCTGATAAAGTAGATAGAGATCGAGCGCTGCAATTTAAAAGCGATGAGAAGATTGTAGAAAATTATTATCACAAAGATGATATACTGTACATCTATTATCATGACGGCGCAGGCAGATCTAAATTTACAACCTCTTACATTGATAAAAAGCTAAAAGTTTCTTCAACTGCGAGGAATTGGAACACAATCCTAAAAATGAGCGAGATGATGCAGAAAAAATGAATAATCACTATCATCTCGAAGAAATATTTTTCCAGAAGAAAACAACATTTCAAAAAATTCAGCAGCTCACTCAGAATTTACCTGATGTTCAAGCAAATATTCATATCTCTGATAGCAAGTGGTCCATTTCTGAGATACTCGAGCACCTTGCAGTTTCGGAAAACCAGTTGCTGCAGCTTATAGAATCAATGCTTAAAAAAACAGAAAAGGCGGGTAAGAGTGTTTCTGAAAAATCACCTTCGGAAATTTTAGTTAAAATAATTTTTGAGCGCAGCAAAGGAGAAAAGTATAAAACGCGAGATGAATTTCTACCAACCGGTAAACTGCCGATCTTGGTTTCACTTCAACTGATGCAAAATATACAAACAAAGCTGAATGAGCTTAAGGCACGACTTGAATCAGCTGATCTTAATTTTGCAGTATTTCCGCATTGGATTTTCGGAAGGTTGAATTTAGGGCAATGGCTGACATTTTTAGGTTATCATGAGGAAAGGCATCTTGCTCAAATAAAAGCGATTCTTGATTCAATTGGCTTTACGCAAGCAGCTCTACAACCGGCACTGGAGAATAAAGAAGATCTTAAAATAGTAAGAACAAACTCAGCTGATAAAAATTTTATTGAACTTGTGAAATCTCTTGATGCAGATTTACAAATCCGGGATGGAGATGATCATCCGTTTTTTGCTCAGTATAATAAACTTGATAATATAAAGTTTGCAGTTGTTGCCTACTGGAATGGAGTTCCTGCTGGATGCGGAGCGATTAAACAATATGACAATGAAACAATGGAAGTGAAGAGAATGTTCGTAAATCCGGAGCTAAGAGGAAAGGGAATAGCAGCCAAAGTTTTACTTGATTTAGAGAATTGGGCTGAAGAATTGAACTTTAAAAAATGCATTTTAGAAACCGGAAAAAAACAACCCGAAGCAATCATACTTTATCAAAAGAATGGTTACAAGTCCATCCCTAATTTTGGCCAATATCAAAATGTTGAGAGCAGTGTCTGCTTTGAAAAAATCTTGAATAGTTAATTACTAAGGATAGTATGAAACTAGTTTTTGCAGAATCTGAAGAACAGTTAGTTTCGATTAGGGAATTATTTCTGGAGTATGCAGCTTCATTAGGATTTAGCTTATGCTTTCAGGATTTTGATAAAGAGCTTGCCAGACTGCCAGGTGAATACGGACCACCGACCGGATGTTTAATTTTAGCCGTTGTTGGTTCCTTACCGTGCGGCTGTGTGGCACTGCATAAGCTTGAAGAAGGTATTTGTGAAATGAAAAGACTGTACATTAAACCCGAATTTAGGGGAAAAGGATTTGGAAAACTTCTTGTGAATGCTGTTATTGATGAAGCAAAGAAAATCGGCTACTCAAAAATGCGGCTTGATACTGTTCCCCAAATGAAAGAAGCAATAAATCTATACTGGAAAATTGGTTTTAAAGAGATTGAACCGTACAGAGCAAACCCGATTGATGGTGCGTTGTATATGGAAATGGATTTGAAACTGTCAATTCCAACTTCTTTATCTTAATCATAGTCTTCATCTTATTCTTAATCTTTCTCGTACTCTTGTTTCCCCTCCTTGACCTCCTCCCAAAATTTGCATAAGTTTTAAATGATTACTAACCAGTGCTATTTTCTCAAGCATAACTTAAAAATTGAATTCAAATAAAATAAACGACGACAGAAAAAAAACCTCATTCAAACATGCCGGTGGGAAGTTGCGACGACTCGGGCCAAATAAGTGTACTGAACAAGAACTCCTTTCAATAATGATCAACTCTGGCACAAAAGAATTTTCAGCGACACAAATCGCAAAAAATTTATTGGATAAATTTGGAACTATTTACGAATTACAAGGCAAAACACTATTAGAATTGATGGATATTGATGGTATTGGTGCTGTAAAGGCAACACAATTGGCAGCTGTTTTTGAAATTTGCCGGAGACTTGTCAAACATCTTGAAAAAGAACTATGAAGAAAAAAGAATTTGATCGAAAAATTACAACGGTTGATAAGCCACGTATTATACATCTCAATAGGCAAATACCACCAGAAGCTCATACCCCGATGTATAATTTTCATAAATATTGGTCACGTAAGACTTGGAATGTAGTTGGTGAATTTATTAAAACCTACTGCCCGGAGGGTGGAATTGTTTTTGATCCTTTTGGAGGTAGTGGTGTAACTGCCATGGAAGCCTTAAAGATTGGTCGGAAAGTAATCATTTGCGACTTAATCCCAATTGCAACTGAAATAACCCGTTTGACTATAAAACCGGTTTCATTAACCAAATTACAAGAAGCGTTTCGGCGAATAGAAAGTAAGATAAAAGATAATATAAAGCAATTATATCTGACTAAATGCAGGAAATGCAATGCGGAGTTTTCGTTTGAATGTGCAATTTGGAGAGGTGGAAAATGTGAGGAAATCAGGTATTCTTCATGTCCTCACTGTGGTGATTCAAAAACAGATAACAATCCACTGAGTAATTACGATAGACAGCTACTTCAAAAGATCAAAGTGCATAAAATAAAAGAATGGTATCCCCAAAACCCACTTTACCACATTAATGGATCGCCATTCATAAAAAAGGAAAAATTTGAATCGATAAATCAACTATATACAAAAAGAAACCTTTACGCCCTTGCACTCTTAATGGATTCGATTGAAAATGAACCAAACAAAGAAATCAAGGAATTTCTTAAAATTGGTTTTTCATCAATGGTTCACTTGTGCAGCAGCATGACACCCGTCCGACCCACGAGACCAATGAGTTCAGCATGGACACTTCATAGTTATTGGGCAGCACCTGAGTTCATGGAACAAAACGTATGGGATAAATTTGAAAGTGCGATAATTGGAAAACAAGGAATAATAAAAGCCAAGGCGGAATCAAATCAATACTATGAAAATGTTAAGTTCGGTAATAGTTTAAATGATGTTACTAAAGGTAATGCCGATCTTTTCATTTACACGGGAAGTTGTCTGGACTTAATGAAAGAGATGAAAAAAATGTATGGAGAGGATGGTTGCGTTGATTACATATTTACAGACCCGCCTTATGACCAATCCGTGCAATATGGTGAATTATCATATCAATGGGTTGCATGGCTGAAGATGGACAAGGGTTATCTTGAAAAAATTGATTCGGACGAAATCATTCACAATGAAAAACAGAAAAAAGATTTTGATGTTTATACATCTCTATTAAGGGATAGTTTCAGAGGGATGTTTGATGTATTAAAACCAAATAATTACTTCACCTTGACATTTCATAATCCAAGTTTCAAAGTACGTAATACTACAACACGGACAGGAATACTTTCCGGATTTGAATTAGAAAAAATTCATCATCAGGAATTAGCCCATCCTTCACCAAAAGCCTTATTACAACCATTTGGTTCAGCGCAAGGTGATTTTTATTTGCGTTTTCATAAACCATCTTTCGGTGAAGGCGGAGTGCAACCAGAAGAAATTGATGAAATGCGTTTTGAAAAGATTGTTATTGACACAACTATAAAAATTCTTGCGGAAAGAGGAGAACCAACTCCTTACACAATTATCATCAATGCAATTGATCCTGAATTAGCAAAGAGGGGATTCTTTTCAGAACTTGATACGGGGTTAAATGTTGAACAAGTTCTTAAAAAACATCTCAATGATGAATTTATTTTGGTAGAAGGAAAAATCGGTGGAGCCGCCGGAAAACTTTGGTGGTTTAGAATTCCCAACTTGGTTAAGCATCTTCGGCAAATTCCTCTTTCAGAAAGGGTTGAGCAAACTGTGCTTCGACAACTTCAATCCAAAGGTAAACTTACATTCACAGATGTTTGGGATGCGGTTAGTACAGCATTTCCTAATTCACTAACATCAGATCAGACTAGTATCAGAAGTGCATTGGAAGATTATGCAAGACCTGTCGCAGGTGGATTTTGGTTGATAAAACCAAATTTCAAAACCGGTTTTGTTGAAAAAGAACACACTACAATTATTGCTTTGCTAGCTGAAATAGGAACGAGAGCAGGCTATAAAATACACATAGGAAAAAATGAACAAAGCCATGAAATAGAAACTCATCTATTGAACAAAACTGGCAAGCTGAATCAATATCAAAGTTATAATAATCCGCTAGCGCTCAAAGACATTCAAAATCCAGATATTGTTTTTGATATGGACTTGTTATGGATAAAAAATAATTTTGTGGAGTACGCTTTTGAGGTTGAATGCACAACATCTATGACAAGTGCATTACAAAGAGGTTCAAATCTTAACAGAAACGTAAAAAAAGTAATGCTTTTACCAGCAGATAGGATGAGACAACTTGCAAGGAAAATGAAAACCCCAATGTTTGGTGAAAGATTTGAACAAGACAACTGGGCTATAATTTTATTTGATGTTCTCTATAATCATTGGAATAAGGATAAAGCAAAAATTTACATTGATGATTTATTTGGGAAACCAACGACCATTATTAAAACCAAAAAGCTTAAAGACGAAAATCAGATTAATATTTTTGGTGAAAATGAGGAATAGGAAATTTTTCAACTTGCCTTAACTTTGTAACAAAAATAAAATCGGATTCATAAAACAGACAGCAATCAAGAAGGATCAAAATGATTAGAAATATTCTATTCGCTGTAATTTTAACAACCCATTTCATTAATGCCCAAACTATACACGACCTCATTCAGCCAATCAACCTTTATCAGAATCAAACAACTAAAGTTTTGATAAGCGATT
>CAYMKU010000042.1:0-18882 GCA_964391015.1 uncultured Ignavibacteriaceae bacterium
GTTATTGGGCTTGGCTGGGCTGATAATGAAATTGCAATTGTTGAATTTAATAAAGCAATTAATCTTTATCCCAATTTTAGAATGTTCTATCTTGATTTTGCAAAGTCTTACATTCGGGAAGATGAATATCAAAAAGCAAGAGATGTGTTGAAAAAGGTTATTGACAGTCCGAAAAAAGATGAAGATGATGATCAACGTGTGACGGAAGCTAAAAAACTCCTCGAAGAAATAAAAAATGAGTAGAGCATTCTTGGGGGAGGGTATTTTTGGAAATACCATCAGCATTAGTTGAAAAACTAAAATCTGCCAAAACCATAGTTTTCTTCTCCGGTGCTGGAATTTCTGCGGAGAGTGGGATACCGACTTTCCGCGGTAAAGATGGAATTTGGAATAAGTTCCGTCCTGAAGAACTTGCCAACTTCGATGCTTTTGTACGAAATCCAAAGCTTGTTTGGGAATGGTATAAGTATAGAAAGTCAATTGTACATCAATCCATACCCAATGCCGGACATCTTGCGATAGTTGAAATGGAAAAATATTTTGAGAATGTAATCGTGATAACTCAAAATGTTGATAATCTTCACCGGAGGGCGGGCAGCAAAATCATTTATGAACTTCATGGGAACATTGAAAAAAATTTTTGTGTAAAATGTAAGAAACGGTATGATGCTGATTTGGAGTTCATGGATGGTGTTCCTAAATGCAGTTGCGGTGGTTTGATTCGCCCCGGTGTAGTTTGGTTTGGAGAATTACTTCCTGCTGATCAATTTCAATTATCTGAAAAAGCTGCAAGAAACGGTGATATATTTTTTATTGTTGGAACCTCTGCTGTTGTTTATCCCGCTGCTTCGCTTGTTCAAATTGCAAAAAGTAATGGTGCGTATCTTGTTGAAGTGAATGTTGAAGAAACAGAGGTATCATCCTTAGTTGATATATCTCTAATTGGCGAATCGGGTAAATTCCTGCCCCTAATAGTTGAACAAATGAGGTTGGTTCGAGCTTGAAACATGATCTCATGTAATCCTAAAGTGTAAATTCCAAATCCCGAAAAAGCAAATAGTTATTTTGTAATTAGCACTCGCTCTTTGAGATTTTCACTCCGATTTTTTTACAAACTTTCTGAAATTCCTTATGTTCTTTATTTTTAATTCCTTCAAATTCTTTGATGATTGTTTTCAGGAATTTGGGGAATACCTTTTCATATAAATCTTTTCCTTTATTCTTCAATTTGATAATATAAATTCTTTTGTCATTCTCACATCGCTTTTTCTCAATTAAATTTCTTTTCTCAAGATTATTGACAACCATAGTTACATTGCCTTCGCTTCTGGAAATTTTCTTCCCTAGTTCCTTTTGGTTTATCGGGCCAAGATGATAAAGCGCATCAAGTGCATAGAACTGACATTCGGTTAATCCGTTCTTATTCAACTCAATGTAAAGTCGTGAGCTGATGGATTCAAACGAACGAATAAGTTTTATGAAAGAGTTAAGCACATTGATTTCTTTTAACGATCCTTTGTAATGTGTTCCCATTTCTAAACGTTTTGATTTTTACAATGAGTTTGAATTTTATAATTAAATATACATAACAAATAATTGCTCATTTGTTATCGTTATTGTCGGATTGAGCTTGTTGAAATCTGACATGAATTAAGCTTTTGGGTGGAGTAATTAATTGAATTATTTTTAAAATAGTCTTGTTTTAGAAATATGAAAAATATAAGCCGAAGAAAATTTGTAAAAAGATTGTTAATAGCTTCGATTAGCTCATTACTGATTCCTCCGATATTTCTTAGAAGCTCAAACCGAGAAGCAGTGCGTGTATTGCCAACAGAATATAAACCGTTGCCTGAACTTTGGCGGAATGATGAAATAACGTTAGCTTGGATCGGCCACTCAACTGTGTTGATAAATTTCTTTGGGGTAAAGATATTAACCGATCCGGTTATGTATGAAAGAATTGGAGTTTATTTTCTTGGAATGATTTTTGGCCCTCAAAGATATTCTGCTTCTGCACTTGAAGTTGAAGAAATTCCCAAGCCTGATTTAATCCTTCTTTCACATGCGCACATGGATCATATGGATTATCACACGCTAATGACTATAACTGATAAATTCCCGAATGAAATTGATTGCATTACTGCTTACAACACTGCCGATGTTATTTCAGATTTGAAATGGAAGTCTTTGCAAGAAATGGATTGGGGGAATGAATTGGAAATGTCGGGAATAAAATTCAAAGCTTATGAGGTTAAACATTTTGGATGGAGATATCCCTGGGAAAAGGATCGTTCCAAGGGTTACATGGAAGACGGCAGAAGCTATAATGCTTATATCATTGAAAAAAATAATAAAAGAATATTGTTCGGCGGCGACACAGCATTCTCTGAATTATTTCATAAAGTTGACAGTGCCGAAATTGATATAGCGATTATGCCGATAGGTGCTTACGTGCCATGGCGAAAAAATCACTGCAATCCAGAAGAAGCATTAATTATGGCAAGTGAACATTTAAAGGCAAAATATTTTATGCCGATTCATTGCAACACCTTCAAACAAGGAACCGAGCCGATAGATGAACCTTTAAGCTGGCTCAACAAGTCTTATAAAAATTACAACATTGAACTTGGGTGGGATAAAATCGGGCAAACGTTTAATTATGGTTCATAAATTAATCCAAATTGCTTAGTAAGCATGTTGAATTTATTTCGACATCTTAAAGAATAAAAGTTATTTATATGACATCAAAAGAACTGATTGAACAATCGCTCAACGAGGCAAATCAAACTAAATTAAATGTAGAGAAAAAGTTTCTTGGCTTATCTTCAGAAGCACTAAATCGAAAGCGTGATTCAAAAGTTTGGAGTATAGCTGATTGCTTTCAACATTTACTTTTTACAAATGCTTTATATCTCAAATCTTTTATTGAAATAGTAAACGCCGATCAAATTAGTACTGAGAATTCAACCACAATCAATCCTTCAACCAATCATTCATTCAAACACTCTTTCTGGGGAAAATTTATTTTGTACTTTGTTAACCCAAAAACAAAAATGAAATCTAAAACCACGAAGCCGTTCAATCCTTCATTTAGTAAAGTTGAATCCGATGTTGTTCGGAAATACCTTTCACAGTACGATCAGCTAATGATGGAAATATCAAAAATGCAAAACCTTGATCTACAAAAATTTAAAATTCCTTCGCCTATAAATGATAAAATAAAATACAATCTCGGTGATGCAATAAGAATTATTGTGCTTCATGATCAGCGTCATATTCAGCAAGCGGAGAGAGGTTTAATGTTACAATAAAATGGAACACTGGCAACACATAATCGGTCGGACATAAAATTCTTTTTATTTAATTAAGAGAAATAATCGACTAACAAAAATCATTAATATTTGTGCGGTTAATAAACGAACTCGCGATCATCTTTATATTTATTCTTTGCCTTGTTAAAAACAATTCTTACAAGTGAGAAATTCACAACTCAACCCCAATAAAAATTATATTTTTGGGAAAATTTCAAATGAAATTATAACGTTTTCAGCCCATCATACTTGGTATAATATTTGGCTTTTTTAGGTGACAATTTCTAAATGGGCAAATAAAATTTTTTAAATGAATAAACGGAAGTAAAATGAAAAGAGAGAAAGTAACAATAGATGGAAATGAAGCGGCGGCGTACGTTGCCTATCACACAAACGAAGTGATTGCAATATATCCGATTACTCCTTCTTCAAACATGGGAGAATGGTGCGATGCATGGGCTGCCGTAGGAAAGAAAAATATTTGGGGTATTGTTCCGTCTGTAAGTGAATTACAAAGTGAGGGTGGTGCATCAGGAAGTATTCACGGCGCATTACAAACAGGTGCATTAGCAACAACCTTTACAGCTTCACAGGGCTTGCTTCTGATGATTCCCAACATGTTTAAGATTGCTGGTGAGCTCACTTCAACTGTATTTCATGTTTCTGCAAGATCAATTGCCGCGCAAGCTTTGTCTATTTTCGGAGATCACAGTGACATAATGGCAACACGTTCAACGGGTTTCGGTTTAATTTCGTCAAACTCTGTTCAAGAAGTAATGGACTTTGCACTTATTGCTCAAGCATCGGCTTTGGAAGTTCGTCTTCCGTTCATTCATTTTTTTGATGGTTTTAGAACTTCACATGAAGTAATGAAAATTGAAGAGCTAACACTTGATGATATGCGGGCAATGATTGATGAGGATTTAGTTATCGCTCATCGTAAACGGGCTTTATCACCCGATAATCCGTTTATAAGAGGAACTGCTCAAAATCCTGATGTTTATTTTCAAGGAAGGGAAACCGTTAATCCGTTTTATATAAAATGTCCGGATATAGTTCAAAAACAAATGGATAAATTTGCAAAGATAGTTGGACGTCAATATCATTTATTTGATTATGTCGGCGCACCTGATGCTGATAAAGTAATTGTAATTATGGGTTCTGGAGCAGAAGCTGTTCAAGAAACAGTTGATTATCTGAATGCTAAGGGTGAAAAAGTCGGAGTTTTGAAAGTAAGATTGTATCGCCCCTTCTCAATTGAGTATTTTATTAAAGCTCTTCCCAAGTCTGTAAAAACAATAGCGGTTTTAGATAGAACAAAAGAGCCTGGTGCTTCTGGTGAACCATTATACCAGGATGTTGTAAATGCAATTTCTGAAAAATATATGAATGGTGAATTAGGATTTTCATATCCTAAAATTTTTGGCGGAAGATATGGATTATCATCTAAAGAATTTACTCCTGCTATGGTTAAAGCTGTGTTTGATGAGGCGAAGAAAAGTAAACCGAAAAATCATTTTACTGTTGGAATAATTGAAGATGTTACAAACTCCAGTTTAGAATTTGATCCGTCGTACTCAGTAGAACCTGTGGAGACATTCAAAGGAAAATTTTATGGACTTGGTGCAGACGGTACTGTTGGAGCAAATAAAAACTCAATTAAAATTATCGGTGAGGGGACAGATTATTTTGCTCAAGGTTATTTTGTTTACGATTCGAAAAAATCCGGTTCAACAACCACATCACATTTAAGATTTGGACCTAAAGAAATTCGATCAACATATCTTATTGACAAAGCGAACTTCATCGCCTGCCATCAACAGGTATTTCTTGAAAAAATGGATATGCTTCGCGATGCGACAGATGGTGCTACGTTTCTTCTAAATACAAAAGTTGCTAAAGAAGAAGTATGGGATTCGCTTCCAGAAAAAGTTCAACAGGATTTAATCAAAAAGAAAATGAAACTTTACATCATTGATGCTTATAAAGTCGCAGACGCTACCAGTATGGGTGTAAGAATAAATACTATTATGCAGACATGCTTCTTTGCAATATCCAACATCTTTCCGAAAGATGAAGCTATCTCTTTGATTAAAGATTCAATAAAGAAAACTTACGGAGCAAAAGGTGATAAGATTGTACAAATGAACTTCAATGCTGTTGATAAAACTTTGGAAGGATTATTTGAAGTTCCAGTACCGTCTCAAGTTACAAGCAAAATTCAATTGCAGCCTGCGGTTGCCGGTGATGCTCCAGAATTTGTTAAAGATGTAACGGCAAGAATAATAGCTGGTGAAGGTGATCTTATACCTGTAAGTAAAATGCCGGTTGATGGGACTTATCCTTCCGGGACAACTCAATGGGAAAAAAGAAACATTGCTCTCGAAGTTCCTGTTTGGGACGAAGAGGTTTGTATTCAATGCAATAAGTGTGTGATGGTTTGTCCTCATGCAACAATACGAGCCAAAGTGTATGAAGAAAAATATTTAACGAGTGCCCCTGCTGCATTTAAGTTTACAAAATTTAGGTCGAAAGAATATGGCGAGGGTATGATTTATTCGCTTCAGGTAGCAGTTGAGGATTGTACAGGCTGTGGTCTTTGTGTTGATGTTTGCCCCGCAAAAAATAAGAAAGAGACGAAGCTAAAAGCAATTAACATGAAAGAACAATTGCCACTTCGAGAGAGAGAAAGAGCCAATTGGGATTTCTTCTTAACAATTCCTGATTTGGATAGAACGAAAATAAATGTAACCAAGATAAAAGACTCTCAATTCTTGCAGCCGCTGTTCGAGTTTTCAGGTGCATGTTCAGGCTGTGGTGAAACTCCCTATGTTAAATTGGTAAGCCAGTTATTTGGAGATAGAGCTATTGTTGCAAATGCCACGGGTTGCTCATCAATTTACGGTGGGAATTTACCTACTACTCCATGGACTATTAATCATGAAGGCAGGGGACCAGCTTGGTCAAATTCATTATTTGAAGATAACGCCGAATTTGGTTTTGGTTTTAGATTAGCTATTGATAAGCATAATGCTCAAGCAAAAGAATTATTAGGAACTTTAGCAAGCGAGGTAGGTGTTCAGCTTGTAAACGAATTGATTAATTCATCTCAGAAAGACGAAGCTGATATTTATGAGCAGCGTCAAAGAGTAGAAGTATTAAAAAAGAAATTAAATGATACACTAAAATCCAATCTAGAAAAAGAAAAGCAAAATACTGTTAAACATTTGCTAAGTCTTGCTGATTATCTTGTAAAAAAATCTGTTTGGATAATGGGCGGCGATGGCTGGGCTTATGATATTGGCTATGGAGGATTGGATCATGTTCTTGCTTCAGGTAAGAATGTTAATGTTCTTGTTCTTGACACAGAAGTATATTCAAATACTGGCGGACAAGCGTCGAAAGCTACACCGAGAGCAGCCGTTGCAAAATTTGCCGCTGCAGGAAAACCCATGGCTAAAAAGGATCTCGGATTAATGGCAATGTCTTACGGGAATGTTTACGTTGCTAGGGTTGCAATGGGTGCAAACGATTTGCACACTCTTCGCGCATTTCTTGAAGCTGAAGCATATGAAGGGCCATCACTTATTATTGCGTATAGTCATTGTATTGCTCATGGAATAAATATGGAAACCGGGATGCAGAATCAGAAAGCGGCTGTTGATTCAGGTTATTGGCCTTTGTTCAGGTTTAATCCTGATTTGGTTGCCGAGGAAAAAAATCCATTTAAGCTTGATTCCAAAGGGTTGAAAATTCCTTTGAAGGATTATGTTTATATGGAAACCAGGTATAAGATGCTAACAAAAACGCATCCTGATGTGGCGGCTGATCTATTAACAAAGGCACAAAAAGATGTTGTTGACCGATGGAAAATGTATGAGCAAATGGCAGGAACTGATAGTAAAAATGAGCCAAAAGAATAATTAGAATTTTATCAGAAATTAATACATAGAAGGGTTTAGAAATGAATCTTACAACAAACTATCTTGGTTTAGAGCTGAAAAATCCTATAATTCCTTCAGCGGGACCATTGTCGCATGAGATCAGCAATATTAAAGCAATGGAAGATGCCGGGGCTTCGGCAGTGGTTTTATACTCAATTTTTGAGGAGGAAATTGAGCATGAATCTCTCGAACTTCATCACCACACAACGGCTCACGAAGAAAGTTATGCTGAAGCAACAGCTTATTTTCCCGAACCTTTTGAGTACAAAATGGGACCCGATAAATATCTTGAACATATTCGCAAAGCCAAGGAAGCAGTTGATATTCCTATCATTGCAAGCTTGAATGGAAAATCCGTTGGTGGTTGGATAGATTATGCGAAAAAGATTGAACAAGCTGGTGCTGATGCTTTGGAACTTAACATTTATTTTTTAGCAAGTGATCCCAAAATTCCGGGAACTGAAATTGAAAGAGAATATCTTAACATAGTAAAAGGTGTTAAGATGAATGTTAATATTCCTATTGCAGTAAAAATGCATCCCTTCTTTAGTTCTGTTTCGTGGATGGCAGAACAACTTTCTAATGTTGGTGCTGATGGTTTAGTTTTGTTTAACAGATTTTATCAGCCCGATATTAACCTTGAAACATTGGAAATCGAACCAAGCATACTTTTAAGCACACCGGTTGATTTACGTCTTCCCTTAAAATGGATCGGTATGCTTTATGGAAAAGTAAACGCTGACCTTGCTGCCTCAAGCGGCATTTACAATGAGCATGATGCGATTAAGCTGATAATGGCTGGTGCAAAGGTCACACAAATTTTAGCATGTCTTTTAAAATTCGGAATTGGTCACATCAAGGAAATCCTTAACCAAATGGTTTATTGGATGGAAGTGAACGAGTATGAATCTATTGAACAGATGAGAGGCAGCATGAGCTATAAGAATGTAGCTAATCCATCACAGTTCGAACGTGCAAATTATATGAAAGTTCTCCATTCATATAAATAATATTGCCGATTGTTCTCATTTTAATTAAGTTTCTAATTAGATGAGACAAAAAATTATTGCAATCATTCGAAACATTAATTTTGAAGCAGTAATCTGGATTACTGGTTTGATTTATCTTGCAGTCTTAGATCTCGGTACAAATCATCACTTTACAGTTTGTCCAATTAAGAATTTGGGATTCTCATTCTGCCCAGGCTGCGGTTTGGGTGAATCCATTTCTTATCTATTTAAATTTGAATTTATAAAATCTTTTTATGCTCACCCTCTCGGAATTTTTGCGCTTATCATTTTATTAAACCGAATAGCTTTTTTACTTTTAAAATCCTATAATGATTACCAAAATTACTATTCAAAAAATTTAGGAGTGAACAAAAATGGCTAATCTATTAACCTTGATGCCTAATCTTGAACCTGACGAATTGAATTTCGTTCAGATGCTTTTAAAAGATTCTGACGATAATAAACAGCAGCAGTTTGCTTTGATTTACAACTCTCGCAGGAAAGATCCTCAAACAATCTTACTTTTAACTTTAATTGGATTTATTGGTGTTTCCGGTGTTCAGAGATTTGTCCTCGATCAAATCGGAATGGGACTGCTTTATCTGTTTACTGGCGGTCTTTGCATTATAGGTACAATTGTGGATTTAATAAATCATAAAAGTTTAGCATTCGACTATAATCAAAAAGTTGCACGCCAAGTAGCGGGAATGGTCGGGATATAGTTCTTACTTTAGTTGTTTTAATGAGATAGTTTGGAGACGAGATTTACCTTGTCTCCATATTATTTTTAGAATTTAGTTTCTCGCCTTTTTCATTCACATAAAAATCTTTAACTTTATTTAGAAAAAAATCAATCAACATCAAAAGAATAATTATGGATCAGAAAGAAAAATTTAATTTGATGGTTCAAGAAGGATATACATTCAAAGGCGATTCCATTCTTCTTGGCGGGGCAATTTTAAATGGTGAATGTTTAACAGGGACGCAAATAAAAATTCCACTAAAAACTTTGAATAGGCATGGATTAATAGCAGGTGCTACAGGAACTGGTAAAACAAAAACTCTGCAAGTTATTGCTGAAGGATTATCATCTAACAGCATTCCAGTTATGATGATGGATATAAAAGGAGATCTGAGTGGATTGGCAAAACCTGGTGTTACAAATCCTAAGATTGAAGAGCGCCACCAAAAAATTGGTGTTCCCTATGCTCCAAATGGATTTCCTGTAGAACTTTATACAATCTCACAAGAAAAAGGAGTACGGCTTCGAGCGACCGTTTCCGAATTTGGTCCGGTTCTTCTTTCTAAAATATTAGAACTTAACGATGTTCAAGGAGGATTGCTTGCAGTCATCTTTAAGTATTGTGACGATAAGAAGATGCCTCTGCTCGATTTGAAAGATTTGAAAAGCTTGTTTCAATTTCTTTCTGATGCTGGTAAGAACGAATTCGAAGCAACTTACGGAAAAATTTCAACTACTTCTATGGGAACGATTCTTCGCAAGGTGATTGAGCTTGAACAACAAGGCGCAGATTTATTTTTTGGTGAGAAATCTTTTGAAGTAAATGACCTACTTAAAATCAACCAAGAAGGAAAAGGAGTAATTTCAATTTTTCGATTGACTGATATTCAAGACAAACCCAAACTATTTTCTACCTTTATGCTTTGTTTACTTGCGGAAATTTACAGCACCTTTCCCGAAGAAGGTGATCTTGATAGACCTAAGCTTACTATTTTCATTGATGAAGCGCATCTTATATTTCAGGAAGCTTCAAAAGCATTGCTTGAACAAATTGAAACTATAATAAAACTAATTCGTTCAAAGGGTGTTGGGGTTTTCTTCTGTACGCAAAATCCAACAGACATACCAGATTCAGTCTTAGCCCAACTTGGTTTAAAAGTTCAGCATGCGCTTAGAGCATTTACGGCAAAAGACAGAAAGCAAATCAAGCTTATTGCAGAGAATTATCCGATATCAGAATTTTACAAGACTGAAGATTTACTTACATCGCTTGGAATTGGAGAGGCGGCAGTTACAGCACTGAATGAAAAGGGATCACCAACTCCACTTGCAGCAACTTTATTGTGTGCTCCAAAATCACGAATGGACATCTTAACTCCAGGCGAGATTGATGATTTAATTTCTAAGTCTGTTCTGGTTAAGAAATATAACGAAGTGATAGACCGAGAAAGTGCTTACGAAATTCTGAATAAGAAAATTGAGCAAGTAACTCAAGACAAAGAAATTGAACCAGTGTCGCAACAAGAATCTTCTGAAAGGCGAGGCAAGGAAAAAAGTGTCGTTGGTGAAATTTTAGGCAGTACAGTCACCAGACAAATTGGCAGAACAGTTGCCCGCGAAGTTACTCGCGGCTTACTTGGCATTCTTGGTATCGGCGGAACGCGAAGAAAAAAAGGCCTTTTTTAGTTTTTGCATTTCAAGAGAGAGAATCAATTCTACATTTTTATTAATGTTGGGCTGGGAGAACATAGCGAAAATCGTTGATAGGTTTTCTCTCTTAACAATACAAAACGTATCTCCTTTATTAGATTAACCACACTAATTTTCCAAAGAACACAAGTTTCCCTTGAAAATAAATTTAAGTTTACTTAAATTTAAAATGTAAGGTAACTTAAAATGAAAAACATTTCAAAAGAAAATTATCTAAGCGAAATTTATAAGAATAAAGACTCAAATGGTCGCATAAAAGCGAACTTAATTGCAGAGAAATTACATGTTTCTAATGCAGCAGTAACAGATATGCTCAGAAAACTTGAAAGTGATGGTCATGTCTATTATAAACCCTATCGTGGAGTAGAATTAACTGAGTACGGAAAAGAGTATGCCCAAAACATGGTACGGCGGCATAGAATATGGGAAGTTTTTCTTCATCAGATTGTCGGCTTACCTTGGGAGAAGGTTCACGATGAAGCACATCACCTAGAGCATTCTGGTTCCGATGAGTTAATAAATAGAATGGAAGAAATGTTAAACTTTCCGGAATTTGATCCACATGGCGATCCAATTCCTTCAAAGAAAGGTATTCTTCCTAAACAAAAAAGGAATGTTGCTCTAACTAGTTTACGACAAAATCAAAAAGGCATAGTTATCAGGGTAAATGATTTCAACAGTAAATTTCTGAGTTATCTATCCAAGATAGGTATTAAGCTTAATAAGGAAATTAAAGTATGTGAGATCTTGAATTTTGACAACTCGGTCTTAGTAGAAATTGATCGTAAACAGGTGAATTTAAGTCATACCATCGCTGAAAATATTTTTGTAGAGATTAAAAAATAATTTTTATGGAAGAAAAAGTTTCAGCATTTGATAAGTCTTTATCCGAAATTCATTCAACTGTAAAGATTAATCATTCATCAAAGTTTTGGAAAAGACTTCTTTATTTTACTGGTCCGGCATTCATGGTTTCAGTGGGTTATATGGATCCTGGGAATTGGGCAACCGATTTAGCTGGCGGTGCACAATTTGGCTTTAAGTTAATATGGGTAATCCTTCTGGCAAACTTAATGGCAATTCTTTTTCAAGCTTTGTCGGCAAGATTGGGAATTGTTCTAGGCCGTGATTTAGCCCAAGCTTGCAGAGATCATTATCCAAAAACTTTAAATTATATTTTATGGATTATTTGTGAGATCGCAATTGCTGCATGCGATTTGGCTGAAGTTTTAGGTTCTGCTGTCGGATTATATTTACTTTTCGGTATTCCTATTATTTGGGGTGTTGTAATAACTGCATTTGACGTGCTTGTGCTGATGTTATTAATTCATTTTGGCATCCGAAAAATGGAAGCATTCATACTAGCACTAATTGCTACTATAGGAGTTTGTTTTGCATTCGAAATGTTTCTTTCGAATCCTAATTTTAGTGCAATAGCTACCGGGTTCATTCCTACTACTTTTAACAGTGATGCTTTGTTCATTTCATTAGGGATTATTGGTGCGACAGTTATGCCGCACAATTTATATCTTCACTCTGCACTTGTCCAATCGAGAAATATTGAAAGGACAGAAAGCGGAATAAAAGATGCAAATCGCTTTAATTTAATTGATTCAGTCGTCGCTTTGAATGCCGCCTTTTTTGTTAATGCGGCAATCCTTGTTTTAGCTGGAACTGTGTTTTTTACATCAGGTCATTCAGATGTTGCTTCGATTATTGACGCCCATGCACTGCTAGCTCCTCTGTTAGGGAATAAATTTGCACCAATTGCATTCGGAATTGCTTTATTAGCTGCTGGACAATCGTCAACTATTACAGGAACATTTGCAGGTCAAATAGTGATGGAGGGCTTTGTTGGGTTAAAAGTTCGCCCATGGCTTAGAAGATTAATTACCCGGTTGATTGCAATAATTCCAACAGTAATTATGATAAAAATTTCCGGAGAAAAATCCATTGATTCTTTATTAGTTCTCTCGCAAGTCATACTATCGCTTCAATTACCATTTGCGCTTGTACCGCTTCTTCATTTCACTTCAAATAAATTTAAAATGAGAGAATTCGCATCAGTATTTTTGATAAGATTTATAGCATGGGTTGCTGCCGGGTTTATCATAATATTGAACTTAAAGTTAGTTTATAATTTTATTACTGAAAATATTTCTGTTAATGGTGTCGGCGGGGATTTAACAAAGTTTTTTTTAGTTCCAGTAGTAATTTTTCTTATTGCTATTCTAACGTGGATAATTTTTGAACCTTATTTAAAGAAAGAACAACTTATAAAACTGGAAAAAATATTATCTAGAAAACCGTTAATTTCACATAATGTAAATGCTATGGAAAATAGAAAAGGGACATATAAAAAAGTTGGAATAGCGCTTGAAGGTAAACCTCAAAGAGATGAAAAAATTATCAATGGCTCTTTACCAGTACTAAAGACTCTTGCGACAGATGTTTACTTGATTCACTGTGTAGAGACAGTGACTGGCAGATTTATAGGAGGTATGGTTGCCGATAAAAAAGCGAATGAAATGGAAGATTATTTAACATCCTTTGCAGATAAATTGAAAAAAGAGAATATTGATGCAGTATCAATATTAGGAGGCGGTGAACCCGAAGATGAAATTGCCCGAATATGCAAAGTAGAAAAAATTGAACTTCTAATTGTTGGAAGCCACGGTCATAAATTTTTGGGGGATATTATTTATGGTTCCACTGCGAACGAGGTTAGGCACAAAGTAAAGATTCCTGTGCTTGCAATTCCGGTAGAAGACTAAGAGTCTAAAGTAAAACGAATTAGCAATTAACAATATAATTTAATAATCACAAATAAATTTATACCTATATGAAAATTATATCATGGAATGTAAATGGAATTCGTGCAGTTTATAAAAAAGGATTTCTCGATTGGTTCAAAAAAGAAAATCCCGATATACTCTGTATCCAAGAAACTAAAGCGCACCCTGAACAATTGCCCGATGATTTATTAAATGTAGCAGGGTATAAATCTTACTTCTCATCTTCCATCGTAAAAAAGGGATACAGCGGGGTTGCAATTTATTCTAAGCAAGAACCGATCAAAGTTGAACATGGATTTGGAATTCCAAAGTTTGACGACGAAGGAAGAATTATTATTGCTGATTATAAAAAATTTGTGATAATGAATATCTACTATCCTAATGGTAAAGCGAGCGATGAACGGCTTAAATATAAAATGGATTTCTATGATACCTTTCTCAATTTTGCCAATGACTTAAAATCAAAGGGTAAAAAACTTGTTATATGCGGAGATGTGAACACAGCCCACAAAGAAATTGACATCGCCCGGCCAAAAGAAAATGAAAATGTCTCCGGTTTCTTAAAGATAGAGCGAGAGTGGATAGATAAATTTGTCAGTCACGATTATATTGATACATTTAGAATGTTTAATCAGGAACCTGAGCAATATACTTGGTGGGACCTAGTTACTCGTGCAAGGGAAAGAAACGTTGGCTGGAGAATAGATTACTTTTTCATTTCAGAGAACTTCAAGAAAAATTTAGTAAATGCATTCATTCTTCCAGATGTAATGGGTTCGGATCATTGTCCGATTGGGATTACGATTGACATGTAACAAATGACCAATCCCAAGAGAATAAGAGAATTACAACAAGGAACTGAATCCAAGGGTCCAGTAATTTACTGGATGAGTCGTGACCAGCGAGTGCATGACAACTGGGCTTTACTTTTTACTCAACAGCTTGCATTAGAAAAGAAATTACCGTTTGCAGTTGTTTTCAATCTTGTTCCGGATTTTCTCGAAGCAACTATTCGACAGTACGGTTTCATGCTGAAAGGATTGAAGGAATTGCAAGAAGAACTCGCACATTTTAACATTCCATTCTTTTTATTGTTTGGAAAGCCGGAAGAAGCTATTCCTAAGTTCATTAAAAAAAATAATGCGTCTTTTCTCATATCTGACTTTGACCCTCTACGCATAAAGCGAATTTGGAAAAGAGAGGTTGCGAAGAAAATTCGAATTCCTTTTTATGAAGTTGATGCTCACAATATTGTTCCTTGCCTTTATGTATCTGATAAACCAGAGTTCGCTGCTCATACAATTCGTCCCAAGATTAATAAAGCATTGATTGAATTTTTGGATGAAATTCCCCCGCTCAAAAGGATGAAAAAAAGTGAGCTATCATCAGATAAAATTGATTGGGAGAAGATTTATAAATCGCTTGAAATTGATTTTAGCGTGAAGGAGGTTAGTTGGATTAAACCTGGAGAAAAAGTTGCATTGAAATCTTTAAATGATTTTCTTAAGAATAAATTTGAACATTATCATGATTCGCGAAACGATCCAACGCAAGATGCTCAATCAAATCTCTCGCCGTATTTGCATTTTGGACAAATATCTGCTCAAAGAGTTGCTTTGGAAGTTCAAAGATTTGGTGGAAATAGAGAATCTGAAAAAGCTTTCCTAGAAGAGTTAATTGTTCGAAGGGAATTATCTGATAATTTCTGTTATTTCAATCCCAGGTATGATTCCCTCGATGGGTTTCCTGAATGGGCTAAAATTTCTTTAAATGAACATCAAAAGGATGAAAGAGAATTTGTTTACTCACTTAAAGAATTTGAACTGGCAAACACTCATGAGGATTTGTGGAATGCTGCCCAGAAAGAATTGCTAATGACTGGAAAACTTCATGGCTATATGAGGATGTACTGGGCAAAAAAAATTTTGGAATGGTCAATTTCACCGGAAGAAGCTTTGAGAATTTCAATTTATCTTAATGACAAATACGAATTAGATGGGCGAGACCCAAATGGTTACACGGGTTGTGCATGGTCAATTGGCGGAGTGCATGACCGTCCATGGTTTGAACGACCGATCTATGGAAAAATCAGATATATGAATAGGAATGGAGCAAAAAACAAATTTGATATTGAAGGTTACATCAAGAGATATCGTGAATGAAAACTGATATTGTCTTCTTACTTCACTTGCTTTTAAAGAAACTAAGGTCTGGCAAATTTTTCAGTCCCAATCGTTTATTTTGGTAAAGCCTGCAATTCTAATCTTTGAAAACCCCTCAAAAACATCATTTTTTAAGTTTGTAACCTCAATTCATCGGCATATTATTTGCCTTAATTCGTTTAAGCAAAAATGTTTATACGAATAAATCAGTTTAAATTTTAAGGTTTATACGGTAACATTAAAAAAATTATTTCTGAATTCGATAAAATGAATTTTAAGGGACATTTAACCAATAAAAAACAAAATACTACCCATATAACTTTTTTAGTTATATCGGCAATATTTTTAGCATTCATTGCATACGGACTATATTCATTTTATTCTGATAAATATCAGAAAAAATTAATCAAAGCTCATGAAGAAGTGGAACATTTAGCATTTAACCAGTTAGAAAAACTTATTACACATGAATTTAACCATGATCAAGGTGTCATTCACTCGGAGATAATTGAAAATTTTGTAAAGACTTCATGCATTCATCATCTTTTGATTACAAATGAAAAGCAGGAGGTCTTGCTACAAATAAGTTCAAATGATGTGGCAGGTGAAGGTGCAAACGAATTAACAAAAGAACTTGCTACCTATCATTCGAGTGATCTTTTTCATATGAGCGAGACAATCCAGATTAATCCATCCCAAACTATAAATATTTTCTGTGATTTTTCTCGGTTGGAGTTAAATTCAGAAATCAAAGACAATAAAACCGAAACTGCATTAATCAGCATAGCTTTTTTCATAATTAGCATCTTGGCTTTATTTATTACGAGTTTTATCATAATCGTTCCGTTACAAAAGATTTCTAGCTCGGTTGTTGAAATATCTTCAGGCAATTTTTCCAAACGAATAGATCTGAAGAAGAAAAACGAATTCAGTGGTATTGCCTCATCAGTGAATATTCTCGCAGAAAATTTGACCAAAGCAAATAATCAAGTCGAGAAGCTGAACAAAGAACTAAAATTTCAATTTCGCGATAAGATTGGTGAACTGAATTATGAAATCAATCAAAGAAGACAAGCCGAATATTCTCTAAAGCAAAGCGAAGAACAATTCAGACTTCTGTTTGAACAAGCTCCTATAGGAATGGTAATAAGCTCTATCGTAGGCAAGATACTGAAAGTTAATGCAGCTTTTCACTCTGCTTTGGGATATACTGAAAGTGAAATATTAGAAAAGAAAATAAAGGACTTGACTTTTTTAGAAGATCAAAATACAGATGCGATAATTCAAGAAAAGCTAGTTGAAGGCATTGAGCAAAGTGCCTACTACGAAAAAAGAATGGTCAGAAAAGATGGTGAAATAATTTATGTAATTGTTGAGGCTGTGCTTGTAAAGAACAAGGAGGGAAGACCGTCCCACGTTATTGAACAGGTAATTGACATCACTGAGCGTAAACGTGTGGAAAAAGAACTGATCTTTGCGAAAGAGAGAGCAGAAGAATCAGATCGGTTAAAGAGTGCCTTTTTAGCTCAAATGTCTCATGAAATTAGAACACCATTGAATGTTATTCTTACTGCGATGAGTTTAATTCAGGATGAATTAGATGATACTGATGATGATACAAAGGTGATTTTAGAATCAGTCTCCAGCGCAGGGAAAAGATTACAAAGGACAATAGACTTGATTCTAAACATTTCAGCAGTTCAGAGTGGCAGTTACTCCCCTCAACTTGTCCAACTGGATTTAGATAAGGAATTAATGGCTCTGCTTTATGAATTCAAAACCATTGCGAATGAAAAAGGGCTAAGAATTTCTTATCTATGTAAGGCCGGCAGTAGTATAATTTTGGCGGATCATTATTCTGTTGTACAGGTTTTCCAGAACTTGATTGATAATGCGATTAAATATACACTTAAAGGCAATATTGAAATTATTCTTGATGATATAGATAAAGAGAAACTCCAAGTTGTTGTAAGAGATTCGGGGATAGGAATATCCAAGGATTACATTGCTAATTTGTTTTCGCCCTTTTCTCAGGAAGATGTAGGGCATAAACGCGAGTTTGAGGGGAATGGTTTGGGTCTGGCTCTCGTTAAAAAATATGTGGAAATAAACAACGCAGAAATACTCGTTGAAAGTGTTAAGGATAAGGGCTCAACATTTACAGTTATTTTCAATAAGAAACCTTCCGTTGCGAACAGGATACAAGGTGTGTCTTATATCGGTTCCGAAAATGCAAAACAATTAGTTTAATAACTTGCCGGTAATCCGTCGTTAGCATGCAAATCTGGAAATTACATCCTGATAAAACAATGTGAATTATGGAATATTCAGAAACTGAAGTCAACCAATCAGGATGGATTTTTTACTTTAAGCTTTGGTTGCCGACCATGCTAATGCTCCCAGTAATAATTTGGCTAATCTCGAACAAAGGAACATATACGTGGATAGACAATGCTGATTTGGTGATTCATGAAGCCGGACATTTTTTCTTCAAATTATTTGGGAAATTTATTTATACGTTAGGTGGAACACTGATGCAAATTATTTTGCCATCGCTTATAACATGGCACTTCTGGAAAAGTAGGTATCGGGTCGGTGCACAAATTGGATTACTATGGTTAGGGCAAAATTTTATTAATATAAGTGTGTATGCTGCTGATGCTCAGGCACAAGTCCTCCCATTGCTTGGAGGGAATAGTGTGTACCATGATTGGACGTATCTTCTCACGCAAACAAACCTTCTGCATTATGATGCTGGGGTCGGTTATGTGTTTTTCGGAACAGCAATATTAATTTTTACAATTACCGCTTTATTACCTCTAATCTTTCAAGAATAAATTTTATTTTTCAACCCAATTTATTAGTGAGTAATTAATGTTCATCATTATTTGGTGTTTGCTATGCTCTGTGGTAATTTTTCCTCAAGATGGATTAGTTCAAACCTTTTATACGAATGGAAATTTAGAATCAGCAATAAATTTTAAAGATAGTGTTCGAGATGGTGAGTCGAAGTTTTATTTTGAAAATGGAAACATTAAAGAAGAAAGAATTTATGTGAACGGTAGAGTTGAAGGTCTTGTAAAAATTTATTCTGAATCCGGTAAACTCAGAGAAGTATTTGTAATTGAAAATGGAAGAAGAGAGGGACCTACGAACTTATTTGATGAAAATGGAAATTACTTATCCGATGTTTTATATGAAAATGGCA
>CAYMKU010000042.1:18982-26668 GCA_964391015.1 uncultured Ignavibacteriaceae bacterium
AATAATGAAATTCAAGGAACTGTAAAAGTAAAGGCATTTATAGATGAATATGGTGAAGTGATGGATGTGCAAATTGTTGAGGGAATAGGAAATGGTTGCGATGATGTCGCGAGAAATGCTGTTTACTTTGCAAAGTTTAAACCAGGATTACAAAGAGGGAAAGCTGTTAAGTCGATGATTATTATTCCGATTAAGTTTAATCCTGAAATGAGTCAGAATTGATGATGTATAAATTTGCAGTCACTTAATTGAAATTTCACATATTAAAATTTATTTTTGAACACATTTCATTAATAATTACGTAATTTAATGTAATCAGATTTTTCTGTGACAATCATAATTAAATAGAGGAGGTTCCAATGCTAAGCCAATTGCTGCAACCAGAGATTAGAGCTTTGATTGATGAAAGAAACCTTAGCACTCTGAAGGAAATTCTAATTGATTGGACTCCCGTTGATATTGCCGATCTCATTGCAGGTCTTCCCGCTGAAAACGAACAAGTAATAATTTTTCGCCTGCTTCCCAAAGATTTAGCTGCCGATACATTTGAATATTTAGACTTTGATATGCAGATGAACCTGCTTAAGGCAATGGGTAAAGAAGAAGTTGCATCTATCCTTAATGAAATGTCTGCAGATGATCGAACCGCATTGCTTGAAGAGCTTCCTGGTTCAGCAGCGAAACAAATGATAATGATGCTCTCTCCTGATGAAAGAAAAATTGCTACGTCTCTCCTTGGTTATCCAGAAAATAGCGTCGGAAGATTGATGACTCCGGATTACATTGCTGTTAAACCAGAGTGGGATATTATGCAGACGCTTGAGCATATACGAAAATATGGTAAAGATAGTGAAACATTAAATATTATTTATGTAGTTGATGCAAAGGGAAAATTGATTGACGATATTAGAATTCGTGATGTTATTCTTGCTCCTCTAGAAAATAAAATTGCTGATTTAATGGATGAAAATTTTGTAGAACTGAATGTTCATGATGATCAGGAAAAAGCTGTTGAGATTTTTAAGAAGTATGACAGAGTAGCACTTCCGGTTGTGGATGCCTTGGGTATTCTTATAGGTATTGTGACCATTGATGACATGTTAGACGTTGCCGAAGAAGAAGCAACTGAAGATATTCATAAACTTGGTGGTACTGAAGCATTGGAAGAACCATACATTGATACAACTGTTGCTGAAATGGTTAAGAAAAGAGGAAAATGGTTAGTTTTTCTGTTTGTTGGTGAAATGCTTACTGCTTCTGCAATGGGTTTTTTTGAAGATCAGATTAGTAGGGCGGTTGTATTGGCTTTATTTGTTCCGCTTATTATTTCATCCGGCGGAAATTCAGGTTCACAAGCAGCGACAATAGTCATTCGCGCTATGTCTTTAGGAGAAATAAGTTTGAAAGATTGGTGGAGAGTCATGAAGCGGGAAATTATTTCAGGATTCTTTCTTGGATGCATATTAGGTACAGTTGGGTTTCTAAGAATTCTTTTGTGGACCACCTTTTCAGATATTTATGGTTCACATTGGTTTTTAATTGGCTTAACTGTGTTAGGATCCTTAGTCGGTGTCGTAATGTGGGGGACATTAACCGGTTCCATGCTTCCTTTTATAATAAGACGGCTTGGTGGTGATCCTGCAACCTCGTCTGCTCCATTTGTAGCAACTTTGGTAGATGTGGTAGGAATAATAATTTACTTCGGGTTCGCAATATTTTTGCTCACTGGAAGTTTGCTGTAGGATTTTTTTCAATACAAAAACACAAAACTATTATGCTTGTCATATACAATCCAGGGTTGAATTTGAGTAAAGGTTTTGTATTTCAAGGTACAATTTTCACCCCGTTCAAATTATTTAATAGTATTATCTTGAAGTGAATAAGTTTACTATCTTTTTCTTAATTTTAATTAATACATTTTAAATTATGTCAACACCTACCACTTTATTATAAGTGTGAGTGGCTTGGCGAAGCAGTATCTAATTATTTATATATTCTTTTTTCACAAATCATTTATATATGATAAGTGAAAGTTTTTTAATTTATAAAAGGTAACTATGAGTGAAAAAAAACATTATGTAGATAAATACGCAGTTGTAGATGACAATGTTGAGATTGGTGAAGGGACAAAAATTTGGCACTTTGCTCATGTACAGTCGGGAGCAAAAATTGGTAAAAAATGTGTCCTTGGACAGAATGTAAATATTGGTAATAATGTAACAATCGGTGATTTTGTAAAAATTCAGAATAATGTATCTGTTTATGAGGGTGTTACGCTTGAAGATTATGTATTTTGTGGGCCATCAATGGTATTTACAAACATTAAAGATCCGAGATCTAAGTATCCTCAAGTCGGTGCGCAATATTATATTAAAACTTTAGTGAAAGAAGGTGCTTCTCTTGGAGCAAACTCGACAATTGTTTGTGGAATAACTATTGGTCGTTTTGCATTTATTGGTGCGGGAGCCGTTGTAACTAAAGATGTTCCTGATTTTGCAATGGTAATGGGTAATCCTGCGCGTATTAAAGGTTGGTTTAGCGAAGCAGGAAAAAGACTTGATTTTGACAAAAGTGGTTTTGCATTTTGTGAGAAGGCAGGCAAAAAATACAGGATGGAAAATGGAATAGTTAAGGAAGTTTAATACTAAATAAATCAACGAAAAAATAGTTTACTATAATATAAACTTAATAAAGCTATGAGAAATAACTTAAAAATAAATATGAACATTAAAATTTTGCTTTTCGCATTCGTCTTAGGATTTCTTTGCGTTGAGAATTATCCCCAAACCCAAGAGCAAATTAAAAAAAGATTAGAGCAGGAGGGCATCAAGACTCAAGAGGATATTCAAAAAGCACTTCAAGAAAAAAATTTGACAGAAGATGATGCACGTAGGTTGGCTAAGCAATATGGTCTCAACTATGATCAATTTGTGCAAATGTATATTCTAGGCGAGAGAGAAGTTTTAGTGACGCAGCCAATCATTGAATCGCCTGTTGAAGATTCATTAAAAGTTAAACTGACCAAAACTCAGCCGTATAAATCTGAGCCGAAATCTGAAAAGCAAAAACCAAAGCAGCCAACAGTTGAAAAACCCGACTTGGATTATTTCGGTTATAGTCTTTTTGAAGAAATTCCTTCAGCATTTGAGCCGGCAACCGTTGGACCGATTGATCCTGGTTACCTGATTGGACCAGGTGACGTGCTGCGGCTTTATCTTTGGGGAGCTGTTGAATTGCAGTACGAACTCAATGTTGATAATCAAGGAACTATTTTTATTCCCACTGCAGGACAAATGTTTGTTTCGGGAGTGCCTTATTCCGAATTGAAAAATAAAATGACAATTTATTTATCCCGCTTTTACGAAGGACTAACAGCAAATCCCCCAACAGTTTTTCTTGATATATCTTTAACAAAGCTAAAACCAATTAAAATTTTTGTAATGGGTGAAGTTGCAAAACCAGGCGGCTATACAATTAGTAGCTTTGCAAGTGTGTTTAATGCTCTTTATAGTGTAGGGGGTCCGTTAACCTCTGGAAGTTTGCGTGAAGTCAGAGTGATAAGAAATAACAAAGTAATTACTAAAGTTGATTTGTATGATTATTTGCTTAAAGGTCAATTAATTGGTGATGTTCGGCTTCAAAATAATGATATGGTCTTTGTTCAGCCGCGCGGAAAAACAGTTACGATCAAGGGGGAGGTCCTTCGTCCGGCGATATACGAGCTACATAGTGGAGAAAACCTAAAAAAGCTTATTGAATATTCAGGCGGATTAAAATCCACAGCATATACCGGGAGGGTACAGGTTTCACGAATAAAACCCTTCGATCAAAGAAAGAAGTTTGAGTATGAAAGAGAAATAGTTGATGTTGATTTGACGAATCTCCTTCAAAATATATCTGCTGATTTCGATCTGTCGGATGGAGACACGGTTTCAGTTTATCCGATATCAAAAAAACTTATTAATTATGTTGTAATTAAAGGAGCAGTATTACGTCCGGGCACATATGAGGTTTCAAAAGTTAAGAAGTTATCAGACTTAATATACGAAGCAGAAGGAATTCTGCCGGAAGCTTATTTAAACAAAGTTGACATTTTCAGAACAAGACCTGATGAGACCCATCAATTCATCTCTCTGGATTTGGCTAAAGCATTAGATGGTGATCCTGCAAATAATATTGAACTTCAACCGCGGGATTCAGTAAAAGTTTATTCGGTTTATGAATTGATTGATAAAAAGACAGTATCTGTTACAGGGTATGTAAAGAATCCTGTGTCGCTTCCATTTGCAGACAGCTTAACATTATATGATATGGTTTTTAGGGCAGGTGGATTGCAGGATCCTATTTTCAGAGGAAGAGCTTTTACTCTTCGCGGAGATATTGTGAGAATAAATCCCGATGGATTGACGACAAGAATAATTCCGTTTAATCTTGAACAATTACTTCGTGAAAGATCGGTTAATATTGATCTTGAACCGGGAGACAAAATTTACATTTACAAAGGTGATGTTGAGAAAGAATTAGATAAAATTGTAAGAGTAGAAGGTGAAGTCAAAAATCCTGGTAAGTATCAGTTAAGCACTAATATGACACCAATGGATCTTATTCTTCTAGCAGGTGGATTTACTGAACGTTCGTTAAGGACTGAAGTTTATGTGAACAGAGCTAGACCAAGCGGTTATGAGGGGGAAAAGATAAGTGAATCCTTTGTCATTCCCATGTCACCCACATTTGAAAAATCAGTTCCTAGTAATTCTGAAATCATTGATACCTCCAGAATAACAAGCGATAATTTTATTCTTCAGCACAAAGACATAGTTATTGTTAGAAAGAATCCTAATTACCAAGACCAGAGGATAATTTACCTTTCTGGCGAGGTGAATAAACCCGGCATATACATTTTAGAGTCAAAAAACGAAACACTTTTTGATTTGGTAAATAAAGCAGGCGGACCAACATCAGAAGCATTTTTATTTGGGACGCAATTTGAACGTGACGGCAGAAAATTAGTTGTGGATGTTGAAGCACTTTATTATGGGAATGAGGAAGATGAAAATGTTTTTCTAAAAACAGCAGATAGAATATTTATTCCTAAAAAACCAAATACAATCATAGTTGATGGAGAAGTAAATAACCCCGGTTTGTACAGATTTACAGAAGGTTTAAGCGTAAAGGATTATGTTGATAATGCCGGTGGCATTACTGACAGTGCAAACTATATTATTTACCGTAAAGCTAACGGAGAATCAAGGAGAGTTAATTTCGGTATCTTTTCTTCTGATCCCGAAGTGTTTGATGGGTCGGTTATTCTTGTAACTAAAGAACCTTACAAACCTCTTAAAGAGACAACATTTGATTTAGGTAAAACAGTAATTGATGTTTTTGGTCTTTTAGCAAGTGCCTTAACCATTTGGGTATTGGCAAAGCAGCTGTAACTTTTTTAGCAAATAAAAAATTTTTGAAATAAAACTATGGCAGATCAAGAACAAAATAAAGGGGAAACAACAATTCCGCAGAAACAAGCAGATAAGATTAAGGAGTTGATTGATAAAGTCCGACCTTACGCTACTCGATTGCGGGAATTGAGGAAGAAGCTTTTCATATTTAATTCCATAATTGGCATTCTTGTTCTTGTCTATCTCTACTTAATTGCCAAGCCATACTTTGAGAGTTCTGTTACCATTCTTCCTGAGTATGGCAGCAAATCAACTACCCTCAGCAATTTAACCCAACTGGCGGCGTTAGCAGGAGTTAGAGTAGGAGACAGTGCTCCATCGGAGATTTATCAAAACCTTGTGTACAGCGAAACTGTATTAAGCAGTGTGATCTATAATAAATATCGTACAGAGAAATACAATCAGCCTGTTGATCTTGTACAATATATTTTAGGGAAGGATACACTTCGCTACGACAAAAGGCGTAACTTCTTAATAATTTATAAAGCGATGACAGAAGGTATCGTTAAAACAAATCTTGAACGACTGACGAAAATATTAACAGTTACTGTTTCAATGCCTGAATCAAAGCTATCTGCAGATGTTGCTAACAAAATTGGGGAATCATTAGACTTGTATGTGCGAACAAAAAGAAAAACCTATGCATCAGAGCAAAGGTTTTATCTTGAAAAGAGAACTGCTCAATTGAAAGATTCGTTATCCTTTGCTGAAGAAAAATTAAAAAATTTTCGTGAGCAGAATCGAGTTATTGTTCAATCACCAGGACTTTTGCTTGAGCAGGGAAGACTAATGAGAGAGGTAGAAATATTAAATGCTGTTTATATTGAATTAAATAAGCAGCTTGAGATTGCAAAAATTGATGACATTCGTGAAACTCCAATTGTGAATATTAGAGAATGGGCAAAAGAACCAGTTATTAAAACAGGGCCTGCCCGCGTAAAGAATTTTGTAATCTTGATGTTCTTTTCAGTTCTTTTCAGTTCCTTATTCTATCTTTTACAACCGCAGCTCAGAAAATATTACCAGCTTGTTAAAGGAAATAAATATTCTGAACCGGAAAAAATTTCTTAGAGTTGTAAAAATATCTCATCTTATCCCGGGCAACATTTTATTTATCCAGTATTTTGAAATTTAATTTTAACCTGAAAAATAGTTTTAGTAAAAGCACTTCAAATTCCCTCCTTCGATTTGTCCTAATTGGTTCTACTCTCTTCTCAAATAAACTCATACTAATTTTAATTGCATATTTTTTCACTGAAGTTCAGTATAACCTTTTTAATAAAGCATACTATACCGCATCAATACTCATACTTTTTGGAACGCTTGGGTTTGATTTTGTGATAAACAGAATTAATGTTTCACTAAAAACAACTTTCATCGGTGTAATTCTGAATATTTCTATAGCAATTACCGCCTTGTATTTTTTATCAGAGCCGTTTCAAAACGCTTTCGAATTAGCTTCAATTTTTATTTATAGCTTGTTCGCTTGTCTTGGCGGAATATTTACTTTTCAGCACCTGTTTCAAGGACGAATTAAGCTATATGTCATTCTAATGTTCACGAACACTTTGATTCATTTGCTTATTATTCCGTTCATTACGCTTTTAGGAATAAATGTTTTCGTTTTACTTCCAATTATTTCTCTAACATGGTTTTTAATTGGTTTGCCCGGATTTGTTAAGCACAATAAAACGGCAGAAAATAATTTTGCTGATCTTTACAAACTTGGTATATCTACTTTTATAATTAATAGTTCAGTATCGTTAGCACTTGTTGTTGACAAATACATAGTTAATCACTATTTCCCAATTGATATTGCAAATGCATATACATTTTCGTGGGGACTTATTGTTCCGCTTTTATATCTGGGAAATGTGGTTGAGAAATTAATATACAGCTCTACTTCTCAAAATGAATTCGGTATTTTTAGAAAGTCAATGTTAGTTTTGCTTCTTCTGGTTAGTGTTTATTCGATAACACTGTTGTGTGTTGTGAATTTCTTTCCTTCAGTGCTGCCCAAATCAATAGATGCAATTAAGGTAGCTCAAATACTTGGATTTATGATAATTGGCTATGCTTTATTTGTAATTATTAATTTTCCGGTGAATGGGTATCTTTTCAAGTTTGCGGAAACATCAAAGCAAAAGAAAATAGCCCTTGCTTATTTGGTTACGTTATTAATGTTTCCGACTCTATTCGTTTTAATATACGGTGAAACTGAAATAACCGA
>CAYMKU010000043.1:0-26366 GCA_964391015.1 uncultured Ignavibacteriaceae bacterium
AAGGAAGCCACGATCTTGTTCTGCAGGTTGATGTTTTTGGTCAGCGTATCGCTGCATCCAATATTGTTAACCACCAGCCGCATCGTATGCCGGCCGGTATCCGTAAAGATCTTGACAGGATTTTGAATAGTACTGGTTGATGTTTTATCAAAATCCCAGGCCCATTTATTGGTTCCGTTATTTCCGTCATGAAAAAAATAAATGGTATCTGATTTGCAGGATGATTTTACGGTATAGGTGAAATCGGCCGACACAGCATTCTTTATGGTAATATCCCGGAAGGAGGCCGGGGTTTCCAATCCGCATTCATCGATCAGGGTATTGCCATCGGATCCCTTTTTTAATTGAATACGGTAAACTCCACCGGTTGTTATGGGAGCAGAAAGAGTAAGGGTGATATCAAACGTATTGCCGAAAAATGGCGGGCCACCGTTGCACCTGCTTCTGGTATTGGTTATGGTAACAGGCTGCGGTCCTGTGACGGAGAAATCAGATCCGCCGGTTTCAATGGAATGGCATTGAATCGGTTTGTTAAAAATCAATTTCAGTATAGTTGGTGAACAGGCTTTGAACTGAACGCTGTCCATGGGTGTTGGTTGCAGGGGGGCAACCGTAAAGGAAATTTGCTGACCGTCTGATACGGGCCTGTTGCAGACATCATAGAGTGTATTGCCATCCGAACCGGTTTGAGCTGTGAGAATATAATTGCCATTGAACAGGGGTGTATTCAATGTAAGAACAATTGAATCAGTAAGCGGGCTGCTGCCGCATCCTGATGAACCGGCTGAAACTATACTGTAACCGCCACTGATACTGAAATCAGATCCATCCGGCGCCAGGCTGCTGCATTGCATGCCACGGTTTAATTTTACAATCAGTTTGCTCCCGTCACAATTTTGCCGGAGGCTCAATAACCGGGGTTCCAACGGATCACTGATAGCCGCACTACCGCCTCCGATGACCAATTGGTATCCATCGGGTGTGCCGTTTCGGTTACTTACCATTATAAGATATTCGTGGCCGGCAGTAATCACAGGCATTTCGCTGAATAATAATGCGCCGGGAATGCTGCAAACAATTTTACTGTTCCCATCCATGGAAGCGCCGGTCTCTCCGCCTTCGGGGCACCAATTGCATGCAACAAATAATCCCGATGCCGTGAACACATCATCGGGGTTGCGTCCGGTTACATCAAACAATTGCCAGTCATAATTATCATTTGGGTTGACCGGTGTGATCACAAAGCCCAATGTGCCACTTCCGAAACACCCGATCTTATACCAGTAGGGATTGGTATTCTGATGCGGCGCCCCATCGCTGCAGGGAACGGGTATCGTCATTTGCCCGCAAATGGGAACGTTGCTTTGGAATACCGGGTCGGTGCTGCAAAGAAGAATAGCGGAGGAAGGGGTTTGACCGGGGGATGTACAAAGTTGTGCTGACAGGAATTTTGCCAGCAACAATGATGAAGCGATCAGAAATTTTCTTTTCACCCGTTTTGCAATTGATTTATATATTTCCCGAAACGAAAAAAACCGGTAAAACGATGCCTGCGACTGTGTAAATTACAAAACAATCGGCAACCATTTATGATCCGCTGGTTTGAAACGGATAAACACACATGGATACCGGTTTATACAACCCGGGATTGTTTTATGTAAATTCGTGTGACAAGCAGTAAGTATGAAAACAATAATTGTAACCGGGGCTTCCGGCAATCTTGGTCAGGCGGTGGTTAAAAAATTTTTAGCGGAGAATTATTTTGTTGCCGGAACCGTTATTCCCGGCGACAAGGCGGAAATAAATATCAGCCAAAAAAATTTTGAAAAAGCAGTTGTTGATTTACTGAATGAGCATGTTATTGAAAATTTCATAGATCAATTGTTGACCAGCCAGGGTGAAATCCATGCTGCTGTACTGACTGCCGGCGGTTTTGCCATGGGAAATATTGCCGAAACAAAAGCAGCTGATATTTCAAAACAATACCAATTGAATTTTGAAACGGCTTATAATATGGCGAGACCGGTTTTTGCCCGGATGATGAAGCAGGGTAACGGAAGGATTTTCCTTATCGGTTCCAGGCCGGGGATTGACATGCGTAACAGTAAAGGCATGGTGGCATACGGGCTCAGCAAATCACTGGTATTCCGGCTGGCCGAATTGATGAATGATGAAGCTAAGGGAACCAATGTAGTGACCAGCGTGGTGGTTCCTTCCATTATTGATACACCGCCGAACAGGAAGAGTATGCCAACTGCCGATTTCAGCAAATGGGTGACACCGGAAGCCATGGCTGATTTGATTTATTTTCATTGTTGTGATGAAGCGGCTGCATTGAGGGAGCCAGTTATTAAAGTTTATGGAAATTCCTGATTAATCAATCCTGATCTCCTCATCCCCAACCCTTCTCCACTTCGTGGAGAAGGGGGAATCCTCAACCCTAGCCCTTCTCCATTTCATGGAGAAGGGGAATAGGTCTCCGTATCGAATGTTTTTTTAATAACGTAATGTCGAATTGAAACGGATTTCTCCCTCTCCACTTGTGGAGAGGGTGGGGTGAGGAAGAAAAAGTTGATTTGAAACGGACTCCTCCCTCTCTATGCAATGGAGAGGGCCGGGGTGAGGAAAAAAAATGATGAATCACAACGCTGCTTCAATCAACCTCAGCACATTCTCCGTATCATAGATCAACTCTTCATTTCTGATTCTCACTATTTTCAGGCCTAATTCTTTCATAATATAATCCCTGGCTTTATCATATTCTTTTTGTTCGCCAAATTCATGGTGTTTGCCATCTAATTCTATAACCAGTCTTTTGCGGGCGCAATAAAAGTCGGCGACATAAAATTTTTTAGCCCATCCATTTGTTTCATAAACGATGGGATGTTGCCTCCTTACTTTTTTACCTTTTATCCCGCGGTTTCGTAAGATTTGCCACAAATAATTTTCTTCAAAAGTCATTTTCTGACGAAGTTCTCTTGCAATCCGAATGGGAGATGACATATTTTTTTTTTGCTGAATGGTTTTCCTTCTTGCCCGGCATTTCTGCAGCATATGCAGATAGTCAGCAGGTCTTAAATTCAAAATGTAAATTATTTCATGAAAAAATTTAATACAACGTTTTTCCCTCATTCTACAACGTGAAAAAACCCCGGAGAGAAAAGAAATTTCGATTTGAAACGGATTCCTCCCTCTCCATGCAATGGAGAGGGCCGGGGTGAGGAAGAAAAAGTCGATTTGAAACGCACTCCTCCCTCTCCATGAAATGGAGAGGGCCGGGGTGAGGAAGAAGAGGTGATAGAAATCATTTATCTTGCCCACGAATTTTTATTTATGCGCTACTTGAAATGGATCGGCCTGGCTGCTGCAGTTGCTTTAATTGCATCCTGCTTCATTCCCTGGGTCTTTATTGAATCCAGGAATATCACGGTTACCGGGATGGATTCAACCGGTACCAATTTCGGTAAACCCGGATATTTTCATTTGCTGCTCACAGCCCTTTTTCTTGTTTTCACTTTATTACAAAAGATCTGGGCCAAACGGACCAATTTATTAATAACAGCATTGAATCTTGGCTGGGCCATACGCAATTATTTTATGATATCGGCCTGTCTGGGAGGTGATTGCCCGCTCAAAAAAACCGGTATTTTCCTGATGGTATTTTCATCAATACTCATGATGGTTTCAGCTTTATTGCCTGATATGAGGCCTCCCCAAACCCCTCCGAAGGAGGGGCTTAATGACCCCGATTAATTGTGTGTTCCTCTTTCTTTAGAATTCTCTATCTCAAAATTGCAAACAATAAATTTCAACTAACGCCCTTTACTTCTCTGTTAGTCACAGGCTTCCGCAGATTTCTATTATTATTTGTCAGGTAATAAAATCTCCTTATTTTTAATGCACAAACCCTCCTTTGCAATTTCAGATTTATCCTTCCCCTTTTAAATGGATTATGAAGTATTATTTTATCCCGTATGAATGGTGATAAAGTAATAAAGTAACGAATATAAAGCCCGATGGGGAACAGGTCCTGTAAGAACATTAATTTTTTAGTGTAATAGCCGGAAGCTGGCCCCTTTGGTCGGCTATTTTAGTTTTTTAAAATGAGATCTTTTTAGAATACAAGTTGAATTTTATATACAAACAAATAAAAACTCTCTTATGAGAAAGATTTACTTATTACTTATTTCTGTGGCAATGACAGCCCTGGTGAACGGACAAATCACTACTTCGGTAACAATGAGCGCCGTACCCATTGGCGGATCACCCTTTGCTTCATTTGATGCGGCCATCACGGCGGTAAATGGTCTTACCATTACCGGGCCCGTAGTGGTGGATGCCACGGCCGGACAAACAGAAACCCTTGCGGGGAAAATAACATTGACGGCAACCGGTACTTCTACAAATACAATAACCATCCAAAAAAGCGGGGCGGGTGCAAACCCTAAACTGATTTCATATACAGGTACCATAGCCACTCCAGCTATTACGGCTGATGGTTTTTTTGTATTGGCCGGCAGTGACTATGTTACTATTGACGGAATAGACCTGGAAGAAGCGGCCGCCAACACCACAACAACTACCGTAATGGAGTTTGGATATGCGCTGGCAAAAACCTCGGCAACAGACGGGGCACAGAATAATACGATCAAAAACTGTACAATTACATTAAACCGGGTTCAAAATACAGCCTGGACAGCACCCGGTCATAACGGTTCATGCGGAATTGTTGTTTTGAATACCCTGAATACTGCAGCAGCAGCTTTGACGGTGACTGCTGCAAGCGGAACCAATTCAAACAACAAGTTTTATACGAATACTATTCAGAATTGTAATGCGGGGTTTGTTTTTGTAGGATTTACTGCTGTCACCGGTGTGGGCCCTTCCCCGGATCCTTCCACTTTTTTTGGCGATCTGAACAATGATGTGGGTGGTGTGGCTGCAGGTACAGGGAATACTGTGCTGAATTTTGGCGGCGGGGCAGCTACTAACCCCGCAACAGGCATATTCGCAAATAACCAGTGGAGTTTTAACTGTTCTTACAATACGATCAACAACAATAATGGTGCGGGAGTTAACCATGCCACTACATTAAGGGGCATTTTCCTGAACAGTTCATCAACCAGCGCCAGTGCAAACTGCAACAATAATACGATTACGGTAAAGTCAGGCGCCACAACAAGTAATCTTACGGGTATTGAAAATTCTTTTGGTGCAACGGCTGCTGCTAATACTATTAACATAAATAATAATACCATTACCGGTTGTACCTATACAACTGCTACTACCGGTGCTTTTACCGGAATTACAAATACTGCTTCTGCTGCTACTGTTAATATCAATAATAATACTCTTACAAGCAACGCCACCAATGCTACCAGTGGAACAACCAATCTGATTCAAAATACCGGTGCGGCAACGGTAGCTATTAACATCAATTCCAATATTATTAACGGGTGGACTTTTAATGCAGCAACATCAGGAGCTTTAA
This sequence comes from uncultured Ignavibacteriaceae bacterium, assembly GCA_964391015.1. Classification (GTDB taxonomy): domain Bacteria; phylum Bacteroidota; class Ignavibacteria; order Ignavibacteriales; family Ignavibacteriaceae; genus XYD12-FULL-36-8. The sequence continues at coordinate 5,492 of CAYMKU010000043.1, forward strand.
ATTGCATTTCTTGTACTGCCGGGGCTTCTACTTGTGCTACTTCAATCCAGAGCAATAATATACAAAGTATTACGCATGCTGTTGCCGGCAGTTCAACACATACATATATTACGGCAACTGGTACTCCGCTTACTATGACAGTTAATAGCAACACATTCACCAATCTTGTGGTAAATACCACTGGTAGTGCAACATTTATTTCGCAATCTTATACGATGCCTGCGGGCGGAAGCCAAACATTCAATAATAATTCTATAGTAACAGGGTATAATAAAAGCGGAGCTGGCGGAACGGTAACTTTATTCACAACCGGGGCAAGTTCTCCAAGTAGTTCAACAGCAAATTATACAAATAATAATTTTTCAAACATTACGGTTACCGGGGCAACAGCTATAACCGGTTTGAATAGTACGGATGGTCTGTCAACAGGCGCCTCTGTTAAAACGGTAACAGGGAATACATTTAATGCCTGGACAGGTGGTACCAGCACAATTCTTGGGATCAATATCAGTTATTTTCACACAGGTGCCCATAGTATATCAACAAACACATTGACCAATATTACCGGTCAGGGTACAATTACAGGTTTTTCTATTAACGCATCAGCAAATGCTGCAACCTCATTGACAATCGGTTCAAACACCATAACTAATTTAACTTCAACCGGGACCGGCGGATCGGTAACAGGTATTACATGTTCCAATACATCTCCACTTGTTAATATTAATAGCAATACAATAAATACATTTTCAAGTACGGGGGCGTCTTCAACTGTGACAGGTATTGCGATAACCGGTGCAACATTGACCAATGTTTTTCAAAATACGATCCATACGCTTTCCGGATCAGGCGCCACATCCCCTGTTTGTAATGGTATTTCAGTCAGCAGTGGCACAGCAGTCAATGTTTATAGAAATAAAATCTATAATTTACTGGAAAGTGGTGCAACAGGTACTACAGCGCCCATGGTAAACGGAATTTTGTTGTCAGGTGGCGGTGGAACCGGTGTGACAGCACACAATAACCTGGTTGGTGATCTTCGTGCAACAGCATCCACTTCAACGGATGCCATTCGTGGTATCAGCGTTACCGGTGCCACGGCCAGCACCACATTTAATGTTTATTATAATACGGTTTATTTAAATGCTTCTTCAAGTGGTGCTAATTTTGGAACAACAGGCATTTATCATACGACCAATGCGACAGCAACCACTGCAGCGCTAAATTTGCGGAATAATATTATTTACAATACTTCAACAGCCGCAGGTACTGGTTTCACAGTAGCCTATAGGAGAAGCAGTACAACTTTGACAAACTACGGTGCTTTATCGAATAATAATTGCTTTTATGCCAGTGCAACAACTGTCTCACCTTATTTTATTTTTTATGACGGAACAACCGGATACCAGATAGCCGGGTATAAAGCATTGGTAACTGCCAGGGATGCATCCTCTTTTACCGAGGATCCCGAATTTCAATCTACAACGGGTTCGAGTGCTGATTTCCTGAAGTATAAGGTCATTACAGCGAAGCAGGTTGAGAACGGAGGTGTCAACATTGCAACCTATACAACTGATTATTTTGGCACTATCCGTGCAGGTAATGGCGGCTATGCAGGAACGGGCACGGCTCCTGATATCGGTGCCTGGGAATTGGAAGGTATAGCTGCTGATTTGACAGGTCCTTCAATCTCTTATACAACATTAGGGAATACGGCTTGTTTAACCGACAGAACACTTTCATCAGTGACTATTTCCGATGGAAGCGGAGTAAATATAGCCCTGGGCACAAGGCCGCGTCTGTATTATAAAAAAACGGGCAATGCAAACACGTTTGTTGATAATACCAATGCTACCGATGGCTGGAAATATGTGGAAGCAACCGGAGCAGGTGGTTCACCATTCAGTTTTACCACCGATTACAGTTTGCTTTTTGGAGGTGTACCGATTCTTGCAGATGTAATACAATATTTTGTGGTGGCCCAGGATAATGTGGTTCCTACTCCGAATGTTGGGATTAACAGTGGTCTGTTTGCTGCTACACCGGCGAGCGTTGCTTTAACGGCTGCTGCTTTCCCGATAACAGGAACCATTAATAGCTATTCGCTGGTGACTCCCGGCTTATCAGGTACCGTTAATGTGGGCGCTGCCGAAACTTATCATAGTTTAACTGAAGGTGCCCCATTTGGTTTATTCGATGCCATCAATACAAGCGGTCTGTCCGGTAATTTGATAGTGAATATCATGGATGCCAGTATAACAGAAGCTGGCTCCGGTACCACCGTATTGAATGCCATTAACTATAATGGTTGCAGCGGCGGGCCCTATACAGTGCTGATCAAGCCCAATACAACGGCAACACTCACCGGATCTTTAGGATCTGGTTCGATCATTAGACTGAACGGAGCCGATTATGTAACGATAGATGGAAGCAACAACGGAAGTAACAGCCGTGATCTTACAATTTCAAATACAGCTGTCGCTGCTCCCACTGTGATCACTTTGTCGAGTCTTGGAACAGGACTCGGAGCGACAAATAATACCATTAAGAACTGTATTATAACTACCGGTGTAAACACTTCGGTAGGATATGGCGTTTCTATCGGGGGAGCAACTCCGGGAACAACAGGCGCTGATAACGATAATAATACGATACAAAACAATGTATTTACAGAAGCAACGGCTCCTGTTTATGCAATAGGAACCGCCAATACTTCTACCGGTGGAATGGATAATCTGTCTGTTACTAACAACTCGGTTTCATTTACAACTACTATTACTTCAGTGTTTGGAATGAGATTTGGAAATGCACTGAATGCCTCCATTTCCAATAATACCATCAGTATTGAAACCTCCGGTGGAAATATTGCAGGCATTTCCCTGGAAGCCGGATTTATTAATTCAACGGTCAGCAGTAATGTGATAAGCAAGGTTAAATCAACGGCACCGGCCACATTACCGATCGTCAGAGGAATCGTGGTTGGAACAGGCCAGACAGGAAGTAATGTGACTATTGTAAACAATGCTATCTACAACATCATAGCGGCCTATGCCACAACAAACGTGGGATCAAATTGTTCAGGAATATTATTAGGCGCCACCGGCGTTGGAACAACATATACTGTGACCACGGGTGGAATTAATCTCTATTACAACAGCATTAACCTTTTTGGAACCGTCAATAGAAGTTCGGCCACCTTTGAATATGGTTTGTTCCTGGGTTCAGTTTGTTCCGGTCTTGATATCAGGAATAATATCTTTGCCAATTCAATTGTGAACGTGAATGCATCAGGAACTGCTTCAAAATCCTATGCTATTTATTCTCAATCAGCCAATACGGCTTTTTCCAATATTAACCTCAATGATTACTACGCAAGTGGTACGCAGGCGGTATTAGGATTCCTCGGTTCCGACAGGCTAACGCTTGGCGATTGGCAAACCGCGACTGCCCAGGACGCAGGCAGCATTGCTGCAAATCCTTTATTTAATTCAAATACCAACCTGCAACCACAACCTGGGTCACCCCTGGTTGGAGCAGGTAATATTGCCGGAACGGGTGTTACTTTAGATATTTTAGGGGTTACCCGCAGTTCAGGTGTGCCCCCGGCAGGGTCAACGATCGGCGCATATGAATCGGCTATAGATCTTGTTGGTCCAATTATTATGTATACACCGTTTGAAAATACATGTGGAACCGGCGCCAGGATACTTACTGCAACTATAACAGATGTCAGTGGTGTGCCAACATCCGGCATCGGTTTACCCGTTGCCTATTTTAGAATAAATGCCGGCGCTTACACTGCAGCAACAGGAACCTTTGTATCCGGAAACACTTACACATTCAGCATTGGTGCAGGTTCTGTTGCAGGGGATGCGATCTCTTATTATGTGGTTGCGCAGGATATGGCAGGCACGCCAAATGTTTCTGCATTCCCTTCCGCAGGAGCAGGTGGTTTTACTATTAATCCTCCGGCGGCAGCAACTCCTCCAACTACTCCGAGCAGCTATACGAATCAAACAACCATGGCAGCAGGTATTTATGGAGTTGGTGGCCCCGCTGCAGCAGGAGAAATTGGTCACTTTGCTACCTTAACATTAGCTATTGCAGATTATAATACAAAATGTATCGCCGGAAATGTCATTTTTGCTTTGACGGATGCAGGTTATTCAACGACACCAACAGGTGTGGGAGAAACATTCCCGATCATTATCAATTCAAATCCTTCAGCCGATGCCACACATACCCTGACCATAAGACCCGATGCAGGTATTACTGCCGCAATAACCGGCTCTGTAGCCAGTGGGGCAGTAATTAAGGTGCTTGGCAAATATGTTACCATTGATGGGTCTAATAATGGCAGTACTACCCGTGATCTGACCATTACCAACAGCAGTGCAACAACACCAATTGTTGTTTGGATGGGTTCTACGGGGGTTACGCCTATTACAAATATCAATTTGAAGAATTGTATACTTGTTAATGGCGTCAATACTTCTTCTGCTGTTGTAATATTAGATGGCGCTTCTACAGCTGCAGCAGGATATTTTAATAATATTACCATACAAAACAACAATGTTCAAAAGGCATATATTGGTATTTATTCAAATGCAGTTGTCGCTACCGGAAATGGAAGTGGTTTAGGTATAAATTCTAATGATCTGTCAACAACAGGAGCAAACGCTATTCGTTATATTGGTGTTTATGTTCAGGGTGCAGATGGCGCAACTGTTCAGGGTAATACGATTGGTAATTTTGATGGAACAAATAACGAAGATGATAAAGGTATATGGTTTGCCACCGGTACTGTAAATAGTACGGCCAGTGAAAACAAGGTTTTCAACCTGAATTATACCGGAACAGGAGGTTATGGTGGTCATGGCATTTATGTTTCATCAGTTACTGCATCTGCCAATGATCGTGTCATAAATAATATGATTGCTAATTTATCGGGTGATGGATGGGATTATACAACTGTTCCACTCGACAATCCTATCGGAATAGTATTATCGGGAACCCAAAGCGGTATCAGTGTTTATAATAATAGTGTTTACTTTTCGGGGAATACGCTGAATCAGACATTAGCCATGTCAATGGGAGTTTATTTGGGCGCCGGAAGTGTTGCCAACATCCGGGATAATATCATAGTAAATAATCTTGGATTGCTGGCAGCAACGGGATATGGATCAACTGGTGTTTATGCAGTCACGGATAACACTCAGTTTACAGCCATCAACTATAATGATTATGTCGTTAATCCTACTGGTTCCGGCTTTAAGTATATTGGCCAGATAGCTGCTTCGGGATCCACAACACTGGCTGCATGGCAGGGGGCCACTGCCCAGGATGCAAATTCAATAAGCGTTGCCCCTGTATTTACATCATCTACTGACCTGCACTTAACTGCCGCCAATTGCGGAATAGACGGAAGAGGTGTTCCGATTGCAGGAATTACAACGGATTTTGATGGGGCTGTTCGCGATACCGGTGCACCGGATATGGGCGCAGATGAATTCACCGCTACGTTAGGTACAACCCTGGCTGTAACCGTTCCAGGTACTACTGATAATGTAACATATAATGTAAGCCCGACAGGTACGGTTTTCTCTAATTCAGCCTGCGGTATCATAGATGGAATACTTCCAAACGGAGGCTCACCGGTCAGCGGATTGATCACTTCAAAAGTAACTGTTGATGCTACAGTTCAATCTTACGGCGGAAATGCTTATGTGCAACGCCATTTTGATATCACCCCGGCCGTTAACCAATCAACGGCTACAGCAAGGGTAACACTCTATGTGTTGCAAAGTGAGTTTGATGCTTATAATGCTGCGAATGGAACAGAACCCGATCTGATGACCGGTCCGGCTGATGCAACTGGAATAGCTAACCTGCGGATCACCAAATACAGCGGTAACGGAACAGCCCCGGGTAACTATGTTCCTGGGGTGGCAACATTCATTGATCCCGCCGATGCAGATATCGTTTGGGATGCAGTAAACAGCTGGTGGACGATTACATTCGATGTAACAGGCTTCTCCGGATTTTATATACATTCCGGGTTAGGCGTTTTACCTGTATCCATTCTCAACTTCAGTGGTTACAAAGACGGGGCCCGCAATCAACTCCTCTGGACAACCAGCAGTGAACAGAACAACCGTGGTTTCGAAGTGCAGCGTTCAACCGATGGCATCAATTACACAGCACTTGGATTTGTAAATACGCTGGCATTGGGTGGCAACAGCACAACCCAACTGAACTATGCTTACACGGATAACAATGTAACCGGCAGCAGGCAATATTACCGTTTGCGCCAGGTGAACTTTGACGGTAACAGCAAGTTCAGCAATATTGTACTGATCAAAGGAGATAAACCTGTTTCATTAACAATTGATGGTTTATTCCCCAACCCGGCCAGTTCAATGGTGAATGTATTGATCGCCGCGCCGAATAAGGATAAAGTAACATTGATCATTACGGATATCTCGGGCAGAACCGTGCTGCAACAAATCGTGGGAGTTGAAACCGGAAGCAATACCCTCCCGGTTGATATCAACCATCTAAGCAATGGAACATATGTTGTGAAATTGGTTTGTAGCAGTAATTGTGATGGGGTAGTGGGTAAGTTTGTGAAGCAATAAAGCCTCTCCCCCAGTAAGCATTCGTTAATTAATGTTCAGTTTTTTTCAATCCCCCCTCTCCGAAAGGAGAGGGGGGATTGATCTTTAAAAGTCATTATGAAAAACAATGACTGGTGGGGGGGTGAGGCCGGGATGAGGGTTGATCCTCCCTCTCCACTTGTGGAGCAACCGAGCTCTAAAGCAAAGTTTGGGGCTATAGATCGTGGGGTGAGGCGGGTGAGCATGAATAATAAGAGATAAAAATGTCTTTTTTTTGAAAGGATATATAAAATTTGAGGACTTATTTTTTCTCATTACTTTTAACACACAATCCTTCCTAAAAAATCCTTTTTTCCCCGTCCCTGTATTTTTAAGGTTTGTATCGCTTTGTTTCTTTACCTGGGATGCGAAGCAGTACGATTACGCTATTGAAGATCGATGTGTTTGTCCGGAGTTGTAATTTTTCATTATGCATAAATAAAAATGGTTCTTATGAGAAAAAATTACTTATTGCTTGTCATTTTGCTGATAGTGGGCAAACAGTCAATGGCCCAGTTAACCGGTACTAAAACCATTCCCGGTAATTACGCAACAATTGCAGCCGCCGTTACGGATCTGAATGCACAGGGAGTTGGTGCAGGTGGAGTCACTTTTAATGTCGCTGCAGGACATACAGAAACTTCAGATATTGCTGAGATCACAGCCACGGGTACTCTTGCCAACCAGATTGTATTTCAAAAATCAGGCGCCGGTGCAAATCCGTTGATCACAAGACTTACCGCAGGTACAATTGCCTCGACAACAACTTTGGGTAGTGACGGCGACGGTATTATTATTATCAACGGTGGCGATTATATCACATTTGATGGAATTGATGTTCAAACGAATGCTGCTTTTTCAGGTTCGGGAATGATGGAGTATGGCTATTACCTGAAAAAATTTTCGGCAACGAATGCCTGTAAAAATGTAACCATCAGGAACTGTACAATTACCCTGAACAGAGCGGCGATCTATTCATTTGGGGTCTTTGTTTCCAATATATCAGGGACTATAAGCGTAACAGTCACTTCAACCGGGGGCCGGAGTGAAAATATTAAGTTATACGGACTTACGATCACTAATGCGTATGGTGGTATACAACTGCGGGGATATGCAGCAGCTACACCTTATGATTTTTACGACCAGAATGCCGAGATAGGGGTGGGTGGCGCCAATTCGATCACTAACTATGGAGGTGGTGCTACCACAACATATGGTATATATGGTATTTACCAGAATAACCTCATCATTGCTAATAATACAATCAATAATACAGCAAATGGTGGTGCTGTAACCACCACAACATTCTATGGTATTTTCCTGTCAACGGGGACTAACTCTAATGTAGAAATACATCATAATACTATTTCCATAACCGCGGGAGGTACTACTTCGACGACTTATGCGATCAATAATGCCATGGGAGCCACCGGTACAAACAACCTGGTCAGCATTCATGATAATGCCGTTACCTCCTGTTCATATCCAACATCTACATCCGGTAGCCTTTATTTAATTTACCAGAGCACCTCTCCTTATACTGCACATATTTATAACAATACCGTAACCGGCAACTCGGTCACCAGCACGTCGGGAACGTTATATTGCATTTACCAATCAGGTTCTGTCGTGAACGAAGGGAAAATTTACGGGAATACCATTTCAGGTAATACCAAGACGGGCACAGGAACTATGTATGGGATATATAATTCTCCTGCTACTACCTCAACAAATGATATTTATAACAATACTATTTCAGGAAACAGCGGAGGCGGCACCCTCCAGGGTATCTATCAGGGCGCAGGATTGGTTACCAATATTTTCAAGAACCAGGTATTCAATCAAAGCAGTTCGGGAGCAACAGGAGTTGTTAATGGTATGACCGTTGTTTCGGGACCGCTTACCACCAATATCTTTAATAATTTTATCAGTGACCTGAAAAGCCCTGCCGGTGATGCAGTAACTGATGGGGTACGGGGTATATACATTACTTCAACAACAGCGAGTTCTTCTATTAATCTTGATTACAATACCATTTACCTGAATGCCACTTCATCCGGTGTCAATTTCAGCGTCTCCGGGGTATATCATACCTATAACGCCACAGCAACGAGCGCTTCGTTAACTATGAGAAATAATATTATCGTAAATGCATCAACTCCAAATGGAACCGGTATCGTTTCCGCATTCAGGAGGTCGGCTTCCACTTCGCTCGTTAATTTTAATAATGCAACTAATAATAATGATTATTACGCAGGAACCCCTGCTGCTAACCGGCTAATTTTTTATGATGGCACAAATTCGGACCTAACGCTGGCTGCTTATAAAGCAAGAGTGGCGCCAAGGGATATCAATGCGATCTCTGAACTTCCTCCATTTGTAAATGTAGCAACCACACCTTACGATCTTCATATAAATACCACTATTGCAACCCAGGTAGAAAGCGGGGGCACACCAGTTGCTGGCATTACAGATGATATTGACGGGAATGCCCGGAATGCAACCTCTCCGGATATCGGTGCCGATGAATTTACAGGTATTGCGGCTGACTTATCGGGTCCATCCATTTCTTATACTACACTTGGCTATACATCCTGTTTGACCGACAGAACATTGGCACCGGTAACGATTACCGATCCTAGCGGTGTTAATATTACGGCAGGCACAAGGCCACGTTTGTATTATAAGAAAGCATCAAACTCCAATACATTTGTTGATAATACCAATGCAACAGATGGCTGGAAATTTACAGAAGCAACCGGCGCCGGGGGATCTCCATTTAGTTTGACAACCGATTATAGCTTATTGTTCGGTGGCGCTCCCATTATCGGGGATGCTATTCAATATTTTGTAGTGGCACAGGATAATGCCTCTACACCCAATGTGGGCATCAATGCAGGTAGTTTTGCTGCCACCCCTGCCAGCGTAGCATTAACGGCTGCTGCTTTTCCTATTGGAGGCACTACAAACAGCTATAACATAACACCCGTAGGTTTAAGCGGTACTGTTAATGTTGGCGCCGCCGAAACATTCAAAAGTTTAACCGAAGTTGCAACCGCAACAGGTGTTTTTGCCAATATCAATGCGAATGGCCTATCAGGCAATACCACCATAGTATTGATGGATGCCAGCATTACAGAAACCGGGGCAACAGCACTGAATACCATCGCATCAAGCGGATGCAGCGGCGGGCCTTATACGCTTTTAATTAAACCCAATACAACCACAACTCTTACGGGTTCTGTTGCCAGTGGTGCTTTATTAAAATTAAACGGCGCCGATAATGTGACCATTGATGGCAGTAATAACGGAAGTTCAAGTCGTGATCTTACCATTACCAATACAGCAACTACGGCCCCCACCGTGTTATCATTAATCAGTTTGGGAACCGGATCAGGTGCAACAAATAATACAATCAAAAATTGTAATATCAGTACAGGGGTGCAAACTTCTATTGGTTATGGTATATCAGTTGGTGGAAGTACGCCTGGTACACCGGGTGCAGATAATGATAATGTAACGATTCAGAATAATAATATTACAAATTGTGCGGTTGGTATATATGCTATTGGAACAGCAGCTGTTTCCACCGGAGGAGATGATAATTTGAATATATTGAGTAATAGTATATTTTATAATGAGACATTGGCTAACGTTATTGCAATCAGAATTGGACAAACATTAAATTCTACGGTTAGTACTAACACAGTTAATGTTGAAACAACTGCATCAGTCGGTATTGCAGGAATATCGTTAGAAACAGGAACAAACAATACGCTGGTATCCCGAAATTTAATCAGTAAAGTAAAAAGTACAAATAGTTCAGCTAGTTCAATTGCAAGAGGTATTGTAGTTGGTACAGCACAAACAGGTAGTGCTATAACCATTTCAAATAATGTTATTTACAACGTTTTAACTTCATGGCCTTCTTCTACAGTTGGTTATGGACATGCCGGTATATTTCTTGGTTCAATTGGTGCAAGCACAACATTTACTACTATTGCAGGGGGTGTGAATTTATTTTTCAACAGTGTTTATTTATCAGGTAACGCTGATAGATCCCTTTCTACAGTTACTTATGCACTTTATGTGGGTTCAGGAGTTTCAAGTGTGGATTGCAGAAATAATGCTTTCCAGAACTCAACTGTTAATGTAAATGCCGGTGGAACGGCTTCAAAGTCGTATTCAATTTATTCTGTCGCTGCAAACACAGCTTATACCACTATAAATTATAACGATTATTATGTTTCAGGTGCACAAGGAGTTACCGGGTTTATCTCATCAGACAGAGTAACATTAGCAGATATTCAGGCAGGTTTTGGCCAGAATGTAAATTCATTAGTGGCAGATCCGCTTTTCAATTCCAGTACCAACCTTATACCACTACCCGGTTCTCCGCTTTTGGCAGCAGGTGATAATTCAACGGGTATTACTATTGATTACCTGGGAATTGCCCGGGGTAACCCACCAACCATTGGCGCTTATGAGCAGTCAGTTGATCAAACCGGACCAGCGATCACTTATACACCCTTTGGCAACACGCTATGTATAAATGATAGAACACTTACGCCGGTAACTATTACCGATGCAACGGGTGTAAATACAACAGCGGGTACAAAACCCCGTTTATATTTCAAGAAAACAACCAACACCAATACCTTTAATGATAACACGAATGCAACCGATGGCTGGAAATATGTAGAAGCAACGAATGCATCAAGTCCTTTCAGTTTTACAACAATTTATTCTCTTGTAAATGGTGGTGTTGCCCTGGGTAATATTATACAATATTTTGTGGTTGCACAGGACCTTGTTGCTACACCAAATGTATCGATCAACAGCGGTATATTTAATGCGGCTCCTTCCAGCGTAGCATTAACAGCGGCTGCATTCCCGGTTACCGGAACGATCAATCAATATACATTGATTGCAGGTGGTTTGGCTGCTGACGTTACGATTGGCGGAGCAGGTACTTATCTCACAGTAACAGGGGCAGGTGGATTATTTGAAGCCATTAATAACACCGGGCTTGTGAATAATATTACGGCAAGGATACTGGATCCGACTTTAACAGAAGATGGAACCAATTCATTAAACGCGATCAATTTTGGTTGTTCAGGTTCATCTACATTGCTCATAAAGCCCGATGTGGGTATTACGACTTTACTGTCAGGCACCGGCGCAACTGCATTGATCAATCTGAACGGCGCTGATAATGTAACTATCGATGGTTCCAACAATGGCAGTTCCTCGAAAGACATGACCATCCGAAATATCAGCACGGCCGGCGCAACGATCCGGTTTGTTAATGATGCCACTTTTAATACGGTTAAGAACTGTAAACTGGAAGGAGCAACTACTTCAACAACATCTGGCGTAGTGGCATTCAGTACTTCTACCGGAACAACGGGCAACAGCAACAACTCGATCATGAATAATGATATCCGTGACAGATCGGATGTATTGGGAGCTTTTGCCAATTCAATTTATTCAAGCGGATCTGCCGGGGCGCTGAATGCATCCAATACCATTTCAGGTAATAACCTCTTTAATTTTACGGCCAATGGTATGAACCTGACCGCAACAGGTATTGGAAACGGCTGGTCCATTACCAATAATAATTTATTTAATAACCTGGCCACCCCGCCTGCTACCACGCAAAACGGTATTTTAATCGCGGGTGGAACAGGCCACACTGTTTCGGGGAATTTCGTTGGTGGTAATGCAGCAGGAGCTACCGGTACCTGGACGAATACAGGCAATGTGATTGTAACAGGTATTTCAATAACCGGGGGTGTTGCATCGATTGACAATAATACAATTGCGAATATAACTGCTACTAATACCGGAACTACTGCCCGCATAAGAGGGATTGCAAATACAAGCGGTGGAACAAGTGGTATTGTAATTAATGCAAATACCATTTATAACTTAAGTTCATTCGGTGCAATAGCTTCTTATACGGGAGGAAGTCAACCTGTCATTGGAATTTATACATTCCCGGGTACAACATGGTATGTTTCAAATATTACAAACAATTCGATCCATGACTTAGTTGCCGAAAACACTACGGCGCTAACAACCACAAACCTGGCAGTTGGAATGCTGCTGACAAACTGGACCGGTGAATGTTATAAAAACACGATCTATAACATTAAGAACAAATCCACGGGCACCACTGCCGGTCAACCCCCGGTTGCTTGTGGTATTTATGCCAGGTTCATGGGGCCGGGTGCAGTCTATAACAATTTTATTTCATTGGGATTTGGTGAGACAAACAATGTTCAATATAACGGCGTTATTATTGTGGGTGCCGGTACGGCAGGTAATAACCAGTATTATTATTATAATTCAATAAGAATTGGTGGTACTGCTACCGGAACTTTCTCATCCCACGGATTTGTACGGGGAGATAATTCTGCCACATCACCTACTCACCCGGTCGAACTGAAAAATAATATCCTTTCCATGGAGAGGACAGGAGGTGGTTCTGTAAATTATGCAATAGCAAGCCAGGGAACGGGCGCAGCTACCGATTGGGTCTCTGATTATAATGACTTATATAATGTTTCCGCATCCGATATTGGTTTCTGGAATGCTACCGGTTATGATTTTACAAACTGGAAAATAAATTCAGCAGGAGATGCCAATTCAATAAGCGTTGCGCCGGCATTTACATCTTCTACTGACCTGCACTTAACTGCCGCCAATTGTGGTATAGATGGAAGAGGTGTTCCGGTAGCGGGAATTACAACGGATATTGATGCAGCAGTTCGCAATACAGGTGCGCCGGATATAGGTGCGGATGAATTCACGGGAACATTGGGTACCACTCTGGCTGTAACGGTTCCTGGAACCACAGACATTGTTTCTTATAACGTAAGTCCGACAGGTACTGTTTTCTCAAACTCGGCCTGCGGTATCGTAGATGGATTACTTCCAAATGGAGGTTCTCCCGTAAGCGGACTGATCACTTCAAAGGTTACCATTGATGCTACCGTTCAATCCTACGGTGGTAATGCGTATGTCCAACGTCACTTTGATATTACACCTGCTGTTAACCAGGCAACAGCTACAGCAAGAGTAACACTCTATGTGTTGCAAAGTGAATTTGATTCATATAATGCAGCAAATGGGGCTGATCCGGATCTTCCGACAGGCCCTGCTGATGGCACCGGTATAGCTAACCTCCGTGTAATTAAATACAGCGGCAATGGTACGGCACCGGGTAACTATGTACCGGGTGTGGCAACACAAATCAATCCTGATGATGTTGATATTGTATGGGATGCTACAAACAGTTGGTGGACCATCACCTTTGATGTAACGGGATTCTCCGGGTTTTACATTGCGGGTAGTTTTGGAGCATTGCCTGTCAGCCTGCTCAACTTCAGCGGTTACAAAGACGGAACCCGCAACCAACTGCGTTGGACTACATCCAGCGAAAGTAACAACCGCGGTTTCGAAGTACAACGTTCAACCGACGGCATCAATTACACGACGCTTGGATTTGTAAACACGCTGGCATTGGGTGGCAACAGCACATCTCAGCTAAACTATACTTATACGGATAACAATGTAACCGGAAGCAGGCAGTATTATCGTTTGCGCCAGGTGAACTTTGATGGTAACAGCAAACTCAGCAATATTGTGTTGATAAAAGGTGATAAGCCTGTATCATTAACGATTGATGGTTTGTTCCCCAACCCGGCTAATAGTTTGGTAAATGTTCTGATCGCTGCGCCAAATAAGGATAAAGTAACAATGGTCATTACAGATATTGCAGGAAGAACCATGCTGCAAAAAGTGGTGGGTATTGAAACCGGAAGCAATACCATTCCGGTTGACATCAGCACACTGGCCAATGGAACGTATATGGTGAAATTGGTTTGCAGCAGTAATTGCGATAGGGTAGTGGGTAAATTTGTGAAGCAATAGAGCCTCACCCCCGATAAGCATTCGTTAATTAATGTTCAGCTTTTTTCAATCCCCCCTCTCCGGCAGGAGAGGGGGGATTGATATTTATTGTTCATTATGAAAAACAACGATAGTTGGGGGTGAGGCTGGGGTGAGGCTTCCATCTCCAATTGTAGAGCAGGCCGGCTTGCCAACCGTAGCTTAAGCGTAGGTTGGGGTGAGGATTTATTCTGATTGATATAAATCATTTGGGGGATAACTAATTCCATCTAATTTCAGGCTTAAAATTCCTGATAGATTTTAGATATTGAAAATGAATTTGATCTTTAAAGAAATAAAAATTTCCATATGAAAAAGATTTACTTTTTTTTGGTGATGGTTGTTGCGGTAGAAACTTTGCAGGGGCAGGTCTTAACTGAAGACTTTAATTATACGGCCGGTACGGCCCTGACTGCAAACGGATGGACTGCCCATTCTTCCCCGGGAACAAATGCCATTATGGTGACTGCACCTTCTTTAACCTATGCAGGCCATACCGGATCAGGAGTGGGTAATGCAGTTTCTATGACGACCAGCGGGGAAGATGACAACAAAGCTTTTACTGCCATAACATCCGGACCAGTTTATGCTTCCTTTTTAATTAATGTAAGTGCTGCACAGGTTACCGGAGATTATTGTGCAGGACTTTATCAATCCAGTACAGTATTTCCATTAAGGTTCTTCATAAAATCCAGCGGGGCAGGGTTTGTCTTTGGAATTTCAAAGAACAGTACAACTGCAATAACCTACGAATCGACTGTCAGAAATTTTGGAACCAATTATTTTATAGCTGTCAATTATATTTATAATACCGGCACAACAACCGATGACGTGGTGAATTTATGGGTAAACCCGGCATTGGGCGGAAGCGAAGGGCCGGCAACTATTCCAAATGTAACCAGTACTGCAACGGATGCAACTACTATCGGCGCTTTTTATCTCCGTCAGGGTAATGCTGCCAATGCCTCCACGCAACGAGTTGATGCTATCCTGGTTGGAACGACCTGGGCACAGGTAACTCCATCTTCTTCTTCACCCTCATTAGGTGTTGCGCCTTCATCTCTGGCATTTACCCCGCAAACGGTGGGTACACAATCAGCATCGCAGTCTTTTAACCTCTCGGGTACAAATCTTACCGGAGCACCCGGAAATATAAACGTTAATTCACCTTCAACCGATTTCGAGGTGTCCAATGATGATGCCACCTGGGGTGCCAGCACCACGATCGCTTATGCAAGTGCTACATTAAGTGCAACACCTGTTTATGTAAGGTTTACTCCGCAAACAGGCGGCCCCAAATCAGGAAATATTACATTCAGTGGTGGTGGAGTAGCCAGCCCACCAACAGTTGCACTGACAGGTGCAGGTATAAAAACGTATTACAGCAAATCATCCGGTACCCTTACTAATGTTGCCAACTGGGGTGATGTTTCTGATGGGAGCGGAACAGCCCCGCTTGATTTTTCTACCGACGGACAAATATTTACCGTGTCGAACCGCATTACTGAAACGCTGGATGCAAACTGGACTGTATCCGGGGGAGGAGCAAAAGTTGTCGTTGGTAATGGAGCTGCTCCAACGGAACTGATCATACCAACGGGGTTTTCATTGACAGGAACAATTGATGTGGCTAATCTTGGTACACTCACTTTACAGAACGCATCACTTCCCACCATGGGAACATTTTCTTCCGGCAGTACGGTCAATTTTGCCCAATCGGGTGTTTTGGTAATTCCGGCCATTTCATATTATCATTTAATTCTGACCAACGGAACAAAAACGTTGGCAACAGGAACAACAACTATTAACGGAAACTTTACGTTGGATGGTGTAACCGGATTTAACGGAGCGGGCACACCGTTCTCCACCGTAAATCTTGCAGGTAATTTTATTTTATTGAATGGTTCAGCATTTGATCCTAACCCTGCAGGAGATGGCAACCGTCTCACATTGATTTTAACCGGATCGGGTACACAATCATTAACCGGCGGCGATTTCCAGCTATTCAGGCTTCAGACACCCGCTGCACCTTCCACTACATTAAACATTCTCCTGAGCGGCGCTAATCTTTTATTGGGTAATGCATCCAGCGGGGGATTGAACCTGCAGCAATCAACTCATACTTTATCACTGAATGGCGGAACACTTACTATTCGTGCTTCCGGATTTTTCAGCGCCACCAATACCGGAACCGTTACGGGTCATTCCTCGTCAAACCTGGTCATTGATAAAACCAGCGGGGCCACAGGTATTGGTTCGATCGGGTTCACTTCCGGCTCAAGAGTATTGAATAATCTTACATACAACAGTGCAGGAACAGGAAATAATAATATGACACTTCTCACAGATCTTGATCTGGGCGGCACATTAACCATGACAAACGGAAAAATAATATTGGGTGCTAATAACCTCAGCTTAATAAGTACGTTCCCCAGTTCACTGAGTGCAGGCGCTGCCACATCGTATATTGTGACGGATGGCGCCGGTGCTTTTAGAAGAGCTATCGGGACAGTATTTTCCGGGCAGGATTATTTCTTCCCGGTTGGTAATTCCGCCAACCGGCAAATGGCTGTTATTAATTTTGGTTCCATCACAGCCAATAATACACTGGCAGCCAGATTTATTACCGGTTCTCCGGGAAATAATGGACTGCCGCTTAATGAGTCCGGTGATAATATTAATCGTACTTCCCTGTCTGGTTATTGGGAAATCAATGCCGGTTCAATAACGGCCGACCTTTATACCGGAAGTTTTAATGCAGCCGGATTTGTAGATATCATTGACTACACAAAATTGCATTTGCTGAAAAGAGATAATGCGGCATCCAATTGGGGATTAAATGGTGTGCATGTTGCCACAACAGGTTCAAATGCCCTTGCAACTTTACAGCGAACCAACATGTCCGGGTTCTCACAATTTGGCGTAGGTGGTGAGCAAAGTGTATCGCTTCCTGTTTCACTTCTTAGCTTCAGCGGATACAAAGACGGCAGCCGCAACCAATTGCGATGGACAACCAGCAGTGAACAAAACAACCACGGCTTTGAACTGCAGCGTTCAACAGATGGTGTTAATTATTCTGTTCTTGGTTTTGTGAATTCACTGGGATTGGGCGGAAACAGTGCGACCGAGTTGAATTATGCATACACCGATAACAACGTGACCGGCAGTAGTCAGTATTACCGTTTGCGCCAGGTAGGCCTTGACGGGAACAGTAAGTTCAGCAATATCGTTCTGATAAAAGAAGACAAACCACTTACATTGAACATTGATGGTTTATTCCCCAACCCGGCAAGTACATTGGTGAATGTATTGATCGCTGCGCCAAATAAGGATAAAGTAACGTTTGTGATAACAGATATTGCAGGCAAAACAGTGCAACAACAAGTTGCTAATGTTGAAGCCGGGAGTAATACAATTCCTGTTAATATCAATCACCTCAGTAATGGGATATATATGGTGAAATTAGTTTGCAGCAGCAATTGTGATGGTGTAGTGGGTAAGTTTGTGAAGCAATAATCTCACCCCCGATAAGTATTCGTTAATTAATGTTCAACTTTTTTCAATCCCCCCTCTCCTCCGGGAGAGAGGGGATTTGATATTTAAAGTTCATTATGAAAAACAATGTTACTGGGGGGTGAGGTTGGGGGTGAGGCCGGGAGTGAGGATAGACGTGAAGTCTGTTGAGAATGTGATTATGAATTGAAACGGAATTCTCCCTCTCCACTTGTGGAGAGGGCAGGGGTGAGGCGGGGGGGAAAAATTTGCCCAATAAATAATTCTTCCTATATTTAGAAACCATTTCTCCAAATCCTTAAGGCTCAATCCAATACTTATAATTCCCATCTTTCCGTTACCTGCATTATTTAGTTTATTAGTTTAGTATTCTTGTCCTGTTATTTACGGGATGGAAATAGATTTGTATTTTTTAAACCAAAAAAAACACGTATGAGAAAATTTTACGTATTGCTTATTTCCGTGATCATGGCGGGGATGGCGAATGCACAGCTAACCGGTCCCAAGTCAATTCCTGGTGATTATGCAACAATTGAAGCTGCAGTAACTGACCTGAACACACAGGGCGTTGGTACGGGCGGGGTAACTTTTAATGTTGCCGCCGGCCATACAGAAACGCTCACCGCAGCGTTGTTAGTAACGATAGCCACCAATCCACCATCGGCTTCAAAGCCGGTTGTATTTCAGCGTTCGGGTGCTGGTGCTAATCCGCTTATAACAGCTTTGACGCCTGGTGTATCCCTGACCTTAGATGGTATTTTTATTATTAATGGTGCTGACTATATTACTATTGACGGTATTGACCTGCAGGAGAATGCTGTTAATGTCACTCCTACAACACAGATGGAATGGGGTTATGCTTTGTTAAAAACCAGCACAAGCAACGGCAGCCAGAATAACACGATAAAGAACTGCTCTATTACCTTGAACAAGACCAATACCGCATCGGTTGGTATATACGGGGGAAATCATTTATCAACCAGTACCACAGCGCTAACACTTGCCAACTTCAATGGAACTAATTCCTTTAATAAATTCTATAATAATGCGATCCAGAACTGTTACCAGGGGTATTCATTGAACGGTTATAACCAGGCTGCACCTTATGACCTGTTTGACCAACAAAATGAGATCAATAAACAAGGAACCGGTCAGAGTATTATCACCAATTTTGGTGGATCAACGGTTGCATGTAATGCTATCGTAACAATCTACCAGAACAAGATCAGGGTATCCAATACGAATATCAACGGTGGAACAGGAACCAACGCTGCTTTAAACGGAATCCTGATCAATACAGCATTGAATGCAACGATCGATGTATCCTTCGATACGATACAATTAGTAAGCGGCGGTACGACACAGGCCATGCAGGGTATCAGTATTGTTGGCGGGGGTACAGGGGCTGGCAATACCGTGAATATAAATAATAACCTGGTTCGGAATTGCACATATCCATCTGCAACAAGCGCTATATTCAGGGCAATTAACCACGGAGCTACGGCAACCTATACTAATATTTATGACAATACAGTTACCAACAATTCTCATCCGGGCACTGGTGAATTCAGCGGTATCTATTATTCCGGATCAAGTGCCTCGTTGGTTTTACTGGTAGAAATTTTTAATAATACGGTGAACGGTAATACCAAGACCGGCGTTTCCGGCACGATGAACTGCATATATTACAGTGCCAGTACCAACACGACCAATGTGTATAATAATAATGTGAACACAAACAGCAATAGTGCCGGTTCAGGTGTAATGTACGGGTACTATAATAACGGGATAGGTTACAATTGCAACACCCATGATAATTTATGTAATACACTTAATGGTGGCACCGGAGATACGTATGCTTTTTATGAATCATCCGGCGCTGGCCCTACACTTAAAACCTTTTATAATAACACCATTCACACTATCAACGGCGGAGCTTTGGTAGGCGCTGTTTATTTTAATTTTGCTCAGAATCTTTCTTGTTACCGGAATAACATTTATAATCTTTCATCCACCTCTTCCGGAGCAGGCGGCCCTTATACAATGGGCATATACACAGGCACTTCTTCCAATTTTAATTTGAGCATTTATAATAATTTTATCAGCGATCTGAGGGCGCCCAATGCAGCTTCAGCAACTACGCCTTCCGTAATGGGGATGAGAATTGATGGCACCACGACCAGCAATTACTATATCAGTTATAATACCATTTACCTGAATGCTACCAGTTCAGGCGTCAACTTTGGGACTGCGGCATGCTACTTTACCTCTGCCAGCACTGTTAGCCTGCTGATGCGTAATAATATTTTTGCCAATAACAGTACGCCATTTGGTACAGGTAAAACAGCTGCTTTGCAAGTGGCAAGTACAGGCGGGTTTACAAAACTGCTTGTTAATAATGGATATAATTGTTACTATGCCGGCACACCCGGAGTCAACAATGTATTGTTCTATGACGGAACAAACAGTGACCAGACCATACAAGAATTAAAAGACCGTTTTACTCCAAGAGACCAAAGCAGCTTCAGTGAGTTGCCTCCTTTTGTGAATATCGGAGCCACACCCTATGACCTGCATTTGCAAACAGGTACTGCCACACAATGTGAAAGCGGTGGACAGGCTGTTGCAGGAATCACTACAGACTATGATAACAATTCTAGGGGTGCTACACCAGATGTCGGCGCTGATGAAATTGCAGGCCTTACAACTGATATAGCCAGTCCTAATATACAATATACACCATTAGGCAA
>CAYMKU010000044.1:0-25689 GCA_964391015.1 uncultured Ignavibacteriaceae bacterium
TTTTTTAATTATGGTTCAGATAGATGAGCTTAAAGAAGTTTTAGGAATTGATTTGACTGATACCACGGAGGATCATTATCTTATGAATTTAATCCGGAGAGCTACTGCCAAGTTGAGCAGCTTATGTAACAGGAATTTGGAATATAATGTGAATACCGAGTTTTGTTGTATGAATGAACAAAATAGTATCTATCTTAATAATTGGCCGGTATGGGAAATTTTGGAACTTCAGCAATTCAACTATAATACAGCTGAATACGAAAATGTAATCAATAAGCCGGGAGATACTATTGCAGATTCAGTTTGTATTTACGAATGCAAGACAGCCGGCTTAATTTAGTTTATTAAAAGATTATTCTTTCAAAAGGAGTAATATTAAATTTAATATCAAAGTAAAATACAAAGCAGGTTACAAGAATATATTAGGATCCGGAAAAATTGAAGGAATTAGGTCAACAGATATTGCAGAAGGAGTTGATACATTTTTTACAAGTGAAGTTCGGTCGGGTGATAAAATAATTGTTGATAGTTATGAATTTAATGTTTCTGAAATAATGAGTGATATAATTATGAGATTTTCTACAAACATTGAACAGAATTTCCAAGATGCACAATACAGGATATGCAATGTACCCGGGGATCTGGCTGATGCAGTATTAGTCTTAGCTGCATCAGCGTATATGTTAAGAAAGTATGAAGGCTATGGAATGGATCAGAAGAGTTTGAATTTTCTGGCGCTGACCGAAAAGCAAATACAGGATATGATTGATGACAGCAGGTCAATACAGGTGGTGAGGATGAGGTTTAAGGAGTTTGATTTGAGCTCTGTGGTAGAAGCTTATAGGAGAGTGAATGTTTAGTTTCAAGTTACAAGTTACAAGTTACAAATTACGAATTACGAGTTACGGGAAACCTCAAAGAAATTCAGATAAAAAAAATAAATGGCGACAGAAATAATAACAGGGATTATATCGCAGGTACCGGTACTTGCACTGATTGCGTATATATGGAAGACTCATACGGATAAGGTAACTAAACTGGACTCCCGGGTTGAAGAGATTGAGAAAAATTATTTGAATCGTTTTGATGATCTTAAGAAAACTATTGAAGAGAGATTGAAACCGATTAATGAGAATATTGCGATGCTGGTGGAGAGGACGAGGAAGATATGAGGGGCAATTATCAATGTTCAATGATCAATTTACTGACATGGAAATATTCTCTCGATTTCAATTTCAAGGATTTTGAATCTGATTAAAATCCGCTCCATTCACTTCCATTCCATTTGGCGATATGATTTACAATAACTTGACCGGCAACTGTAAAGTCCCCGCCGACATATACATCATTTCCGTTCACTGCAATTGATCTTACAAGATTATTTACACCGCTTCCTAATGTGACCAGTTTGATCCATTCCATTTGGCAATATGATTTACGACGACTTCACCTGCTTTGGTAAAATGTCCTCCTACATAGAGATCGTTTCCATTAAATCCGATTGAATAAACAGAGTTATTCAATTCACTCCCGAGGGCAGACCAGTCTGATCCATCCCATTTTGCTATATATTTTGCAACATTTCCCCCGGCGTAACCAAAATCCCCTCCTGCATAAACATAACTTCCATTTACCTCAATCGTACTAACCCGACTATCTAAGCCAGTCCCAAGTCCTGACCAAACTGTTCCGTCCCATTTTGCTATACAATTTGTGAAAACCCCGCCAGCATTTATAAAATAACCTCCAACATAAATATCACTACCATTTTCTTTCAAAGTTTCTATCCAGGAATTATTTGAATTTTCTATACCGCTCCCCAAAGCATGCCAGCCGGATACATCTCTCCTTGCTATACATTTTGCATCGACACCTTCGATATTATCAAACCACCCACCGGCATAAATATCATTTCCGACTATTATAATTGAACTTACTCTGCCGTTACTTGCTAAAGACCATGCTGATGCAAATACAGACCAATCTATGTTATTCCATTTTGCAATTCCATCAAAAATAAAAAAAGAAACAGGGTATTCTCCTGCTACATAAACACCACTATCATTTGCAGCTATAGAATACACTTTATCCATGTAATCACTGCTTAAAGCAGACCAAGCTGAACCATTCCATTTTGCTATATTATGCGCACCGACGCCATTTATAGAATTAAATTTTCCACCGGCATAAATCATTGCCAACTGTTATTAATGATGAGATAAAGGAGTTATCGTATTGAGGGGGACTAGAAGAAACAGGATCATCTGAGCCGCAAGAAGAGAGTACTATAATAATTAATGAAAGGAATAGAAGAATTGAAGATTTCATTTATATACTTCCTACTTTCAATTCGTAAACTGAACTGGTTTAAATTACATGTACTAAATCATATAATAAATGCAAAATTGTCTTCGTCGAATTCGTTGAGATTTGGTATGTAAGGATGTTACAACATGTGGTTATCTTCCAGATTAACAGAACAGGACGATCATTTTGAGATCCTGCATAAATGTACTGCCAGAATCAATCTTGATTAATCCAGAGAGTTCCGATATTGGTTGCTTTACTGATCGAAATTTATAATCAACAAATACCTAACTACGCTGTCTAAAATTTAAATTTAAATTATTTCAATAAAATACTTTGTATGATTTTTATCATACTTAATTATGATAAATATCATTCCTGAACTGAAAGAAATTTAATAACTTATGGTGTAATTTAGATGTAATAAAACTTCTTCTGTTATGAATAACAATTTTTTTATAAGGTTATCTCACCAAATTTTCTATCGAAGCATCCTAATATTCAATGATATTCTTGAAGACTAATTTTAACAGTTAATAATCATGGCAAAGAAAAACATCACCATCTCGGGCATTATCAAAAGCCAAAATACAAAAAAGGGGATAGCCAATTTGAAAGTGGAAGCATGGGACAGAAACAATCGCAAGGATGATCTTACAGGCAGCGGAGTCACAGACAGCAAAGGACGATTCAGCATCACAATGCAGCAAATAAAAGGCGTATGGAACCTTACAGATCGTAAACCTGACATATACTTTAAGGTGTTTAGGGGTAATAAGATGTTGCATAGTACTTTTAAAAGTGTGGTTTGGAATTTGCAACGGGATAAAAATGACATTGAAATACAAATTGAATGGGAAACCATACTGACGAATCAAAGCGAAAACCAAAAAGGAAAATTCGTTCTTAAAATCGATCTATTTAAGTATGATATAAAAAGCGATAAGCTACAAAAAACTTTCAATTCAATCTATATTTCTAAAAATGGTGATTGGGCTGCTATAAGACCTAAACTCACAAGAGATATGAGTTTTAATCCTGGTATAGTCAAAAAGCTTGATTTCACTAATTGTCTTTCCGAATGGAGCAATGGCAATAAGGCATTGGTTTCGCTCTTCCAAAAAGACAGCCAAACCAATTCAATGCGTGATATCGCTTTAAAATTTAGCAAATCGACATTCGTTGAAAAAGTCAAGGATACTGCTCCGGATGAAGTAAAAGACAAAAAAATTTATGCCAAAAAACTATTTAACGATCTTTTCTTTCTGGAGCCTACAGCTATGCTGGGTAAATAGTATAAAAGATCCCGGGATCCCGTTATTGAATAATGCTTCTGGTGTCAAAGTAGCTAAGATCTTAGAAAGCAGCCGGATTTTAATATTAAAACTACTTCTATTTCCATGACAACCTGTTCTCCTGTATCCCCAACTATACCTATGAATTCTTTTTCCGGATTAATTCCTGTGCTGAATAAAGTTTGCATTATTTCTTCAATAATTCCATTCTTGCATCGGATTGGATATAAAAACCTGATGATCATTTTGAATTGAGTAGGGGTAATAATTTTTACAAGTAATCCCAAGTGTACCCAAGTGTTGTACCTAAAATTTTGCATTGAATAAAGACTAAAGGATTTTTATTTAATTCGAAATTCGTTATTTGAATTATCATAACTAGAGGAAGTCAAATGCAATCAGAGAATATTAAGTCGAATAAAAACTCACCTGACTCAACAGCGAACCCTGCTGCAACTAAAATGAAATCTATAGAAATTCCTCAAATTACTTTACCAAAAGGCGGCGGAGCAATAAAAGGCATCGAAGAAAAATTTCAAGTTAATGCAGTAACAGGAACATCCTCCTTTGAAATACCCATTCCTCTTAGTCCTTCGCGTCATGGATTTGCACCTTCAATTGGTTTAAACTATAATTCAGGAAGTGGAAACTCACCTTTTGGTATTGGATGGAATCTTTCTATACCATCTATTACAAGAAAAACGGAAAGAGAATTACCTCAATATAAAGATGAGGATGAATCGGACATTTTTATTTTATCAGGAGCAGAAGACTTAGTTCCTCTTTTGGAAAAACAGGCAGACAATACCTGGAAAAAGTTTGAACAGTCACGTACTGTTAATGGAATCAGCTACACTATAAAGAGATATCGTCCACGCATTGAAGGTCTATTTGCCAGAATCGAAAAGTGGAAAAATAATGCAAATGGTGAAACACATTGGAAGACAATTACAAAAGACAATGTCCATTCATATTATGGATTAACAGATGAAAGCCGCATCAGCAATCCAACAGATGATAGTTGTGTCTTTGAGTGGCTTCTCTGCAGAACTCATGATGATAAAGGAAATATCTTAATCAATTATTTTAAGAAGGAAGATTTTTCAGGAGTAGAAAGAAAGTCAAATGAGAAAAACAGGATTGGAAATTGTACTCAAACATATCTCAAAAAAATTGTTTATGGTAACAAGCGTCCTTATTATTTAGGAGATCCTATTCCGGTAGAAAATGATTTCATGTTTAGGGTAATTTTTGATTATGGAGAGCACGATAATTCTGTTAATATTCCCATGGATGTAGATGTTGAAAAAAACATCTGGACATGCAGAAAGGATCCTTTTTCAACCTACCGTTCAGGCTTTGAAATCAGAACGTACCGCCGGTGTAAACGAGTTTTGGTTTTTCATTGCTTTGATATAACCGAACTTCCCCACTCTCCTTATCTCACAAAATCACTGGAGTTATTTTATGATGATGATTTGGATCTAATTGGTAACAACAAAAAAGTCGAAGGATTTTCTTATTTAGTTCAAGCAAGACATAACGGACACTTATGGGATACTGTAACTAATTCATATAAAACAAAATTCTTACCGGAATTAGATATAAAGTATCAGCAGCATGAATGGTATACAGAAGTTAAAAGCGTAACTCCTGAAAACATTGTTAATGCTCCTGTTGGGATTGATGACAAAAGCTATATATGGATTGATTTGTTCAGTGAGGGAGTTTCTGGAATATTGACAGAGCAAGGAAACGGCTGGTATTATAAATCAAATTTAGGGGGGGGGAATTTTTCAAAAGCATTTCCTGTTGCTCCAAAACCTTCTTTGAACGGATTAAGTACCGGATCACTTTCAATCCAGGAACTCGAAGGGAATGGAGTTAAATATTTAGTGCAATTTGAAAATGAACCGAAAGGATTTTTCAAATTGTCTCAAGAAGATGAGTGGGAATCAATGAAAAATTTCGAGTCGTTTCCTAATATTAATCCCGTTGACCCAAACATGCGCCCGATAGATCTGAATGGTGATGGACGTGCTGATTTGCTGATTACAGAAGATGATTTGTTTAGATGGTATCCGGGTGCTGGTGAAAAAGGTTTCGAAGTTTCACAAACTGTCTTTAAGGAAATAGACGAGGAAAAAGGACCTGCAATAATTTTTGCCGATAGAGAGCAATGTATTTTTCTTGCTGATATGTCTGGCGACGGACTTACGGATATTGTCCGTATTCAGAATGGTGAAATTTGTTACTGGCCTAATCTTGGTTATGGAAAGTTCGGCTCCAAAGTTAATATGGATAATGCTCCATTTTTTGATCATCCTGATGCTTTCAATCCATCATTTTTACGATTAGCTGATATTGACGGGTCAGGTACAACTGATGTAGTTTATCTAGGCAAAAATGATTTTCGTGTCTGGATGAACCTTAACGGTAACGAATGGAAAACAGAACCACAAGTTATTAATCCTTTTCCGCAAATTGATAACCTTGCTGACGTTGCAGTGTTAGATTTTCTTGGTTCAGGAACAGCCTGTATTGTATATTCATCTCCCCTAACAAATCAACCATTGCAATATATAGATTTGATGGGAAGTAAAAAACCTCATCTGTTTATTGGATATGAAAATAATTGCGGTAAAGAAGTTACAATAGAATACAAACCATCAACCTATTATTATTTGAAGGATAAAAAGGAAGGAAACAAATGGATAACAAAACTTCCTTTTCCTGTTCATTGCATTTCAAAAGTAAGATCGGAAGACAAAATCAGACAAACTGTTTTTACAAATTCATATTCGTACCGGCATGGATATTTTGATTATGATGAACGAGAGTTCAGGGGCTTTGCAAGAGTCGAGCAGTTTGACACTGAAGATTTCGAACAGTTCAAAATTAATACAGCAAGGAATGTTGTAGAAGAAGATTTACATCAACCCCCGGTTAAGACCATTTCATGGTTTCATACAGGGACCTATTTTGGAAGAGAAAAAATTCTTCATCAATGCAAAAGCGAATATTTTCAAAACACGTTTTTCACAGAATATGATTTACCTGAACCAATAATTGCGAGAGATGTACATGGAAATCTCTTAAATCTTACAGGTGATGATTTGCGTGAGGCATTGCGTGCTTGTAAAGGATTGCCATTGAGAGGAGAGGTTTATTCAGAAGATGGTTCTAGTAAGAGTGCTTTGCCTTATACAGCAACACAATCGAATTTTGAAATCAGGGTTGTTCAACCGAGAGGCGAAAATAAATATGCATCATTTCTGGTAATTCCATCAGAATCTATTTCTTATAGTTATGAACGAAATCCAGTAGACCCGAGGATTTCGCAATCCTTTGTTCTTGAAACAGATGAACTTGGAAACGTAACAAAATCAACATCAGTAGTTTATCCTCGTGTTGCCCGACCGCCAGCTCCAAATGCTATTCCTGATAAAGTTTGGGAAGAGCAAAACAAGATGTATATTGTTTATGGGGAATCTTTATATACATCAAATGATATTTTGTTGAATGATATTTATCGCTTACGTGCAGGGTATGAATCAAAGTCTTATGAAATCTCCGGAATTGCAAGACCTGTCGGATTCTTTTTTAACAAAGATGATTTAAAGACTAGCATAGCTGCTATTCCGGCCGCGGGAGAAATCTTATTTGAAGAGGATTTTACAGCCGGAATTCAAAAAAGATTATCTTCTCATAGCAGAGTATATTTCTTAAGAGATGATTTTACAGGACCACTGGGGTTAGGACTACTGTCATCATTGGGCATAGCACACAAGTCATACAACCTGGCATTTACAAGAAATCTTGTAACAAAATACTATGGAAGTAAGGTTACCGACTCAATGTTGTCCGCTGCTATGTATGTTCATTCTGAACGTGATGTTCATTGGTGGACACAATCCGGGACATACATTTATTTACCTAATCCGGGAGATAATTTTTTTACTCCCGTTGGAGCTAAAGATGTTTTTGGTAATGATAGCTTGGTTGAATATGACCACTATACTTTGCTTGTAAAGAGCACTACAAATGCAATCGGAAATATTGCATCTGCTGTAAATGATTATCGAACACTTTCACCGGTTTTATTAACTGACCCTAACATGAACCTTGCAGAAGTTGAAACAGATGAATTAGGTTTGGTAATAAAATCTGCAGTGATGGGAAAAGCAGGGAGCACAGATGGTGATACGCTTTCCGATCCGACTGCAAGAATAGAGTATGATTTATTCAACTGGAAAAATAATGGGAAGCCGAATTATGTGCACATGTATGCCCGGGAGAAACACGGTGCATCAAATCCACGCTGGCAGGAAAGCTATGTTTATTCGGATGGAGGCGGTAACATTATAATGTCGAAGGTACAGGCAGAACCGGGAAAAGCAAAGCTCTGGAATACGGTTACAAAGACTGTTGAAGAAGTAGATGCTAATCCGCGATGGGTTGGAAATGGAAGAACAATTTTAAATAATAAAGGTAATCCCGTTAAACAATATGAGCCTTATTTCAGCACAACTAATCAATATGAAAGTGAAGAAGAATTAGTAGAAACAGGAATTACTCCCATTGTTTACTACGACCCTGTTGGAAGGAATATAAGAACTGAATTCCCGAATGGCACTTTTTCAAAAATAGAATTTGATTCATGGTATTTTAAATCGTTTGATGTAAATGATACGGTTAAAGACAGCAAATGGTATTCAGATCGTGGAAGTCCCGATCCATTATTAATTGCTGAACCAACTGATCCTGAAACAAGAGCCGCATGGCTTGCTGCTAAACATTATAATACTCCAGGAACAGTATTTACTGATTCACTTGGAAGATCAGTGTACGCAGTCAGTGATTTTGGAAGTGGAAAGACCACGAGTGTTTATTCCGAAAGTGATCTGGCAGGAAGATATTCAAAAGTATTTGATCAATTCGGGAGAAATGTTTCAGAAGGATATATTAATATGATAGGAGCTTCAATTTATGGAAAGAGCGCTGAGAAAGGTGAGAGATGGATTTTTAGTGATGTGATGGGAAGGTTGGTTAGAGTATGGGATAATAGTATTCGTGAAATGTACTGCACGTTTGATAATCTTCACCGTCCTATCAG
Organism: uncultured Ignavibacteriaceae bacterium; assembly: GCA_964391015.1. Taxonomy (GTDB): domain Bacteria; phylum Bacteroidota; class Ignavibacteria; order Ignavibacteriales; family Ignavibacteriaceae; genus XYD12-FULL-36-8. The sequence continues at coordinate 8,719 of CAYMKU010000044.1, forward strand.
TTCATTTGTCAAAGAGGGAGCAAACGAAATTCTCTTTAGCCACACTGTGTATGGAGATTTATTTCCTGATGCAGAAGCAAAAACACGCAATATGAAAGGAAGAGCTTATCAGATGTATGACCAGTCAGGAGTTGTGACAATCAAAAATATGGATTTCAAAGGCAACGCAACTGAAGTCGAAACAAGATTAGCAAAAGAATATAAAATAGCAATTAACTGGAATGCACTAACTGGAATTAATAATATTACTGCTATTCAGACAGCTGCTGCACCTCTACTAGAAGATGAAGCTTTTACTTTTTCGGCTGTTCTCGATGCATTGAACAGGCCAATCACAGCTACTCTTCCCGACAATTCGATTATTGTACCAAAATATAACGAAGCTAATTTTCTTGATTCATTAAGAGTGAACATCCGAGGTGCAGGTGATTTTGTAACTTTTCTCGAAAGCCAGGACTATGATGCAAAAGGGCAAAGGCAGTTTGCTAAATATGGAAACGGAACTATTACTAATTATTTTTATGACCCGCAAACGTTCCGGTTAATTAATCTTGTTACGAAGCTTGATGAAACCGATGGAGATAATCAAAGCATACAAAATTTAAAATACACTTTTGATCCTGTTGGAAATATTACGCAACAACGTGACGATGCACAGCAAACACATTTTTTCAGGAATTCAGTTGTATATCCTGAAAACAAATTTGAATACGATGCAATTTATCAGTTGAAGAAAGCAACCGGAAGGGAGCATGCGGGATTAGGAGGAAATGTACAGAGAGATTACAACGATCTTCCTTTTATTAATGAACTTCCGCATATCAATGATACAAATGCAGTTAGAAATTATTCAGAACAATACGAATATGACGATTGCGGAAATATTTCACTATTACAGCACATTGCTAATAATGCAAACTGGATACAACGATACCGGTATGAGTATGAAGATGATTCTGCAAATAAAACAAACAGACTGAAAGGAACAAATGCGGAAGGAGATTTAGATGGAATCTTCTCCAATATTTATACTCATGATCTTCATGGAAATATGACTTCGATGCCGCATCTCTCTTCAGCGAACAGTATGATCTGGAATTTTATGGATCAGCTGAAAGAAGTAAATCTGGGCGGAGGAGGAAGAGCCTATTATGTTTATGGAATTGGCGGAAACAGAACAAGAAAAGTTATCGAACGAATCGGAGGGAAAAAACTCGAGCGCATCTATCTAGGCGCAGTTGAGATTTACAGAGAAAGCCAAAACGATGATCCAATAGATTTGGAACGATACACATTACATGTATCAGATAACACTGGGCGTATTGCGCAAGTGGATACTAAAACAATTGATCTGAATAACAGCGATCCTTTTAATGCACTTGATGAAAATAATATTCGATACCAATACAATAATCATCTTGGTTCTGCTATGCTTGAGACAAATGAAGCAGGAGATGTGATTTCTTATGAAGAATATCATCCTTACGGAACATCTGCTTATCGTGTATCTAAATCCGATGTTGATTTAAGTTTAAAGCGATACCGCTTCAGCGGCAAAGAGCGTGATGATGAAACGGGATTTTATAATTTCGGATCGAGATATTATGCTGCATGTCTTGGAAGGTGGACGAGTAGTGACCCTGCAGGGTTTGTTGATGGTTTGAATTTGTTTAAGTATTGTAATAATAATCCAGTAATGTTGCTGGATCCGAATGGTTTGCAAAGTGAAGGGGATAGTTATTATTCCGTTCCGAGACTTTGGAGAAATGAAGCTGAGGCAAGACAATATTGGGAAGGTCGTGAGATTCAACAAGATGGTCATACTTACAGAGTTCACGTAGAATCAGTCAATCCAATTAGAAACTCAGAAGGAAGAATAGTTAGTTGGCGCATAGGAAGTACATTTACTTTAATAGAACCTCCTTCAAACCCAGAAGTTCCTCAAACAGGGGGAGAAGGTCCCACACCAGAAACACCACCTGCAACTCCAAGTGAAGGCTCCACACCACCACCTAGTGGACAGGCTGGAAATGCGACAGTACCCGGAAATGAAGCAGCACCATCACCAGGCGGAACTGGAGGTTCGTCTGAGAGAACACCAGGTGGAAGTGGTGATGGAACAGCTGAACATGAAAGGAGTTTTTTTACCAGTAGTTTTTTCAAAGGACTAGCAATCGGTATTCTTACCACTGTTTTGGTTGTTGCAGTAGTAGCAACCGCAGGTGCAGCGCTGGCTCCAATGATTGCTGCAGCAGGAGTTTCCGCATCGACTGTTGCAACTGTAGGAACGGTCGCGGGTGCCGCAGGAGTAGCTGTAACTGGAACTAGCATTGTTCAATCTGTGCGCCAACGTGATTTCTGGGGAAATGAAATTTCAGAAGAGGAGGCAAATTTTAATCTTGGGTTAGGAATTGGTTCTCTTGCCGGTGGAGCAATATCAAGACCACTTTCCGGCCCGACGAGTCAAGCAGGTCGAAGATTTGGTGAAGAAGTAGTTGAAGGAATGGAAAATTTATCGAATGGAATGTTAGTTCCTGCAACAGTAGGTGGTGGTAGTTTCGGTGGATCAGTTTCAACAAGTGTGTCAGGTGTTGGTGTAACCTCTGCAGTTTCTGATGCTGCTGTTGGGGCAGGAGCTTCTGTTATGATGATGGCAAATAATGGAGATGGAGGTGGAGGTGGAGGTAGTGGAACGGGTGGAAGTGGTCCATTGAGAGGAAGGGAAGCAACTGAAGCTGCTAGTAGATTAGGATATGACCAAAGAATACCACCTAATAAAGCTCCCTTTAACTCACATGGACAACCTGTCTTCCGGGGACCTAAAGGGAGATATATTACACCAGATGTTGATTCCCATTCTGGTGGAGTGTGGAAAATGTTTGATAGAGCTGGTAATAGGATTGGTACTTATGATGCAAATCTAAATTATATAGGTAAATAAACAAAATCATAGCCAAATGTACTTCGACATAACATTTATTGACCAAGAGCCACAAGATACTCAAATGCTAGGTGAAATCACACTTGAAGATTTTAAGGAAAAATTTCTTTCTGATTTATCCTATTGGACAAAAGAAGATTACGAAATGAATTGGGTAAAAGGAATTGAAAGAAGTGTCAATCTTAATTTAAATTCTTACTTTATAACAGATATGCATGATCCGAAATTAGCAAATCATGTTTTTGTGTGGTTAATTTATGATTTTGGAATTTATACTATTTTTAGAAATCATTTAATAATAATAACGGATTCAAACCCTTTCAATGTTGATGAATTCTATAATAATATTCCAAATTATTCAAAATTCACTGAAGACGGTTTGCAGATCTCAGAATGGAAGATATCGAAAATTGACTTAACAAATTTCTTAGAACGAAAAAAGGATAGATTTTGAAATACAATATAGAGCAAATAGAATATTCATATCGGAAATTGAAAGTATAAAGAACTGCCAACAATTTTGGATTGAGAAAGAATCGAAGCGATGTAAACATTATATAACGAATCTTTTATTATAATTACTAAATTACTAATTTAATATCTGTTTCAACAAAAGCATAATGAATATTAAACCATCAGATTTCTTTATCGGCGTAATTGATTTTTTCTCTATAGTTTTACCGGGAGCATTGGTTACATATTTTCTAATGGGTATGTTTTATGATGAAATTTTCGGAGCAGGAAAGATATTTCTGCTCCCTTCCGATGGTGCAGTACAGTGGATTGTATTTTTATTTAGCACTTACATTATCGGCAACATTATTTTTATGCTTGCATCTAAACTTGACGATTTATATGATAAATTCATACGAAAGCTTTTTGTCAAAAATCATAGTCTTGAAGTAAAAGTTGCGAATTATATTCAGGAGGGCTTTATAAATACGGATTATTGGATCACACAGCTTAATAGTTCTGGAAGATTATCAAATTCAGAGATTAAAGAGATTTATTCAAAAGACTCGAGATATATTTTTAATACGTTTAAATGGAGCCAGCATTATTTACTTTTCAATAATCCTGAAGCATATTCGGAAGTAAAACGAATTGAAGCAGATTCAAAGTTTTTCAGAAGTTTGGTTATTGCTTTTTTAACTATAGGAATTTTACTGCTATTATGCAATTATGAAGTAATAAATTATTCTTACGATTTACATTATGGGTGGATTTTTTTCATTTTGGCTTTTCTGAGCTTTTATCGTTTTGCACAACTAATGTATAAGGCTACATTATGCGCTTATGAATTGGTAATCACCCATTTTCAGCTAAAGCCCAAAACTGAGAAAGAAAAAATTGCAAAAATATCTACAAAAATATTAAGGAAAAGCCCTTCCAAAGAATTTTTAAGAAAACACAAAAAAATAATGGATTTTTTAATGAAAGGAATTAACCAGGAGCCAATGCAGGTAAGCATTAACCCGAATGAACTTCAAAACATTACTTTTGAACAAGATACTAATCAAATTTGGTATTGCATCGAAGGACGAGGAATGATACAGAAAAATGGAAACGAGGGGCAGAATGAAATTTTTTTAATTCCTAATTCAATAATACCTGTATCCAGAGAAAGTTCATATCTGTTTATTAATAAGCGTAATGAACCAATAGAATTTTTAGTAATTAATAACAATTAAATTTCAAAATTTTAAATTTTATATCATGGCACAAATAAAAATTCCAATAGATTTTAAAGCAGATAAGAAACCTCATATAATTGATTTATATAAAGGGTTAGCTGAATTGAATATTAAAACCCCAATTGATGTAACGAAAAACAAAGAGGGAAAAATACTAGATGCCATTAAAGAAATTCAAAAAGAGAAAAATCTAAGCAAAGATGAAATTGCTAAAGGTGTACCAAAGGAGACTATTAAGGAATTTCAAAAAGCTAATAATTTGAAGGTGGATGGGGAATTAGATGAGATAACACTTAATAAGATGATAGACGCAAAGACTACAGATGCAATTAAGGAATTTCAAAAGGCAAGTAAACTTGTTGAAGATGGAGTCCTGGGAGAGATAACCCTTAATGAAATAATCAAAGAAAAAACTACTGCGGTAATAAAGGAGTTTCAAAAGAATAATAAATTAAAAGAGGATGGAAAGTTAGGTCCAATCACAATTAACGCATTGAATACTGAGCTTCACGATAAATTTATAACATCAAATAAAACAAGAACAGAGAAACTTCATACATTATTAAGTAAACTGAACATTGATGTCGATGTTAAAGAAAAGTCAATTCGCAAAACAGGAGATTCTACGAGGGACGCCATAAAAAAATTTCAGGAGAAGGAAGGCTTACTTTCTGACGGTAAACTCTCCGAAGATGTTTTAATCAAAATGCATGAGAGCATCGTTAAAAATAGATTTTACTCACCTGCAAAAAATCAACGAGGTATTTTACACGCAACAATTCAAAAAGTAAATAAAATTTCTAAACTTAATTTGGAAATAGATCCCAACGAAATCAAGAGGAAAGAATTAGGGGACACTTCAATAAAATTTATTGAGGCCTTTCAGGAAAAATATAAATTACCCGTAACAGGTGAGATTAACAAAGCTACCTTTGATAAATTAACCAGTGTTGCAGCAAGTAAAGGGACTTTTGTAAAAAAAATTAGTGCTCCACCGATTGCAAATTTAAAGACTGTTACAAAAGAGCTTCGACTAAATACTGTATCTCCCCTGGTTTCTCAATTGCAAAAGAATCTATCCTTCCTTGGATACAAAATTTCAGAAAAAGAGTTTAAGACGCAAACATTTGGAAAAACAACAATAAAGTCAGTAAATGATTTACAAAAAAAGAATGGATTGGTAATTTCAGGTCATTACGATAAAGCAACAATGAAATTTGTAAATAGAATGATTACTTCTGCCAATCCAGAAGCAATTGGTGAGCACAGGTATAGAATAAGAGGCTCCGTTCGTGACGAACTTTGGCAACGTAAAAATAATATGGTCATTAAAATTTATGAGCTTATTCTTGAAAAGGAAAGTGCTGAGCCATTGGCTGCAAAGAAAATTTTCCTGAACGGGTTTTTTGATATTGCTTATGATGCTCCAATTAACCCAATCAACGGTCAAATAAAGGAAAAATTTCATATTGTAGTTAAGCTTTATACGGTTGAAGATCAAAATAATCCTATAGCTATCCAGACTCATTACAATGTAAACCAGATTCACTGGGTAAATTTTACAGAAAGTAAAAATGCCGATGGCACTACTAACTATGATGGTAATTTTTTGGGTGATTCTGAATTTGCATTAACTGCAAGTGTGTTACAGAAAGCAATTGGTGAAAAACAATTTGCTGAACTAAAAGAAACAGCAGATGATAAGCAGATTTCACAACTGAGCATTCAAACAGGACTTAGCACGGATGAAATAATGCGACATGTACTTGCACAGCTTGTAGCAAAGTCAGTCAATAAAGTTAATCCTTTATCAGCTGAAGTATTTTATTCTTTCATTGCTCAGAATCTGCCCCCAGGTCTCCCGGGGGATTTGTTACGTGGAACAAGTGATTGGGAAACAATTGAACAATTGACGGAAATTGCAGCCAGTGGTATTATATTTCTCGACAGTACACTTCAGCAACAGGCACTTACAAATGCTGTGTCCGAAAATCTTGTTACACAGGCAATCAAATTAAATAATGACCTAATAATCGTAGCGCTAAATGAAGTTCGAACAGCTTATGCACTTACCAAGCCTATCTTAATAGGAAATGGCAACCTTCAGTCCTTACTGGATATCTCAAAAATTGACAATGCACAGTATAATGCTGTTGCCAATATATTTGTAGAAGCCAGAGGCATAAACACCGACTTCTGGACTAAGATTAAAACAATTGAAGAACAAGTAGGAGCCGATGCTATTACTGATTTTGCCACAACTGTTGAGATTGCTAATTTCTCAAAAAATCATATTCCCACAGTTCAATTTATTAAGAATAATACTGGTGCAGGTAAAAGATTTAAGATAGCAAGTGATGCAGCAAAATTGGATCAGGCAGGAATTGTGGACTTAATAAATGATAACGGAAAACTGGTTCCGGATAATATGCCAGGTGCGACAGTTGATGAAAAGGTAGCCAACTATGCCAGGGATATTAAATCAAGGAGTGAATTTTTATTTCCTGCAGTTTCATTGGTTGCAACAACGAGAAGAGTTAATGTTGAAGCCATAAAAAATATTGATGCAGTTGAAAAATTCATTGATGACCAGAAGGAGCTCAATTTCAGAGAGCAGAATCTTGACAAGTATATAAAAGACAACAATATTCCCATTGATAAGGATACTAAAACATCTTTAAAAATTGTTCAACGGATCAATAAACTGACTTTAAATGCAAATGCAGGTGCTGTATTAATTAATAAAAAAATGCATTCCTCCATGCAGATATATTTTGCAGGAAAAGAAACAGTTAAAAGTATATTGTCGGTAAGCGGAGTGGAAGATAGACACATTAACCTATTGTACGAATCGGCAAAAACACAATACATGGGTGTGCTGGCTCGCATAACAGATTTCAGAAGAGAAGTAAACTATGGAACCCCGGCAGCAATAATTCCGCAAATCTATACTACTGCTGAAATTAAGGAATACCTGGGCGACTTACCTGATCTGGAAAAACTTTTCGGAACACTTGATTATTGTGAGTGTGATCATTGCAAATCTTTATATGGGCCTGCAGCTTATTTAACAGATATGCTGCGGTTTTTAAGAAAACATGATTCATTGATCATCCAGGCTGGAATTACATTATCAGTTAAGGATATTTTATTTCTGCGAAGGCCTGATATCGGGAATATAAAATTGAATTGTGATAATACCAATACTGCCCTTCCTTACATCGATCTTGTTTGTGAAATTTTAGAAAACTATCTGATTGGATTAAAAGATTTTAAATACCAGACAACACTTTCCCAGAAAGAACTTAGGGCAATCCCGGAAAATGTACAACCAGAGGCATATAAAATAATAGCTGCAGCAGATTTTCCAATGTATAACTCATTTAACCTGTGGCAAGAGGAAGCACGAACTTATTTAAATTATTTACGTGTTCCTCGCTATGAGTTAATGGAGGCGTTTCAGAATAAAACTAATGCTGCAGCCAAAGTTCCGGATGATATTTCAATTGCTGCCGAATATTTTAATCTGTCATGGAAAGAAAAAGACTTGATAGTAAATGTTCGAAACACTGCTGTTGATCAGAATAAATACTGGGGTTTTGATACCAACCAGGTTAAGGTAAGTGTAGCTGAATTTAAAAACAGAACACGACTCACTTATTATGAAATCCTGGAATTACTAATGGTTAAGTTTGTAAATCCCGACATTAACAAAAGTACCATTGAAAAGACAATTGATTCCTGTGATGTTGATATACAAAGTATAAATAACCTCACACTTTCAAAGTTTGATTTAATGCATAGGTTTATCCGCTTATGGAGGAAAACAGGATGGAAAATGTGGGAGCTTGATTTATTGCTTCGTAATTCGAAAATCGGGAATAATAAGATTGATGGCGACACAATTGTTAACCTGAAATTATTCAAGCAACTTCAAACAAAATTAAAAATATCGGTGGAAGCGCTGCTGGCATTTTATGGTGATATAAACAGGGAGATAAGAATCAAACCAGAGAAACAAGATGTTGTCATACAGCCGTTATACAATTACCTTTTTCAGAATATTTCAGTTACTAATCCTGTAGATTCTAAATTTAAAGCTATAGACAACCTTGATGAAAAATTACAACCTGTTGATGTAAGCCTTCCGTTCACGCTATTGAACCTCGATTCAACAATTAGGTTCGAAGTAAATGCAGGAGGATATAATCCTGTGCCAACTATTCTTTCTGCTCTAGCGCTTAGTCAGACGGATTTTGACTTATTAGTGGCAAAAACAAATAATACCCTTTCGGTAACAAATCTTTCCACCCTTTACAGGTACACATATTTTGCGCGGCTTATTAAACTATCGGTTGCAGATATGTTTTTATTGCTTGACGTTACAAATACCGCTGACCCTTTTACCGATTTGCTTACTACAACAAATTGCCTTGAGAGCCTTAAACAAATAAAATTATCCGGTTTAACAGTTTCTGTCTTAGATTATGTTTTGAATTATAAACCCGATTCATCTATAGGCCTGAGAGACGAATCAACTGCACAGCTGATTGAAGGTTTGCGAAGAATACTGGAGGATAGCAAAAGTAAACTAACTATTTTAAATGCAGTTATTGCATTTGATACAGCTGCGTTGGCACTTATTGCCAATCCTGACGATTTTCTGAATACATTTTCTTCGATTCAGGGACTGTTGATTTCCTCAAAGATTGATTTTATTGGTGATGCAGTGAGTGCAGATGAAATAAAGTTAATCAATGAATTCAGCAAATCATCTCTCATCCTTACTGATGGAAGTGCAAACCCCGCTGCTGTGGCAAATAAAAATGCGCTCATTGCAGCAATAGGAAAGGTGCAGGCTGCTGCTGCGTTGTTGCTGGGAGATACAGTTATCCAGAAACAGAATCAGATAACATCACTTGTGGCATCATCATTCAGCATTTCTGCTGAACAGTCAGGTATTTTATTAGCAAAGTTGACTTTGCCACCGTCTACAGATTCTCTAATGAAGAAATTGGAGAATGAAAGCTTAATTGCAAAGGATGCTGCCGGAGAATACAGTGAAATAAACCGTGACAATTTTGCAGAACATTTTACAATATATACGCTTCTGTATAAATCCGCTTTGTTAGTTGCTAAAATGAAAATAGAAACAGAAAACCTCGACTATTTTATTATTAACGATGCAGTTTTTAATACCATTGATTTTTCTGCACTTCCGCTTACCGTTGCAGTAACTCCCAATCAATATAGTAAATGGTATAGTCTATATCAGTTCCTTGTTTTCAAAACTAAATTTCCGGAACCTGAGGAAGTTTCAATTCGCAGTATTCTTGACCTGGCAAAAGATACAACTAAAACGAATCTTGAAATTAAACAGGCAATTTCATTACTTACAACCTGGGATGAAGGAGATGATGCAGTTACAAACCTCTCTGCCATTGAATCAGGGCTGGGTGTAAGACATACCGCTGCTAACCTCGATTATACATATGCGGATTTATATATCCGCTTAATTAAATGTTTCGACCAGCTTAAATTAACAGGCACAGATGCAATTACAGTTAAAGGATGGCTTTCTATTACTGGCAATCTTGATGCTGATATAATTGTGGCTCAGCAAACCCGTCAGGCTGTGAAATCAAAATACGAACAGGATGATTGGTTATCCAAAGTAACTCCATTACATGACGATGTAAGGGAGAAAAAAAGCAAAGCATTGGTTGATTATTTTATAGACAATTCATTGCGCAATAAACCGTCAACAGTAAATGTTAACGGAGAGGATATACCCAACCCTGAATACTGGAAGGATGCAATAGCATTATATAAATTTTTCCTTATTGAGGTTGAAATGAGCTCCTGTCAGTTAACTTCAAGAATCAAGCAGGCATTAAGTTCAGTTCAATTATTTGTACAGCGATGTTTCCTTAACTTTGAAAACCGATATGTTGTTGTAACACAAGATGAAAAAGCAAACACGTCTTCACCAGATGCATGGTCGCAGTGGAAGTGGATGAAAAATTACAGGATATGGGAAGCAAACCGTAAAATATTTTTTTATCCGGAGAACTGGCTTGAACCCGAATTACGTGACGACAAGTCACCTTTCTTTAAGGAACTCGAAAATGAATTAATGCAAAATGAGGTGACAAAAGAAAATGTTGAAACGGCTTTTTTGAGTTATCTTCATAAAATGGATGAAGTTTCGCATCTCGAAGTTTGTGGTTTGTATCATCAAATGGAGGATTACATGGGTGATGATGGCACTTACGCGGTTAATATAGTTCATGTAATTGGTAGGACGAAAGCAATTCCAAATATATATTACTACCGTTCATATGACATGAATTACAATACATGGAGTGCTTGGGATAAAATAGATGTTGACATTACCGGTGATCATGTAACTCCGGTTATCTATAACCGCAAACTTCACTTGTTCTGGCTGCAATTCATGGAAAAGCCAATGAAAACAAAAAAAATGCCCGCGACGAAGCCAACCGATGGACCAACTGACTCACCTGAGCCTCTAAAAGTTTTAGAAGTGCAGTTAGGATGGACAATTAAAAAGACTGGAGGGTGGTCATCGAAAAAAATATCTAAACAAAAACTAATCCATCCATGGGAACGCCCATATCATTCTTATAATTTAAAACCGTATTATTCATCACAATTAAATGAACTTTATCTTGATATCTATATAACTACTTCAAAAGAATTTAATAATGAAAGTTTCTTTGATGTCTATCAGGGGAAGAAAGTCAGGATGACAAAGGTTTACTTTGATGAAACATATCTGCCATGGCATTCATCTTCTTTTATTTTTGATGGCGATGTTAGAGATGTTGAAATAAAAGGGTTAATTGGAAAGTATTACCTTCCAGAAGATACCACTGCCCCTTCAGATACAAATTCATTTGTATATGTGCATTCAGCTTTTGGTGAGCCGGGAACTTTGATAGGCTCAATGGTTTTAAACCAATCTGGTCCGAGGTTAAGATTGCCAGTAGGTATGCATTTTAAAAATACACATCTTACAAACAACAGGGTAAATTCACCTAACAATTCCAGTTTGAGGGTATTGGAGGAATCGTCCACTGTTGATTTACTTACAGCTGCACAATCACCATTTGAATTAGTAATTACACAGCAGGACTTGCAATTAAATACAATGACAACGGATCATCCAATGTTTTACCAGGATAGTCGCAGATCATTTTTTATAAAGCCTGACTGGGAAGCACGTTTAAATAACTATGGGCAGGTTATCGGGCAAAACAGGAGGTACCGGTTCTTTCCTTTTTATCACCCATACACAATGCTTTTTATCCGTGAATTTAACCGCGATGGAATTGATGGCTTGATAAATCGTAAAATACAACTTGAACCGGAGAAATTTGTTCCTGAAAACAAATTCAAATTCAGCAGTTACTCACCTACTGACTCAGCAATTGTTGTTCCGGAGGCAGAAAAGGATATTGTTGATTTTTCATTTGGTGGAGCAAGTTCCATTTATAACTGGGAATTATTTTTTCATGCACCATTAATGGTGGCTTGCCGGTTAATGCAAAATCAAAAGTTTGAAGATGCCATGACATGGTTTCATTACATTTTTGATCCTACAAACATTGAAGAAGATAAAGTTCCGCAACGCTATTGGATAACAAAACCATTTTATAATTACAATTCCATAGATTATAGAAAGCAAAGGATTGAATCTATTTTATCGAACCTTGATTTACAGGAGAATATGGATCAGTTAACTGCATGGAGGAATAATCCATTCAAACCCCACCTGATTGCCCGCTACCGACCCGTAGCATATCAAAAAAATGTGGTAATGAAATACCTTGATAATTTAATTGCATGGGGTGACATGTTGTTTAAACGCGATACCATTGAATCAATTAATGAAGCTTCCCTCCTTTATATGCTGGCTTATGAAATATTAGGGGAACGCCCTCAAAAAGTGCCAACTGTAAAGCATGAGGAATTCACGTTTAATGAACTGGAAAGTAAACTCGATGAATTTGGAAATGCCCTGGTGAGTGCATTGGTGGAAGATACCCTGCTTCCAATCACTGTCATTCCCTCCAATACAGGTACTGAACCAATGCCTAAACTGGATATGTTTTATTTCTGTATCCCTAATAATGATTACCTTACAAAATATTGGGACACAGTAGAAGATCGACTGTATAAAATACGTCATTGTATGAACATTGCCGGAATTGTTCGACAGCTTCCACTTTTTGAACCGCCTATTGATCCTGCATTGTTGGTAAAAGCTGCTGCTGCAGGAATTGATTTAAGCAGCGTGCTTAATGATTTGGCAGCACCAACACCTTTTTACCGTTTCAGAATAGTATCGCAAAAAGCAATAGAATTTTGCAATGAGGTAAAAGGCTTAGGGGAGAAATTGCTCAGTGCATTAGAGAAAAAAGATGTTGAAACATTATCATTACTTCGATCACAACATGAAATTCAATTACTAGAGGCTGTTAAGCAGGTTAGAAAAAAACAAATTGACGAGGCAGTTGAAACAATTGGAAGTTTGAATAAATCTAAAGAATCTGCAGAACAGAGAAAAAGCTATTATGAGGGATTACCCAGACAGAATGATTGGGAAACTGGTGGTGTGGTTTCTCACTCAATTGGAATAGGAGCCGAACTAGCCGCAACTATTGTAAACATTTTTGGAGCTTCTATCAGTATGGTGCCTGATCTTGATGGAGGTGCTGCAGGCGTTGGAGGTAGTCCAACTGTCAAAGTTAAATTTGGAGGTACAAATTTTGGAAACGCAGCATCTAAAGTGGCTGAATTTTTGAGAGGAATGAGTGCAGTTTCTCATGCAACAGGGTCACTTTTAGAAACTCAGGGTTCCTACTCTAGAAGAGATGACGAAAACAAACAACAAGCAATGTTAGCAACTATTGATATTGACCAAATCCAATTTCAAATTAACGCTGCAGAAATTCGTCAACTAATTGCTGAATTAGAATTAGAAAACCAGGAAATGCAAATTGAAAATTCTAAAGCTGTAGATGATTACATGCGAAATAAATATACCAACGATCAATTGTTCAGTTGGATGATTACGCAAATTTCAACAGTTTATTTTCAGGCGTACCAACTGGCTTTTGATATGGCGAAAAAAGCCGAGAAATGTTTCATGTATGAATTAGGAATTACTGAATCAAACATTGTTCAGTTTGGTTATTGGGATAGTTTGAAAAAAGGATTATTGTCAGGAGACAAACTCATGAATGATTTACGCAGATTAGAGTCAGAGTATATTAACCAAAACAAACGTGAGTTTGAAATTACCAAACACATTTCACTTGCTCAGATGTTTCCATTAAGTTTAATTACTTTAAAAGAAACGGGACAATGTACCGTTTCTCTTCCTGAGTTTCTTTTTGATATGGATTACCCCGGACACTACATGCGAAGAATTAAGAATGTGTCCATCAGCATTCCCTGTATCGTTGGTCCATATACCAGTGTAAATTGTACGTTATCCATATTAAGTAATGAAACAAGGATGGATGCAACTCTGCTTGATGGGGAATATCCTAAAAAACCTCCAGGAGAGGATGATGAACGATTTAAAACCATGTTTGGTGCTATCTCTTCAATTGCAACCAGTAGTGGACAGAATGACAGCGGAATGTTTGAGTTAAATTTTAACGATGAACGCTACTTACCTTTTGAAGGAGCAGGTGTGATAAGCACCTGGCAAATCAGTTTGCCTAAAGAAAATAACTACTTTGATTTTGCTTCTTTATCCGATATTATTTTGCATATCAGCTATACTTCACGAAACGGTGGCGGTCAATTCGCCGTTGGCGCAAGTGCAAATGTACAAGATAATTTGCCTTTAGGAACAGCAAGATTATTTAGTTTAAGACATGAGTTTGCAACTGAGTGGTATAAGTTCCTGAATCCTGTTGGTGGTGCTGATCAGGAATTAGTGATTGAACTCAAAGCAGAGCATTTTCCGTTCTTTATCAGAAATAAATTAAGCGCACTTCAGATCAAAAATATGGATATTTTTGTTGAAAGTAAATCAGATCCTGCGGTTAATTATACTGCCAAAATTAAAGTTACCACAGCAGCAGCAGCAGACACTATTGCCATAGATTCAGATTTGAACTATAATTCTGTACCGCATGCAACTAAATCGTTAACTGTTGCAACAACAGGAACGGTCTCGTTAATGATACAAGAAAATGGAAGTGGTGATTTTAAATCATTAACAAACGAAGATTTAGAAAACATCTTTATTCTTTTTCAATTGGGAAGTTAAGTGTACATGAAACGTACAATAGAAAGAATAGTCAATTACGCAGTACAAGTTACTGATGCCGACGAAGTGATTCTTTTTGGCTCCATGGTTAGTAACATATCAAATGTTAATAGTGATGTTGACTTGTTAGTTATTTCTGAGAGCAACATAAGCAAAAAAGAAGCCGTGGAAAAAATTAGAAATCATGCAAATCAATATTCATTAAAAACGGATGTATTGATCTTTACTGCTAAAGAATTGGAAAAGGAATTAAGCACTCTCGAATCATTTGTGAGAGCTATTCATAAATCAGGTAAAATTGTTTATAAAAAGAGCTGAAATAAACTTGCATATTTCAAAAAGATAATCTATTTTACAACTCGAAGTTACTTAAAGTTGAATTATTGGATCTGAAATAGGCGGGAGCTAAATTAGGGTACATCATAAAAAGAACATCGAGCTTAAAATAGAATTTGCCCACGTAGTGAATCTTCGGGGGCTTTTTCGTTTATAGTCTGATTTTATCTTATAAATTTTTCAATATCTTATTTTCCAAGTAGAAATTTATTTAAAAATAAAAAACACAAGGTTTATTTAAAAATCCCTTCAAATCCAATAATTTATTTAAGCCTCATTTCTATTTTTTCCTGTCCGGCATTTCTTTTGTATCTAAATCAATTAAAATCAATTAATTTTTAATTGTTGTCGCTATATTTGAGATGGCAATATTCGAAAAGATGATGTGTTGAATACTACATCGAAGTTTCTCTACTTATTTTAAGATTCTTGCAAAGTCTTTCGCATTCAAATCATTATTTTTATAACCAGAAATTAATGGAATAAAGTGGAGAAGATTTATCTTGCCAGGCTGATTTAGAACACGAATTTTTGGAATTAAAAATTTATAGAATTAGGATTTGTTTCCTTAAAGAATTTGTTTATAAAATAAAATGTGTTTTAAAGTTTTTTTCAGGTATTAAGTATTTTTCATTTGAAATAAAGAATAAAGGCTTCTGAGTTTGTAAAATTACTTTTTTTGCAAAATTTAAATTAAAAACGAAGGAAACACTCTAAGGTTAGTTTAAAATAGAAAAATTAAAGAAGAATAATTAGACTTTGTTTTATCACTGGATTTGGAAATGAAATTAGAATTGCTGCAGAATCAAATCAAGCTATCCCAGGTATTGATAGATAATGCAATTTTAAAAAAATGAATTTGTTTCTCTTATCCAACCGGACTTACAACTTACCGGCTGCTTAATTTTAACTTCTTTCTGTGCGCCTAACTTACATGAAACCTTAACTACTTACAGTCACCTTAATTATCGCCTTACCTGTTCCCTCTTTCCGGGACACAATAGCAACCTGTTCCCCTGTATCCTCAACAATACCTATGAATTCCTTTTCCGGATTATCCTTTTTGTGCTTTGAATAAAGTTTGTATTGTTGTTTGAGTAATTCCATTCTTGCATCAAGAGTGGATTTCAATTTTTTGTAAGTAGGATCTTCATCATAGTTTAACAGTGTCGGTGAAGTGGATTTTTCAACGGTTATTTTTCCGTAGGTTGCTTTATTGTCTAGGAGTATTATTTCTTTTCTGAGTTTTTTATCAAGCAACTCTCCTAAAAGATTTAGTATTGTTAATGAATCCAGTTCACTTATTCGGGTTTAGTTTTCAAAAATATTGTTCTTCAGGTTTTCTGCAAGGGCTTCGGTTTCTGATTTTGTAACTATGTGGTTGAATATTTGCGGGATGCTATTTTTTGTTATGTCAAAACATGATTAGGATTTTTAAGATTAATAAGAACAATAAGATTCATAAAATTAAGTTTTCAAACCTCTTCATTACCCAAAACCATGTTAGGGTTATTAATTGACACTTTAGTGATTTAATGTTTAGGTTAAGGATGAAAGGGAAATATTTATTTAACGTATGAAATAAAATGAAATAGAGTTGATATTTGTATGCAACAACCTACTACACTTTTACTTTAACCCAAATTTTTCATTAGAAACTTTTTTAAGTGAATGAAAACGGCCAACTA
>CAYMKU010000045.1:0-25008 GCA_964391015.1 uncultured Ignavibacteriaceae bacterium
TGTCAGTGAGTTATATCTCAGTAAAATTTTATACTTGTCAGATAATATATATTATGTAAACTAAATAATACTACAAGCATTAACGCTACCTCCTTTCATTAGTTCATGTGCATCATCCGGTGAAAAATTTTCCACACTTGGTAGTATCAATTTACGTTCACAATTGCAGAAACGAATTCATCGGCTTTGAACAGCCTAATATCATCTATATTTTCACCGATTCCTATATATCTAACAGGTAAGTTCATTTTTTCACAGATTTGAAAAACAATACCGCCTTTAGCAGTTCCATCGAGTTTAGTTATTATAAATCCGGTTATTTGTGCCGCTTTAGAGAACTCATTGGCTTGAACAATAGCATTTTGTCCGGATGTACCATCCAAGATTAGTAAAGTTTCATCAGGAGCGCGATTTAATTTTTTAGAAATGATTTTCTTCAGTTTTCCTAATTCATCCATAAGGTGCGTTTTGTTGTGAAGACGCCCAGCTGTATCAACTAGAACGATATCATATTGTTCGTTTATAGCTTTCTCTATTGCTTCAAAAGCAACCGCAGAAGGATCTAATGATTTTTCATTGATAACGATATCAGATTTAGCCCTTTCTGACCAGATTTCCAGTTGCTCTTTAGCTGCAGCCCTAAATGTATCTGAGGCAGCAATTAGAACTTTCTTACCTAACTGTTTATAATAATAAGCTAGCTTTCCAATTGTAGTGGTCTTCCCTACTCCATTCACACCAACAATTAAAATAACATAAGGTTTTAAATTTTGCGGCGTTTCAAGCCATTTGCCCGATTGATTCTGATCAAAAATTTTCTTTAATTCTAATTTGACAACGTCAAAAACTACTTTTTCGTTAGTCCGATCTTTAATATTAACCATTTCTTTTCGAACATTTTCAATTATCTTAGATGAAAGATTATATCCAATATCAGAAGAAATCAATACATCTTCTAGATTTTCTAGCGTATATGAATCTAAATTTGCTTTGCCTGAAATAGTTTCCTTTATTTTATTAACAAAAGAATTTCGTGTTTTTGAAAGTCGATCTCTAAGGTTATTTAATATACTCATTCAATTAACTTTTTTTAAGAATTCAAATGCACGTATGATATATCCCAAAAGTGAGAGGTATATCAGAATTATGCTAACATAATACCCGATACTAAAAAAGGTATTTGTTCTATCAAGTCCTGCAATGATCATCAGAAAGACTATTCCTATTCCTGTAACTGTAACCTTCCCAAGCAGATTTGAAGGAAGCACTTTTTTTAGTTTAATAGAAATTAAAATTCCCCCTATGAAGATTAATGTATCTCTTAAAATTATAATAAGTAAAAAATATCCACTTAATTCGCCAATCAGAAACAGCTTAATAGCTATAACTCCAACTAAGATTTTGTCTGTAAGTGGATCTATTATTTTTCCAAATTCTGTTATTTCGTTTCTTTTCCTGGCAACATATCCATCGAGAAAATCGGTAGCAGCTGCAATTAGGCATAAGGCCATCGTTAAGTTTCTATAAAGTTCATTCTGAAAATTATTTAAACATATCCAAACAGGAAATACGAGTAATAATCTAAGAAAACTCAACGCATTTGAGTATGTTAGAATTCGATTTTTTTCATTCATTTTATAACCGCAAACTTCCCAGTTTTTTCTTCAACCTCATTTCCAGAATTATCTAATCTGATAATTCGGTAAATGTAAATCCCAGAATTTAATGGATTATTATTTTGATCTTTGAGAACAAAATCTGTTCCCCCGTCACCATCACTTTCTTCAACTGAAGCGATTTGTTTACCTTCCAAACTTAAAATTAATATTTTTGCTTTACTTGGAAGATTAGCAAAGGTTACCCTTCCTATTCCATTATTTATCCTTGCTGGCTGCGGATAGACATACACATCAGATAGATCCTTAGCAAAGCTTGTCAAAACGATATAGCTTCCTGCACCAGATGCAATTTGCAAGTTTCCTGTTTGAGCAGATGATCTAAGATTATTTATTTTGAGCACAAATTCTTTACCTACTGAACCAACAGGTTTTTGCCTGTCCCAACTTAAATAAATTGTTTTTTTGTCGGTCTGATCAATTGTCATGAAACTAACATTAATTAAAGGTTCAAACACATAATTGTTTAAATTTTGTGCAGTACTATTATCTACTTCAAGATTAAATGTTATCTTCACCTTGTAAGGATTTATTAACTGATGGGAGGAAATAAAAAATTGTTCTTGCTGAACTACAATTGTGTCAACATTGAAATTTACCGTATCCGTTTTAATTGGTGAACCAAATAAATCTTTTAAATCTTTAACGATTAAGGTATTATTTCCTAACGGCAAATTTTCATTGAAGGTCAGTAATAATGATTTTTGATTTTGTGGAGAAATAGAATTTGGAATTCCAAAATTAACAATACGAAAAGAATTCAAGTTATCAATCGTATTACTTATTTGTTCTGTAAATGCAATACTTATACCCCTTGCTGTTGTTGAATGCACAGATTCAATTTCAGCAGGATTATGTGAGTAAACTTTAATGACCTCGCTTAAGTTTGAAACTGGATTAGGTTTTGAGGCATCACAAGATTTAACTGCATAAAAATAATTTTTATTGTTCGTAATTGTTAAATCAGTAAACTTATTCGTTTGAATCGAATCTATTAATATCAAACTAATTTCATTCTCACCTCGATAAATGTAGAATTTATTTTCGAAACTATTCCATTGCAAATAGATGCTTGATGAATCTTTACTATAACCTATCAAACCACTGGGAGTACTTGCTTGATTAGAAAATGCAAACTCAAAAAATTTAATTCCATCGTTAGTCGGGAATGCAACCTCTTGAATTCCATTACGATTCAAGTCACCCGTAAAGATACTGCTTGAGTTTACGTTTTCTTTGTATGACACAACCAAATTCTGTGTAGAGAAAGATTTAAAGATGTATGAATATGGAAAAATAAAAACAATAAGCTCTTCTTTTCCATCCTGGTCAAGATCTTCAAACTTAAGACTGCTTTCAGCAGATCTAAAAGATGAATTGAACTCTACTGATGCATCAACAAATGCCTGATCATAAATAATATTCAATGAACCGCTGGAAAAGTTAAAAACAAGAAGCCGATAAAATGGCGCAATATCCAAATCATCAATAGAATGAATTAGTACTGCAATATCCTGAAATCCATCCCCATTATAATCTCCGGCGTCAATTAAAGCAGATGAACCTAAAAATTCAGTTGAGAATATTTTATCTTGAACGTAATTTGTTGGAGTTTGAATTTCATAGGAAAAAATATCTCCATCACGATCAACCATCCAGACTTCATTTTTACTATCGTTATCAGTATCAGTAATAACACAATTGGGAGCATCAATTAAATTTCCACCTAAACCTTTGGGAGAAAAGTTTGAGACTTTCTTAGGATTTGTTAGAGTAGGATTTGAACCAACTTTCCAAATAGTAATAGAAGTATCGCTATCGACTGCTAAGACCTCAGTAATTCCATCTATATCAATGTCCTTTGCCATAATAGGCCAAAAAGTTCCCGACGAATCGGAGAATTTATTTGTAAATGAAAAAACACCTGAGCTGGTTTGTTCATCAATATATCCATTCCTTTGAATAGAACTTAAGAGATCAATTTTACCATTATTATTGAAATCACCGACATCTCTTGGCAATCGATTTTTCATTGAATCTACTTTAACAAAAATATTTCCTTCAAGTTTGTAAAGCGCATAGTACAAATCCTGAGATGGATAAAATTCACTAAATAAAACCTCATTGAAATTTTGAGATAGAAAGTTTGTTGGTTTTTTAAATATGCTGCCTTTATTTAACGAATATGGTAATTCAACCTCAGAACTGAGCAAGGTGTTAAATTCAGTTGTCAAGGTAAATATTGAATCTCCAGATTGCTTAATAGTATTTTTCAATCCAACTAAATTTTCTATCTCGAAGTAAACATCATAACTTGCATTTTGCTCAACTAAATGTTTTGGGATGAAACCATAATGGAGTTTCTTTACAAATTGATTATTCGAAGCAAAACCATCTAACGTAACAAAATTAAAATTTTGTTCACCATGTTTTTTATAATACATTCGTACAATTGATGGTTCATTGCTCTGAACTGCAGCAAGAATCGTTGCTTTATTTCCGTAGAATGCTGACCCAAACAAAATGAGATCGCCTATTGGGGCTGTCCTATCAACATAAAAATTTACTCTTTCTTCTAATGTTCTTCCATTATTCAGATAAACTACGAGTCTCAAATTATAAACTGTATCTGCAAAAGTTGAAATATTAAGCGAATAAATATTCTGATTGCTGAATTGACTCAATCCATTTTGAACTAACGGTGTCCAATTATTCGGATTTAATCCCATGCCGTAGAAAAGTTCATATCTTACAAAGTACGGAGATAAAACAGTTGCGTTAATGTCTAAAGTATTTGCAGATGTTGCGAAATCTTGAGTTGGAGAATTAAATTTAATTTTCGAGGGGGCTATTACACTTACAGCTTTAAACAGATTTAATCTCCCTGCCCCGCTTTTCAAATCCCACCCTGGATTGCCAATATCATCACTTGTTGATTTTAGAATTTGCTTAACTTCTTCATTAGTAAAATTTTCAAGTGATAATATTAACGCTGCAGCGCCAGAAACAAACGGTGCAGACGCAGAAGTGCCACTAATAATTGCATAATTATTATTCATTGCTGTAGTCATTATTAGCGAACCGGGAGCAACTAAATCTAAAGTCGAACCATAATTTGATGAGCTTGCAACCAAGTCGTCTGATGTTGAATTCCCAACACAGATTACTTCGGAATATCCTGATGGATAATGGGGATTACTTGAATTAGAGTTTCCAGCGCTGGCAATTAAAACTACGCCTCTTGAATAAGCATATCTTATAACATCTCTTAGCACAAACGAAAAAGCATTATCACCAAAACTCATGTTGATAACTTTAGCTCCCATTTGAACAGCATAAAGAATTGCAGCAGCAACATCATCTTCTTCCCCATATCCATTTGGATCAAAAGCCCGAATATTTATTAACTTCGATCGCGGAGCTATCCCCGCAATGCCATAAAGGTTATTCATACTTGCACCTGCTATCCCAGCGATGTACGTACCATGACCTTGCTCGTCCTTTGGATTATTGTCCCAGTTCAAATAATCGCCACCAGTTGAATCAAAGGGAAAACCAACTCGATCAGTAAAGTCCCACCCCATAAAATCATCTACGAAGCCGTTTCCGTCATCATCGAAATTGTTTGTTCTTTTATCTTTACCCGAATTATCAAGCCCTATCTCGCCGGGATTTAAATAAAACTGAGATTTCAAATCAAGGTGTTCAAAGTCAATACCAGTATCAATAATTCCAATTAATACCGTATCAGAACCTGCAGTAATGTTCCATGCATCAAATGCCTGAATTTTATTCAAAGCCCATTGTTCGGAAACTAAGCTATCGTTTGGAGTATAATCTATTTTATAAACATTACCTTTTTGAACGTATTCAATAAAAGGATCATCATTCGCAATAGAAAGAAAATTTTCTGCATTTTGTTCCGACTGAAATGTTACTTTTACAATTCTTGAAAGATCGTCAACATCTTTAACTATACCCCTTGCTAAATAGCTAACACCGGAATTTTGGGTATTCAATGGAATACTTTCTTGGGATGAGAGTAGTTCCTTACTGATTATTCTCTTCTGAATTTCAGATTTGGTAAGTGTGTTTTTGTACTTTATAAAATAGGTTGTGGCTTGAGAAAATAAATTAGAAAACGTACACAAAACTATTGCTAAGAAAAAAAGGGGTTTAAGTTTCATACATTTCCTTTGTAACAGTTGAATCCACTAAGGAAGGATATTTCCCAGAAAAACAAGCCGTACAAAAATTTTCGGCGTTTGCTTCGGAAACTGCTTCCAACATTTCGTCTATAGTGAGGTATTCTAAACTATCAACCTCCAAATAATTTTTAATTGCTTCTATATTTACTTTAAAGCGATTAGCAATTAATTCTTCTTTACTTGGAAAATCCATTCCATAATAACACGGATGAGTAATAGGCGGGGACGAAATACGTAAATGAATTTCTTTAGGATTTGCTTCTCGAATCAGATTCACCAATTGCTTTGATGTTGTCCCACGAACTATGGAATCATCTATTAATACTACTGTCCTTCCATTCAGCACACCTTTGACTGTATTGAATTTTATTCGAACTCCAATTTCTCTTTTTTCTTGTCCAGGAATTATAAATGTTCTTCCAATATAGTGGCTGCGAATCAGCCCGATCTCTAATTTCGAATTTATATTTTGTTTTTCAAGCTCGGTTTGATAACCAAGGGCCATTGTGTTGGAACTGTCTGGTACACTTATTACAATTACCTTTTCTCCATCTCGATCTCGAATTGGATGCTTTCTTGCTAAAACTTTCCCAAGCCGCCTTCGCATCTTATCTACATTATGACCAAAGATAAAACTATCTGGACGAGAGAAGTATATATACTCAAAAATGCAGTACTTAGAGGAACCTTCTAAAACATTCATTCGGTGAGATTCAGGTAATTCCTTTGTTAAAGTTGTATTATCAATAACCATTAATTCGCCTGGCTCGACCTCACGAATAAAATTTGCAGTTATTAAATCAAATGAACATGTCTCAGAAGCAAATACAAAACCTTTGTTTAGTTTTCCAAATGATAATGGTCGAAAACCAAAAGGATCACGTGCTGCAATCAATTTGTCATCAGTTAGAATTACTAATGAATATGCACCCTGAATTTTTGAAAGCGCTTCCTTTATCTGATCTATTTGATTTTGCAACTTACTCCTCGCAATTAGATGCAATATTACTTCTGTATCACTTGTTGTTTGAAAAATTGCGCCTTCATTTATTAATTCTTCTCTTAATTGTTTTGCGTTCGTTAGGTTTCCATTATGAGCAACTGCTAGATTTCCCATTCTATAATTCACAACAAATGGCTGAATATTTTTTCGTGATTCAGAAGCTCCAGTAGTGGAATATCTATTATGTCCAATTGCCGCAGTACCTGGTAATAAGGAATGAAAAACTGATTGATCTTCAAAAACTTCAGTTACCAGACCTACGCCTTTATGTATATTAAAAATACTATTTCCCCTGCTGTTAATACTTCGACTAACAATTCCAGAAGCTTCTTGCCCTCGATGTTGTAGAGCATGTAAACCATAATAAGTTTGAAGCGAGGCGTGTTGAGAACCAAAAATTCCAAAAATTCCACAATTACATTTTGGTTTATCCGGTTGAAGCAACATTAGAATATCACAGATTAATGAATAATAACGTGTATATAAATATAAAGAATGTATGAAAAATTATTGGCAGGATAAAAAATAAAAAAGGTACTTAATGTACCCTTGTCGTCGGAACGGCGGGATTTGAACCCGCGACCACCTGAACCCCATTCAGGTACGCTACCGGGCTGCGCTACGTTCCGTTAACTCAGATAAGTTTTTATGGTTACTAAGAAATTTTTTAATTCTTCCAGATCCTTTTTCAGCGAAGGAATTTCTTTCTTACTAGTAAACATTCCATGAACATCGGTAACAATATCAACCTCTCCTTGAATAGTATCTTCGACTGGTAAATCTGCTGTCAGGATTTTTTTTGCTCCTTCAATTGTATATTTTTTTTCTCTAAGGAGATTTTTAATCAATAATATTGTTTGAATATCTTTATTAGTATAAATCCGATTGCCAGCCCTGTTTTTTTGCGGCTTGAGTTGTTCGAATTCGGTTTCCCAATACCTAAGAACATACTGTTCAACCTCAGTAATTTTGCTTACTTCACTAATAGAATAATATAGTTTTTTTATAGATAAGTCTTTCATTTGAAGTTGATATTTATCTGAAATAAAGATAAAGATTTAGCTTTGTAAAATCAAGATATGCCTATTAACTAATTAATTACTTTAACTAAGAATTATAATCTATTTTCTTTAATGATAATATCTTCCAATTCACGAATATCTTTTAAATCATAGTTGGCATTATGATGTTCAGTATTAAAAGTATCTCCATACCTTGCAAATGCTGTTTTCATTCCTACTTTTGCTGCTCCCACAACATCTCTTTCGGCCCAATCGCCTACCATTAATGCTTCTTCAACTCTAACCTGCAACCGTTCAAGTATAATTGTAAACGGTCGTGGACTCGGTTTTCTCTCACCTGTCTCATCAAAAGTAACTACTGCATCAAAAATATGATGGAGGTTTAGGTATGCCAATCTTAACCATGCTTCTTTAACTGGGGCATCTGAAAGGATACCCATCTTAATTCCCATTTTCATCAGCTGATTAAGTGTTGAGTACACATGTGGATAAGGAGTTAATGCCGCTTCCCTCGCTCTTCTGTATGCAACAATGCCTGCTGAAAGAATTTTGTAATTTACTTTGTGCAAAACTCGCTTTAAGAATTCGTCGAATACCTGCTGATACTCAATACCCTGTTCTTTATATATTTCATCTATCAGCTTGCTTGCATACTCAGGAGTTATTTCCAATCCAGCATCAATCATCGCAGGAATTGCCTCCTCTATAGCTCTTCTTTTCATTTTCATGAAATCTACTAAAGTGTTATCTAAATCAAATACAACGGCTTTAATCAATTTTCCCTCTTCCTTTTATTAATAATTTTATGAAGTAAGTAAACTGCAGCACCATAACTATTTTCTTGAAACCCAGATATGTAACCATCACAAACAGAAGCGGTTAACATAATATTTCTGAAATTTTCACGATTACTTAAATTTGATAAATGAACTTCTATTTTATAAAGCTTAGAATCAGCCAAGGCATCTCTTATAGCAACCGAGGTATGTGAATAACCACCTGGATTTATAATTATTCCATCAAATATTTTTTTAGCTTTTTGAATTTGTGTAACTATTTCTCCTTCGTGATTTGAATGAAAGAATGTTAGTTGATCCTTTGAAAATTCTTTCTGGAGAAGTACATTAACTTTTTTGAGTGAAAGAGTACCGTATATTTTCGAATCTCTTTTTCCTAGAAGATTTAAATTTGGTCCATTAATAATTAAAAATTTCATTTTGTTTCTGCCATTTCATCAATGATTTCTCTCATCTTAGGAGCTAAATAAATTTTATCAACACCTAACTCTTTTAATGCCATTGATAGTACAATAACTTTGCGCTGAAGATTAGTCATTTTATTTATTACAATAACTTTGGTATCCTTCAAAAGGCAATAACCACCCTTGAAATCACCTTTTTCAAAACGAACTTCAGCACCGAGCTGTGCTGCAATAGATTTTAAGTCTTCAATAGTTTCTTCAAACTCTTTTTCTTTGATTTTCATTCGACAAGTTTTCTGCCAGTGCCTTTTAGTGGTTGAAACAAAAATAAATAAATTATGGTAATGTAAGATAAAATCTCAACAATTGGGAAACTGCTTAGAACAGTAAATCGTTTGATAACTAAGTTTAAGATTTCTTTTTGATCAAAGGTTCCAAAGTATACTCTAATCACAATTTTATAATCGATCAGCATTAAGTATAATTCAAGCGGAAGTGTGACGAAAACTAAAATTAAAGAAATAAATAGCCAGCCATTTAATTTTAAATTGAGTTTTGATGTAATTAGAAAAACAACGAAGGTTACAATCATCACTGAATAAAAAATAAAATTTATTGATATGGCTGCTATTAATGTTTGAAAAATACCAGGCAGGTTTTGGTCTGTCGCAAATTTTTTTAGTATAAGTTCATCAGGCTGAAAAAGCTGATAAAATAACGATAGACGAGTAATATAGCTTCCAAGCCAAATAGTCCCAGAAACACAAAATAGAAATAAAAATGTTTTTGAAATTTTACTTAAATCATTCATAAAGAAAATTAGTTTAATACTAAAAAATACTTAAAAATAATGATTGTTGCCTTAGCCGTTAACGGTATGAAGTATAGGAAAATTTAAAGTAGCTTTTCTAATTTCACTTAAAGTTCTGTGTTTTGAATTACGGTGTCTTTTGGAGTTGAGGTTGTATCTAAATTTGGATAATCAATATTAAAGTGTAATCCTCTACTTTCTTTCCTTAATAAAGCAGATTTAATAATCATATCTGCACAACATATAATATTTCGCAGTTCAATTATATCATTAAATACCTTTGTCTTTTTGTACAAGTACTCAGTTTCTTCAGCAAGATTTTTAATTCGTCGTTTTGCCCTATCAAGACGATTATTCGAACGAACAATTCCAACATAATCCCACATTGTTTGTTTAGTTTCTTTCAAACTATGAGTGATCAAAACTAATTCATCATTTGATAAAGTACCAGAATCATCCCATTGAGGAATATCAGGAACAGAATAGTTTGAGCTTAGAATTACCTCTCTTATCTTAATAGCCGCCCTATTAGCATAAACAACGGCCTCTAGCAGTGAATTACTGGCCAATCTGTTTGACCCATGCACACCAGTCATAGAAACTTCACCTGCTGCGAATAATCCATTAATAGTTGTTTGTGAAAATTCATTTACAACAACTCCACCACAGGCATAATGAGCAGCAGGAACAACGGGAATAAAATTTCGGGTTATATCAATTCCTAAATCATAGCACGTTTGATAAATATTTGGAAAGTGTTGAATGATTTCATCCCTTTGTTTGTGAGTAACATCAAGATAAACAAATTCATCCCCACTTTTTTTCATTTCAGAATCTATAGCTCTTGCAACAATATCTCGAGGAGCAAGTTCCCTCCGGGCATCATATTTTATCATAAAAGCGTCACCTTTTTTTGTGCGGAGAATTCCTCCAAATCCGCGTACTGCTTCTGAAATTAGAAATGATGTTTTTGCTACTGAAGAATTTCTGCTTGATGCATATAAAGAAGTAGGGTGAAATTGAACAAATTCCATATTTCCTACTCGTGCTCCCGCTCTGTAAGCCATAGCAAAACCATCACCAGTTGCAATCATAGGATTTGTAGTATGTTGATAGACTTGTCCCAATCCCCCGCTGGCTAGAACAGTAACTTTCGAATTGATTGTGATGACTTTGTTTGTTTTCCCATCCAAGACATACGCACCCCAACAATTTCTATTAACTAAAGGAGAATTCTTAAGTAGAGGAATATTATGTTCGGTGATCAAATCTATTGCTAAGGTGTTTTCAATAATTTGTATATTATTATTGTTATTAGCAATTGTAATTAAAGCCCTTTCAATTTCTTTCCCAGTTAAATCTTTTGCATGAACGATACGTGCAAGCGAATGCCCACCCTCTCTAACTAAATCTAATTTTCCATTTTTCTCAGTAAAGTTGGTTCCTAATTCAACCAATTCATTTATTCTTTTTGGTCCTTCTTTCACCATTATCTTAACAGCATTCTGATTACATAGTCCTGCTCCCGCAACAAGAGTATCATTTATATGCTTCTCAAAAGAATCCGAGTGATCAATTACAGATGCGATTCCGCCCTGTGCATAATTAGTGTTTGATTCGGCTTTGTCTTTCTTCGTTACAACAACGACATCTGCATACTCCGATATTTTTATTGCGGCAAAAAGACCAGCAATACCACTTCCAATAATAAGTACATCGGTTTTTATCATATTTAATGCTCAAAAAGCTTTAAGGATAATAAATACTGTGAGTACAAAATCATCATATTAAACACAATTCCAATTGCAAATGAATAAACAAAACTTTTTGTCAATGTGATAAGAGCTACTATCACTAAAAATAAACTCCATATAATAATTAACAATTCCAAAACCGCAAAAATATACGCTGCCGTTTCTTTGATAATAAATGGTGATGGATTATTAGAGAATAAATATTCGCCAAAAAATATTAATTCCAAAGGAAATAAAATTAACAGTGCGAAGATATATGGAACTTGAGAATATGATAAAACCGCAAAAATATCCTTAGCCCTAGTTTTATTATGAAACCAATGATTGCATACTTTAATTAAAAATGCAAAACTTACGATAAGTAATATTATTATTGAAAGTACAATCAAATAATTCCACAAAAAATTCATGAAAATTAAACTCCCTTTTTGATTGGCTGCTGAAAATAAAATAATGTTTATAAAAACTTTAACTGACAAAATTAAAATCAAAGAAAAAACAAAATTCTTCTGCTCCGAAAAAATAATTTTTGTGAATGCATTTTTCGGCTTTTCAATAAGCCGCCCAAGTAACTGCCAAAGATCAAGATTATAAATACGCTCTCGCAAATAATTTTTGCAATTTTGACAAGCTAACTGATGAAACGGATTAGCTGTTTGACAGCTACCACAAATAACCTCATTTTTCATCGGAGGTTTACTCTTAGGTTTATTCTCGGTTGTCCAATTAAAAAGTCTTCTTCTACTGTGAAATCAAAAAGTGATGCATCAACATATGCATCAACCAAGTTAAGTAAATATGTTAATCCCATATAAATTGTAAAAAGATCTCTTTGATCTCGATAAAAAGTTCGTAAAGTTCTATAGTCTTCATCGCCTGTCTGCATATAAAGATTCTTATTCTCCTTATAGCTTTTATTGTTTTGAACCCAATTATAAATCAACCAGCCAGATAAACCCCAAACTATCGGTGCTTTCCAGTACGACTCATTATAAATTTGGCCTGTACCAGGAATAACAGCACTCATCAATACTGCAGTCCAAGGTGATTTTGTTGACGCGAAGGTCGTGTCTGTTAAAATTGATTTTTCTTCTGCGTTTTTAATTTGTGCAGATGCACCGATAAAAAAAATTAAAACGAGAAAAAATGTTTTAATGGTAAGATTTGTTGATGATTTCGAAGAGTTCAAATAATCTTTCCAATTCATCATTAGAATAATATTCAATTGTGATTTCACCAGAACCATCCTGTCTTTGATGACAGCTAACTTTTGTACCAAATACATTGCGAAGTCTATCTTCAATGTCTTTGATATTAGCAGATTTGACAATAACATGTCCTGGATTAGTAAATGATGTCCTCGTATTTCCATTCGCTGAAGTTAATTTTTTCATTAACTGTTCAACTTTTCTAACAGATAAATTTCCTTCTAATATTTTTCCTAACGCTTCGATTTGTAGTTCTTGTGTTGGTAAATTAATTAGAGCACGTGCATGACCTGAAGTTATCTCTTCCTTAACTAAACTGTCTTGAATTTCTTTTGGGAGCTTTAGTAGTCTAATAGTATTGGCAATTGTCGTTCTGTCTTTACCAACTTTTTCTGCGATTTGCTCTTGGGTTAAATGACATTCATCCATCAATCTTTTATAAGCAAGTCCTATTTCAATTGGATTTAACTTCTCGCGCTGAATATTTTCAATCAAAGCTAATGCAAGCATTGCTTCATCGCTGTCAACCTTTATGATGTATGCAGGTATTTCTTTATATCCAATTTCTTGACATGCTTTTAATCTTCTTTCACCTGAGATTAATTGATAGTGAAATGGTGAAATTCGCCTTACAGTTATTGGTTGAATTAATCCATTAGATAAAATGGATTTTTTTAATTCTTCAAATGTTTCTGGGTCAAAATGGATTCTGGGTTGAAATGGATTAGGTGAAATAGAATCTATTGGAATCTTAGCAAGAACATCATTTTCCTTTCCATCATCCTTTTTTATTTCAGAATAATCTAAAGAACGATCTTCCACTGGTGGAAAATTTTGTTGTTTAATTAGTGCATCTAATCCTCTGCCTAAACCTGTTTTTAACTTGTTCATCTTAATTTTCGCTTATAATATTTGAGTTTCTCAAAAGTAATTCAGATGCAAGGGACATATAGTTTTTTGACCCTGACGAAATAGCATCATACAGAATAACTGGTTTCCCAAAACTTGGCGCTTCAGATATTCGAACATTGCGATGAATGATTGTATTAAATACTTTTTCACCAAAATATTTTCTCACTTCCTCGGCAACCTGATGTGAAAGCCGCAACCTGGTATCAAACATTGTTAATAAAACACCTTCGATCTGCAAATTTTTATTAAAATGCTGTCTAACAATGTTAATAGTATTTAAAAGCTGACCAAGTCCCTCAAGTGCAAAATACTCACATTGCACGGGAATTAAAACTGAATCAGAAGCAGAAAGAGCATTTAAAGTTAATAGTCCTAGTGAAGGAGGACAATCTATAATAATATACTCATATTTATTTCTAGTATCTTCAAGTGAGGTTTTCAGTAAGCTCTCGCGGTATGGCATTTCAACCATCTCTATTTCAGCTCCAACTAAATTGATATTTGATGGAAGCACGTCTAAAAATGGCATGACGGAATTTATGATAACTTCACCCATTTTCATTTGACCAATTAAAACTTCATAGACTGATGGAGAGTGATTGCTAATATCCAACCCTGATGATGAATTTGCCTGAGGGTCGGTATCAATAAGAAGTGTTTTCCTCTCCGCAGCTGCTAACGAAGAAGATAAATTAATAGCTGTAGTAGTTTTTCCTACTCCTCCTTTTTGATTAGCTATTGAAATAACTTTTGCCATAATAAAGTGCTTTGTCTATCAGAAAAAATTAAATTTTAAAAAATGAAAATTAAAATACCAAACTAAAGTGAAATCTCCTCTCCAAAATTCATCACTTTACAAGATAAACCCTTTTCTTCAACTGCTTTTTTGAACTGGTATGGATCCGCTTCTATTACGGAGAAAGTATTATAATGCATTGGAGTAGCAATTTTCGGAGCTGTTAATTCAACGGCTTTGACAGCATCAGTTATTCCCATTGTAAAATTATCGCCTATAGGAAGAAGCATGTAATCGATCGGTGTCATTTCACCAATAAGTTTCATATCATAAAATAAACCTGTATCACCTGTATGATATATATTTTTATTTTCAATTGATAAAACTACACCTGATGCTTCACCAGTGTATTGATTATCAGGTGTTTTTGAACCATGATGAGCAATTGTGAATTTCACTCTACCAAATTCAAAATTATGTCCACCGCCGATATGCATATTATGTGCTTTAAATCCATGTGCAGCACAGTAGTTAGCAAGCTCATTTACACAAATAAAAGTTGAAGCACATCTCTTGGCAATTTTAAAGGAATCACCTAAATGATCACCATGCCCATGAGTTAGAATTATATATTCTGCATTTACATCTTTTGACTTAACAGGCGAAGTTGGATTATCATCAAGAAAAGGATCAATAAGAATTTTAATTCCTTCCTCAGTTGTAATCTGAAATGCTGAATGTGAAAAATATCTTAGTTTCATTATAGTTCCTATTTAATCTTTATGCTATTAACTTCTTAAAGTCTTTTAATTCTTTACTATGAATCATTTTCATTAATTCGAGCTTTAAGTTTTTCTGTAATTGTTCTTTCCTATTTTCAATATTCATTAGAACTTCTTCATCTTTTGCCGACAGGTACTTATTACTAGAACTGATAAAGTTTTGTCTAAATACGTCAAGATCTCTAAGCTCACCAGTTGAATCTTGCAACAAAGAAATTTTCTTGTAAAAACTCAGATACTTTTTCCGATTAAAACATTTAAGGAACACCTCCATTGGATATCTTATTCTTCTTAATGCAATCCGAATCTGATGTAAATTCTCTGAACTTATTTTATTAAAATATAAATTTATGGTCCATATTACTTCATTCAAACGCTGATGTAAAATTACTTTAGCTGAAGCAGTAAAATCTTGCTTGGAAGATAATTTTGATATTTCCCATGATTTATTTTTTGGCATTATAGAACTCTACCAAAACAGGATTGATTAAATTGAAATTATTGTTCTAAAAAAGAATGCTCGGTTACTTTTTTCCATCTTCGCACAGTTGGAGAACTAATTGCTTTAATTAATCTTTTCCTTAATGTTTCTTTAGACAATCCCTTAGAAAGTTTTCCATCTTCTGCAACAGAAATACCACCGGTTTCTTCAGAAATAATAACCGAGATTACATCTGCCTGTTCTGTAATTCCAATTCCTGCACGGTGGCGCATTCCTAAAGTCTCGCCACCTATTGTAGTTGTTGTTGATAATGGAAGGGTGCAGCGTGCAGCTTCAATAATATCATTTTTTACAATTACCGCTCCATCATGCAAGGGTGATCGGGGGAAAAAAATTGCTTTCAATAAATCTCTGCTGACTTTTGCATTCATTTCCTCGCCGGTTTCTACAAATCCTCTTATTCCCCCAGATTTAATTACTACTATAATTGCTCCATGCTGCAGTTGCGAAAGTTCAAAAGCTGCATTTGTGATTGTATAAGCAGATTCTGGTGATTCTGAACGAACAAAAATTCTAAAAATAGGATTGCGAGCTAAGAAAACTAGAAGTCTTCTAATTTCTGGTTGAAATAAAATTATAAATGCAATTACCCAAATTCCCGTTACTAAATTCAACAACCAACTTAATGTTCGTAAATTAGTTAACTGAGCGATAAACGAAAGCACAAGAATAATTATCAAACCGAAAAATATTTGAGTAGCAATTGTCCCTTTTAGCAGAGAATAAAGTTTATAGAAGATAAATGACACAAGTGCGATATCAATGAGATCAAGCAATGTGACATTTAAAAATCCTATTTTGAATAAATCAATCATCTATACTAAATCTGATAATAATTTACACACTTGAACACCATATTCAACATTGTGTGTTCTTATTAATCTTGCTCCATTTTTAACCGAAAGTGTTTCGATCATTGATGTTGGAACATCTCTGTTTTCAACATCAAGATCAAGTATCTTTCCTATAAATGATTTTCTTGATAATCCAATTAGAATAGGAAAACCAAGAGATTTGAAATCACTTAATCTTTGAATTATTTCCAAATTATGATCAACAGTTTTTCCAAACCCAATTCCAGGATCAACAAAAATATTTTTTATTCCAGATTTTACTGCTGTTTCCGTTTGCCCAGCTAAAAAATCATAAATCTCTTCAACTACATTTTCGTATTCAGGACTTTGCTGCATCGTTTTTGGGTTGCCCAACATATGCATGACAACCAAAGAAGCATTGAATTTTTTAACAGTTTCAATAAGCTTTAAATCATTCTTTAAACCACTAATATCATTTATAATTATGGCTCCATGCTGAAGGGCTTTAGACGCAACAATATTTTTTGTCGTATCAACAGAAATTATTGCTCTCGGTCTCTCAAGTAAAATTTTTTGAATTACAGGTAAAATCCGGTTCGATTCTTCTTCTTCAGAAATTGATTCTGAGCCAGGTCTGCTTGATTCTCCCCCAATATCAATTATATCTGCCCCGCTATCAATCATTTCTATTCCGTGTTCAGCAGCGGCAACAGAATTTAAATATTTTCCACCATCTGAAAATGAATCTGGAGTAACATTTAAAATTCCCATTACATAAGAAGAATTAAAATTAAATATCTTACCTTTAATCTCGTAGGATAATGAGTCATAATTTTCAAAGTTATTTATTACTCTTTCCAGAAAGTTTTGAAGCACCTTGTCATCAGCACAATTTCCAGTGATTTCCCAATAATTATTCGCATTGCCGAGCAAAATTATTCTTGAATTATTTCCCGCGGTTTCTAAAAAGTAAGTGTCTTTGTAAAGATTCTTAAATTTAGTTCTAAGTTCTAAAAAATAAACATCAGAAATTTTGCGAATTTCTAGTCCAAATAATCCTTGATGATGATTTTCCCATGCATAATTATACCTGGAGCGATATTTCTCAAAGATTTTCGGATTGGTCAAATCAATTATTTGTGCTAGCAATCTATTTCCACAAAAAGTATCATTCAAGAAAGGTTATCTATAAATAATGGCTTAGAGAAAATCAACCCTGCGATTTCAAAATATTTTTTAATTCTGCGGTGGCAGCAGTAATATTATCTGAATTAAATATCGAAGATCCTGCAACAAATGTATCTACGCCTGCTTTAAATGCAGAAACAATTGTTTTTTTATCAATCCCACCATCAATCTCAATTAAAAAATTTGTCTTAAGCTTTTTTCTAAGATCAACTAATTCTTCAATCTTATTAATCACATTGGGAATAAATGATTGTCCGCCAAATCCAGGGTTAACTGACATAAGCAAAACCATATCAGTGTATTCAGCAATATCCTCCAATAACTGAACGGGAGTTGAGGGATTGATTGATACACCAGCTTTACATCCAAGTTCCTTAATCCGGTTAATTGTACGATTTAAATGAACAACTTCTTCATAATGAACCGTAAGATAATTTGCTCCTGCCTTTACAAAATTTTCTAAAAGCTTGTCAGGATTTTTAATCATCAAGTGGACATCAACTGGTAAATGCGTTGACCTTTTCACTGCGTTTACAACGATTGGTCCGAATGTAAGATTCGGAACAAAGTGTCCATCCATCACATCGCAATGAATCCAATCAGCACCACCTAATTCGGTTAAACGAATTTGCTGTGCAAGGTTAGATAAATCTGCCGATAAAATTGAAGGAGCTAAAATTGCCATCAATTTTCCTCCACTTCGTTTTTAATTTGTTCTTCTCCCGTTTTAGTTACAAAAAGATCTACTGCTTCACCGGAATTAAGTTTTGTACCTTTGCTCGGGAATTGATCTATTATTGTATTTGGTAATAGTGAAAAAGATATTTGATAATTTAGCTTACCAACAACTAATGAGCTGTCGGTCAATAATTTAGTAGCTTCCATTAAAGATTTCCCAATAAGATCAGGAACGGATATTTCACCTGTTTCAATTCCGCTACTAACAGAAACTCCAACTGTTTGACCTTTCTTGAGTGGAGTTCCCTCAACAAACTCCTGATTAAATATCATATTTTTAGGTGTATTGGATGGTACCAGTTCAACATTTCCTAATTTTAACCCAATTCGCTCCAATGCAAACTTTGCATCGCGGACTGATTTACCCTTTAGCGAAGGAACTGAAATAATAGGTTCTCCCCCACTAACAAATAAATAAATTCTCCTTCCTACTTTTACGGTTGCTCCTTCTTTAGGTTTTTGTAAAACAATTGTTCCCTTTGGATAACTTTCATTGTAGGTGGTATCACTTAAAATTGGATTTAAATCATGTTCCTCCAACAAAGTAATTGCTTCTTGTTCTTTCATCCCCACAACTTTAGGAACCTTTGTTTCTGCTTTATTAACCCACCACGGCAGAATCAAAAAATCTAATAAAAGCAAGAACGTAAAAATTATGCCTAAAACTATTAGTGCTCGCTTTACATATTGATTACTGAAAATTCTACTTAACATTGAATTAATATTCGCTCAAGTTGGCATTCAAAAAATTTTTATTTATTTGTTTGATCTTTCCCGATGACAAATCTATTATAAATCAGCATCAGTATCGTTGCAAGTAATCCAACACCAATCATTACTAAGAAAATATATTTTGGTTGATTCATTTCTTTTACAAATAGCTGATAAATCCATCCACCAAATGTCCCACCCAAACCCCATGCAATTGCAATTGGAAGAAATGCATATCCTTGAAACAATGCAGCTTGCCCTTTAGGTGCTAAATCCGCAATGTATTCATAAAATCTCGGTGCCTGTGTTTGTTCACCAATTGAAAAAATGAAGATTCCTAAAACTATAAGTGGAATTCCAAGAGCTATTTTAAATTCTCCCCATGGATTTATGTAACTTCCTTCTGAAGCTGGGAGTGCAAAGTACCAAAGAATCCAACATAAAGTTGCAAGTATAAAACCAATAACTATCGCTGTTGAGGTCGGGATTTTTTTTGTCAATCGATTTAATGGAATCTGAAAGATTATTATTGTCCATGCTCCTGTGGATAACAACAATTCAATAGGTGCATCATGTGAAATGAAATCCGTAACATAAAATGGAATGATTATAAAAAATTGCCAGAATAAAACCCAATACAATCCGAAGATCAACAAAAAAGAAATGAACCTGAAATTTCCAAGAACTTTAATTAAGTTCAGGAAAACTGTAGAAAGATTTTGCTTTGATTCCTCATTTGCAATTGTTGGTTCCTTATAAAATATTCTTGTGGATATGAACATTAATGCACAGCTTAAAGCAGAAACTAAATAGACAAATTCAATTCCAAAAGTATCTCTAACAAAAAAAGCTAAGATTGGTCCGACTGCTGCACCTGTATTAACTAACCAATAATAAATAGCATATCCTAATGATTTTGTCTCGTGTGTTGTTGTTACTGCAACAGTTCCTAATACGCTTGGTTTAATGAAAGAACCACCAACTGCAGTAAAAATTAAAATGAAAAATAAAATCCAGTAGGTATCGAAGCTAGGATAAAATCCAGAGAATGTTTTCATTCCAGTAGAACCGATTAAAAAGTACCCAATTGCCAAAACAAGAAATGCAAAGGAGAACGCTTTTCGAAACCCAAATTTATCAGCTAGCGCACCAGCAAAAATTGGGAGTAAATATATAAGACCACCAAATAACGAAGACAATTGCCCTGCCTGGATTTCATTAAATTTTAGATGATCGCGCAAAAAAATACTAAGTATAGTTGCTTGTCCATAATAAGCTAGGCGTTCGAAAAGCTCCATTATGTTGGCAACCCAGAATTGAGGTTTAAATCCTTCTTTTTTAAAAATCATTATTTTTGAAATGTATTTTGGTTTGATGTTTTTGATTACTAATTGAAATATATTAAAGCACCCTAAAATTAACAAAAACAAAGACGAATAA
Source organism: uncultured Ignavibacteriaceae bacterium (assembly GCA_964391015.1). GTDB lineage: Bacteria > Bacteroidota > Ignavibacteria > Ignavibacteriales > Ignavibacteriaceae > XYD12-FULL-36-8. The sequence goes on from CAYMKU010000045.1 coordinate 20,708, forward strand.
ACGACCCAAGAGTAACTAAATATGTTTAAGAACTATTTTGTTTTGAATCGGCATGTTATTGAAATGAGCAAAATTTTTTCGGGTTTCATTCTCGTAGAAGCGTTCACACAAGAAAAGGATAAATTAATTTTAAGTTTCAAAAATGATTCAGAGGAACACTTCATCGAGATAAATGTTGATCAAACTCTTCCCTACTTTATCTTTAGAGAGAGATTTAATCGAGCAAAGAAAAACACACTCGATTTTTTCGAAACATATCTTCCATCTAAACTAAATTCAATTAAAATTGCCAAGCTCGATAGGATCATTCAATTTAACTTAGAGAATTTTTCGCTTTACTTTTATATCCGTGGAAAAGAGACAAACGTATTTCTAATTGATAAGACAGGTAATATTCAATCCTTTAAGAAGCTTGGAAACAAACGAGAACTTATTCATGAAGTAAACAATTTAAATTTTATAGATACATTTCAAAAACCAGAGCTTAAAATTGAAATTGATGAGACTTTTAGCTCGATTTTTAAAAAATACTCATTCCTCGGTAAAGAATTAGTGGATAAGCTAACGCAAAAATCTAAAGAGCATCCCAAAATTAAAAGCGACTGGCAGTTACAAGAATTGTTGAGTGAAGTTAAAAATTCAAGTCCAACTGTTTATAGAGATGATTCAACAGGAAAATACAAGCTAACGTATTTTTATAATAAAGAAGCTTTACCAAAAGACAGTATGTATTTCGATAATGTAAATGACGCTCTGAAATATTTCATTATCAAACAACAAACGCACGAAATGTCGGTCACAAAGGCAGCTGAAAATAAACTTGAGAAAAAACTCTCCCAGCTTGAAAAAAGACGAGATCATCTTGCAGCACGAATTAAGGAAGGTTCTAAACATCAAAGGTATCAAGAGATTGCAAACTTACTTTTAATGAACATTGATAAGTTAAAAACAGGAAAAAGCAAAGTTGAACTTGAAAATGTCAATGATCCCAATAAAATGATCCTAATTACTTTGAATCCGAAACTAAAGCCTGGAGACAATGTTGAATATTACTTTCATAAAGCAAAATCTGAACGAAAGGAATTTGAAAAATTGAATGAGATATTAATTGAATTGAATAACGAAATTTCCAAACTAAAAACCTCTGTTGATCTTAGTAGCCAAGATAGCAACATTCCGCCTTCTCATAAAGCTACTTCAAATCAAGAGAGCACCAAAAACTCCTCACGCAAAAACAAATTTAGACAGTTCCTCTTTTTTGATAAGTACATGGTGTATGTAGGAAAGAACAGTAAAAACAATGATGATCTGACAATTGGTTTTGCTAAACAGAATGATTATTGGTTTCATGCAAGAAGTGTTTCAGGTTCTCATGTTGTTCTAAGATACGATAAATCACTTGGCGATATTCAGAAAAGTGTTCTGGAAAAAGTTGCTTCCCTTGCAGCATTTTATAGTAAAGCAAAAACATCTGGGCTTGTACCTGTCTCTTTTACTCAGAAAAAATATGTTGTCAAGAGAAAAGGTATGGAACCTGGAAAAGTGGCATTGCTCAAAGAGAAAGTATTAATTGTCAAACCGGAAATTCCGAAAGAATGTAAGTTTGTTGAACAAGAATAATTTGATTTCGATGCTTAAAAATTTCATATATTTACAAATGAAATTATAAATTATTCTCATCTTTTGGAGATTCTCATGGTTGATTCCATCTGTCTATTCGAAGGTATTTACTATTCCCGTCTGCTCCCATTAGTTTACTTTAGACCAACCTATGATTTAAGATGCGGTATATTAACTCTAAGAGAAAAAGTTCCTTATTATTTTCCCAAAATTCCCATTTCGCTTCACTGCAGAGCTTATTTAAGTGAGTTGGTAAAGCAGCAAAATGCAGGTTCACTAGTTAACGAAATTAAAGGTAAAAGCTGTTTATTCATCAATGGCAGGGTCATAGTTGATTCACAGCTTGCAAAACAAATTTCAACAGATGTCGACACGCTTTTTGTTAAAGGAGAACAAATCGTAGCTGCAAGAGTCAGCGGTTCAAAACTTGAGTTGTTAAAAAATAAATTGAATGACCTTTTCAATTTTTCCGATTTCAATGATCTGTTTAAGAAAGAAATTGATGCAACATTCATTAACTATCCATGGGATTTGATTTCAAATAACGGAAAGCAAATTATTAGCGATTTTAATTTGCTCACCTCAAAAGTTAATGGCAGTAAAATAAAAGGGAAAGTTTACTCAGGTGCTTATCTATTAAATGAGGAAAGTATCTTTATAGATGAAGGTGCAAAAGTGAAATCGGGAGTTGTTTTAGATGCAGAATCAGGTCCCATTTATATTGGAAAGGAAGCAAAAATATTTCCTAATGCTGTAATTGAGGGACCAGCTTATATTGGTGCGAAAACTGCAATAAAAATTGGAGCTAAAATTTATGAAAACACAAGCATCGGTGAAGTTTGTAAAGTTGGTGGCGAAGTGGAAGAATCAATAATCCACTCACATTCAAACAAACAGCATGATGGTTTCCTAGGACACGCATATCTTGGTATGTGGGTTAATCTTGGTGCAGACACAAACAACAGCGATCTAAAAAATAATTATGGCAGTGTAAAAGTTATTATCAATGGCGAGCAGGTTGACAGTGGTTCAATGTTTGTTGGATTAACAATGGGTGATCACTCAAAAGCGGCAATCAACACAATGTTTAATACAGGAACTGTGGTCGGAGTATCAAGCAATATTTTTGGTGCAGGATTTCCTAAAAAATATGTTCCTTCATTTTCTTGGGGTGGCGCCGAATCTATGACAAGTTATGATGTAGATAAAGCTCTTGATGTAGCAACGCGTGTAATGGCTCGTAGAAATATTAAGCTTACAGGAATCGAAGAAAAAATATTTAAGCATATATTCGATATTACAAAAGAAGAACGAAAAAAGCTCGGAATGCCTCAATAATCACTCATTAAATAAATACTATAAGGATTAACTATGCGTCTCATTATTCAACCAACCTATGATTTGGTTTCCAAATGGACAGCCAATTATGTTGCAACTAAAATTAAAGAATTCAATCCAAACTCAAAAAAACTTTTTGTGATGGGATTGCCAACAGGCTCCTCTCCAATTGGGATGTACAAAGAATTGATTAAGCTTAATAAACGTGGATATGTATCTTTTAAATTTGTTAAGACCTTTAATATGGATGAGTATGTAGGATTACCAGAAGATCATCCGGAAAGCTATCATTCATTCATGTGGAATAATTTCTTTAGTCACATAGATATTAGCAAAGCCAATGTGAATATTCTAAATGGGAATGCTAAAGATTTGGATAAAGAATGCCACGATTATGAAAATCGAATAAAAGAATCAGACGGAATAAAATTATTTATCGGAGGGATTGGTCCTGATGGACACATTGCCTTTAATGAACCAGGGTCTTCGTTAGGTTCTCTGACGAGAGTTAAAACGCTTACAATGGATACCATAATAGCTAATTCAAGGTTTTTTGACAATGACATAAAAAAAGTTCCGAAGACAGCTTTAACTGTTGGTGTAAAAACTGTTCTTGATGCAGAAGAAGTATTGATTATAATCAGCGGACATAATAAGGCAAGAGCTTTGGCAAAAGTTGTAGAGGAAGGTGTCAACCACATGTGGACTGTCAGTGCTTTACAACTACATCCGAAAGGTATGATTGTTTGTGATGAACCTGCAACCTATGAGTTAAAAGTTGGAACGGTTAAATATTTCAGAGACATTGAAGCCAAACATCTTGAACCGAGAACTCAGTTACTCAAGAAAAAGTCTGTGAAATAATTAATACCTGTAAAGCGAGCTTTATTATATCTATAGACCAATTTTAAAATCTCAGATAAATTCAGATATACAAATTTGAATTTATTTTTTATTTGTTGGTAATTGAATCCTAGCAGATTTTGTTTGGGAGTGAAGGTTTTATTTAAATTGGTACCGCCGGCGAAAAAAGAATACCCTCCAGGCTTATTTAGCCATTATCCCCTTTCCTAACCGGCAGTATGTAAAAAATGAATTTCTAACTCATAAAGACAAATGGTGTGCCGAGTAAAATTTAATATTCTATTTCTTTTGAAAAGTTAGATAGTTAAAAATTGTCTTATTGAGAGTTTTGGAATGATATGAGACATAGAATTTGTCTATTTACTTTATCCATATATCAATTGAAACGTACGAATTGAATATGTATCTTTACTAACAAGAATTCTATGCACCCGTAGCTCAATTGGATAGAGCATCTGACTACGGATCAGAAGGTTTGG
>CAYMKU010000046.1:0-23913 GCA_964391015.1 uncultured Ignavibacteriaceae bacterium
TCAAGAATAATGTAATTTGAATTTTGGAAGTTTAATGAATTGCTTGTACTTCTTCTGTTACCAAAGCCGAGAGAAGAAGAGTTAGATAGAAGCACATCTGTTTGTGAATCGAGATGTGTATAACGCAAACTAAATTTATTGTTATCGTTTAGATTGTAATCTAGTCTTACTAACACTCTGGTTGCTGGTGTTTCATGATCATAACCCTGATAAGGTCCAGTTTCATATCCAAAGTTATTCTTTAAGTATAAACTTAATTCATCAAGATCTGAAGCCAAAACTCTGGTTATACTTCCGCCAGTTGTTTGGCCAGGCAATTTTGCTGTGTATGTTGTTCCTGGTCTAATATCTTCATCTTTTTCAAAACTGCCAAATAAAAACAGCTTATTTGTTACGATTGGACCGCCTAATCGAACACCGATCAAATTATATTTAAATCTACCAGGATTATATTTTAAATCTGCTGCATCTTGTCCGACCAAACCTTGGTGACGGAAATTGTAGTAAACAGAGCCGGATATTTCATTCCCACCGCTTCTGGTTACAGTGTTAACACCTGCACCCACGAAATTTCCCTGTCGAACATCATAAGGTGCAACGTTAACTTGTACCTGTTCAATTGCGTCAAGTGAAATCGGAGAAACACCAGTTCTATCTCCTGGTGATCCTGCCAATCCAAATGAATTATTAAAGTAAGAACCGTCAACAGTAAAGTTATTCAGGCGATTATCTTGCCCTGCAAAAGAGCTGCCTGTTGCAAAGGGGCTTAAACGGATTAAATCACCTATTCTACGTGAAATAGTCGGAAGCACTTGAATATTCGATAAATCTATAGATGTTGAGGCACCAGTTCTTTCGGAGCTGAAGATGGCATTTCTTTGACCAACAATTGTAACTTCTTCAGTTTGAATCCCTTTAGTTGTAAGTACAAAATCTACGTCGGTTGCAACACCAAGGTTGAGAAAAATATTTGTCCTTGATTGTTTTTCGAATCCCACATAGGATACAGAAATTGTATATGGACCACCAACTCTCATTCCGGGGATTGAATATCTGCCATTTGCTCTTGAAGCCGTACCGTATGTTGTACCAGAAGGTTCATGAACAGCTATAATATTTGCAGATGGTAACGGATTGTTTTGATCATCAACAATTAAACCGTTTATTGCCGATGTTGTTACGCCCTGCGAATATGTAAGATTACTCATGAACAAACTTATTACTCCTATAAATAGGAGGGAGTAAAGAGTAATAGTTTTTTTCATAGATGCACCTCTTTAATTTTTTGTGAATATATGTGTGGATTAAGAAAGTAATTCTGCTGTATCATTTTTTATGAAGCAAATTTTATAAGATTAAATTCGGATTTCAATATTTCTTACCGAATGAAACAAGATTTAATAATTTCTTAATATTATTTCAGTTAAAAATAATTAAGAAATTATTCTGAAAAATTTGTCAGCCCTCAATTTTTCATAATTCAAATTTTACTGTTAAAACTTAATAAATCTGTTCCATGTGTCAAAGACTTTTTTAAAAAGTCTAATTTGAACCGAAAAAAGAAATTGTTATTTTGAAAAAAATGCTGTTGATTGAAATGAATTTACAAATTAACGTTTCATTTCGATGTATGTTGTGGAATAGGAAAGCATCTGAATGATTAAGGCTTAAAAACCCCGTTTATTGTAAATTATTCTTTTCTTCAGTATCGAATAGTTCATCCAGCCAATTTGATTTTAGTATTTCAAATTTAATTTTCTGTTTTTTTGTCAATACAGTTTCAACTTTTGTATTTATGGAATTGATTGCTTCATCTTTGGGCTCTTTACTGATTGATTTTGGTATTGATTCAACCAAAATTTTGTCAACTTTCTTCAGTTGATCGCTGTTCAGCAATAACTTCAATTGGAGTTTGTTTTTTACAGATTCGATTTTTTCAGTTAAAGGTTGTGTCTCCTCTTTATTCTGTGCGTACACACTTTTCAAACTGGGGAATAGTATCAAAAATAATATTATGATAGTATAAATTGACCTTAACTTCATTTTTCTCTCGTTTTTCTTTTATTAAACTAACATAACTCGATTCAAAATACAATTTCAAATTCTTTTGCGATAACGTTTCATGAAAAATATTATTTGGGTATTTTTAACTAATTAAAAATTAGAGATAAAAGATTGAATCATATAGAATCAACTGCTGAACGAACAATCAAAAATTATTTTGAAAATCTTTCAGCAGACGGATATAAGTTGACAGAAATCCAGAAACAGGAATATCACTATGAATTCTTAGTAACTAAAGAAAAAGAAAAAATTAAGCTTCAAGTTTATTTTGGTAAAAAGGGAGTTAAAACAATTCTTCAAGGTGATCAAACTTCCAACTTGTATAAAGAGCTTTATCCAAAATTTAATACTGATTTGTTTGCACTTGAGCAAGAACAGATTAAAGAACCATCTTGCTATATTGGTACAGATGAATCAGGTAAGGGTGATTACTTCGGTCCATTGGTTATAGCAGGAGTTTTAATTGAAAATAAAAGTATTGGGTTTTTAAAAAATATTGGAGTGAAAGACAGTAAAGAGTTATCGGATAATTCGATTAAAAAAATTGCATCTGAGATGAGACGAAATCATGATATCAAATCCAATGTCATTTCAATTTATCCAAAAAAATATAATGAACTTTATTCCAGAGTTGGAAATGTGAACAGAATTCTTGGATGGGCTCATGCGAAAGTGATTGAAAACCTATTAGAAAAGAATTCAGCCGAAGAAGCAATTAGTGATAAATTCGGCGATGAAAAATATATATTCTTATCTCTTCAGGAAAGAGGGAAGAATATTATTTTGCATCAGGTAACTAAGGCAGAAAGATATACTGCTGTTGCTGCTGCTTCAATTCTTGCACGAGATAGATTTAATTCTTGGTTCAAGCATGAAAAAGATAAGCTTGGGTTCGAGATTCCAAAAGGTGCTTCTGAAAGTTGTGAATTGGCTGCTGAAAAAGTGATTAATAAAATAGGCAACCATTCACTTAAAGATTTTGTTAAGCTTCATTTCAAGAATACTCAAAGATTAAAAGTTAACAACTAGAATTACAAAAAATAAAATGGTTTCATCAAAAAAAATTAATAGAATAGGAATTATTACTGGTGGCGGTGACTGTCCCGGGTTAAATGCGGTAATTCGCGGTGTCACAAAACCTGCTCAAGATAACGGATTGAATGTTTTTGGAATATTAGACGGTTTTGAAGGACTTGTTGAAGGCAAAGCCAAGGAGCTTAACAATAAGGATGTCTCTGGAATTTTAGCGCAAGGTGGAACAATTCTTGGCTCATCAAATAAAGGTGATCCGTTTCATTGGCCGGTTGAAAGAAACGGTAAGATTGAGATAGTGGATAAATCTCAAAACGCATTGAAAAATTATCAAGCATGGGGGCTTGATGCAATCATTGCAATCGGTGGTGATGGAACAATGCATATTTGCAATAAGCTAAGTAAAATGGGTATTAATGTTGTAGGTGTTCCTAAAACTATAGACAATGATCTTGAAGCAACAGATTTAACGTTTGGTCATGACTCAGCAGTTTTTGTTGTTGCGGAAGCTTTAGATCGTTTGCACACAACGGCTTCTTCTCATCATAGGGTAATTGTCGTTGAAGTCATGGGAAGATATGCTGGTTGGATTGCTTTGAATGGTGGGTTATCTGGCGGCGCAGATATTATTCTGATTCCGGAAATTCCTTTCTCATGGGAAAAAGTTTATAAGAAAATTCACGAAAGAGAGTTGATGGGAAAAAGATTCAGTCTTGTTTGCGTTGCTGAAGGTGCAAAACCCATAGATGGGCAAATGGTAATTAAAGGAACAGACAAGAAGAGAACTGATCCCGTTCAGCTTGGTGGAATTGCAGAGTTGGTTGCAAGAAACATAGAAAAAAATACTCAAAGGGAAACTCGTGTAACTGTACTGGGACATTTACAGCGAGGTGGAAGTCCAACACCATTTGATAGAATTCTTGCTACGAAGTTTGGTGCATTTGCAATTGAGCTTGCTGCAGAGAGAAAATTTGGACGCATGGTTGCGCTCAAAGGATCTGAAGTGAAAAACGTAAAAATTGAAGAGGCAATCTCTCGTCAGAAGCTTGTTCAGCCAAATAATCAAGCGGTAAGAACCGCAAAAGCAATTGGTATTTCTTTCGGTGAATAATTTTCATGTCAAGTCGGGGTGGCTCAACTGACAAATGAAATTATTGAACATCGAATACTGCACTAAAAATTTTCTGTTTTCAAAATGGGGAACTGAAAAATCATTTCTTTATTTTAGCACATAGAAATTTATTCGACTTACCCCAAAACCAAAGGGAGAAAAAATGCAAAAGCTGCTATTACTTGGAGCAGAAGCCGTAGCACAAGGTGCAATTGATGGCGGAATGTCCGGTATCTATGCTTATCCAGGGACACCTTCCACAGAAATAACAGAATATGTTCAAAATTCTAAAAGTGCAGCCGAAAGAAAAATTCATAGTCAATGGTCAGCTAATGAAAAGACTGCTATGGAAGCCGCACTTGGAATGAGCTATGCCGGTAAGCGTGCAATGGTTTGCATGAAACATGTTGGATTGAATGTTGCTGCTGATGCTTTTATTAATTCTGCAATAACTGGAGTTAATGGCGGATTGATTGTTACTGTAGCAGATGATCCTTCAATGCATTCCTCTCAAAATGAACAAGACTCCCGCTTTTTCGGCAAGTTTGCTATGATACCAATTCTTGAACCGTCCAATCAGCAGGAAGCCTATGACATGGCTTATGAAGGGTTTGAACTTTCTGAAAAATTTAAATTACCTGTGTTGTTGAGATTTACTACACGACTTTCACATTCCCGTTCCGGGGTTCAAACCAGAGAAATTAAAAATCAGAATCAGCTTACTTATCCGGAAGATCCGATTCAATTTGTACTGCTTCCTTCGAATGCGAGGAAAAGATATAAAGGATTGCTGGCTGTTCAAGATTCGATCGAAGATGATTCAGAAAGATCAAAGTACAATATTTATTATGATGGCAGAGATAAATCACTTGGAATTATTGCTTGCGGCATTGCTTACAATTATTTAATGGAAAATTATCCTGACAGAAATTGTCAACATCCAATTTTGAAGCTTGGACAATATCCGCTTCCGTATTCCAAAGTTGAGAAGATTGTAAATACTTGTGAAAAAATTTTAGTGCTCGAAGATGGTTATCCTTTTGTTGAAGAGCAGTTAAAGAGTTTTCTTGATAAATCGGGGAAGGTTAAAGGAAGATTAGACGGAACAATTTCCCGCGATGGTGAATTGAATCCCGATATTGTTGGCAAAGCTCTCGGTAAACCTGTTAAAATTGGAATGGGCATTCCAAAGATTGTAGCCAATCGTCCTCCCGAACTTTGTTCAGGCTGCAGTCATCGCGATATTTACAACGCACTTAATGAAACAATGAAAGAATTCGGAAAGCAAAAAGTTTTTTCGGATATCGGGTGCTATACGCTTGGTGCACTTCCACCATGGAATTCAATCAACTCTTGTGTGGATATGGGCGCATCAATCACTATGGCAAAAGGAGCTGCTGATGCCGGTGTTCGTCCTTCCGTTGCAGTTATTGGCGATTCAACGTTTACTCACAGCGGAATGACTGCCTTACTTGATTGTGTTTATGAAGATTCTCCTGTTACAGTTATTATTTCTGATAACGCAACGACGGCCATGACTGGCGGACAAGCATCTCATGCGACTGGTAGATTAGAGGAAATTTGTGTGGGGCTTGGTGTTAAACCCGAACATGTTCGGGTTCTTACGCCTTTGCCAAAATACCATGATGAAATGGTGAAAGTCTTGCGCGAAGAGCTAACTTATGAAGGAGTTTCTGTAATTATCCCAAGAAGAGAGTGCATACAAACTGCAACGAGGAGTAAGAAGGAGAGTAAGACAAAGATTTAGGAGGTGATTTAGTAAATCAAAAAGATTAAAAAATAAGGAGAAGAGCATGAATTTTACATTGCTGGATAAAATTCTTGAGTTATCAAAATCATTTCAAATACCATTTCAAAAACAGCTAATTGTAGATAAAATTGAACAAGAGTTCAGATTATCGAAGGATCGTAAATTGTATTTCAATAATGACTTGTCTATCAGATTTTCTTTCGCATATTCAGGTTATTCTAATACATTTTTGTCATTTCAAAAAATATTAGACTATGATAGCAAACCGCTTATTGCGTGCATAATTAGGAGAAGTTCACTGGAATTTTTGCTTGCAAATTCGACTTTTATTAATTGCATTTCTCATTCCTCAAAAGTATTGTCAGCCTCACATATCAGAGGTTCAGCAAATTTGTCAAATATCATCTACGTTTTTTCATCATTAAAGAATGAGCAAAGAAATTTCGATAAACTTTTTCAAATGCATAAAGAAGTTTCACAAAAGGATAATATTGAAAGAATTGTTGAAGCTACGATAAATATAATTGGTTCAGTTCAAAAATTTGTTCCTACGGCGAATCAATTACAAAAGATTTACAGTTCCATCGAATTAATTAAAGAAATAGAAGGAAAGACAGATTTCATAAACTTTAAGAATGAACTCATCGATAGAGTAAAAAATCTGAAGGAAAGAATATTAGCCACGGCTAGCATAGATAATGTAAACTTACGAGGAAATAGAATTGAAAACTTAGTAACAAGTGGTGCAAATGCTCATGATTTAGGTGACATACTAAAAATAATTTTTGGATACGATATAATAATAGATGTTAAGTCTAAGTTGCTGAATTCTTCATCTGCGCCAAAAGCATATAATGTTGATAAGTTATTGAAGGCGCTTTCAAATGGGAAGACATATTTTGGTTATTTATTTATTGGAGTTGATGATAAGAGGAATGAAGTCAAGGTAAGGTTGGTCAATTTCCTTGATCAGCACTTGATAGATAATACTCAAATTCAACATCATTGGTCGGGTCAAAGTTCAAGGGGAACTGCTCAATTAAGTGATAATATTAAAAGAGTTTTGGATGATAACTTTCAAAATCGGATTGATTTGGAGCAAGCAAAAGATTTTCTTAAAAAGTTGGTTGAGCTCTAATTAAATAAAGTTTCTTGGACCAATAGTTCACTTTGTGTTTTCTTACTGGTTTTCACATTTGCATTTTTTTGTTGTAAGGCAAGCGTATTTCTCTCCCAAAATACTCCATCGGAATATCCTTGTATTGTCTTGTCTTTGTTTGCTAACTCTAATCTTTTTTCCGTGAGACAGCAATACTCCAAGTTTTTTTCTACACCAAAGAAATTTCTTTTCAATTTCTTAGCAACTACTGAAGTAGTGCCTGAACCAAGGAATGGATCAAATACTACATCGCCCTCATTTGAACTAGCTAAGATAATTTTTGCTAATAATTTTTCAGGTTTTTGTGTAGGATGAACAGTATTTTCCGGCATCGACCAGTAAGGTATTGTTACATCAGTCCATAAATTTGATGGGTGTGTAATTCTAAAGTTGCCATCCTCTGTTTCTTCCCAATCTTTAGGTTTACCATCTACCTTATATGGAGCAATAACCCTTCTTTTCTCCTTTACTCTATCTACAAAGAATTTGTAACTATTTGATTTCGTGCAGAACCAAATATCCTCTGAAGTGTTTTTCCAATTTGATAAAGCTCCTCTGCCTTTATCTCTTTGCCAGGTTATTCTGTTGATGATATTAAAATATTTACTTGCCACCAGATGGATTGAAGTAGAGGAATGATAGTCACCACAGATATAAATTGTTGAATTCTTCTTCATAAGTGGTTCAAGTTTACTCAACCATGAATCAATGTACTTATTGTAAGCTTCTATAGTCATTTTATTAAACTTATTTCCATTAAAATCTTTTGAAAGATTATATGGTGGATCAACAAATATTAGGTCAATTGATTCTTTTGGAAGAAAATCAAGAATTTCAAACAAGTCTTGATTAATTGTTTTACCAAGCACTTCATCTATCTTTACATGCTTCTTTAATTTAATCAACACTTTAGAAAACTTTTTTATTTCTGATTCACTAATGGTTAATGTTCTATTTAATGGTGCTCTTTTCTTTTCCATCATTTCAAATTATTGGTTAATTTTGATGTGAAAATAAGCAATTATTATGAACCCCTCAACTTTTATAATTTATGACTGGGGAATCTTAGTAAAGTGCAATGAGAAGTAAGAGGGAACAGAAAGTAATATAGATATAAGATGAGATTGAAACATGATTAAACCAAAGACAATAGTATTTGATTCCGAAAAGATTAAATATCAAGTGCAGGATTTTTTAGGCAACGGTAGTTTTGGCGAAGTATATTCGATTAAGAGAAAAGATGATGGGAAAATTTTTGCGCTTAAAACTATTCCTACTCCTTTTGTTGATGAAACTATTTTAGGGTCTTTTATCAATGAAGGAAAAATAGCAATAGGGATATCACATCCGAATGTAATAACGTATTATTATTTTCATGATGGATCAACTTTTTCTGAATTGCCACTTTATATAATAATGGAATATGCTAAAGGTGGAACATTAGAAAAAAAAATTAATGTGCATGAGAATGAGAAAATTTTTTTTTCAAATGCAGAGTTAATCTTGATGTTCGCACAACTTATTGCAGGTATGAAAGCAATCAATTCAAAATTAATACACAGAGATATTAAACCTGATAATATTTTAATTGATGATGAAAATCTAAAAATTTCTGATTTCGGTCTTTCAAAATTTGTATCTCAGGCAACTAGGGCTTCTACATTTAAAGGTATTGGATGCCTTCCATTCTTGGCCCCAGAAGGATGGAAGCTTGAAAAAAATACTATACAAATGGATATTTATTCGATGGGACTGGTTTTTTATGAACTTGCTACATTAACATTTCCATACACTGTTACTAGAGGTGATTTTGAGGAATGGCAAAGAGTACACTTAACTACGATTCCTCAAATTCCGGAGAAAATCAATCCAAATATTTCTCCAGTCATCTCTCGTATGATAATGAAAATGATCGAAAAGGAGACCAGTCGAAGATCTAAAGAATGGTCAGAGATCGAAGCAGAATTGATTAAGGAAGAAATACCTAAATCAAATTCCCACGAAATAATTGATAAACTCCTGAAAGTAAGAAATGAGAGAGAGCAAAAAGCAAATCAGGAAAGGATGGAGAAGGAAAAAAGAGAAAAGGAAATAAAGGAAATTAAGCAATTAGTATTGTTTCAGTTGCATAAAGATATTATTAACCCATTGAAGGAATTCATAGACGAAATCAACAGATCTAGTAGTGATTCTAAAATTCTTTATAATTTTAATGAATACAGTTTCGTAAACTCATTTCAATTCGGTAGTAACAGGATAGAAATTATTTTAGGGGTGATTCTTGAAGAAGACTTTTATCGTTATGAAGAAATAAAAGACTATGGTATGATCCATAAAAGAAAAGTACTTAGGTTACCATGTTTTAATGAGCGCAGAATAATTGCTTGGGGTTATCTAGTGGTAAGTGATGGACGAGGATTTAATTTAATTCTTGTAAGTAAAAATGAATCAATATATGGAGAGTGGTTTTTATTATTCAACAGAAATAGTGCGTTTTTACAAGGAAGTAATAGACGACCAGAACCATTCCCATTTAATATGAAAGAAATAGAATCCGAAATTAATAAAATCAAAGCATTACATATTTATGTAACCGATGTATTTGGTTTAGATCTTTATAAAATTAAAGATTTTACTAGTGAATATTTGTAATCAACATTTACCTATCAAATGAAATCAGACATAATCTTATCCGGTGTTGGGGGACAAGGCATTCTTTCTATAGCTGCTGTAGTTGGAATGGCGGCGCTTGAAAATCATCTGCACTTAAAACAAGCAGAGGTTCATGGAATGAGTCAGCGCGGCGGTGCTGTGCAGTCTCATCTGCGAATTTCTGAAAAGGAAATTGCAAGCGATCTTATTCCCGAAGGTAAAGCGGATATTATAATTTCTGTTGAACCGATGGAATCACTGCGGTACTTGCCTTGGCTTAAGGAAGATGGGTGGGTTGTAACTAACACAACTCCATTTGTTAACATCCCCAATTATCCAGATATGAAGGAACTTTTATCGGAAATCGAAAAACTTCCCCATCAGATTTCAATTAATGCAGATGAGATTGCAAGACAAGTTAAATCTGTGCGTTCATCAAACATGGTTGTTCTCGGTGCCGCATCACCTTTTATTGATGTTCCGTATGCTTCACTTGAAAATGGAATTAGGAATATATTTGGGAGAAAAGGAGAGAAGGTCGTTCAGTTAAATCTTGATGCGCTGAAAGCTGGAAAGGAGTTTACTGAAGCACAAAAAAAATAATTGATCTTACAAAGCTCATAGAATTTTTAAAATATAGATGAGCAGCTAACCTTTGCCATATTTTATCTAACCTGAAATATTCCGCAGAACACACAATAAAACCTTTGATAATAAATTGAATGACATTCAGCTATTATTTGTGCTTATTGCAACTGGGTAATAAACCTGTATATTTTAAAAAAAGGAGTCAACATGAAAACCCAATATACTTTTGTAGTTATGCTGTTAATGTCGCTAATATTATCGGAAGTTGCATTCTGTAGCGATAATACGAGGAACAACCCCAAATTTTCCAAGAACAACATTGAATCGCTGATAATGGGATTGAATTCTGAGAACAAAGGAGTAGTTATTGGATGTGCAATATTAGCCGGTGATTACAGGGTGACTGAAGCCGTTGAACCTCTAGCTAAAATTCTAAACTCTAATTTATCTTTTGATGTAAAGACGGCGGCGGTTTATGCTTTATACCAAATTCAAACTAGAGATGCGTTAGCCACACTTAAAAACGCCTGTACTAATAATAATTGTCAATTTCTAAAACTCTCTGCGCAAGTATTTTTAAACCATTATCTAATTATTAATTCTAATAAGAATATTAGTCTAGAAGAAAATCTCGCGGTGACCGAGTAAACAAAAAGTATTACAGATTATTTATTTCATCTCCTGGTAATTTTACCAGGAGAATATTTTATCATTTTATACTTCCGTCTAACCACAAATAACTTATCTCATCAATAATTCAATTGACAATTGCTCAAAGAAGCTTTATTTTGGAAACGTAATTTACAAATAATGTTTCCATCGCCAACCATTTTATGTATAATCGTGAAAATTGAGCGAAATTTAGAAACATTATATGAGTATATCGTTTATTAACAAAGGTAGGAGATGTTAGAAGAACAAATAACAAAAAAACGGATATTGGATAAATCGCTGGAGATGTTTCAAAGTTTTGGTTACACGAAGGCAACAATGGAAGAAATTGCATCGAATCTTGGAATAAGCAAAAAGACTCTCTACAAACATTTCACGAATAAAGAACATATTCTTAGAGAACTCGTTGCTTCTGTGAAATGTAATATAGAGGAAAAGTTCGAAAAAATTTTTTCTGATGAACAATCCGATTTTATTCAAAAGCTGCAAGAGGTCTTAGATACTATTGGAGAAAATATTAAGAAAATGCAAGGTCATCTTACACAGGATTTACTAAAGAATCATCCCGATATATGGCGGGAGATACAGGAATTTAGAAGGAAAAAAAGTCAGGTTAAATTCACCAAATTGATTGATCTTGGAATTAAGGAAGGTTTTGTTAAAGCAGATGTGAACAGCTACATTGTTATGATGATTTACACTTCAGCAATTCATGAGATAATGATTCCAGAAGTACTATCACAAATTTCGCTGTCAGCAAATCAAGTTTATGACGAAATTATAAAAACTTTGTTTGAAGGCATACTTTCCGAAAAAGGCAGATTCCGTTACGTGAATCTTCAATTAACAGCAAAAGATAAAACGGAGGTCATTTAAAATTGAAAACATATATATCGAAACTTTTAGTGTTTATTACTTTCATAACTTGTTTAAGCGGTTTAGTTAACGCACAGGAGAAGTTATTGCTGACTGTTGAAGAGGCAATTAATATTGGACTGAAAAATAGCAAAACTTTAAACTCTTCCTTGGCAAAATTAAAATCCAGTGAGGCAAAGCTAAAAGAAGTCAATGCCTCTCGGCTTCCTTCGCTCAAGTTCAGTGCAGGTTATACAAGATTAAGTAAGGTTGATCCTTTCAGTATTACAACGCCATTTGGAAATTTTGAAATTTCACCATCAATCTTAAATAACTATCAAACTAAATTAAGTTTAGCACAGCCATTGTTTACTGGTTTCAAACTTAAAAGCAGCAGTGATATTGCAGAATATTCTGCCGATGCTTCCAATGAAGATTATAATAAAGATCGAAGTGATCTCATTTTTAATGTTAGGAACGCTTATTGGGGATTATTCAAAGCAACTCAACTAAAAAAAGTAATTAATGAGAATGTTGCTCAAGTTAAGGCACACCTTACCGACGCAGAAAATTTACTTGACCAGGGAATGTTGACAGATAACGATGTATTGAAAATTGAAGTTCAATATAATGACGCATTACTTCGGCAAGTTGATATGAACAATAATCTCAAGCTGGCCATGATTAACCTAAACAGCGTTATGGGGATTTCATTAATTACAGAAATTGAAATTTCATCTTCGATGGGTAAAAAAACTGAAGAGTATGAAGAAATCAACAAGCTGATTAATAGAGCATTCGATAATAGAGCTGAGATTAAATCAATGAATTACAGAATAATGGCAGGTGAAAGTGGAGTTACTTTTGCCAAATCAAATTGGTATCCGCAGATATTTTTATTTTCAAATTATTATTACAATCGTCCTAACTCCAGAATTTTCCCTGCTAAAGACCAATTTAAAGACACTTGGGATGCCGGTGTCTCTCTTAATTGGGACGTGTGGAATTGGCTGTCAACTTCATATCAGACAGAACAAGCCGAAGCATCATTGATTCAAATTCAAGAAGGTTTGGGAATTCTCAAAGATGCAATCACCCTTGAAGTTACTCAAAATTATTTAGCTGTCAATCAGAACAAAATGAAAATTGATATATCCGAAGTTGGGGTTAGACAAGCCGAAGAAAATATGAGAGTTACAAGTGAACGATTTAAGCAGGGAATTATTACAAGCTCTGATGTAATTGATGCTGAAGTTGCGTTACTCCAAACAAAAACAAATTATACTAATTCATTGGTTGATTATGAATTAGCAAAAGCGAAATTAAATAAATCATTAGGTGAATAGGAGATATAAGATGAGAAAGACAAAATATATTATTGGCTTTGTTTTATTGTTGGTAGCTGTAATTGTCCTGCTCTTTAGTAATAAAAGTAAAATGCAGGCTAAATCACAAGTTCAGTACACAGAAAAATACTATGTAACTGTTACAAAGGTTGAGAGGAAAAATCCTGCTGAAGAAATTTCGTTAGTCGGAACAGTCACCGCAAATAATGATGTTAATATAATTTCAGAAACCAGCGGGAGAATTACAAATGTTTATGCATCAGTTGGAGATTATAAACCCGCCGGTTCAATTCTTGTCCAAGTGGACGATGAGCTAAGAAAAGCGGCATATAATTCTGCCTCAGCAAATTTTGAGAAAGCAAAAAAAGATTATGAAAGAATAGAGTCTCTGCATCAAACTAAATCTGCATCGGACGCACAATTTGATGTAGCTAAACTTGCTTTTATAAATGCAGAGAGCAATTACATCCTTGCCAAACGGCAGCTCAGTGATACGAAAATAACAACCCCAATATCGGGTTATGTGACTTATCGTCCTGTTGATGTTGGTGCTTATGTTGCCAGCGGACCGAATGCAACATTGATCGCAAACATCGTTGATATTTCAAAGCTTAAGGTTAAGGTTAATGTTTCGGAGAAAGACGCATTCCATCTGAAATCTGGTAATGAAGTTATGATAGTGACCGATGTTTATCCTGGAATAATATACAAGGGAAAGATTACAAACATTTCTTCTAAAGGGGATGACGCACATACATATCCGGTTGAGATTTCGGTTCCAAATAGATCGGACAAACCATTGAAAGCTGGAATGTTTGCAAGAGTTAATTTTGATGCACTTTCAAAGTTTGCAGTCATTTCCATACCGCGAGAATCAATTATTGGCAGTACCCGTTCACCACAGGTCTTTGTGTTTGAGAATGGAATTGCAAAACTTCGAAATATTTCTGTTGACGGGCAATTCGGAACTTTTGTTGAAGTGCTTAGCGGTTTGAATGAAGGTGATCTTGTTGTTACGAGCGGACAGAATTTAATTCAAGATAATTTTAAAGTTGAAATTGTGAAGTAATCATTTTTTTGTCTATATGATTCAGAAAAAAAATAAGGAAGTTTTATTATGACGTTAACTGAGCTTGCAATTAAAAGACCATCCTTGATTATTGTAATATTCACTGCGCTGGGCGTACTTGGATTGTACAGCTTTATGCAGCTTAACTATGAATTGCTGCCAAAATTTACTGTTCCAATTGTAACAGTAACGACAATTTATCCCGGTGCATCGCCATCGGAAGTTGAAACAGGTGTAACAAAAACCATTGAAGATGCTTTGTCAGGTATGGATAAAGTCTCAGAGATACGTTCTCAATCCTTTGAGGGGGTATCATTTGTGATTGTAGAATTGATTCAATCTGCTGATCCAGATATTTCTTTGCAAGATGCGCAGCGTAAAGTTGCCGAAATTTTATCAAGACTGCCGTCAGGTTCAAAATCACCGGTAGTTTCAAAATTTGCATTGGATGAGATTCCGGTTATTCGTTCAGGGGTTACATCGAATTTGCCGCCAAAGGAATTTAACACTTTTCTTAAAGAACAAATCAAACCGCAGCTGTCCAAAATTTCTGGGGTTGCACAAATTGCCTTAATTGGTGGTGATGAAAGAGAAATTCAAGTAAATCTTGATAGACAAAAATTAAGATCCTTCGGGCTTTCGATTTTGCAAGTTACACAATTAATAAAAGCATCTGATCTTGATATTCCAACAGGAAATATCAAAGATTCTGACGACCAATTTGTTGTTCGAGTTGCAGGGAAATTTTCTACTTTGGAAGAATTGCGAAACCTTGCTATAGGGACATCACGAAGCGGAGGAACAATTAAGCTTAGTGATGTTGCTGAGATTTATGATGGCATTAAAGATTACACGAATCATGTAAGAATAAATGGTGTATCAACTGTCGCACTGAATATTTCTAAACAAACTGATGCCAATGCTGTTGAAGTGAGCCGATTGTCTCGTAAAAAAATTGCTGAGCTTGAAGAAAAATATAAAGCGTATGAATTAAAATTTAATATTGCACAAGATGGCTCGCTTTTTACGATTGATGCTGCAAACGCTGTTAAAAAAGATTTATCAATTGCGGTCGTGCTGGTTGCTTTAGTTATGCTAATGTTTTTGCATAGCATAAGAAATTCGCTAATCGTAATGATAGCCATACCTTCATCTTTGATTTCGACTTTTGCACTAATGTATGCGTTTGGCTTTACGTTAAACTTAATGACCTTACTCGGTTTATCATTGGTAGTTGGTATTCTTGTTGACGATTCAATAGTTGTTCTTGAAAATATTTATCATCACCTTGAAAGAGGAGAGGAGAAAAGTGCTGCTGCATTAAAAGGAAGAAATGAAATTGGTTTTGCTGCCTTAGCCATCACTTTTGTTGATGTTGGCGTATTCTTGCCGATTGCTATGGTTGGGGGAATAATTGGCAACATCATGCGTCAGTTTGCGCTTGTAGTCGTGTTCTCAACACTGATGAGCTTATTTGTTTCATTCACAATAACTCCATTGCTTGCCTCACGATTTGCTAAACGTGAAAGGTTAACTAATAAATCTTTGCTTGGAAGATTTGCTTTAGGGTTTGAAAAAATTTATCACATTGTGTCCGAAGATTACATTAAACTTTTGAAATGGTCATTTGTAAATAAAGGTAAAGTGGCGTTAGCAACGATTTTACTTTTGATTTCGTCGTTTGCATTAATTCCGCTTGGATTTATTGGTTCAGAATTTATTTCTGTTGCAGATAGGGGGGAATTCGCTGTTACAGTTGAACTGCCGCAAGGTGCAAAGCTTGATGAAACAAACAGGATGTCCAGACAAATTGAAACTATGCTTAACAGTATGCCTGAAGTTGAAAAAACTTTTGTAAATGCCGGTGCTTCAAATGAAGGTTTAATTGGATTTGCATCAAATAATACAAGCGAAATTAATGTCACGCTAGTTGATAAACGGCAGAGGAAAAAATCTACTGACGAAGTGATTGCTGAAATTAAAGGTAAGCTTGCTTTAATACCAGGAATAAAACCACGAGTCAATCCTATCGGAATTTTTGGAGTTGCGAATCAAACTCCAATCCAGCTTTTAATTTCTGGGCCCAATTATGATGAGGTAATGAACGCTGTAAAAATTATTGAAGAAAGAGTTAAAAAAATTCCAGGTACGGCTGATATTCGGCTTTCAACCGAACAGGGAAAACCGGAAACACGAATTGTAATTGATCGTGAAAAAATGAATTCACTTGGTTTAACTCTTGCAGAAGTCGGACAAACTATGCGTGTTGCTTTAACTGGAGATGACGAGGCAAAATTTAGGGATGGTCCGAATGAATTTGATATAAGAATTCGCCTTGATGAATTTGATAGATCGAACACTAACGATATAAAGAATATTACTTTTGTGAATCGAAAAGGTCAGCAGATAGAGCTTGAGCAGTTTGCATCAATTGAAAGAAGTTTTGGACCAACGAAACTTCAAAGACAGGACAGAAATGCATCTGTAACATTATTTTCGCAAGTAGTTGGAAGACCAAGCGGAACTGTATCTGCTGATATCGAAACTGAGATAAAAAAATTAAATTTGCCAAAGAACGTTTCATTTTCATTCTCCGGTGATGTAAAGAACCAAAAAGAATCATTTGGAAGCTTAGCAATTGCTTTGCTCGCAGCATTCATTTTTACGTACTTAATTATGGTTGCATTGTACGATTCCTTTGTCTATCCGTTTGTTGTTCTGTTCTCTGTTCCGCTTGCAATGATAGGTGCACTTCTTGCACTTGCTTTATCAATGAAAGCATTAAGTATTTTTTCAATACTTGGAATCATAATGCTGGTAGGATTAGTAGGGAAGAATGCAATTCTTCTTGTTGATAGAACAAACGCAGTTCGTGCACAAGGTGTCGGAATTTATGATGCTTTAATTGATGCTGGTAAAAATAGATTACGCCCAATTCTCATGACCACATTTACTATGATTTTTGGTATGATGCCTATTGCACTTTCAACTGCTGCCGGAGGTGAATGGAAATCTGGTTTAGCTTGGGCAATTATTGGAGGACTTACAAGCTCCTTAGTGCTTACACTAATCATAGTTCCTGTTGTATATTCTAAG
The DNA here is from genome assembly GCA_964391015.1 of uncultured Ignavibacteriaceae bacterium. GTDB lineage: Bacteria > Bacteroidota > Ignavibacteria > Ignavibacteriales > Ignavibacteriaceae > XYD12-FULL-36-8. Next base: position 17,416 of record CAYMKU010000046.1, read on the forward strand.
GTTGAAGAGTGGAGAGTTTCAATTCCAGCATTTGCAAAAAAAGTATTTAGACGAAAGCAAATTTCGATTGAACCAATCGCAGAACCCGAAGTTGTGCCTGTAAGAACAGATGAATAAAACTTAACCTTTAAAACCTCCGAGGTTACACTGCTAAATGTGTTAATAAAACCTCGGAGGTTTATACACAGAAAACCAACTTGTGCATCTCTTGAATTATTTTATTAAATTCTAATCGACAAAAAAAGTCATTCTTTCTCCGGAAGAATAATTTAAAACTTAAGTTTGAAAGGGGCTAAAAATGAAAACAAGAAAAGTTCGCCACTTGCGATTTTTTCTACTGACATTTTTCTCCTACTGCTTATTTGGTCTTTCTGTGAAGCAAGCACATGCTCAACCTCAATATTCTGTTATTGTTGATAATTTTTACATGAGTTTGCCGAATCAATTTCAGTTTGACATTTACCTTTCGAGAACTGGTGGTGAAAACCTACCTTATGTTAAAGGACAGTTTGTACTAACATTTAATCCTGCTATTCTGCCGACTGGAGGGACACTATCAATGCAATATATTTCAGGAAGTTCGGAATTACCCAACGCACAACAAAGTACTAATTGTCTTGTTTACACAGGGGGTGCTACAGGCTATGCATTATATGTGACTGCTCCTTTGGGAGTGTTGCCTGGAACGACCATTCCTGATTCACCAGCAAGAGTGAGAGTTGGTACATACAGGGTTAATAATACTTTACCTTTCAATAATTTAATTTCATTAAATCCAGTGTGGAGGTATCAGACACCCAATCCATTTACAAAAATTTGGTACAATAATAATAATGTGGTTGCTCAATTATCAAACTCGAGCATCAGCTATCAGAATCCAAATTTTATTCCATGTTTAGACTGTTCACAAGATTATGCTGCTTACTTGGTAAACGATGTTCAGGTGAATTCGAATACGTATGAGTTTGATATTTACATCTTAAATGCTGGCATTAGCTTTGTAATTTATGGTTTCCAAGTATGTCTTCTTTTTGATGATTCGATCGGCAATGGTGGAACATTAAGCTCAAACTATATTGAGGGGACAAGTGTAATGAGTCCAGCACAAATACCTGGTAATCCAGATGTTAGTAACACAATAGGAGGAAAGAGAATTTGGAAATTACCAGCTAAAAAAACTGACTTGGGGTTGTCTTCTGCGATATCTCAAGGGGGGTACGTCGGGAGAAGATTTGGAAGATTCCGAATCCATACATCGGCATCTTCATTCACAACTTCAAAACCAAATCTCGCTTGGAATTTTGATAGTTCATATGGTTATACAACAATAGTTGAAGTATTTGGATTTATTGGTTACTTTACTCCGCCCTTTAATATAACTCGCCCATCATTTCATTTTAATCAATTATTATCCAACCCTGTTTTACCGGTTGAGTTGGTTTCATTAAACGCATTGGCTAATAAAAATTTTGTTAATCTGAATTGGATAACTGCAACGGAACTCAATAATAGAGGATTCGAAATAGAGCGCAAAGTCTTCAGTCAGCAGTCTACAATCAACAATACTGAATTTGAATCAGTTGGATTTGTACAAGGTAAAGGAACATCCTCTGAAACCAACAATTATGAATTCAGTGATGTGGTAAGCCAAATCGGAGTTTATGTATATCGTTTAAAACAGATTGATTACGATGGAAGTTTTAAGTACTCCAATGAAATAACGGTTAATGTAACTGAGATTGCAAATGATTATATATTATCTCAAAACTATCCTAATCCCTTCAATCCAACGACAACGATTAGTTGGCAATCACCAATAAGCAGCTGGCAATCATTGAAAGTATATGATGTATTAGGAAATGAAGCAGCAGTATTGGTGAATGAATACAAACCGGCAGGTATTTACGAAGTGAAATTCGATGCAAGCAATCTGCCAAGCGGGATTTATTTTTATAAGTTTCAAGCTGGTGGTTTTACAGAGACTAAGAAAATGATTTTGATGCGCTAAAAAAGAAGCGGATTTAAAAAAGTAAAGGGAGCAATACGCTCCCTTTTTAATTCAGGATTTTTAATCGGATAAAATCATTTATTTATATTTTCACAAGGAATTTTATACGGATCACCGACTCCATCGAATTTAGTTTTTTGAAATTTATTGCTTATATAATCCTGCTGAAAAGTTATAAGCTGCCAAACGGTGCAAGTTCCATCTGCATTTTTAACAGCTGCCGTAGCTCTGATATACCGATGAAGAATTATCCCTGTATAGTCATTCCGTCTTATTGTCCAGTCAGGATCAATAATAACTAATCGAATTACATCTCCTTTAATTCTTTCTTTATATGTTTGGGAATTTTTAAGCACGGTTATCATTTCTGCTTCTAATTTTTTATCCGTCATTCCGGACTTAGGCATTGTAGCATCTTTCATCTTCAAAATATCTACGACTTCATTCAGTTCCTTCGCAAGATTTTTGTAGAATGAGAAATCATCGCCCTTTATCACGAGTTTACCTTCAGCGACAAATTGATAATTAATATTAATTTTGACAATAATTGTATGTTCGCCTCCGTTAAATTTCGCAATGGATTGCGCATACTTAACAGGTCCATAGAATTCTTTCCCAAATTTATCATAAGTCAGGTCTTTTTGTCCGTAAGCAGTAATTGATTCCTTATTAGGTGCTATATCCACCATCAAATATTTATTCTGCATTGCCTCACCTGATACATGCAAAGTACTGAATTCCATTTGCTGTTCTTGCGGCTGTTGATAATCATATAAAGGCGGCTTAAGTTCATATAAGAAAATTTCCACATCAACTTTTTTTGATTCTTCTTTACCGTTCATTCCAATGATATCTTTAGGAAAATAGGCGACAGCGTAGATATGTTCACCTGATTGGAATTGCGTAGTTAGGTTTGCTGGACTTTTAGGATCGATTAATTTGTTTGAGAAAATAACTTCACCAGCTTTTTGCGGAAAAAGGCGGGGTGCGGAAAAGATTAAAAGGATGGAAAACAATGAAAATAAATTTTTGACCTTCATGAAATCCCTCGAAACTTTTTGTTCAAAATATTTTATTTATTCTATGTTTAGTTAAAACATACAGTTGAAAATTATAAAAATGATTTGTAAAAATCACCCAGCGATAAGTGAAAAGGAAGGAAGCAAAAAATGGCCTGAATCAGTTCTTTAAATGTTCCAGAATAATTTTATCATGCCGATAGACATCATCTCTAAAATTTACGACTCCATTTTTATCAACCCATGCAGTATAGTAATCAATAAATAGAGGTATGCTTTTGTCAAGTTTCACATCGGTAGTTTGACCATAGCTTGTACCTCTTCGAAGCTCATTTCTTTTTTGCTTAAACTCTTCTATTATTATTTTATCGTCAACCTTAGACCCGGTTTCAATTTTTAAATAATCGAGTGTCCATTTTGAATTATCCTTTAGAATGTACTCAGCAAGCTGAAACGGTTTTTCAACTCGCACACAACCATGGCTCACAGCTCGATTTGAATAACTGAAAGGTGCTCTCGTTGGTGTATCATGAAGGTAAACTCCAAATGGGTTATCAAACATAAATTTAATTTTCCCAAGTGCATTGCCGGCGCCAGGATTTTGTATTATAGTATATGGAATGCTGCCGGAATTTAATTCGTTCAGGTTGACATTTGCGGGATCAATCTGTGTTCCGTTTTTGTAAACCCTGAAGTTTGCTTTTTTAAGATAGGCAGAATCTCTTCGCACTTTACTTACAATTTCCTCACGCATAATGCTGAATGGAACCGTCCATGTAGGATTCAAAATCATATGCGAGATTTTACTGTACAAAATTGGAGTTTCCCAATCCTCTGGTTTATTTCTCCAATATTTGGAGTGCTTATATGCTAAATATTGCTTCTCAAAATTTACATAACGTTTTCTGCCAGTGCAGACTTTAATATCGAACAACTCTTTATCGTTTTCAATTACGTACAGTTTAAATTCTGGAATATTAACTAAGATGTATCGTGAAGAATCTGAATAATCAATCCATCTAAATCTTTCAAGGTTAGCTTTTATTTTATTGATGTATTCTTGAAGAGGAGTATTAAGTTTTTCTACAGTGCTTTTATTGATTACTCCATCATCAATTAAGCCATTTGCCCGTTGAAAATTTTTTATTTGACCAGTCAAAAGTGAATCGTAAACAATTTGATGTTTGATTTTTAAAACTGATGTATCAATAAAGCCAAGCGAAATTAATCTCATTGCAATTTGTACTAATGATGAGTCACTTTCACCAAATTTTATTTTTCTAGATGGAGCAGAAATTTTTTGCCAATCAAGATTTTTTAATGCTTCAAATTTTATAAGTGCTGATTGAAGCTGTGTATATTTTTTACTTTTTGGTTGGATGTTGTTAAGATATTGGAAAATGTTTTCTTGTTTTAGTGGAAGGAATAAATCTTTTTTTAATGAATCAGGTATAGGAAAATAATAGCTGTCAAGAAAAATTTTTGTTGGATTGAGAACTCCATATCTCAGATGGTAAGCATATCTTAAAATTGCATCACAAACAAGGATTTCCGTATTTGCAAGATGCTTGTATCGCTCAATGTTTGATAAATCATCTTTTGTCGAATTCCAAAACTCATTTTTTATTTGAGTATAGTGGTAGTCTTCAGGGTTTAATCCATGTACATTTGTCTTTCCTAAAATGCTAATTAGGGAATCAATGAAAAACTTTTCCTCGAAACTTTTTACAAATAATGGTTGGAAGTTTCTTGCAGAATAAAAATGTTTTAATGTATCGAAGTAATTTATGGCTGAATTGCCAATTGTAAATATTGGATCAGTTGTTGATAATAATTCACTTATTTTTTTTTGATAATCAGAGGGATTGAAGTTTAATTTTTCATTTAGTCCTGCATCTGTGTGCACTGTTTTTTGCTCACATGCTATAAAACCAAGTAATACAAGTGCTAATAAAAGATTAAATAATAGTCGGAAATGTTGTATAAAATTATTTTTCATTTAAAATTAATCGTTAATACTTCTGGAATTATTGGCAGTTAAGATAACAATTTAATTGTAATTCGAATTCAATAATGGTGACTATCTAAAACTATGAATTGACTCAAAATGCAACCCAAGTAAAGTTTTTTCATTTAGAATTAGAAATGCGCTATGTTTTTTGTTTAGTAAACTCAATATGTAAAATGGTTTTTGATTTTTAATCCTTCAAAATGTAAGTTACTGTTGCTTTTAATACAATATTGATTTTTTATGATTTAAATTACCACATATTACCATGAAAAAAGAAAACATATTTAAATACTCAATCATAATTTTATTTTTCTCAAGAATATCTTTAGCACAAAATTACCCTGACCAAGTTTATGTATTTGGGATTGATTCCATATTTCAAAACATTGAAACAAATGTAGGATTAAAGTTAAGCGATGATGGTAAATGTATAATGCTTCAGAATAATGCGACTGATGGCTATATGATTTTGAAACCGCAATATTCACAATCTCCTTTTAATGAGGGCTTGCCTTCATGGAATGGTTCAGCACCCGATAATTACAGTGCATTCAAAGTGCAAATGAGATTTCCTTACGGAAGTGGCTGGTCTGCATGGTTAACAGTTGGATTTTGGAAAGCAAATATCTGGAGCTCGTATGGTTCTACAAGTTATTCAGGAGGATACATTGATTACGATAATGTTAAATTATCCTCCTACCAAAGCGCTTGGCAGTTTAAGATTATTATGACGCGCACTTCTGTTCAGCAGGTATCTCCGACTTTGCACAAACTAAGTTTTTTTGTCAGCGATTCTCGAACAACAAGTTCCTTGAATATTAATCAAATTGTTGCAGATAATCCGGCTCAAGTTTTCATCCCAACAAGTTTTATTTATCAGTACGGAGTTGATCCGCAAATCGGAGGCAGTATTTGTTCACCCACATCTGTTGCAATGATTTTGCGAAGTTATAACATCAGTGTTGATCCCCTACAATTTGCGCAAGATACTTACGATCCATACTTCAGCATGTTTGGCATTTGGCCAAGAGTTGTTCAAAATGCTTCCGAGTTTGGATTGGATGGTGCTGTGACACGTTATCGCACTTGGAGCGAGGCAAGAACAGTGCTTGCTAATGGCGGCAGAATTTCAATGTCAGTTGGTTTGCCATTGTATACAGGCCATTTAATGATGCTTGCCGGATTTACAAATGATGGAAGACCAATAGTTCATGATCCCGCAAGGAGTAACGGATATTCCTATGTTTATAATAAAACTGACTTATCGCATTCATGGTTTGATAAAGGCGGCGTTGCATATACGTTTTATAAAATAGATAGTGCAACTTCAATTGGTGGAGATCAAAATGAAATTGCAAATGTTAATGGCTTTCAGCTTTATCAGAATTATCCGAATCCGTTTAATCCAAGTACAAAGATAAAGTATAGTGTTCCGTCCCTCACCTCATTCCTCTCCCAGG
>CAYMKU010000047.1:0-23161 GCA_964391015.1 uncultured Ignavibacteriaceae bacterium
AATTAAGAATTAAGAATTAAGAATTAAGAATTAAGAATTAAGAATTAAGAATTAATAAATTAATAATTTGAAATAAAGAAATGATTTTAGAGTTTCAAATATTGTTTGTTAATGCTCCTGGATCCCCACTTGTGATGGGAGGACGAATGTTCGTTATTAGGGATTTAGATGTAAGAGTAATTTGAAGACAACGCCTTTAATTAGTTTGCTCGTAAATTGAATTTGTGGGATTTCCATGGAAGTCAAAGTTGAATTTTCAAATGTATTCAGGCGCAATTATGAAGCGAGGCAAAGGGTGGTGCTCAATGAAGGCGGGGCTCGTTCGAGCAAGTCGTATTCCCTTGCACAACTGTTTATAAAAAAAATCTTTGATGAAAATAATAAAAACTTTCTAATTACAAGAAAGACTCTTCCTTCATTGCGGATAACTTCATACAAACTTTTTATTGATTTACTGAAACAATACAGAGTTTACGATTCCTTCAACCACAATAAGACATTCCGGGAACTCAGGTACAAAGATAATTATCTTCTCTTTACAAGTGTGGATGATTCTACGAAGATACAATCAACTGAATTCAATTACATCTGGATGGAGGAAGCGGAGGAGTTTACTTATGATGATTTTATCACACTGAAGACTAGACTTTCCGGAAAGAAAAAAGAAAATGAAGTGAATCAGATTTTTTTAGCTTATAATCCTAAGAAGAAATTCAGTTACATAAACAGGCAGGTTAAGAATGACAAGGATGTTCACTACATCCACTCGACTTACAAAGATAATCCATTTCTGGATAATGACTACAAGCAATTGCTCGAGGACTTGCGTGAACAGAATTATGAATACTACAGAATATTTGCGCTTGGAGAGTATGCAGATCTTGATTCCGTAATTTTTCATCACACAAAATTAATTGATGCTAAGAATTATCCATCGGAGTTTGATTATACTATATACGGTTTGGACTTCGGGTGGAATAATCCAACTGCACTGATTCAAATTAATGTCAAAGATCAGAGGATTTATTTAGTTGAAAAAATTTACCGAAGTCATTTATTGGATGATGATCTAATTTCACTAATGAGTGAGTTGGAAATAAGTAAGAATGATGAGATATATTGTGACAGTGCAGAACCTGATAAGATAGAAAAACTGCGGCTTGCGGGCTATAATGTATTCGAAGCTGATAAGGATGTGAAGCTCGGGATTGACTATGTAAAGCAGCAGGAAATTTTTTCGTGCCATGAGAATGTAAATTTTAATAAGGAGCGTGAAGAGTATGTTTATAAGAAACGCAAAGACGGGATAGCGCTTGATGAACCGGTGAAGGTTAATGATCATTTGATGGATGCACTGAGGTATGGACTTTACACAAAATCGAAGGAGGGGGAGCCGGGGATAAGGGTGATATAGAATTCACTTTTTCTGGCACATGGGAAATTAATCTCTTTACACCTTAATTATTACTTCTAATGAAATCTTTGTTAAATGGAATAGGATAGTTTCGAAATAACCTGACTAATCAGTTTACTAATGAGTTTCAATAAAAGATTGAAATTCATATGTTATCTAATTAATTCAAATGATCAAGTATCATTAGGTCATATGAAATTTTTTTGAATAATTGGTTCTCTTCATTTTGTTAACCGAAACAATATTAATAATTGTGTTATAGAACCTTTAATAGAGAAGAATCGTGTATGTTAAGGTTTAGATGATTGGAAATAAGTTTCGTTATTCGAATTGAATTATCCCATCCGCCACACATTTCAGGGCTTAATGCAATTGTTACCACTTCAACTCTATCCATACCTCTTTTTATCTGATCTAAAATATCTAAAATATAATTATCTGTTAGAAATTGAAAATACTTTTCACTGTCAAGCTCTGAATTTAAAAAATAATAATCAATATCAAGATTTACAATCCAATTATATTCTTTTTCTTCATTTAACATACATAATAAACCATAATGTAAATCTAATATTTCAATTTCTTTATTCGGAATTTTATCAATTCCGTTACTTACTTTATGAGTTGCAAAAATATATTTTTCAATTGTATCTGGATAAAGTTTATAAAATATTGGCAAATAATTATCCCACATTATTAGTGTGAAAACAAAAATTTGGTATTCAATTATTATTCTAAAAATTGTAATTTTCAAAAAAACCAATTCTATTAATTTTTTACTCTATTCTAAAAGTGTTTTTTTAAGATAATCCTTTATACTTATTTTATGAAATTAAAGGTTTTTTATTTAACATCTATTATTGTTATCATTTTATTTAGAATATCTTTAGGACAAACGGATTGGTTCTGGCAAAATCCTTATCCATTTGGAGGCACAATTAATTCATTGAATTTTTCTGATAACGATTCTGGCTATATCTTTGGAGATGGTGGTTCTGCACACAGGACAATTAACGGTGGTCTAAACTGGACTTCTGTTCCAATTAATACTTCAACAAACATTCGGGATTCGTATTTTTTTAACTACAGTAAGGGTTACGTTATTGGGGAGAATGGAATAATTTTGTTAACATCTGATGCTGGGAATAGCTGGAACACTTTGAATTCAAATGTAAATCACAATCTAAATGATATAATTTTTACAGACGAAATTAATGGAATTATCGTTGGAGATTCCGGATGCATTTTAAAAACCACTAATTCCGGAATAAATTGGGAATATATTTTTGCAGGATCAAAAGAAAATTTAAAATCTGTATCATTTCCTTTCTCAAACATAGGTTACTGCGTTGGTTCAAACGGCAAAACATATAAAACGTCAAGCTCAGGAAACAATTGGATACAGATAACATCTCCTTCAAATCTAAATTTAAATTGCGTCTATTTTATTGATGCTAATGAAGGAATGATTCTTGACAGCCTTGGTAGGGTGTATAAGACAAACAATGGAGGGATAGATTGGAATTTTAACGGAGGGATAAATCTATTCCCATACCAGTTAATTATCAATAATAACTACGGATTTATTTGCGCTGGAGGTCTTTACAAATCAACAAACTCAGGAAATACATGGTCTAACGTAACGTTACCTTCTGGTTGGAATTTCGGGATAAAAGCAATTTCCTTTATTGATTCAGACAATTACTTTTTTGGTGGAACTGCTGGAACGCTCTATAAATATTCAAATGGTAATTACACATACCTTACAAATAGAGCTACAGTGAATAGTTTACATGGAGTTTTCTTTGTTGATCCAGAAATCGGATATTCAGTTGGACAAGGTAATGTTAATTATTTAATTAAAACCACAAATGGAGGAGATAATTGGTTTCCTCCACTTCAAATATCGAACAGTATGTCTTTATTATCTTTATACTTCGTTGATGCTCAAATTGGGTATATAGTTGGAAGTGAAGGAAGGATTTTTAAAACCACAAATGGAGGCATAGATTTACAATCTCAAATTTCAAATTCTTCAAATACATTTTGGTCAGTATCTTTTATTAATCAAAATACAGGTTTGATAGTGGGATCGAATGGAACAATAAGGAAAACAATAAATGGTGGTTCTAATTGGGTCGCTCAAAATTCTGGTACAATTAACCATCTATTTAAGGTTATCTTCAAGAATACAAATTTAGGATATATTTGTGGGTACAACTCTTTACAATCAAGTGCAATTTTGAAAACTACAGACGGTGGAAACTCATGGATTAAATTAAATATTCCCCCTAATGAAATTTTTTATTCTATTTCTTTTCCTTCGAACGAAATTGGATATGCTGTCGGAAAAAATGTAATTATTAAGACAACGAATGCAGGTGAAACATGGTCTTCATCTACTTCACTCATTCAGGATTATTCAAATTCTGTATTTTTCCCTTCTATTAATACAGGCTTTGTATCTTCAAATTCAGGGAAGATAATTAAGACTACCAACGGAGGAGAAAATTGGTTTTTTCAAAAATCAAATACAGGTAATGCATTATATGATATTTTTTTTGTATCAGATCTAATTGGTTACTCAGTTGGTTCTTATGGCACAATTCTTAAAACCACAAATGGAGGTGGGCAACCTGTTGCAATAATAAATAGTTCTTCAATATTAAATGAATCCTTTTACTTATTTCAAAACTATCCAAACCCATTTAATCCTATAACTAGAATTAGATTTGAAATACCAAATAATGAAATTGTTAAGATAAAAATATTCGATCTGATCGGAAGAGAAGTTTTTACATTATTAAATGAATTTAAGAAAGCAGGAATACATGAATTAGAATTTAATGGAGTTAATCTTCCAAGTGGAATTTATTTTTATAAGATTGAAACGGATGGCTTTACATCAACTAAAAAAATGATTTTATTGAAATAACGACATTTGTCGCCTCAAAAGTTCGTTTCGAAGTATAAAGTTTTATAATAAGCCACACAAATAGAAAATACGATAAATTGGTGTGGCTTTTTCATTTACTTGTTTTGGATGATGTATCGATAGCACTAATGAGTTCACTAATGAGTTTCAATAAAACGATAGAAAATAGGATGTAAACTAAATTTATTCAAATGATCGCACATCATTTGACTTAATGATTTTTTAGGGAAATTTCTTTATTCTCACTTGTAAATTTATATCATTCAAAAGTATGTAGAGCAAGTAAATTTATTTTATTAGTTTGACCTATAAAATCTGACCTCGTAAAATTTATCCCATATGAGTTTGTTAAAATATTGTTTATTTAAATTAAAATTAATAATTTAAAAATATTTAACAAAATTACATTTCAATTAAAAGGATTTTACTAAATAAATTCCATAAAAATGATGCTAAGAGCGTTTAATCAATGAGTACTTATTAATTTATTTAAGTTATGTAAAAATTCAAATAAGACAATTTAAGGGAGTACCAAAATGAAAAACATTTACACCTTTGTCCCATCACATCTTTCTAAAAAAATAATCAATTGTACTCGATTTAAAATTAAATTCAATTTTTTATTTTTTAATTTCTTCTTTTTTTTTGTAGCAATTTTACATCTTCCAAATAATTCTCAATGTCAAGTAAACGTTGATTGGATACAACGTTATGATGGACCTGTAAGTAATGGTGACATGGGAAAGGCAATTGCAGTAGATAAATCAGGAAATGTATACGTTGGCGGTTCTGGCTATGTGATGAATTTTTCCCCTCCTGATTATATCACGATAAAATATAATTCTGCGGGAGTCCGGCAGTGGGTTCGAACGTACAATGGACCAAGTAATGAAGAAGACAACCTCGTTGGAATTGTGGTAGATAATTTCGGAAATTGTTACGTAACAGGTACAAGTCGTGGGGGACCTATTACCGGAACAGATATTGCAACAATTAAGTATGATTCTAACGGAAACCAACAATGGGTTCGAAGAATTAACGGAAATGCTAATTGGTTTGACGAGGCAAAGTCGATAACAATTGATAACATAGGTAATATCTATGTAACAGGCATGACCCTTGATACTCTTAGCGGTCGAAATTACGCCACTCAAAATTATACAACGGTAAAATACAATTCACCTGGTTTCGAAATTTGGTTAAAACATTTTAACTTTGGATCGGAAGTACCTGAGAAAATAGCAGTTGACAATTTCGGTAATGTATTTGTAACAGGTGGGAGTAGAGATAGTTCAATTTCAGGAAGTTGGGATTATGCAACAATAAAATATAACTCATTAGGAAACTTAATTTGGTTAAGAAGATATAACGGACCAGTTAACCTAGGAGATGTAGCAGTTTCAATGGCAATTGATCATTCAGGAAATATTTATGTTACTGGTAGTAGTTACGGAATTAATAGCTTTTTTGATTATGCCACAATAAAGTATAATACTTTCGGAAATTTGCAATGGATTCAGAGATATAATGGTCCTGGAAATTCTGTGGATCAGGCAACTTCAATAGCGGTTGATGATTCTGGAAATGCATGCGTTACAGGTACAGTTACAACTGGAAGCGGGGACAGAATTGTAACAATTAAATACAATGCATTTGGGATACAGCAATGGATAAGAACGGCTGACAGTTCAGGTATTGATGGCGCAAATTCAATAGTTTTTGATAATTCCAGTAATGTTTATGTTACAGGTTATAGTAATGATGAATATATTACAATAAAATACGATATATCTGGCAATCAAAAATGGTTGCAAAGATATAATCCAGGTTTCGGTGAAAACCAAGCTCAGTCAATTGTAGTTGATGATTCCCAAAATGTATATGTCACAGGACATAGCTTTGGAGAAAGCACTAGTTTTGACATTGCTACAATAAAATATATTCAGACTTCTCCTAAAGTGAAAAATCCTTTTTCTTATTCTAAATGGATTGCAGGACAAAGAGATACAATAAAATGGACCCCCACAGGCTGGGTATCATCAAATATAAAATGTATAACGAATTTTGGAACGCTTCAACAAAATCAAATTCATATAGTAAGTGGAGTTACAGATACTTTTTTTATTTGGACCCCTACGGATACTATTCTATCCTATCGATCTAGAATTAGGATTGAGAACTCAGGAGATTCTAATGACTTTATTCAAAGTGATATCTTTAGAATAAAACCTTACGTTCTTACAAGAGTAAATTCGGATTCAACTTATTATGAATATAAAAAAGATATCAGAGATAGATGGGGATTTAGTAATGATGATATGTGGTCTCCAAGATGGGAGAGCCAATTTAATTATCGTGGTTTAGATCCATTTACAGGTTCAAATTATTCTCAGTGGCAAGGAAATTTTACATTTTTTGAAGCTCAGTCATCAGATTTCCCTGATTGGATTTCTTGGGTAAATACATTTACTGTTAATGCTTGCTATAATAACGTTTCATCAGGAACTTACAACCCATATGCTTTAGAAAGATGGAAAGCTATTAAAAGAGAATGGAAGGGATCTTGTACAGGACTAGCAATTTCAAATGGTTTGGTATTCAAAAATAAAAGTGAGTTCTTAACAAAGTATCCCCATTTTCCTGTATTTGTACAGCCAGTCAATGTTGAATCAATCGATGATACTCCTATTGGTGATACTGTAAAAAGAGTAATAAATGAAATTTATACTCATTTATTTGGGGGACCACATCGAAGTTTCCAATGGGATGCAATGGATACAAAGACTCCAACTCAAACATTAAATGAAATGAAAACCATGCTATTTAGCGACAACGACCCCGTTAGAAGCTTAGACATAATGAGCTCAAAAATTTCACATACCATTTTGCCTTATAAAATTACTAAAAGTGTATTTGAACCAGAAAAGTATTTTGTTTATGTTTATGATAACTCATACCCCTATTCGAATACTCCCATAATTATTAATACTGCAGCAAATGGAGGAGCTGGTACCTGGTTCACTTCGGATTGGGGTGGTACGGGTGGTAATAAGGGGATATATTTGAGAGAGCCTGTTACTTCTTATTTAACAAATCCTACTCTTATGAATAATCAGCATTCGCCGTTCACATTAAGCGATACTCTTGTTGAAATATTTAATCCAATAAATTCTTCTATTAAAATTAAAGATACACCGGGTAATGTTACAGGTTTTTTCAATGATAGTGTTCATGTCGGAATTCAAGGCTCAGTGCCATTAGTTTATTTCAATAGTCATGAAGATCCACCATACGGCTATAAATTGAAAACGGATATTTACTCCATTCTTATCGATAACTTCAATTCAGATACTATTAATTCTTATTTTTTTACAGGAAATCAATCCATATCATATGAAAGGTACGGCGCATTGAACAACCAGAGAGATGAATTATGTTTCGATGGAGGGATATCCATTGCTAACCCTGATGCTGAGCAAAAGGAGATTGGACTTTCTGATATTATAAATGAAACGACACAACAGAAAGTATTTGCATTTAGGTCAATTAAGCTTTCAGAGAATGATTCAGTTCATATTGAAAAAGTTAATAATGACAATATTAAAATAATTTCTTACGGGTCAACAAAACGTTACGATTTAGAACTCAATCTAGCAGCATCAACAAAATTGGATAGATTTAGAAATTTCCAAATTAGCATTCCATCAAATTCATCCCATACCTTAGTTCCTGATTGGACAGATATAACTAATAACCAACTCATAATTCTTGAAGATTTTGGAAATAATGGAAGTATAGATGATACACTAAAATTGAATGCAATTAAAGCTCTTGATCTTACAGTATTAATGGAAGGTTTTTATAATAGTGTTTCAAATAAAACTTTTGAAGATACTATCAGATTATTTCTTAGAAACATCTTTTTACCATTTGACATTATTGATTCAGCAAAGTCAATATTAGACTCAAATGGGAACACAACTTTTAATTTCCAAAATGCTCTAAATACTGTTCCATATTATATAGAGGTAAAGCATAGAAACTCAATTGAGACATGGACCAGCCAAGGTAGAATGTTTCAATCTAATGAGATGAGTTATGACTTTACAACCAGTTCTTTTCAGGCTTTTGGAAATAATATGATTCTGAAAGGAAATAAATTCTGTATTTATAGTGGTGATGTCGATCAGAATGGAGTCGTTAATCCCACTGATTTAGATCTCGTAAATATAGATTCCTACAATTTTATTACTGGATACATAAAAACAGATTTAAATGGAGATAGTTTGTCGGATTTAAAAGATTTATTAGTTGTATACAATAATTCTATTAAACATGTTGAAGCAATTGTTCCATAAAGTCACTTATTTGAGTTTTGCATCCTCGCGACGTTCACAAATATCGGCTACAAACTCTGTATTTTTAGAATCAAGCAATGTTGGGTTTTTAGTAACCTAATGTGTTTACTGCCTGCTTCAAATCATTACTTTTAACATGTGAATATGTACTGGGTCAATGGAAAATGGAATTTTAGAAAAAATAATATGGTAGATTTAACTTGCATTTTTTTCTCTGTATAAATTTCTGATTTTCTTAGCTGCTGATAATTTCATTTCTCTCTCAGCAAGTCTTTCCTGAATTCTATTCATTAAGAAATCTTCCGGCGTTAAGTAATACAGAGAGCTGTGTAATCTTTTTGTATTATAAAACTCGATATATTCAGCTATCTGTTTCTTTGCATCATCAATATTTATGAAAGAAGTTTTCTTCAAGCATTCTTCATTAATTGTTCTGAATGATCTTTCTATTTTACCATTAGCTTTAGGATTTGCAATTGAAGTTTTAATATGCTGAAGACCAACGAACTTAAGGTACTCTGCAAAATCTTTACTGATATATTGCGGTCCGTTATCGGAAATCAGTCTGGGACTATTGCCGGGAAATTTTTCTAAAGCCTTTTGCACTTTAAGTTCGACATCGGTTGTCTGCATATTTTGTCTTAGCTCATGATGAACTATGTATCTGGTATAGCCGTCAATTACCGAGATCAGAAATAAAAATGTTCCTTTGTAATTTACAAATTTAATATCTGTATGCCAATGCTGATGAGGAGCAGTCGGCTGTATAAATCCATGCCCCTTAGATTGAGTCTTAGTCTTGTTCCAGCGATTCAATAATCCGAAATACTTCAATATTCTATATACTGTAGCCGGGCTTGCAAAAGCTTCACTATCGTCAAGCATCATATACGTCAGGCGCCTGTACCCTTCTCCCGGATGATTTACCGCATAGGCAACAATAGCATCTATTTCCCATTGCAGCAGCCAGTTTTGTTTAGGGATTTTGCCATTATGATGATTTGGCTCACCTTCTCTGTCAATCCATGTGTAATATTTACTTGAATTAAGTTTTATCATTTTCAACAAGGTTTTAACAGCCAAGCCGGTTTTTTGGGTAATTAGGGAAATGAAGTTTACTATTTCATCCCGAGTGTCCGGCTCAACCCATACAGATTTCAGATTTCCCCATCTAAATTTTTTTTTAACTCGATGTTTTCATTCAGTAAGTATGTTATTGCTTCATCACGGTCTTTTAGCTTCTTATTGAGCTTATTAATTTTCTGTTCGTCCAAAGATGGTTGTTTCTTGCTTTTAAATTTAAACACATCCGGAGCCGACTCGAAGAGCTTCTTCTTCCAGTTATAAATATCATTTATTGCTACATTGTATTTTTCAGCAACTTGGCTGATCGGAATATTATTCTCAAGAAAGTCTCTAAGAATAATTGCTTTTTGTTCGGGTGAATGATGTTTTCTTCCTTCATTTGGAATCTCCTTGATTATTAGGTTTTACAAAAATAATTATTTAGAAATTCCATTTCCACTTGAGGCATTATAAATATATCATTGTCGTCTTAATTGATTTATGTCCGGCAATCTCCTTAACAATATTTATAGGAACATTATTCTTGATTAATTCTGTAATTGCACTATGACGTAAAGAATGGAATTTAAAATCATTGCTTAGTTTTAATTTTTTTAAAACTTTCTTAAACTGTTTGCTTACCGTATCAGCTCTCAATTTTAATTTTAATCCTCCATTTATATTCTTTTGAAATAAATAGCTGTCCTTGTTTGCCAAAGTCAAAACATTTTCATCATTACCAGAATTTATTACTTCATTAATCAATTCATGTAATCCTTTTGTTAATGGAATTGTTTTAAACGAATTTGTTTTCGTTTGATATATATTGAGTAACTCATTCTCAAAATCAATATCTTTAATTTTAATATTTAGTACTTCTCAAATCCTACTAGCTGTTAATAAGGTAAATCTTACTATCTGCTTTAATTGAATGTCTTTTATTGAATTCAGAATCTTAACTAAATCCACTGAATCAATCGCAAGCATTTTTTTGCTTTCAATCTTGAATTGTTTTACTTTAGCTAATTTAGAGAATTCTTAAAAATTCAAACTCAACTAATTTATTGAACATTGCTTTGATATTTCGAATATCTATGTTAGTAGATATCTGATTGACTTCACTGCTCCTTTTGGATTTGAAATCTTCCATCTCTGATTTGCCAACCATTGAAATCGGTTTATCACCGACAATACGAATAAAATTATTGTAACTGTTTCTATAACTAAGGAATGTATGATGCGAATTATTCAGCTTGTAATGTGAAAGGATTCTTTCCTGTAATTCAGATAATTTTAATTGCGATTTGTCAATTTCTGGTTTTGGTGTGTGATCAAATTTGAAGTCTTTGAGAAATTTTGTTGCTTCAGATTTAACTTTGGTTTTACAACTGACTGAGGTCATTTTGTTTGTGAGAGGACTAACATAATAGAGATAATAGATTTTATACTTGTTTGAATTTGAGAGAAACATTTTAAATTCCTTTCTGTTCGCTCATAGAAAGGTCATTAAAAATAGCCTGAAATCGCACTAATGAGTTGACTAATGAGTATCAAAAAAAGTTCAAAAATGATATTGAATTTAAACTTTTCCAAATGACTCTTAATTAGTTGGTTGATGAGAAGAGTTCACTAATCAAAAAAAAGTAAATATTTTGGATTTACTCCTGATTTCATTTTATCAAAAGTCATTTTTTAATTTTATCCAAATCGCAAGTTTTCAATTCACAAATAGAGTTCGACAAGGAGCGTGAGGAGTATGTCTATAAAAAACGTAAAGACGGGACTGTGCTTTATGAACCGGTGAAGGTGAATGATCATTTGATGGATGCACTGCGTTATGGGCTTTATACGAAGTCGAAGGAAGGGGAGCCGGGGATAAGAATTTTGTGAATTACAAATTACAGATTACAAATTACAAGTTACGAATTACG
The DNA here is from genome assembly GCA_964391015.1 of uncultured Ignavibacteriaceae bacterium. Classification (GTDB taxonomy): domain Bacteria; phylum Bacteroidota; class Ignavibacteria; order Ignavibacteriales; family Ignavibacteriaceae; genus XYD12-FULL-36-8. The sequence continues at coordinate 11,704 of CAYMKU010000047.1, forward strand.
AGTTTTTTAGGTTCTAATTACATGGTGCAGTCTCATGGAAGTTGAAATGTCAATTACAAGTTGTTGGTTGGATCCATAATTAATTAGAAGAAACCAATCCGTACCATAAATTATAAAGAAATATTATATCTTCCGTAAAGCCGTTGAGTTTTATACTTTGCAGGAAATAATTAATATTAGTATTTTAAGTTATGTTAATTAGAGATAACAAATAATCAGAAAGAATAAACTTATCATTCCTAAATCCAAATTATTTACGGATAAAGGATTATCAACCGGGAATTACAACTACAGACTAAAAAAGATAGACTTCAACGGTTACATAGAACATTACTTTAATAAAACAACATGGAATCATTTAACTGGTTAAATTTTATTCTTACTATTCTAAGTAGTACAACTCTTACTATTATTTTTGTTTTGATCACACCCCTTGCAAAAAAATTAATTAACAAATACATTGATATTAGATTTGATAAAAATAAAATTAAATACGAACACGATTTAGGTTTAATTACTGAAAATGCCCGATTTGATTTTCAAAGAAAAATATATGACTTTAATATTTTTTCCTTAAAAAGGCATGAAATATATGCCAAATTATATAAGAAAATTTTAACAATTCAGGGATCAGTACTAAGTCTCATGGGTTTCAGAGAATCAGTAGATTTGATGACAATTGATAAAAATAACATAAAAGAATTTCTAAAAAGAAACAATTTTAACGAATCACATATTAATGAGCTTATCGAGAATTGGGATTCTGATCGAAAAACAATTGTAGATAAAATCAATAACCAATTAAGAAATAAAGAATTTAATGATGCCGAGTTAGAATTAATTAAAACAAATAATTATTTCTTAGAATCAAAACTTTTCCTTTCAGAAAACATTGATGATACTTCAACCAAAATTATTTCTGATGTGAGAAGTTTATTTCATATTTATAAAATGTCCCATTATTACCAGTTTTATCCGGAGGGTAAATTAGAGGAGGAAACAAATTTGAAGAAAATGATTGAGGAAAATATAAAAACTCTTTGTAATAATTTAAAGGTTGAGATAAGTAAGGGAGACTATAATGAATAGCGTAATAACAAAGTTTTTCCACTTTGAGATTTCAATATTCGACTTGAATGAAGCAACCGAGTCTCTTAAAAGGAAATCTCGGTTGGGACAAAAGGAATCATAAAGCTATATGTTGTTCTTATCAACTATTGAGTTTTCTTTAATCGACAAAAACTTCAAATTTAGAAACTATGTGGATAATCTTAATTGACCATTCTGGTTCCATGGGTGACCCCTTTTCAGGCGACCAATTTTTCTCCGGGCGTAGTACGGAAAGCAAAGCTAATACAAAATTAGAAGCTGCGGTAAATGCTATATTGGAACGTCTGCCAGGTAGATCACCTAATGAGCAAGTAGTTATCATTAGTTTTACATCAAGAGCAGAAATAATTGCCGAAGGGCAGGCAAGTGAATTCAATCTTTTTGAAAATGCACTTCATCAGCTTGTAGCTAAGAATGGAACAGATATAGCTGCTGGACTTGAAAAGGCAAATGAGCTTTTAACTGATTATCCATCAGCTATATTTCCAACTCTATTACTGGTTACAGATGGACAGTCAGACGCGGAAAGTGCATTACGGGCAAAAGAGAAATTATTAGGAAAAATAGTACAACTAAGTGCAATCATCATCGACCCAACTGACAAAGCAGATGAATTATTACGAAGTCTGCTACTCAATGGCGAAATTCAGGGAGTAACCTCATCTTCTCAGCTCAATAAAGAAGTAGAAAAAATTTCCCACATGCAAAAAGAATTTGCACAGGAAGTTGTTGAAATTTATGAAAAATTAGTAAATGATGAAAACAGTGCCTTAACACAACGTGATCAATCAAATGACATCTCTTTTGCAGCAGCTTATTCAAAACTATTAATTCCTGAAATCTGGACACCCTTATTGTTTTATATTCATGCATCTTCACTTTCAGAACATATTACGAAGCTCCTGCAAGAGAGAGCCAGCGAACTGTTTCTGAATCCTGTGATCACACAAAGTGAAGCTACAACAACGATCCCCAGAGGAACTGAACTCACTATAACTCCAAACATTCCAGGCATGCATACTAATCCACGTGAAATTCGAATCACATGGGAAGAAGACGTTCATGAACTTGTAATAAAGATTAAAACAGATAGTCAACCAGCTGGCAAACAGATTTTAGGGTCTATTGATATTTCTGTAGAAGGAGCTTTGATTGGTGATGTCCCCATTTCGCTTACCATTTCAGATGGGAAACAGAAAAGAGTTGTCGAAAAACCACTTGTGACCGAGGGAAAACTTTACAGGCGAGTTTTTGTATCCTATAGTCGCAAAGATATTGATGTGGTAAATGCGTGTCTTAAAACCTATGAAGCTTTGGGAATTTACGTTTACTGGGACAAACAAGAACTCCGTAATCGTTCAGGAGAAGCTTGGAAAGAGGCATTGAAAAAGTTCATCTCGGAATCAAATGTTTTCCAACTTTATTGGTCTCACAATTCGTCTAAGTCCAATTGGGTGGAAATGGAATACCTACATGCTTTGACAAATACGGGTCAAAAGGGTCAACGATTTATTCGCCCATTAGTCTGGGAAGAGGATTTCCCAGATTTGCCAATAGCATTGGCTGACTTGCAAATTGGTTTTTTAGATTTACAGATATGGCGTTCTGCCCTAGAAAAAAAGGAAGAAAAACAAATAGCGACAACTACCTCTATACTGGAGCCAGTGGTTATTCCAACCTTACCAGGTATACCTCATTCAAATATGAATATTATTCGGGAGGATATTTCGTACGCCATCCAATTTTTAGAGAGAATAACAGAACTACGATATTATCCTGTACCTACTTTGTTAGTTGATGAATTTATTGTGCAATCTGTGCGAAAAGAATTAGTCATTGATAATCCGCCAGCAGAAGAAGGAGAATCTGCTCCTGTACGATCTATTCATCTTGCGAAAATTGTTCAAGCTATAGCATTGGGATTTCATGTGCGGTTCGGAGACAATTTTCCTGTAGAAGGTGAGGAATTCGATAAGACTTTTGGAAAAGATAATTTATTCTCTGAAAGTTTCTTTGACAGGATTCGGATGTATTGTGAGTATATAATTAACGGACTTGTCATGGAATACCCTGCTGTTGCGGAAATGAGATTACGAAATTCATTGGACGAATCCCAAAATTTGATGGTTCCTTTACCCTCCCTCGTCCATAATTTGGTACAGATGATATTAGATGATGTGATTGATGGTAATTATAAACCAATCGGCTATACATTTTTCTCGCTTTCTAAAGAAGAATATGAAAGTGTCAAACAAGATTTAGACAAAGTTGGTATTCATGTTCGTAAAAATGAGTTTATGGATAAAATATCCTACGATCCGGATATAAATCCATCAGTGCCTTTCATTAAACTAGCAGGTAATCATTTGAATGATATTGATAAGGCAATTCAAGAACTTGTTCAAAGTTTTGAAGATTCTTCTTCTATGGATTTACGAACTAGAACCCTTGGTCGCTTGATTTCAAGCGGAATTAAACATCCAAATCCTGAAATAGAAGAAGAGCTTTCTAATTTGATCTTATCAGCATTTGATCCAAGTTGGAAAAAGGTATTAGGCGAGTTAGTTTCATTGAATGACCAATTATTTTCACCTAAAATGAGTTCCGTCGAAATGTTTCAAGAGATTTTAAGTGTTGTTGGTAAAATGCTTCGGGAAGGAGCCAAAAAATATGGAAATCACTTTATCAGAATAGGCAACACAGTACAGAGAAAATCCTGGGAAGTCTGTGAGAAGTTATTAAACAGCGGAGAAATAGTAGTGGAAGACAATTTGAATGACTGGAGTAAAGGAGACGATGTCTTTATGAGTGGAACTTTGACCCAGATTATTAATCTTTTTGAAGAAGCAAGTGAAGAATTAATTAGAGCATTAGGAAAACCTATTCCTGTTAAAGTCGATCGATTCTTTGCAGTGCAAGTACCGACCTTTGGTATTTTTACTCAACAGGGAAGCCCTTCAGTTGATAAAAAATTGCGACTTTGGGCACTTGATGTGGGAACTCCACCCGAATTTACACTTCCCGGCGTCTCACGAGTTCTACTATGTTTAAATGCACTTGACCATTTTCGTGAAACTTTACGTCAACGAAATAGACCTGTGACCGATGCCTCCAAAATACAACGTTCATTGATGATTCATGAACATTTTCATGCAATTGTAGCTTGCGGTGTTAACCCTGATGGCAGATTGCCTCAAGGACCTCGTATCCGTGAATCATGGAACAAAGCCTCACCTGTTAATGAGTCATTAGCAACATGGATGCAGTTACATGATAGCCGGGATAAACCGGAAATTTGGGAACATGTTATGGCTTACATATCAATGGGGGAGTATCCTGAATGGCCTTATGCCGGAGCTATGGTTTTGGAAAAAGTCTACCAAGCCAAAGGATTGTTGGAAATCCAAAAATGGGTACAAAACCTCCGAAATGACCCTGAAATTTGTCTTTTGTCCTTTAATAACCTTGTCATTCAATTGGGACAAAACTGACGGGAAAAAAAGAACTCAATCGAATATAAGAGACAAATTTTTAGTTTTGAATTACATGGTATGGTCTCATGGAAGTTGAAATGTCAATTATAGTATTAACAGTATTATGATCCATAATTTGCTGTTTAAAATTGTTTAAGCATTTCCACAAACCAATTCTTGTTGTGCAGAATTTGTTTTTCATTTTCAATTTGTTTAAGGATAATATTTTTTTCAAAACGGATAGTTCTGTTGTCGCCCGATTTTAGTGATTTCAACTTCAATAGCTTTCTATAGTATTTTAGAAAAACTATTGTCCATTGTTTAAATCTGTTATCATCTTTTAATCTATATCCGAACAAGTATAGGTTTTTCATTTCAGTTTCAATCAAGACCCGGTCATTTAATTCAAAGTAAATTATCAGAAGAAAAATTTTCCGTTTATATTTGAATTCCTGATTTTTGGAAGAAACTTTATTAAAATATTTTATAGAATTATGAATGTCATGCATATAATAGAAATAAACTCCTAATGAATAATTAATTGTATCCTCACTAAATTTAATTTCTAAATACTTTTTATACCGGTGTATAAATTTTAGAGCGCGTTCACTGTCGCCCTCCGTCATATACACGGCAACAACTGTAATATATAATGATCTTTCAAGCATTCCATTTATAAGTAAAAATTTATATTTATTAGGACTATCAAAAAGCTGAATGTAAAGAATATAAAGTCTTTTATTATAAATGTTATATTCAGTACAAGTCATTCTCAGTTTCTTTCTCAGGTAAAATTGCAAAAAGACAAAGTAATCAGATTCAAGCCTGCCACGAAATTTCTTCTTGTTTTCTTCAAAGTAACTGGTAAACAAACAATAGAATTTGTCATCCATGGTTGAAAACATTTTGAATACAAGATAAAGCATATAAATGAAATGATGATGTTTTGAAAAATAATCATTATTTGCTTCGATAAAAGTAATTACCTCCTGTTCAAAATTATTATTCAACTCGACTGAGGAGATACCAGTATCTTTAATAAATAAAATATTAAGGAAGCTCCACATTTTCCAATACAGGAAATGGAAATCAATATTTTCTAAACAGGAATTAAACATTTCTATGTTATTTGAAAACCTGAAGTTGAAATTAAAAAGAGCAGATAATCTAGATAACTTGAAGTTACTTAAATAATAATTATCGTCCTTAACATTTGTCTTTCCCAGTAAGGAATTTGCTTCGTTCAGATTTTTAAAATAAAATTCGGACATATTCCTATCTTTCAGATATTCCAGGTAATGAACCTTCGTTATCAAAGATCGCTTGTCACAAAAATCATGAAATAAAAAGTTTCCAAATAATTTTATGAAATCGGAAATCAGCTTTCGTATTTTAGAATTATTGACCGTCTCTTCGGAATAAACTATCAAAGATATTCTTGAGGCAGTCACATCAATTTTTTTGATGTTTGGATATTTTGTTTTGAGATATCCAAACAGAATTAAAATTGTTTTGTATTTATTAAAGTAAGGGGAGTTAAGAAAATACTCAAATCTTTTAAACTCTGATTTTGAGAGATGATTCAGGTATTCAAAAACATTCAGGTTATTCATTTTTAAATAATTTTAGTTTAAGCAAAAGACGTTATTCTTCCGGGTAAGAATAAAAAAGAACAACAGCGAATTTTGCTCATTAAAATTTGACATTTAAGCGCAATATACGACAAAAATATTTTAAAATCCAAGTTAAGTTTTTCAATTTGTGAAAATATGAAATTCACCTCCATACCCTTTGAAGAGTCTGTCTCGAAACCGTTTACCAAAGAGGCTCAGAGGACAACCCCACCCCCGGCCCCTCCCCTTAGAAAAGAAAAGGGGAGGGGAGGATGTTATGATTTGGGATTTTGGATTTAGGATTTGGGATTAGAATTTATTGACTATTGATTTTAATGATGACTATGATTGCAACACCACATCGTTTCAATTCAAATGTGAAAGTAATTGAAGCGCTGAACCCCACCCCCGGCCCCCCCCTTTGAAAAGAAAAGGGGAGGGGAGGATGTTATGATTTGGGATTTTGGATTTAGGATTTGGGATTAGAATTTATTGACTATTGATTTTAATGATGACTATGATTGCAACACCACATCGTTTCAATTCAAATGTGAAAGTAATTGAAGCGCTGAACCCCACCCCCGGACCCCTCCCCTTTGAAAAGAAAAGGGGAGGGGAGAATGTTAAGATTTGGGATTTAAGATTTAGGATTTGGGATTAGAATTTATTGACTATATGATTTTAATGATGACTATGATTGCAACACCACATCACTATCATGTCGCCTATCGTTATACATTTTTTACTTCACAATTTAAAAATAATGATAGTTGACAAATCATCAAAACAATTATAAGTTAAAGGGAATTTAAAATTAAAATTTATTTGAATGAATAGTTTTTACTAAACTTTTAACGGAGTTTGGTAATGCATAAAATAAATAAGCGGAAAGCTTATCATAGAGAGAATATAAATAATGAATATGCATTTATAAAAAACTATAGAAACAATTTAATTTATGTTAATAAACGAAATGATATTATAAAAAGATTTAAATCAGATTACGGAAGAATAATAAGTCCCGAGCTGGGAAAAGTATTAATGAAATATTTTTTAAAGGATGAAAGTAACGAAAATGAATTAGAGCAAATATTATTGAATTATAAGTCAGCTGATGAACAGGATACTATTGGAAAAAAACTTAGACTGACAAGCATCTATGAAAAAAATTCTTTAAATGACGAGGACAAAAAGAAATTTGAGGAATTAACTAAGAGAGTAATAAAGGAGCTTAATATGCTGTTCGAAGCTGAGAATGAAGGAATAAAAAAAATATCCAGATGTAATCAACTCCCTTCCTATAAAAAATCATGGAAAGCAAGAACACCTCCATATGATTGTTCAGATAACTTTTTTCTTCCACTCCATAAAGAAGGAGAATATGAACTTATTCATACCGGCAGTAATGTCAACGGAAATCTGAATTCATTAATAACATGGACTAATAACGAAAACAATGGTGAAGGGTCTTCTATGATCGATCATGAGTGTACTTCACAGATTGGTATAAGGTTAAATAATAAAGAAACAACTAAGCTGAAGATTGTAGTCAAAATAAAATGTACGGATTATAGTTTTGGTTATTCTTCCTATAATAAGGATAATATTGCATCCTGGTTTTATACTAACATCATTAACGAAGTTCGATTGGGGATAAATTCCAGTATTGAGTATAGAGGATTAATGAATTACCAGACTTCAGATGTTAGTTCTGATCCTGACAAGATCGGGTTTGTTGATGAATTCCATAGTGAAGGAGATGAGATGAGTTTTAGTTTTGATTTCAATAAAAAGATACCTGCTAATTCAATATTATGGATTGGTTTAAGGAACAGGACTTTTTCATATCATGAAAATCTTGAGGTAAAAATGATTGTGAGGAATTTCTTTAAGATTGAAGAGGTAAGATACAGTTTTCAAAGTTAAAAGTTAAAAGTTAAAAGTTGAAAGTTGAAGTTGAAAAGTTGAAGTCGAAAAGTTGAAGTCGAAAAGTTGAAGTCGAAAAGTTGAAAGTTGAAAAGTTGAAAGTTGATAAGTTAAGGAAATTTTTAAACTTATGTTTAATAAAAGCAATAAGGGAAGGTCGAAACCGGACAAAAAATTAAGAATATTTTCAAAAACCAAAAACAAAAAAATCATGAAAAAGAAAATCATCGTTATCGTAACATTCGTAATCTCGGTATTCTTTTTAAACACAGATTCATTTTCACAGGATAAGAAATATTTCGTTTCTTTATTGGGAGGAGTTAGTCTTCCCCTCAGCAATTTCAGTAACGGATATGTACCGGGATTGAACTTAGAAGGAAGGGCAGGTGTAATAACATCTGAAAATGTTGGATTAGGAGCTGATGTCTCATACAGTATGTTTTCCCGAAAAAACAAATATGGCATTTACAGCGGTGGGGAGCATTACATACTATCCTTAAAGGGGATTGTTTTATTCAAAAGATTTAACAGTTTATCAACAATAATTCCATATGCATCAATAGCTGCAGGAGTGAATATAAAAAGTAATGCAAATGCTAAAACTATCTGGGGAGATATAAATTCTGAGGGATTTTATACCAGCTTTGCCATAGACCTCGGCGGCGGAGTTTCATTCAAAGCTTCGAAAGATCTGGAGATTGATCTGGAATCAAAATTGAATTCTGCATTCGATAATCCCTTGAGAATCTTTTCGGTGAATTTCAAAGCAGGGGTAAATTATAATTTTTAATTGACCTGGAAAAACCGCACCTCCAGCCCTCTCGCCTTTGAAAAGATAAAGGGGAGGGGAGAAAGAACCCCACCCCCGACCCCTCCCCTTTGAAAAGCAAAAGGGGAGGGGAGAAATTGGAAAATATTATTCCGAAAGGGATGGAAATATTTCGATGACATTAAGAATATCAGATTTGGTTAACATCAAAATTAAAAAACACAACAAAAATGAAAAAGAAAAATGTGCACATAGTTCCTGCCAAAGGCTGGGGCGTGAAAAGGGAAGGGAACAAGAGAAATACTTTCATTGCCTTAACCAAAAATCAAGCAATTGAAATCGGGAGAAAAATTGCAAAGAAGGAAAAGTGTGAGCTGATCATTCATAACAATGATGGGAAGATAAGTGACAGTGACAGTTATGGGAATGATCCGTTTCCGGCGAGGGATAGGGTACATTGAACAGTTAGCAGTTAACAGTTAACAGTTAGCAGTTAACAGTTAACAGTTAGCAGTTAACAGTTAGCAGTTTTAACAGTTAACAGTTAACATTTAACATTTAACAGTTAGCAGATATTTCATGTATTTGAATTGAATTGATTTATTTAAAAAAGCTTAACTATTTGTATTAAGTTTTTAAACTGCTTTGAAATCTGTTTTTCATCAGGAATTTGGGAATATGCATATGCTGAAAGTTCATTTTTGTAAATAGCTTTCAATTGTTTCCAAGTATTGTCAAAATCTGCAATGAGAGGCGACTGATTTAATTTTTTCTTATTCCATCCTGCGGGTATATCAAACTGTTTTTTGTCGTGCTTAAGTATTTCTTTAAACTGCTTTTTAAATTCTGCTGACTTTACAAAGGCTGCACATTCTTTATCCAAAATCAGAAAATACAAATCGTAAAAATGCCTGATTCTAGAGGTAATAGCTTCAATTGCATTCTCATCAAATGAAAATCGAATCAGTGACACCAATTTCTCCATCAGCGTTTGCTCTTTGTTAAGCGTATTTATTTCAAAGGGCTGTAAGCTATATTGATCGACATATTTTTCATTATTGGTTTGCATCAGGAAATCAAACACAAAACTTTTTATGATTAATTTCTGAAACGGAACCGAGTTGGCAAATGAATTTACTTCAATGATCAAATTATTTGAAGTATTTTTGATATTAATACCCGGGTATTCAAATACCGACTTACGAAATCTTGAGCCCTTGCTTGAGACATCTTTTACATGTTTTTCGATCAGCCCGGCAGTCATTTCTTATTCAACTGTTCTAATAATGGTTTTTATTTCATTACCAGATTTATTATTTCCGTCAAGAATGGCAATGTCCACATCCTCCGAAAAGCGATTGATCAACCCATAACCTTTAGATAATGAAGTTCCTCCTTTAAATACCGTTTGTCCTGCAAATCTACTTTTCGAAAGTTGGCACAACACTAAGGTTATCCAATAATCTTTTTCTATAAACACTTCGTTTATGGCGCTGTGAAGAGAAGTTGCACGAATGGTTTCGCGGAACAATTTTATGTCAGTATGGAGCTTCATTTGAAATTCCATTTATTGGCAGCAGGTAATATTTTATCTATTCCTGACAGCTTAAAAGTGCTGATAGGGTTCAGTGATTTTCTAAGTGGTTCTGTTAATGAAATTTTCCCTGTAATTTCCAGTAATGCTCCCAATAATGCTCTTGTTGCGGGCGGATATTTTAATGCCAGCCGGACTAGTGTGATTTTATCTTTAGATCCTAAATCCTTTATGATGGTTAATAATCTTTTGCAGGCAGATGCCGGATCAGTGCCGGGTATTTTTTTGATGTAACGGATAACATCCAGTATTTGCAACAACGGGATGTTCTCTTTGGTTATAATATTTTTTTGTCTTATAAATGAAATAGTAAAGAGGTTTCTTTTAAATGCCGGGCGAATTTCGTTTTTACCAATTTGAATTGTATTGCTTACCTGAGTGGTTAAACCTAATTGATTGTAAATACTGTAGCCAGTCACATAACCAACAAGTTTTCCGTCTTTCTCCAAAAGGTCTCTCACTATTTGGTTTTGCACAGGCTGCATCTTGCCAAATACATTTTGCTCGGGTTTGTAAAATTTGCCTTTCGCCAGTTTTACAATTTTACCTGAAGCAGCCATACGATTGAGGGCTTTTATAACAGCTTCCCTGTTATTCACCTTGTTAATAAAATCAAGATAGGTGAATATGTAACCTTTTGGAAGTCTGGCTGTTATAGAGCCTATGTATTCTGATGTTTTCATGTTTTACTTTAAGGAAAATAGAATAATAATGTCCAGTTTATTAGTCAAAAAACTGGACATAAATATTTATTGGAATGTGCCTGTCAATATGGAACAACCCTACCCCCTGCCCCCAATGCCATTAAGTTAAGGGGAATTTCGGTCCACTCCTTCATAAACTCATGACTGTGTCTGCAATCGTCGGAGCTAACGAATGATTCATGCTTTAGTCTGATTTTTTATTAAATTGAGCTAGCTTTAAAGAAACCTTATCATATTTTTTTTAACCTTAATAGAAAAATTCTCAACTA
>CAYMKU010000048.1:0-19195 GCA_964391015.1 uncultured Ignavibacteriaceae bacterium
GATAAAAAGAATATTAAGGATTTAGATTTAGGAATAAATTTCTTGATGAAATTAAAGCCGCGTATTTACAACTGGGATAAACGCGAGTGGTATGAGAACAATATTTCAGATGGCTGCAAGATGCAAGAAGAACCAACTGCTGGGTTTATCGCTCAAGAACTTGATGAAGCACAAATAGCTGAAAATGTGGAATGGTTAAATCTTGTATTAAAGGATAATCCAGAAAAATGGGAAGCCACACCTGGCAACTTGTTGCCAATAATGGTGAAAGCGATACAAGAATTGAAAGCAGAAAATGAACAGCTTAAGATTCAGTTAGCTAAGGTTGAAGAAATAGAAAAACAAATTTCAGAAATTAAAACTTTGAACTCAGAATTAAAGGAAGCGTTTAACGATCTTAAGGAAAGCAATATCTTAGAAAAAGCTAAATTCAGTTCTCACAATATTGAAAGGACATTAAAATGAAAACCTTCAAGTGTTTTTTGTTTATCGGCTTAACTGTACAACTTATAAATGCACAGAGCATCATTATTGGTTCAGGTGCTTCGATAGATGTTGGATTAGGTGCGGACATCTGTGCCACAGCTTATGGCAATATTACCGGAACATTGACGGGAGATGGGACACAATGCGGGACTATCCTTCCCAAAGTTTTGAATCTAACTGCTTTGATAGAAGGTTTCTATGATGGTGCGGTAATGATTCCAGATACAGTTACAGTGCAATTAAGAAATTCTGTTTCACCATATACTTTAGCAGAACAAAAAAAGGTTGTGCTAAACTCTTCTGGAGCTGGGACAGGATCTTTCACAACAGTTACTGGAGGGACACCATATTACTTAGTAGTTCGGCATCGTAATAGTATTGAAACATGGAGTGGAACGGGGAAATCATTTACATCTAATCTATTAAATTATGATTTTACTACTGCATCATCGCAAGCGTACGGAAATAATATGAAATTTAAAGGAACAAAGTGGACAATCTTCAGCGGAGATGTGAATCAGGATGAGTTTATAGATGGAGCTGATGTTGCAGATTGTTTTAATGCAAATAATTTGGGACTGTCTGGATATGTGGTAACTGACTTGACTGGAGATGACTTTGTGGATGGGGCAGACGTAGCGATAGCATTCAACAATAACAATCTTGGAGTAGGTGCGCAGTATCCTTCGAAGAAAATCCAGATTATAAAACCAATAAACTCTGGTGAGGAAGAAATAAAGTAAGTTTAGATTAATACTTATGGTAATTGTATAAGGGAGCTTCGGCTCCCTTTTAATTTATTTATTTTTTTAAAGGATTAGAAGAGAATTGATGAAAATTAGGCGAGCACCTTTCATTCGTTAGAGGAAAAGCGCTTCTCGTTTCTGGCGCATTCATTCCGCTGGAACCACAACACAACTAAAAAGCCAACATTCATTTTATTTCAATATTTCATCTCGCTTTAATCGTTCAAATAATGTCGAAGTTCAATTTGTGCTTTAAAATACATCATCAACTTGAACTCTTGCGGTGAAAGCCAAAATACTATAACTTAATCGGAGTTTTTCATCCTTTTATACTAAGTAATTATAGAATTTGAAAGTTGATAAGTAGTCCAAAACTTTAAATAAAAAGGAGTAAAAAAAATGAAACGACAAGCACTATTATTAATATTATCCTTGTGTTTTAATAAAACATTTTCACAAGACATAACTAACACACTTGGTTCCAGTGGCTCTTTCATCGTAAAAGATAGCACAAACACATTCTTGAAACTTGATCAGTTGACAGGTTATTTATCAATTGATAAAAGCTTAGTTATTCCTAACACAACTAGTTCATCAATCGGAGTTATATATAGAAACACTGATAGGTTCATTCATAATTACACGCCGCTAGGTGCTGAGGGATGGAATACATTCGTTGGAATTAACTCCGGTAATTTTACTATGACTGCACCTTCTTCATATAACTCGAGTTATAATACGGCAGTTGGATATCAAACTCTTAAAGAAAATATTACGGGTTATTTTAATACGGCTATAGGATTCAATTCATTAACTTCTAATAAAGATGGTTATTGGAACACAGCAATTGGAAGTTCTTCATTAGTTAGCAATACCTCTGGCTATCTAAATACTTCAGTGGGACTTGGTGCTTTATATTACAATACTACTGGTTATGAAAATACGGCAGTAGGAGTTCAATCCTTAAGAGCCAACATCAATGGTTATCAGAACACAGCTGTAGGTTTTAAGTCTTTATATTCTAATACAGGCATCTTTAATACAGCTTTAGGGTGGTATTCTCTATACTCAAATACCTTCGGAGCAAGAAACACTGCTTTGGGTTGGCGTGCTTTGATGAGCAATTCTACAGGGAATTCAAATGTCGCAATCGGAGAGCAGGCATTATACAATAATATTGAAGGTATATATAATACTGCTGTTGGATCGCAGACTTTGTTTAACAACACTGGAGTTGGCTCAACTACCGGTAGTTATAACACTGCCATTGGTATGGATGCAGGTTCAACAATTACTAACGGTTCTAATCTAACTTGTTTAGGATTTGATGCAGAACCCACTTCAGCAACTGCACAAAATCAAATAACACTTGGTAATTCTGTAATCACTTCTCTTCGCTGTAACGTCACAACTATCACTTCTCTTTCAGATGCGAGAGACAAAAAAAATATCAAGGACTTGGATTTAGGGATTGACTTTTTAATGAAAATAAAACCGCGTCAATTCAATTGGGATAAAAGAGAATGGTATGAGAGTAAGATTTCGGATGGAAGTAAAATGAAGGAAGAACCTACTGCTGGATTCATCGCCCAGGAGCTTGATGAGGCCCAAAGAGAAGAAAATGTGGAATGGCTTAATCTTGTATTAAAAGATAATCCGGAAAAATGGGAAGCTACACCGGGGAATCTTTTGCCCGTAATTGTTAAAGCGGTTCAAGAAATTAAATCAGAAAAAGATGCTGAGATTGAAATATTGGAAGAAGAAAATCAAAATTTGAAAAATGAAAAAGATAAAGAGATAGCTGAACTGAAAGCTCAAATATCAAAGTACGAAGAGTTTCAAACAATGCTTGTCACGAGGTTAGAAAAGCTTGAACCAAATGAACAGATTGTGAAAGTTAATTTTGTTCGAGCAGAAGAACACAAACAATAAAAAAGGATTAATAAAATTAAAACCAACGTTGATACTTACAATCCTTAGTGACCGTATGAAAATGGTTTAAAATCAAAGTGCCATAAACGTAATTGGACATATAAATTTTATATAGACTCATCACAATTGATCTAGCAACTAATGGTGGAACAAACGGGATTAGTCGAAGTTATGGATTAGAAAATAAAGTACTACTTTTATTGGTGAAAGCAACCTAGCAGAAAAATGTGAAATTAGATTTATGTATTAAGATTCACTACAAAAATACATAAGTTGCTAGCCGTACCTTTATGAAACAAAGAAGTTGATTTCTAATTAAGTAATAAACTCAAATCCTTCCACAAAAAGGAGGAATAATTTTGAAACTAAGTGATATGTAGTTTAAGTAAATCGGATAAATAAATCCGAAATAATATTATTATATAAAAAAGAAATTATTTGAAAAATTCGGCAGTAAAAAGTTTCAAGTTAAACCATAAGTAATTGGCAATACTTAAATGCTTAGATAAGCGTTCTCTAATTAACTTATTTAATAACAATATTAAAGGAGTCCTTATGCGCAGTTCAATTACAAACTCTTTTTTTACGGTTTTTTTCTTAACCGTATTTCTTGTGGGGCAGTATTTTCAAATTGGGGAGTTGAGAGCTCAGTCCGATATTAAGTTTACTGGAAAAGTGAAGATGTCGGCTGGTGCTGAGTATTCTGATTTTCTCCAGAACATGATAAATTCTGGAAATGCTGATCACCTAAAGTTCAATGGGAAGATTCCTCGAAACCCAATGCAAAATTTTGAAGCTATTGCTACCATTGACGGAATTAATTTTGATGAAGATGCAGCGAATGCAGGGTTCTATTTTATTCCTCCTGACCCACATGGTGCTGTGGGTCCTACAAGACTAGTTTCAGTTGTAAATACTTCAATTGAATGGCATACAAAAGCAGGGGTACAGGAAGTAAGCAAGCGATTAGGTAAGGATGCAGTGACCCATATAGGCAGCTTTTTTGAACCGCTTGTACCTGTTAACGCTCTATTCGACCCGAAGGTCATTTTTGATCAACATGCAGGGAGATTTGTTGTTGTTGCTTTGGAACAAGTAAGTATGGGTGTTTTAGATCACCCAGGCAACGTGTCACGTATTTTGGTGGCAGTTTCCGATGATAGTGATCCAAACGGTTTGTGGTATTACCATGCAATTCCATCCAAGCTAATGATTCTCGCTGCTGATGGATTTCACGAAGCATGGGCAGATTATCCCGGATTGGCTGTAGATGAAGAAGCAGTTTACATCACAGCCAATATGTTCAGATTTACAGGCGGTTCTTCGGTTGACAGTAGAATTTGGATAATGGATAAGATCCCGTTTTATGCAGGAGGTCCGGCTGTTGTTTCAGTTTATGATCATGGTACATTATCAGGAATAACCCCTGATCCAATGGTATATCCAACTACTCAGCCAGCACATGTTTTTGGTCCCGGCTTACCTCCAGGAATGACTGGTACATATCTCGTCTCAGCTGGTTGGGCTGATGGAATGGGAATTGATTATCTAAATATTATTGAAATTACCTCACCTCTTGCTGGTCCCGTATTTTCTTTTTTCTTTACTCCATTGGGAGATATACATACTGGTGCAGCTTTTCCAGATGCGCCGCAATTTGGCTCCATGGTGCCTATAGAAACAAACGATAATAGAGCTTTGCATGCAGTTTGGCGAATGGGCACTCTATGGGCGGTTAATTGTATTATGCCAACCGCTCCGCCAAATATCGGACAAGTTACAGCTCATTGGTACAGAATATCAGCGCCTGGTTATAGCATTGTGGATCAAGGAGATGTTGGTGGTGAAGAAATTGCCCCCGGGTGTTTTACGTTCTTTCCTTCAATCGCAGTGAATTCAGTAACTGATATGGCTCTAGGATTTGCTGCTTCAGCACCTTCAATATTTGGTGGGGCTTATTTTACAGGCAGGCTTTCTACCGATCCTGTAGGAGTAGGATACACGATTCCATCGGATGTTGTCCGACCTGGATTGGATTCATATGTTAGAACTTTTGGTGGACCCAAAAATAGATGGGGTGACTATTCAGCAACTTGTGTTGATCCTTCTGACGATCTTACTTTTTACGTCTTTAATGAATATGCTGATACCCTTGGTACTTTTTTACCACCAGGTGAAGATGGTCGCTGGTCAACTGCCTGGGGTGTATTACCGACATCAGTTTTGCCAGTTGAACTTGCTTCATTTACTGGTTCTGTCAGTGGTTCAACAATTAAACTAAGTTGGTCAACAAAAACAGAAGTTAATAATTATGGATTTGAAATTGAGAAAACAATTTCAGGAAAAACCGACTGGCAAAAAATTGGTTTTATTCATGGCTCAGGCAATAGTAATTCTCCCAAAAAATATTCCTTCATGGATAAGAACATTATTGGTGCAAGTAGTTTTAATTACAGACTAAAGCAATTAGACACCGATGGGAAGTATAAATACTCCAAAGTTATTGAAGTAAAATTTGTTCCGGAGAAGTTTGCGTTGCTTCAGAACTATCCGAATCCATTCAACCCAAGTACTAAGATCAGTTGGCAGTCGCCAGTTGGCAGTAATCAAACATTAAAAATATTTGACGTACTTGGAAATGAAGTAGCAGTGCTTATGGATGAATACAGAGAAGCAGGAAAGTATGAAGTAGATTTTGATGCATCGGGATTGGCAAGTGGAATATACTATTACAAGTTGCAGTCCGGCAGTTTTGTAGAAACCAAGAAAATGATGCTCATTCGTTAGTTAATGCTGTAAAAAACTCAAGTTGGCCGATATAAAAAATGTATCGGTCAGCTTGAGAATATTAAAAAGAAAACAGGTCGATAGTTAGCTGTAACGAGACAAGGTGGGTAAATGAATAATAATTTGAGTTTTAATTTGTTTTTATCATTCGGATTGCTGATATCATGTAACTCGATTGCACAATCAGGTTGGTTAAAGCAAGCAAGCGGTACGGCAAACCATCTTTATGGTGCATTTTATTAGTGCAAATATTGGTACTGCTGTTGGCGACAGCGGAGTAATCCTTCGTACTACGAAGGGGGGAACAACTTGGTTAAAACAGGCAAGTGGTGTAACAAAAACTTAATAGAGTTTACTTCAAAGATAAAATTTTTTGTGTTAACATCAGATAATTAAATCCGAGCAAATCAATCAAATAATTAAGAAGGATTTTAATATGAAAGGAATTGTATTATTTATTGTTCTTAGTGTATGGTCAATTAATTTGCTTGCTCAGAATATCACAAACACACTTGGCATTGGTGGGCTATTCAAGATAAAAGATGTTGCAAATGATTATCTAACCTTAAACCAGTCAACCGGGCAAGTTAGTATTTTAAAAACACTTCGACTTGAGAATACTACGAACATAGTTACAGGCGTGATTTTTAAAGGAGCAGATAGATTTATACATAATTACGGAACGAATAATATCTTCATTGGTGCTAATTCCGGAAATTTTACAATGACTGGCAGCGGCAATCTGGCTTTAGGTATTAGTACCCTCAACTTAAGCACTACTTGTTCGGATAACACAGCAGTTGGTAACTGGGCTTTATACTCCAACACTACTGGTAATGAAAATACAGCGGTGGGAAAAATGTCACTCTATTTTAACACTATTGGGATAAATAATACCGCTGTAGGGAAATCGTCTTTATATTCTAACACAACCGGAAATTATAATACAGCATTAGGATGGTATTCTTTATTTTCCAATACTGGTGGAAATAATAATACAGCATTAGGATGGTACTCACTATCTTCCAATACAACTGGTGCTGGCAATACTGCCGTCGGAAATAGCACATTGATTTCTAATACTACCGGCAATAGTAACACGGCTTTTGGAAAAGCTTCCTTATATTCCAACACTACCGGTTATAATAATACTGCAGGGGGAAGCGGTTCATTATATTTTAACACAATTGGCTACAATAACACTGCGTTAGGTTATTATTCGTTATATGAAAACATAAGCGGTATTTATAATACTGCAATTGGATATGGTTCTTTAACTTCCAATACAACTGGAAATTATAATACGGCATTAGGAGCATCATCATTATCGGCTAACACTACAGGCAATAGCAACACTGCCATCGGGCGTTGGTCTTTAACAATCAATACTACTGGCATTAATAATACAGCCGTTGGAAATAATTCGTTATACTCCAATACAATAGGCAATTATAATACTGCTTTGGGCAGAGATGCACTATATCATAATATTGATGGTAATAGCAACACAGCTGTTGGAAGAGCTTCTTTATATGATAATACAACCGGAATTGAAAATACTGCTGTGGGTGATAATTCCTTAGCTTCCAACTCTGCCGGCAATTCTAATACAGCTGTAGGAAGTTCTACTTTAGGCGCTAATACAACTGGTGCTGAAAACACAGCAATAGGAAGCAGTTCGTTATTTTCAAATACTACCGGATCTACAAACACTGCGATTGGGAATTGGTCTCTATTTTCCAACACAACGGGCAGCAAAAACACAGCCGTTGGTTATTATTCATTATATGCAAACACTACCGGATATGAAAATACGGCAGTAGGTAGATGGTCTTTAAGCGGGAATACCACAGGTTACGACAATACAGCTTTAGGATACTATTCTTTATTTGCCAATACCTCCGGAGTTTCTAACACTGCTGTGGGAAGGGGTTCATTATATTCTAACTCTACGGGAAATTCTAACACGGCTTTAGGAAATTATTCTTTATTTTCAAACACCGGAACTTCCAACACTGCCATAGGTGATCAATCGCTGTACTCCAACACGACAGGTTTTTACAATACTGCGTTGGGTTATGGCACTGGAAGCACTATAATTTCTGGTAATAACTTAACATGTCTTGGCTTTAATGCTGAACCCACATCGGCAGTTGCAACTAACCAAATTACTCTTGGCAATTCCTCTGTTACTTCTCTTCGCTGCGCAGTTACAACAATCACTTCTCTCTCAGATTCCCGAGATAAAAAGAATATTAAGGATTTGGATTTAGGGATTGACTTCCTAATGAAATTAAAACCACGCCAGTTTAATTGGGATAAGAGAGAATGGTATGAAGGAAACATTTCAGATGGGAGTAAAATGAAAGAAGTACCCACTGCCGGATTCATTGCTCAAGAGCTTGACGAAGCACAGACAATTGCAAACGTGGAATGGCTTAATCTTGTATTAAAAGATAATCCCCAAAAGTGGGAAGCAACACCGGGAAATCTGTTACCGATAATGGTGAAAGCAATACAAGATTTGAAAAAGGAAAATGAAGAGTTAAAAAATAATAACGAAAAGCTTTCTGCAGAAGTAGAATCATTAAAATCAATGAGTGAAAAGCTGGCAGCTTTAGAGCAAATGGTAAATGAATTGTCTTCTGTAAAACATGCAGCACTTGTAACTAAAAACTAATATTTATTAATTAAAAAAGGAGAACAAAAGTGACAACAAAATTAAACTTCCTAAGCAAACTAGTAGTGCTTTTTCTAATGTTTGCAGCAACAGTTTTATCACAGAACATCACTAACACACTTGGTGTTGGCGGGCGATTTAAGGTGAAAGATGCCACAACAGATTTTTTCACACTTGATCAATCAAACGGAACAATAACATTGCCTTTACAACTTGGTAGTAATCAGCAGGGCTCAATCTTCAAAGGTGCGGACAGGTTTCTGCATACATTTTACGGTTCTGGAACCGATGGACAGAACACATTTCTCGGAATAAATGCCGGTAATTTTACGATGGGGGGAATAAATTCTTATGAAGGCAGCGCTAACACGGGCGTAGGTTACCGATCTCTTTACTCCAACTCCACGGGTTATAGGAATTCAGCGTTCGGGTTTCAATCTCTCTACTACAATACAACAGGCAACGAAAATTCGGCTTTCGGGCTTAACTCTCTTCTCTTCAACCAAACGGGCAACGGAAATTCAGCATTCGGAAGGGCATCCCTTTATTCGAATACAAAAGGAAATAACAACACCGCCATAGGTTTCGGTGCGTTAAATAGCAATGATGCTGGAAATAATGCAACCGCTATTGGGTACTATGCAATGTTTTATACTAATAACACGCTAGCTCCTTTTGATAATCTTAATGTAGCTGTTGGTTACGAAGCATTAAGAGGTTCCACAACGCCAGCTAGTAACACGGGAAATTCAAATACAGCCGTTGGATTTCAAACATTAAAAAATAATTCTGCAGGAAATGATAATTCAGCGTTTGGGTCTTATTCACTTTTATCCAACGCATTGGGCGATGATAATTCAGCATACGGGTATCAATCGCTTTACCTCAGTACAAGCGGCGATGATAATTCAGCGTTTGGATCTTATTCACTTTTTTCCAACACAACGGGCAATGGTAATTCAGCGTTCGGGCGTAGTTCGCTCTATGTCAACTCCACGGGCTATAATAATTCAGCGTTCGGGACTAATTCGCTCTCTTTCAACAGTACGGGCAGCAATAACACCGCTGTTGGTTACAATGCCCAGGTGCCATCAGGCAGCTCAAGTAATCAGGTGCGTATTGGAAATACTGCTGTAACTTATGCAGGAGTTCAAGTAGCTTGGACAGTAACAAGCGATAGAAGATGGAAGAGAAATATTCTTCCGATCAGTCTCGGGCTTGGTTTTATCTCAAAACTGAATCCGGTTTCATACATAAGAAAGAATGATGAATCGAAGAAAACAGAATACGGATTGATTGCTCAAGAAGTAGAAGAAGTGTTAAAGCAAAATGGAGTTGAAAGCTCCGGAATGTTAACAATAACCGATAAAGGAATGTATGAGCTGCGGTATAACGATCTGATTGCCCCGATGATAAAAGCTATCCAGGAATTAAAGATCGAAAATGAAAAATTAAAAGTTGAAAAAGATGATGAAGTAGCTGAATTAAAAATTAAAAACCATAACCTCGAAGAACGATTAGCAAAGTATGAAGAGATGCAATCATTACTTGTAAAAGAATTACAATAGATTAAATCTGATCAACAGAATTTCACAGTTCGAATAGTAAATACAGAAGATATTAATCAGTAAACAATCAATAGTAATCAGAAAAAAAATATCGGAGTATAAATGAAGAACATTTTTTTAACAATTACAGGAGTCTTTTTGATTATCAGTGTCGTGTCCAACGCACAGGATATTACAAATATTTTGGCCCCAAATGGTAGTTTCAAAATTAAAGATGGTTCAAGTGATTATTTAACTTTAAGTCAATCAACTGGTCAGGTTAATATCCTAAAAACGCTGCGACTTGAGAATACAGCAAGCTCAAGCATAGGAGTGATATATAAAGGGACAAATAGATTTTTACATAATTACGGGGCAGACAATACCTTCCTCGGCAACAACTCGGGGAATTTCACGATGACCGGGGGCTATAATACATCCGTGGGATCAGGTACCTTGATTTCCAATACATCAGGATCCGAAAACACAGCCATTGGTTTTAGTGCCTTGGGTTTAAACACAACTGGCAGTTACAATACTGCTGCAGGAAGTCTGTCTCTCTCAAAAAATACTACTGGGAATGCTAACTCGGCGTTTGGTATCGGTTCACTTTTTTGGAATATATCAGGAAGTGGCAATTCAGCCGCCGGAAATGTTGCACTATTCAATAACTCCAACGGACAAGAAAATTCAGCAATGGGTGCCGGGGCTTTATATTCTAACTCTACAGGCTCATGGAATTCTGCCTTTGGTTATCAATCTCTTCATTTGAATAATGGCAACAGCAATTCTGCTTTTGGATACAACTCTCTGTTTTATAATAATGGTGGTAACGAGAATACAGCATTGGGTTCAAATGCTCTTTATTCAAATACAACTGGATTTTCAAATACCTCTGTTGGAGTAAACTCATCATACTTCAATACAACTGGGTATGCTAATACATCAATAGGTTATGAAGCACTTTTTACAAATCAAAGTGGTCAAGGTAATACAGCTTTAGGTTATCAAGCTTTGTATTCTGTTACAACCGGATGGCTTAATACTGCATTAGGTATTGGTGCTGGTTCCTCAATTACATCTGGGGATAATAACATTATAATCGGCAATAATGCCCAGGTACCTAATCCCACTTTAGATTATCAGATCAGAATTGGCAACACATCAATTACTTATGCGGGGATACAAGTCGCCTGGACTGTTACGAGTGACAGAAGATGGAAGAAGAATATTCTGTTTTCGAATCTTGGACTTGATTTTATTAATAAGCTAAACCCGGTTTCATACATTCGGACGAATGACAAAGAAGAAAGAACTGAATACGGCTTAATAGCACAAGAGGTTGAAGAAGTTTTAAAGCAGGAGGGTGTTGAAAACTCCGGGATGTTAACAATAACAGATAAGGGAATGTATGAACTGCGGTATAACGATCTGATTGCTCCAATGATAAAAGCAATTCAGGAATTAAAAAATCGAAATGATGTGTTAACAATTAAAAATGAAAAATTAAAAGTTGAAAAAGATAATGAAGTAGCTGAATTAAAAATTAAAAACCATAACCTCGAAGAACGATTAGCAAAGTATGAAGAGATGCAATCATTACTTGTAAAAGAATTACAATAGATTAAATCTGATCAACAGAATTTCACAGTTCGAATAGTAAATACAGAAGATATTAATCAGTAAACAATCAATAGTAATCAGAAAAAAAATATCGGAGTATAAATGAAGAACATTTTTTTAACAATTACAGGAGTCTTTTTGATTATCAGTGTCGTGTCCAACGCACAAGATATAACCAACACACTTGGTGCCGGGGGATTGTTTAAAATCAAAGATGCTTCAATTGATTATTTAACCTTAAGCCAGTCAACTGGACAAGTAAATATTTTAAAAACCGTTCGGCTTGAAAATACAACAAGTTTAACTACCGGAGTAATATATAAAGGAATTGACAGATTTATTCATAACTATGGGTTGGAAAATACATTTATAGGTATTGGCTCAGGTAATTTTACTATGTCAGGAACTTATAACACCGCTGTGGGGCCTGGTAGTTTAGCTTCCAACAGCTCAGGGTCAAGCAATACTGCCACTGGAAATGGGGCACTACTTTTCAATACGACTGGAAGCTACAATACTGCCACCGGATTAAATGCACTTTATTACAATACCACTGGAGAGAACAATACAGCTAATGGTTATCAGGCTCTTGTTTCAAACACAACAGGGAACAACAATACAGCTAGTGGATTTGAAGTGCTTCTTTCTAATACCACAGGAAGTTTCAATACTGCAAACGGAAGTCGAGCGCTTAACTACAACACCACTGGCGAATACAATACTGCCAATGGACATTTAGCTCTCTATTTAAATACAACAGGGAACAACAATACTGCCAGTGGATATGGAGCACTTCTAAACAACATTACAGGACTCAACAATACTGCCATTGGATTAGCGGCGCTTTATAACAACACAACAGGATTCAACAATACAGCAATTGGAATGAATTCTCTTTATTCCAACACATCGGCAAAATGGAATACCGCCAACGGAATGCAATCACTTTTTTCCAACACCACAGGTGACTATAATACTTCCACTGGATATCAGGCACTTTATTTAAACACTACAGGATACGAGAATACTGCCAACGGCTCTGGAGCGCTTCTTAACAACACCATCGGAAACATTAATACCGCCAACGGCTCCGGGGCGCTTTATTACAATACTACTGGTGCAGGTAATACAGCTAACGGAGGTTATGCGCTTTATTCCAACATAGGAGACTACAATACTGCCAACGGATATTTGGCGCTCTATTCCAACACCACAGGATTCGACAACACTGCTTGCGGGATGTTTGCGCTTTATTCCAATATCACAGGAAACTACAATTCTGCATTAGGCTATAACGCTTATCCGACAGTCGCAACATCAAATTATACAGGCATAGGTTATAATGTAGGGGGAGCTTCTAGCATAAGCAATAGTGTGGAAATTGGTAACACTAGCGTTGGGTGGATTGGCGGGAATGTTTCATGGAGTACTTACAGCGATGAACGAATCAAGGATAATGTTTCCGAGAATGTTCCGGGTCTTTCTTTCATAGATAAATTAAGGCCTGTAACTTATAACCTTAATATCCATAAGCAGAATGAAATGATGTACAAGGGAAAAGACAAACAAGAAGAGTGGGCTTCAAAATATGATATTGAAAAAATTAGAATGACCGGTTTCATTGCACAAGAAGTTGAAAAAGCAGCGAATGATGTAAACTACAATTTCAGCGGTGTGGAAAAATCAAAAGACGAAAACGGAATTTACAGTCTTCGTTACAGTGAGTTTGTTGTTCCATTGGTAAAGGCAGTTCAAGAACAGCAGAAAATTATTGAAGAACTTACAAAGAGAATTGAACAATTAGAAAATAGACAATAAGGATAAAAAAATGAAAACTTTCAAGTATTTTTTATTTATCTGCTTAACTGCACAACTTATAAATGCACAGAGCATCATTATTGGTTCAGGTGCTTCGATAGATGTTGGACTTGGTGCAGACATTTGTGCCGGAGTATATGGTAATATTACCGGAACATTGACAGGAGATGGGACACAATGCGGAACTGTCCTGCCCAAAGTTCTAAACTTAGTAGCGTTAATAGAAGGATTCTATGACGGTGCAACAATGGTTTCGGATACAGTTACAGTGCAATTAAGAAATTCTGTTTCACCATATACGTTGGCAGAACAAAAAAAGGTTGTGCTGAACTCTTCTGGAGCCGGGACAGGGTCTTTCACAACAGTTACTGGAGGGACACCATATTACTTAGTAGTTCGGCATCGTAATAGTATTGAAACATGGAGTGGAACGGGGAAATCATTTACATCTAATCTATTAAATTATGATTTTACTACTGCATCATCGCAAGCGTACGGAAATAATATTAAATTTAAAGGAACAAAGTGGTGTATTTACAGCGGAGATGTAAACCAAGATGAGTTTATAGATGGAGCTGATGTTGCAGATTGTTTTAATGCAAATAATTTTGGACTGTCTGGATATGTAGTAACTGACTTGACTGGAGATGACTTTGTGGATGGAGCAGATGTAGCAATAGCATTTAACAATAACAATCTTGGAGTAGGTGCGCAATATCCTTCAAAGAAAATTCAAATTATAAAACCAATAAACTCCGGTGAGGAAGAAATAAAGTAAGTTTAGATTAATACTTATGGTAATTGTATAAGGGAGCTTCGGCTCCCTTTGTAAAGATTTATATTTTTTTTCCCCCTCCTCAAATTCGTTTAGAAAATCTCTAAGCAGACAGGAGATTTTAAAATTGCTATTAATAATTCAGTTAAAACTTCATATACTTCATACATTAGTGTAATTTTTTGTGCACTTTGACATATAAGTAGTTTATCATAGAGGGAAATGCTATCTTTAAATTAAATATCAACGTGGAATCATGAAAAAAAGTATTATCAAGTTTGTTTTTCTTTCTGTAACGCTTATGTTCTTAGGTTGGGGAAGTGTTGGGCATAGAATAATTAATAAAAACACTACGCTCTCCTTTCCATCTGAATTGAGCTTCCTTATGTTCTGGGGAGATTCCCTTTCGGCTCATGGATCTGATGCTGATAATAGAAAGGGTTCTGACCCTAATGAAGCACCTAAGCATTTTATAGACATTGATAATTATGCGGAATTTGTTTCAACTGGGCATATTACTCAAAACTTTGATTCGCTCGTAATGCAGCATGGTTATACTTTTGTAATCGATCAAGGAATTCTTCCATGGGCAATTATCCAAACTGTTGATTCTCTTCAGGTAGCATTTACACAAGGCAATTGGCAGAAAGCAATATTAATTTCTGCTGATCTTGGTCATTATATTGGCGATTCATACATGCCATTACACATCACAAAAAATTATAATGGACAGTACACTGGTCAATCTGGTATTCACTCACGTTATGAAAGCAACATGATTGGAACTTACCAGCAGCAAATAGTTTACAGCGGGGATTCGGTAGCTTATATTTCTAACGTATCCAACTTTGTTTTTGATAAAATATATTCTAATTACAAGTATGTTGATTCGGTACTTCAATATGATTTAACTGCCAAAAGTTATGCTGGAGGAAGTTACAACAGCACTTATTATCAAAAACTTTGGGACCTCACAAAAAACTTTACAATAAAATTTTACAAAGATGCTTCTTACAACCTTGCAAGCTTAATTTATACTGCTTGGAAGAATGCTGGACAACCGGTTATTACTAAAAAGGTTGAATTAACAGCAATGATTGAAGGAATTACAAATGGCACCTCTATGGTATCTGATACAGTTACCATTCAATTACATAATGTTTCCGCACCTTATGGATTGGTTGAACAAAAATTTGTAAAGTTGAATACTTCCGGTCATGGCATTGGACAATTTACTTCTGCATCAGATGCTGTTTCGTACTATCTTGTTGTTAAACATCGCAATTCAATTGAAACGTGGAGCAAAACTCCTCAAACATTTTCTAATGATACATTAAAATATGATTTCACCACGGCTCAGAGTAAAGCATTCGGGAATAACTTAAAATTGAAGAATGGAAAGTGGTGCATCTTCAGCGGAGATATTAATCAAGATGAATTTATTGATGGTTCTGACGTATCGGATTGTTTTAATGCATCTGAGGCAGGATTATTTGGTTATGTTGTTACGGACATTACGGGAGATGACTTTGTTGATGGAACGGATGTTAGTATCGTATATAATAATGCAAGTGCAGGGATTGGAGCAGCATACCCTTAAAA
Source organism: uncultured Ignavibacteriaceae bacterium (assembly GCA_964391015.1). Classification (GTDB taxonomy): domain Bacteria; phylum Bacteroidota; class Ignavibacteria; order Ignavibacteriales; family Ignavibacteriaceae; genus XYD12-FULL-36-8. The sequence goes on from CAYMKU010000048.1 coordinate 15,997, forward strand.
GAAAAATATTCCGACAGGAAATGTGAATAAGGTTGAAATACTAAATAAATATAATGTATCGGCATCGTGCTAGTTTAAGGGAGCTTCAGCTCCCTTTATATTTATATTCAGGAATGCTCAAATGTCTCTGATTAAAATTTTTCTCTTTTGATGAGGAGGATATTTATAAGAGTGCAAATTTATTGACGTTAGTTTAATCCACATTTTTTTGTTATTTTGATATTAAGGGAGGGAAATTATGTTCAGTAAAATTTTGCTTTTGTTAGTAATATCATGGACAACGCTCACTTTTTCGCAAGCTCAATATTCAAAAATCTTCGAGAAACATTATAACCAGCTTCCAGTTAAAGTCAGGATTGATAATTCCGGGATCTATGGAATATCATCTTTCGATGTGAAAGGGGATACAATTTGTCTTAATTCCTTTGATGATCAAATCAGCTATTCTTTTCATCAAGATACCTTTAAAAAAATAACTCGCGCCCAAAGTTTATTAAAAGATTTTATTCTTGACTTTGAAACTGATCAAAAAGAATTCTTAGAGGGGAATATTGTTTCGCCCATTGTTAATAAAATAACTTTTAAAAAATCTTATCTGCCAAATAATTCCAGCTTATACATAGACGAAGATGGAATTCTTTCAAACAAAAATGGTGATAAAATTATAGTATCGGTTAGAGATAGAAACGAGTTAAGAATTGATTTTAACTTTTTAAATAATCAGACATTGCCACAAAATTTTAATAATCATATCCGTTTAAATTTTCCTGATAACCTTGGCTGTGCTGATTTAATTGGTATAGATGGAGGAGGGAACATCTTTTTGTTAGTTGAAAAATATATTTCAGATATACCATTACGAATTCAGCGCGAAGTTTATACAATTTCCAAAGATGGCTCCGTACTTTCGATACTGGAAGTTCCTTCGATTAAATATTTATATACAGTTCGAGACTTTCAAATTGATGAGGCTGGAAATCTTTATCATTTATTGTGCGATCAAGAAAAAGTTACAATTATTAAATGGAGTGAGTTGACAAAATATTCTAAAGACAAGATACTTTATCCTGGTAAATATAATTATTCTATTCACTTCAATGATTTTGTAACTACCATTGAAGTTCCAACTGAAACCGGGAATTACAATGAAGTACTTGCAAGCAGGGTAGATGCTTTGCGGTTAGGAGAAAAGTATGTGCTCTATAAATATTCATGCAATACATCAAACTTAGCTCCAAGTGGCGTAGTTGCTCCCGATGGAGATGATGTACAAACTCCGGCATGGTTGATTTCGGGTTACAATGCGAGAGTACCTTATAAGTGGGGTGGTTTCAGTTCCTTAACTGATTTTAGTAATGGGCTTAACAGCGGAAAATATGCGGGAGATATTAATACAGATGGGGTTTCATCTTATGCAGTAGGTGTTGATTGTTCCGGTTTTGTCAGCAGGTGTTGGCAAATGACTTACCATGCATCAACAAGCTATATGCCGACTATAACCACACAATATGCAAGCTGGGACAGCTTAAAGCCTGCTGATGCAATCCATAAAGTTGGTCATGTTCGTTTATTCATCGAAAGAACATCAAATGGTTCTTTTAGAGTTGTTGAGTCTGCGGGCAGAAATTGGGATGTATCTTATTGGACATTCACACTTTCCGATTTGGCAGATTATACCCCGCGTTATTATAACAGCATGACAAATGATTATTCAAAACAACAGCCGGAGTTAATTAGTGCAATTGTTGAACAGGCAGGAAAAACACGATTAACCTGGAATTGTGATACAACGAATGTAAAAGGTTACAGATTATATTCTTCCACTGATGGAGGGAGTTGGACATTAGTTCTAAATGAGAACTCATTGCAAGCTACTTCTGTTGTTGTCAACAGAAGTAGTAATGCTTTGTATTATCGTGTTTCGAGTGTGCTGAATAACAATCCAACTTTTTCAGAAAGTCCATGGTCAAATGTCCTTGGAGTTGGAGAATTCCTTTCAACAAAAAGAGTTTTGTTAGTTGATGGTTTTGAAAGGAAAACAGGAAGCTGGAGAGGCACACAACATACTTTCGTAATGAGATACGGAAAAGCTGTTCAACCATATTCGTTGGACTTTGAATCAGTGAAAAGTAATCTTGTAAAAGATAATTTGATCAACTTGAACGATTATGAAATGGTTATTTGGATTTCGGGTGATGAATCCACAGAGAATGAAACGTTTAGCTCAACTGAGCAAGTTCATATCAAAAACTATTTGGAAAATGGCGGAAAGTTTTTTGTCTCAGGAAGTGAAATTGGATGGGACTTGTATGAAAAAGGGAGCAGCTCAGACAAAGCATTTTACAATCAATATTTTAAAGCATCATACATCGCAGATAATGCATTCTCAAATATAGCAGCTGGTGTAATCGGCTCATGCTTCAGCGGGTTGAATTTTAATTTTGGACAAACATACTATGAAGACTATCCGGACGAAATAACAACCAATGGTGGAAGCATATTATGCATGAAGTATTCGAATAATAAAGGAGCTGGTGTTGCATATTCTGGTAACTTTGGTTCCTCAAGCAGCATTGGGAAAATTATATATTTAGCTTTTCCTCTTGAAACAACAGCAAATGATTCTGCTTTTAATGCGATAATCTCTAATTCATTAAAATATTTCTTTGCTGGCAGCGTAAAGATTATTGTTGAAGGATTGTATGATCTTTTGCAAAATAAACTAAATATGAGAGATACAGTCAAAGCATATTTGAGAAATCATACTCAACCTTATTCTATCGTGGATTCTGCTAACTCGGTTATTGATTCGATTACTTTTACTTGTAATTTTGATTTTACCCACGCACAGACTGGAAATTATTACTTGGTGATAAAACATCGTAATAGTATCGAAACTTGGAGTAAGCAGGACGGCGTGTCTTTGATTAAAGGTATTACAATTTCTTATGACTTTACTTCCGACTCTTCCCGAGCTTATGGAAATAATATGAAGAGGGCAGGAACTAAGTGGTGTATTTACAGCGGAGATGTAAACCAAGATAATTTTATTGATGGCTCAGATGTTTCACAATGTTATAATGATGCGGATACGGGGCAATCCGGTTTTGTAATTAGTGATATTAATGGAGATGATTTTGTCGATGGAAGCGATGTAAGCATTGTATATAATAATAGCAATTTAGGAATTGGAGCATCT
>CAYMKU010000048.1:19295-20920 GCA_964391015.1 uncultured Ignavibacteriaceae bacterium
ACACAAACAAATTTTTTCATCAAATAAAATTTCGGAGGAAAAGTTATGAGAAAAAGAACTCAAATTTTTAACATCCTCTTACTGCCTATGACAGCATTTCTTATTCAGGTTGCTTTTGCCATTGCTCCAAATCAATACGATAATTTTAAGAATGGTACTACTCAGGGGTGGGGAAGCGGTGGAAATAATCCAAATCCTCCATTGAACATTACCTCTGGTGGCCCAGCCGGAGCTAATGATAATTACCTTCTTGCTGTAGCCAATGGAGGAGCAGGTTCAGGGAGTAAATTAGTGATTATTAATTCTTCCCAATGGACAGGTGACTATATCTCTGCCGGAGTTCAATTTATAAGTATGTATATTAAAAACTTTAGCGATACTACTTTAAGTATGCGAATCGTGCTTCGCGGTCCTGGTGGCGATTTCTGGTCTTTAAATCCGATAAATATATCAGGACTAACTGGTTGGCAGCCAATTACGTTTTCAGTCCAACCATCGGATTTAACTGGTGGTGCAGATGTTAATTCTACATTAGGTGGAGTTACTTCCGTAAGGATTTTACATAGTGTATCAGGTGGATTTACAGGCGATGCAATTGAAGCTCAAATCGGTTTGGATAATATCTCTGCAGCAGCAGAACCTCTTCCCTTTGAATTATCACTAACTGCACTAGTGGAGGGATTTTATGATGGCTCACTTATGATTTCCGATTCTGTTACTGTTGAGCTAAGGAATGTTTCATCTCCATATACCTTAGTTGATAAAAAAGAGATAGTCCTTAGTTCTTTAGGACAGGGTAGTGGCTTATTTACTTCATTAACAAATGCAGCTTTATATTACCTTGTAATTAAGCATCGAAACTCGATTGAAGCGTGGAGCGCAAACCCACACTCATTTAATTTAGGGAGCTTAAGCTACAACTTCACAGATGATTCGTCTAAAGCGTTTGGAAATAATTTGACGAAGAGGGGAACAAAATGGTGTATTTACAGTGGCGATATCAATCGTGATGAATTTATTGACGGTTCAGACGTCTCCGATTGCTTTAATGATGCGAGTATCGGACAATCTGGATATGTTGTCACAGACCTAACAGGCGATGATTTTGTTGATGGAACAGATGTAAGCATAGTCTTTAATAACAGTAGTATAGGAATAGGAGCAATTTACCCCTAAAAAATAACTCAGGAAAATTTAATTCGAATTACGATTGATACTAGCAATTAGTCCTCTCATTCATCTTTAGGAGGGACTCAGGTTCCTCCATTTTTAGTTAATCTTCAACCGCATACGTTATGTTATTCCCATACGCAATATTCTTTATAGAAAAGTTGGCATTTTAAAAATCAATGAAGTTAGGGGCAATTTTAACTTCATTTGGTCGTATAATTTTGAGATAATCGTGTATCAGTAGCTTGAAATATTTTCTGCTACTATTTATTCATACAGATCAATTATCTAAATTTAAAATTATAAACTTATCATTTTTAATAAAAGGGAATGGGATGAAAATTATACAATCTATTTCGTTGATAGCTTACCAATTCTTCGAAACAGCAAACAGATTAGCCATAGCAATTTTTCTTTTGTTGGTTTCATTAGTTTTCATTCAATTTTCTTTGCAT
>CAYMKU010000049.1:0-20799 GCA_964391015.1 uncultured Ignavibacteriaceae bacterium
GATACATCAGCAATAATAGGATTGGTTCACACTGACACAGTAAAGACGAGTGGTTATCCATCACCGAAGTTTTATCTGAACACCTATCCAACTGGAATGGTAATAGACAGTATAAGCGGAGTAATTAGCTGGACACCAGATTCACTTGGAACGTATTTAGTAGAAGTAAGAGCAGAAAATATCTGGGGATCAGACACACTGAGCTATGAAATAGAGGTCGAGGGTATAGCTCCTGTAATTACATCAACTGCAATTTTAAATGGATATAAGAATCAATCATATTCTTATGATGTAGAAGCTTCCGGTAATCCAACACCTAAATATTATCTTGATGTTAAACCAACCGGAATGGTGATAGACAGCATAAGTGGTATTATACAATGGACTCCATCAGATTCTGGGAGTTATAGTGTTACAGTGAACGCTTCAAATAATTTTGGAACACCTGCAATACAATCTTTCGAAATACATGTAACAGATTTAACCAATTGTCCAGACAATATTATTTCATACTGGAAATTAAATGAGATTTCTGGAAGCACATATAAAGATCTATATAATACACATGATGCAGAAGCCGGCACAAATGCACCAACACCAGTTGTTGGAAAAGTCAATAGCGGGCAGCAATTTGATGGATTTAATGATGAGATAAACATTCCTCCAAGCAATGATTTCGATTTTGGAGCGAGTGATAATTTCGCAATAGAATTTTGGATAAAACGTCCTGGTTCAACTTTAAAGAGAGATGCAAATGTTGTGATAGGAAGAACAGATGGCAATACATTGATGCGATGGTGGGTAGGGCTAAACAATGAAGGTAAAGCAACATTCCAACTTCGTTCAAAAACTGGCGAAACTCATTCGGTAATTGGAACATCAGCATTAAACGATTCTAATTGGCATCATATAGCAGCAGTAAGAGACGCAAACTCAAATCAACTTAAAATTTATGCAGATGGAAAGCTAGAAGGTACATCTTCAGCAACATATACAAGCGGATTTGATTCACCAACAGCAAATATAACAGTTGGATGGCTAAGTATTGGACTGGAGCAAACGTTCTATGGAGTAATTGATGAATTAGCTATCTATAGTAACGTATTAGAAGCATCTTTGGTAGAACGCCACTATGCTGGCGGAATAAGTGATAAAGATTATTGTGATCATTTTGTGTTAACAAGTGTGCAGTTATTATTGGAGGGAGCATATGATACAACAAGCAATCAGATGAGTACAATAATTAACTGGATAATTCCAACAACATCTCCATACTTAGAGGATGCACGAACTGTTGATTCTATTCCATCAAATGTAGTTGATTGGGTATTAGTAGAATTAAGATCGAGTGTGAATGGTACACCCGAAGTGTCAAAAAGCGTATTCCTGAATAAAACTGGAAATTTGGTTGCCGATGATGGAGTAACTCCATACTTGACATTTGATGTTCCTTACGGTAATTACCGTATCGTGATTAAACATAGAAATTCAATTGAAATATGGAGTAATGGAATTCAAACATTCAATATGCAATCAGTTAATTTTAACTTTACTTTGGATTCCTCAAAAACTTACGGCAGCAATGTGACAAAGAAAGGAACTAGGTTTTGTATTTATTCCGGCGATATAAATCAAGATGGAATAATTGATATTGAAGATTTGACGATTGCAGATGATGATAAGTTGAACAATACCACAGGTTATGCGAACACTGATGTAAACTTGGATGGAATTGTTGATAACGGAGATATATTAACTGTTTCTGTAAACAGCTCAAATTATATAATGAAAGCAATTCCACAAGACGACAAAAAAAAGAATAAAATCAAATAGTTCAATAATCCAGTCATCAGAATTTCCAGCAAAATTAGATGTTAGTTTTAACCGATTTGAATAGAATCAAATCGGTTTTTTATTTTATTTCGAGCAATTTCATTCAAGATTAATTTTATTTTAACTAAATTTTGAATGAAATTGTAATAATTCTTTTTACTTTAACATAAATTATCCTGAGGACCAAAATGAAATTCTTAATCAAAGTCGTTTTACCTTTTTTTATTTTTTCATTTACTGTTATCAGTTGTTCAAGTGTTCCGCTGACAGGAAGAAAACAATTGAGCATCATTCCTGATTCTGAAATGCTTTCTATGAGCTTTCAGCAGTACGATGAGTTTATTAGAACCAATAAAATAAGTTCTGAAGTAAATAACACAGAGATGGTTAAGAGAGCTGGATTTAATATCAAAAATGCAGTTGAGAGATATTTTACAGAAAATAAAATGTCAAATCGTTTGAATGGATATAATTGGGATTTTAATCTAATTGAAAGTAATGATGTAAATGCTTGGTGCATGCCTGGCGGAAAAGTCGTTGTTTACACTGGCATTCTTCCAATTACTCAAGATGAAAGCGGATTGGCTGTGGTCATGGGTCATGAAATAGCTCATGCGATCGCTGAACATGGAAATGAACGGATGAGTCAAATTTTACTGACTCAGCTTGGAGGGTTAGCATTGTCTGAAGCACTCAGTTCACAGCCGCAGCAAACAAGAGATCTGTGGCTAGGAGTATATGGCTTAGGTGCACAAGTAGGTGTGCTACTTCCTTATAGCAGAACTCACGAGAGTGAAGCAGATAGATTGGGATTAATTTTTATGTCAATGGCAGGTTATGATCCTAACGTAGCAGTGGGATTTTGGGAGAGAATGGCAGCTCAAAAGCAAGGACAAGCACCACCGGAATTTCTTAGTACTCACCCTTCTGATAAAACAAGAATAGAAGATATAAAAAAGAATTTACCAGAAGCGATGAAGTATTATAACCGATGATTAGCAATTGAGTGAAAAAAATTTGAAATAAAGATTTTTAGAGTTTAAGTTTTGTTAAGCGTTAATGTTTTTACCATGTTTTTTCAAAACTTTTTTTATCAACCTCTTTGTTAATATCAATAAAAAACGAGTTGTATTTGTTGGACAGCATTAAAGGATCTTTGTTAAATATTTTGTAAATAAAAGAGATTGGGAATAAAACTAAAAAGAATACCAAACTTAATAGGATATTCGGAACTACATATCCCAAAATTGTCGCAATTTTCATCCACGCCCATTCGATTTTGCTGCTTAAATATGGAGACACAATTCCAATAAGACCAATGATAAGTGAAGCAGCCAAAACCCATTTCCATGAGAAAATGATGTAAATTATTAAAAAGCCAGTTGAAATAGTCAACATTGTTAAGTTTGATTTATCTTTTTTCATGTTCGTTCCAATGCTTAAAATAAAGTTTTGATGAGAGGTACAATTGCAGTTTCATAATAATTGAGGATTCAATCTAACTGAAATTTAACAATCCATTTATCACGATTTTGCCAATCGGGCTGCTCGGTTTTCTTTAAAATGAAATTATTTACGACCAAGTAATCCATTTCAGTGCGCATAAAACACTTGTAAGCATCCTCTGGAGCGCAAACTATCGGTTCACCTCTAACATTAAAACTCGTATTTACCACAATGCCATATCCGGTTTTTTCTTTAAATGTATTAATAAGCTTCCAATATTTAGGATTAGTTTCTTTGTGTACAGTCTGTATTCGTGCAGAAAAATCTAAGTGAGTAATTGACTGAACATCACTTCTTTCAAAATATAGCTTTTCCCAAAGGTCTAATTCTTGATAATTTTCAGGCAGTTTTTTTCTTCTTTCTTCATTAACATCAGCGATAAGCAGCATATAAGGAGAAGCAACAGGTAAATCAAAAAAATCTTTTGAACATTCAATGAGTACTGAAGGTGCAAATGGTCGGAAACCTTCTCTGTATTTAATTTTTAAGTTTAATTTTTTCTGCATCTCAACATTACGTGCATCACCTAAAATACTACGATTACCTAAAGCTCTTGGACCATATTCCATTCTTCCTTGAAACCAGCCAATAACATTTCCTTTATTGAGTAAATCTGCAACTTCAGAGCACAAATCATCAAAGTCTTCTATTTGTTGATATTCTGCCTTATACTTTTTGAAAACAAGCATAGCTTCTTTATCTGAGAAATCGGGACCAAGATAAGCGCCTTGCATAGAATCATTTCCATCATTTAAGGTTCGCTCTTGCTCAAAATACATATAATGACTTATTTGTGCTGCACCTAATGCACCACCCGCATCACCCGCAGCAGGTTGAATAAAAATATCCTTGAATAAATTTTCCTTTAATAATTTTCCATTTGCAACGCAGTTTAAAGCTACTCCGCCAGCCAGACATAAATAATCTAAACCGGTAATTCTTTTTGCTTCCTTTGCCATTTTTAGTACTATTTCTTCTGTAACAACTTGAATAGCAAATGCCAGATTACAATGCTTTTGTTCTAGTTTTCCATCAGGTTTTATGGCGCCAAAACCAAAAAGTACTTCCCATTTTTTCTCATCAACCATTCTCAAACCAGTTGAATAGTTGAAATAATCCTGGTTTAACCAAATTGAACCATCATCTTTAATTGAAACTATGTGTTCCTTTATTAAGCGGATAAATTCATCGGTTTGTGAAGCTTGTGGATTTCCATATGGGGCCAATCCCATCAATTTATATTCACCGGAATTAACTCTAAAACCAAGATAATAGGTAAAAGCTGAGTAAAGAAGTCCGACAGAGTGCGGGAACCTCATTTCTTTTAGCATGATTATTTTATTGTCTTTACCATGACAAATAGAAGCGGTTGCCCATTCTCCGACTCCATCAATTGTTAATATTGCAGCTTCAGAGAAAGGTGAAGGGTAAAAAGCACTTGCCGCATGAGACAAATGATGTTCGGGGAATAATAGTTTTAATTTACTTTTATCATACTTCTGTATTTCCTTCAAACCATCGTAAATCAGTTCTCTTAAAAACATTTTTTCCTTAATCCATACCGGCATTGCTGTGAGAAAAGATAATAATCCTTTGGGAGCAAAAGCATAATAAGTTTCCAACAGTCTTTCAAACTTGAGCAGGGGTTTGTCGTAGAATACGATTGAGTCAAGTTCATCAATACTGTACCCCGAATACTCTAGGCAAAACCTAATTGCATTCACTGGGAAATCTGGTGTATGTTTTTTTCTAGTAAACCGTTCTTCCTGAGCTGCAGCTATAATTTTTCCATCAACCAAAATTGCGGCGGCAGAGTCATGGTAAAAAGCAGATATTCCTAAAATCTTTTTCAAGTTTATTTTTAAATATTTTCAATCAATATAGTATTATTTAATCAACATTTTAACTCTATCATTTTTTCAAGCAGCTATACATCAAGAAATATAAAAACTAATCACAATCCATAACAAACATTTAGTGAGAATGAACTTTTTTTACCTAATAAAAATGCGGAGGTTCTTTTAGCATCAGCATCGGAAATATCTGAATAAGTAAAAGTACCTTGTAAAAAGAGGTCGTGCAAATATTCATAAGAAATATCAACCCCGAATCTATTGTCTGTCCTTAGCGGAGAATATAAGAACGGTAAAGATTTATCTCTCATTCCTTTATATGCATAATAAATTTCACCAAGCCCGCCTTTTCTTATTTGTTCAGCGAATGCCTTAATTTTTAATCCTCTTAATAACTGGTAATCAAACTGCAGTCTTAACTGATCTGCATTTTGACCAAGCCAATGGCCAAGGTAATAATTAATATGCTTATAAGTTGTCACTTCATCCTTATGCTCGTAAACCCAAGGATTCAATCGTGTGTACTCAATCGTTAAATCTAAATTATCAATTATTGTGTTAATTGATTTTGCCCCAACCGTAAAACCAACCCAAGTATTTTTAAAATCATTTGATAGTAGATTCCGAATTTCTGTCACATCAATAAATGTTGTTGCATAAAACTGATAATTCTCAGGATATTTTACCGAAATATCAAAATACATCATCCCATTTCCGTCACTTACATTTCCTCTGCCGGTGTTATGATCAAGAAATTTGTAGAACATGAAAGGAATGAAAAACTCAGGTCTTAATTCACCGCCATATATTATTGCATTTCCGGCAGAAACATCCAACCAATCGAGAGGGGAGAACGTGATAAGATTAGCCGCAATGTATTTAGGAATGTAACTCTCAACAAACTGCTGACTTAATGTACCCGGGTAGGAATAGTAAGCGTAAGCTGAATCTTTGACCAATGAGTTTAGCCATCCATGCATATATGTAAAACGCAGCCATACGACCGGTTTAATTGAAAATCTAATATGTGGATAAGATGGCGGTTTAGATGAAAGTATCAATTGTCCAAATTTTCCATGTCCCCATTGCATGTTTTCTTTGATTAGAGAAATACTACCCCAGTTCCAATTAAAATTAATGCCGCCTCTCAAATCGCTGTACTCAATTCCATTTGAAGCACTTTTAGACCACGCTCCAGTCAATGGGGAGAAATATTTATCTTTATCAACATTCCCTCCAAATTCACCTTTATCTCGAATATTGAAATACAGTCCGAACCAATCCGAGTAAGCTGCAAGAATAGATGCACCAACCCATCTTGTATGCCCTGAATAATCAGCTGTTGTTGAAATACCATACCCGGCAATAGGTAAAAGTTTTAGATTAAAAAGTGAATCTTCGTAATTGTATAAAAACCACCGTGACATTATTGAATCATTGTCAGTTCGAGCTTGTCGAGTACCTAATTTTTCATACTCATATTTATACTCTTGTAAGTAAAACTTAAGCTCGTCTGATTCAACGTTATTTAAATGATTACCTTTCTCAACTATTTCAATTAAACATTTTGCAATATAAATTCTCGAATAAGGTTTAATCTCATCATCAAGTTTGATAATGTTTTTTAAAGATTGTCTCTCAAGAAAATCATAAACCCCGTTATCTGAGTAAACATAAACCACTTGTGCTGTGAGAAGTGATGATTTATGATTTAGGTTTGAAGCAATGAATACCAGGAAGAGAATTAAAGAGGTAATCTTATAAATTTTAAGTGATGTAAACTTCATATTATTTTTGATTTGTTGTTCATGATATCCGGTTTATCATTCAACACTTCTCACTCATTAAGCAAGATTTATCAATCAGTGATCTTAACTATTAACTCACCAATCCTAAGCGGATCTTTTATTTTTCAGAATAATATTATTCAGTGCCTTGAAAAAATATATTACATCCGTTTTTAATGGGTGTGCTTCATACGCTTTTAAATACTTAGCTTCGGATTCTTCAATCTCTTCAATTGTACCTGGCAGGTCCGCATAAAAGGGAGGGATTAATCCTGGTTTAAATTTCTCTCTTAATTTTTGATGTTCCTTGGAGTATAAAGTTAGATATTGACGACTTATTGGTCGAACGCCTACAAGTTTCAAATCTCGTTTTAACCAATTGAATATCATGGGTAATTCATCAATCCACATCTGTCTGAATATTTTGCCCCAAACAGGTATTCTAAAATCCTCTTTAAATTTGCCGCCTCCATCAAGTTTATTTTTAAGATAAACGAATTCCTGCAGAAATTCTGCATAAGGGTGCATAGTTCTTAGCTTATAAACGAAGATGGTTTTACCGTCTTTACCTACCCTCCGCATTTTAAAGATTGAACTGTAAGAATGATTAGTATCACTAGTTGGTTCCTTAACTTTACGAGCAGCATAGAAGATTGAATCATTAATTTCAGCAATATCCAGAATTTCAAATCCGCAAAACACTAATCTTCCCAATCCTTCAGTAAGTGAAAGAGTTCGATCCTTCCCTTTAGTCAATTTAAAATAAAAATTTCTAAACAGTGGCAGTTTAGGAAGGACTCTTTTCAAAATAAAATCGATGAAATAAAAAAGATTACCCATAAAGAATGAGTACTTTTTTAGAAATCTGCGATGGCGATTCTTATAGGGAATAAAACAACCTGTAAACACACCACCATTCATTAGTTTGCTGTTTGCAAGCCGTAGGTAATCGTTAATTTTCCGAAAATCATTCAGCTCATGCAGATTCATAATAAATTCTTGTGAATTTTGCGGGAGCACTCTGATATTATATGAATCAAGTGATCGAAGAATGGTGGATTTCGACGCATCAATTGATCTCAAATCAACTCTGCGATCTAAAAAAGAAAAAATATTTTTATAATCTTTCAAATATTCAGTTTGCAGCACTTGCCTTAAATTGGATTCGTGAATAATTTCATTGCTGATTTGATATTTATGGTTACCCAAATCTGTAAAAGAATGTTCCTCGGGATTTTTCAGTTCGTACGCCTTAAGAAATGATACAGTTGCTTCGTCGGTTTTGTTAGTTATTTTTTCAGAAAATTTGTAAATAAAGTAAAGAAATGATAAACCGGTGTAAATCAAAGTACTTTCAACAAATTGAATCCAATATTTATCCGATATCTGCAAGACATAAATAGATATTGCAATTAGAGAAATGTTAAGAAGATAAAATTTTATTTGTAATGTTGCAGCATGCCATTTATTCTTCGCCTGCTCGAGAGGGTTAAATTTATGAGTCATTATACTAGAAAATAACCAACTCATATAGCTTAATCCTAAAACAGCGAAATGTTTTTTATCAAAAAAATTATAATCGTACGGTAATAGAATTTTGAAAAAATTAACCAAAGTTAAAATCAAACCATCAGTAATAAAGTAACTTAATGATAATTTTGTTTTTTCAATTAAACTGACTTCTTTACGCCGCTCCGACCTATAAATATGTGATGCAGTTTCTATCGCAGAACCCAGAGCAAAAGTTCCTAATAATAGAAACCTTGAAGTGAATGAAATATCAAAAAGAATAAATAATATAGATAACGTTCCAAGACTAAAGATTAGTGAAATATAATTTTTTTTAAATATCTGACTAAAATCATGGTGTCTGTTAAGACTAATTTTGTTTGAAAGTATTGCGCCAATAATTACAGAAATAAGAATAACAATGAAAACACTGTAATATTCAGTATCAATTATAAAAGTATTTTTTTTAACAAAATAAAAAAGAAAGAAAGAAAGGATATAAGAAGATAGTCCCAACAGACTATAAATCACCATATCTGTTTTGTTACTGATACTTGAATTTTCCTCAGTATCGAATGTTTTATTAGGTTTAATTGGAATTTTTAGTGAAGTATTTTTCATAATTATTTACCCGCCCTCCAAGATCTTTCAGCAGTAAATTATATCAAAAAGTTTTAAATGACAATCCATTATCGAGTTGCAATAATTCTCTCGAAGTAGGCAATAGAAAGTTACTTTAACCCACTTTAAGCAGGTTTAATACCGATCATTACTCGTTTAACAGCATTCTTCAAATTTTGAAATAATAGCTGCCTCGTCCATGCAAACCAATTATCTGTCCAGCGTTCCGGATGAATTGTAATCATCAGTTTATCTGGCACCTCATGGAAATGCTTAATAATATCAAAAGTAGTTCTAAACCTTCTTCCCCTTCGGGGAAGGACTGAGGATGGGGCTTTGTCTCTCATGTTAACCTTTTCACCATCCCATCTTCTACCTGTGTCTGTCAAATAACCAAACTTATTCCAATCAATATCAAGATATGGCTCCCCAATAATTCCAAGCTCATGATAATCGTATTTAGTCCACACTAATTTGTTATCATATTTTGAAAGGGGAGAACCATGCATGCAAATTGTTTTTATATCAGTGACCTCTCTCATCTTCTCTAAATTTTTACAAAAACTTTCGTATGCCCGTTCAATTAGTAATTCATTGTTAAACTTATCCGCTTTGTCGAATTGTTCAATTGACGTATTATTTTCAATTGCCCACTGCCCACTGCCTATTGCCGACTTACAATTTCGCCATGCAAGATCCATATCCTCATAATGATACCCAATTTCATGACCTAATTCAGCAATTTGCATTATAACTTTTTCATCGAAGCTTTCAGGTACTATCCTAAAGTAGTATGTTCCTTTAATGCCAAGTTCATTTTCAATTTTTGCCGTGGTTAAAGAATTGTTTGGCAAACGATCAACATCGTGACGTAAGATACAAATTTGTTGATTGGGAGTTGGAGGGTGTAAGTTGGATGTCGTTGAACTCATTGGTATTTGCGTACCTCCGTGTGTCATTTCCGATTCCCGATCAAATTTCTTGGAATTAATATCGGAATGAGAAATCTTAGAATTGCCACTAAGTTTTCTCCTCTCCCGATTCGAATTGTTTAAAGTATTAGATCGGGATCGTAGAATTGACTCGGTACTTTGCAAAGACATAAACTGCTCAAATGTGAGGAAAGTATAGTTTCTTTCTTGTAATTTTTTAAGCAGCAGCCTGTATGTTTTTAGAGTAAAGTCCAAGTTAATTCTTATGTATTAAAAATGTGGAGCATGTTATTAATTTGCACCTCAGGTGCTAAAAATGTGTCTCCTCTAAATTGAAGATTTTCATCAGAGTTTTTAATGTGAATCAATCTGTTCGAATTAAATTTGAATGCTTTGTACCCTAACTCAAATAACCATTTCATTGTTGGTTTGAAACAACTTTCTTCGACTCTAATAATTGGTTTGAAACTCTTGATCGTATTAGATCCTGATAAAAGAACTACAGAATCAAATCCTTCTGTGTCTGTTTTTATAAATTTCAAGTTTTGTAACTGCAGTTCTTCTGCTATATTATCAATGGTGGTGGTTCTAACTTCTAATATTTCTTTTTCATCTTTGCTTATTGAATTATTTTCAAGGATTGATGCTTGTGTTGTAATCGGAATGCCATTCATTTTAGGAATAGTTATTTTAGAAAATCCTTCTTTATCCGATATGGCTCTATCAATTATTACAGCATTCTCAATTTTTAAAAACTTTTTCATCTGATGCAAAGCCAATACATTTTGTGGAATTGGTTCGACACTTATAATCTTGCCATTCTTAATGAATTTTGATAATCGCGATAAATACTGACCCATATTTGCACCAATATCAAATACATTATCATCGGAAGTTAGGATTTGGGAAGTGTTGGAGTAAATATCATCATAATCTCTACCGATTAAATAGTCGAATAAAATTTTATTTGCTTTTATGGAATGATAGTATTTAGGTCCAAAAATTGAAAATGTAACTTTTTTTGAAAAGTAATGTTTGGTTTTCAAAATGGAATTTTTTTACCGACGGGAAATTAATAGATAAAGATTTGATAAACCGAATCTAATTTGGCAAATGCTCAAGTTTTACAAATTTGTTTATGACACCCAGTATTATATCTGTAGTATCATCATAATTAGATATAACATCTTTTGTGCGAGTACGGATATAATCATGATTGATTAATAAAAAATCAATTCTTTCCTTGATAGTATTCATATCATTTGCCTCGATTATTAATCCTAACTGAATTAAAGGTTCGTTAATAATCATTTTTCTTCCGCCAGTATATATGCAAGGAGTGCACAATAAAGCTGATTCTCTTGCCACAGTATCGCCGGATGAGACTGAAAATTTGGCATATTTGATTATGGAAAAAATATCTTCAACGGGCTCTTCCAGTACAATCATCTCTCCAAATTTCTCATTCAATTTTGGCAATATTATTTTATCTTCTATTGACAAAATAATTTTTATTTTCTTGCTCTTAAATATAGGAAGTATCCTCTCCAGGTAATCATTTTTATTCTTGTAATTTAAACTTACACTTGATATTTCTCTGATGAATACATATTCGAAAGGATTAAGATCGTACATGTTAAGTACTGATTGATCAGGTTTATATTTACTAGGATGCAAATACGCTAACTCTTTAAAGCCGTTATAATTAATAACATTTTTACCTTTGACCGGTATATATTTAGGCATAACGTCTGCATCAACGAACCATTTTGTATAGTAAAATGCTATTTTATATTCAAAATCATCTTCAAAAGTTATAAATGGAATTCCATTAAGTTTACATGCCCAAATATTATTGAATGACTGATTTATTGAAATATTAATTTTCAGTTTTTTTATTAACTCCAAATACTTAAGCTCACCTTTTATAATGCCGATAAGTTTTTCATAAAAATATTTTTGGTGCTGTCCAACCACATAAATAGGAACACTTATTTCTTTTTCAACTATGCTTAGTAAATTTCCTCGGTTTCTCACAGAGACATAAACTTTATTTGATTTGCTTAACTCTTTTATAGCGTATTTAAATAAGTTTACATCTGATATATGTACAAGATTAAAAAGTAAATTCATTTTATTAACTGAATCATTTAAACGCTTACCTTATGCAAACTACGTTAGCAAGTAACCATAACATTTAGAGTCCGTTGCACAACTCGAGTAGGTCATTTCGCAAATTATAATGTAAAAGTTTTCTCTCCCGAAAACATTCGGGATCGAAATAACAAGTACGATACTTAAAGTAACATAACCATTAAGAATAGTAGAACTAATTCTCTATTCCAAACCGAAAGATTTGAGTCATCCCAAAATCACTTTTCATAATTATTCTTTTGTCTTGATTTACTCTTTATTCTTATTACTTTTTTCTTTTATCTTACCTGAATCTCAATTGGTAGTCTGGGTTCTGCCTCATCACCTTCACACTCTCAGGATAATTTTCCACAAACCAGACAAGGAAAGCTGTCACATCAATCTTTTCAGAAAGCATTATATTTCTGCGTCTTTGCCATTCTTCCAGAATGTTAGGTGTATTTAATATTTCTATTCCTTTATCAATCGCCTTTTTTTGATCTTCTTGTGTTTCAGTATAATTAAAAATTAAACCGTATTTCTTCTCTAAATCTCTTGTGTAGTACCTGCCTGTGTCATCGAGATAAATTGAAGGCACTCCAAGCATCGCACATTCTGCAGCCATTGTAGCGCTCTCACCAAATAGCATTGAAGCAAAAGCCAGAATATTATGCATTTCATGAGGTGCTGTCCTAAGTTGGTATTTTTTCAGTTCATCAGGCAATTCTCCTTCAGAAGAAATGAATACCTTCGCTTTCTTTCCGAATTCTTTTACTGCTTTAATTTTATTTTCAAATGATATTCCGCTGTGTCCTCGGTCATGGGTAGCATTCCATGAAACAAATCTTATTACTGTATACTTTTCGTTCTCAGCTAAATCTAATTCCTTCAGGACACTCCTATCAGGTTTAAAGTTATTACGATGGAGATAAGCCAATTCATGATATCCCGCGTACTTTATCACTTTCTCTTTTTTAAGCGGATGATCATAATCCGAAGTAAGCACAACTTTAGAAAAGGGTTCGTATAACCTTATCTGCTCAAAATTAAAAGTGTCCTCAAATGCAATGTGTGGTTTTCCAAGTATAAAAGCAGCTTGTGCCGCATACATAGATGAATGGCTGAGGAATATATCTGGTTTAAACTTAATACTCGTCATAATCATCATAATATCATATTTTAGTAAACCCCACATTTTCTTTGCTATCGAACTGTAATTAATTCCGAATGATTTATATGGAAATCCATAACTATCAAGTAATTCAATAACACATTCCTTCTCTCGGCATGTGAAAAGAATTTTGTGTCCTTTCTCTAAAAATTTACTGGCAAAATTACGCAGCAGATGGAAATCTGCTGGATGACCAGCATCAATTATGATTTTCATTTATTATTTCAGTTAATAAGGTGTTCCATTTAAGTGTAGTTGATCTGAATGAAACTTTTTCCACTATAATGTCTCGAGTATTTCTTGATATGCTTGTATAGTTATTAAAATTTTGTAAAACATTTTTAATTCGTTCAGCTATTGATGCAAAATCTTGATTGTAAATTACAAAACCTGTTTCTCCATCTCTAACAATATCAGGGATATCACCGGCAGGTGTAGTGATTACAATTTTGCCGCATGCCATTGCTTCCATCAATGCACATGGTAGACCTTCAAATTCAGATGCCATTATAAAAATTCTTGAAGAATTCATGATTTCAAAAACATTGTCAACTTCGCCTAAGAATATTATATTTTGTTCAAGATGGTTTTCTTTTATAAATAATTTAATCTTATCTTCTAAAGGACCGAATCCTGCAATTCCAAAATTAATATTATGTCCTTCCATCACAAGTTTCTTTACAGCCATCATTATCGAAAGTATTCGTTTATTATCGTCAAGTGTTCCCACGAATAAAAGATCGTATAAAAATTTCTGTTCCAAAGGATAGAAATGTTTATCAGTATCAATTGAACTGGGCATGATCCGGATTTTATTTTCAGGAAAACCCATTTTAAGCCAAAAGTATTTAGAACGATTGCCGAGCACCAAAATATATTTAGAGGTTTTCATGATATTATTAATGAAAAATCTTATCGCTGCGTTTCTGCAGAATCGTTCAATATCCATATCAATTTGACCATAAATAAAAGGTATTCTAGTAATAACATGCGTTAAAAAAGCATTGAAACCATGAGGAACAAAGTGGTAGCCAATGATCAGATCCACATTCATTTTTTTTGCGTAGTAGATACTAAAAAAAGGAGTAAGTAAAACATAAAAAATTCTGTACTTAAAAATCTTAGGTAATATGATGTATCTAAGTTTGCTGCTTTTAGGTCCATCAAATTTTCTTAGAACGATTATTTCATCTACAAGATCTGAATTCAGCAGAGGTTGAATTTTATATTTTATCTGGCTCGGCTTAAGCTTGGCGATTACTAATATTTTCATTTAAGTATAGATAAGAATTTCAATCCGAATTTTCCAATTGTGTAAAGTAAGCGGTTATTAATTCGAATGTAGCGTCCAAATTCAAATATTTCACCGCCAAATTGGGATTTAAACTCTCTTACTCCATAATCTGCATCCGGGTTGCCGGCGCCCATGAAATCAAAATACTTTAAACCATTCTTTGCTGCATATTCAATCGGCGCCCAGGTAGCTAATGCACTGGGATAGACATTTTTAATCTCCCTGTCCATGCCGCATACATACCATTCATATATCCTATCTTTAAATATAGGACAAACTGCTCCTCCGATAACTTTATTATCATGTTTAACAATAAAAATTTTACCCACATTCTCGCTTAAATAAATCTTTTCAAAAAAACTAAAAGAGGGAAGGGGTTTTTTGATTTTGTCACTATACAATTCTTGGAACAACATGTACAATGACTTTACTTCAGTGCTTGATTCTGCTAAATGAATTTGAGCACCCGACTTCAAGCTTTTATTTACCTGTCTTCTTTTGCTGTCATTTAATTTTTTTTTGTTAGCTTCAACGTCAGTTATTTTAACGATGTAATTAAGCCACTCTACGAAGGTAATTTTATTTTCTTCAAAGCTGTTTTTGAGGTTTAAAGTATCAAATAAATTGCGAAATTCTATATAAATACTTTGCTTTTTTGCTTGTTTTATTAATTCCTTAACTAAAAGATCACAAGTAAAAATATCATTGCATAATGGTCCGCCCCACACAATGCATCTTCGGGAAAAATATCCTTTTAACCCTGGTTCTTTCATTATTACAGCGACAAGAACTCCGCTCAGGGTATCTTTTTCAATGGCTGCAAATACCAATGGTTTAAATCCAGTCAAATTCTTGAAGAAGTCAAATGCTATAAATGACTGGAAAAAATTTCCATTTGGATGATTTAATACATATTCTTCCCACATCTTTCTGCTAATATTTTTAGAAGAAGTAAGGACTGATAATTCTTTTGGAATATTGTTTTTTGTCATAATTTCAGTTCAGAGAAAAAGTTTGAATTAAGTACAGAGTGTTAGGATTATTTTTCAATTATATCATTATCATTCGGTTAGAATAAATCTTCTTTTACCACTCTTAGTCAGGGGTATGTTATCAGTAATTTCTACTCTTACTTCTGTACACAATTCTTTTTCCCAATAATTTTTAATAAACGCAGCTGCTGTTTCTGTAAACTGCTCATTGACGACCAATCTGAAAACGACTTCAATATTTTTTTTCACAACTTGGAACTGTTCAACAGAACGATTGATTTCTTTATGGTCTACTTGAAAGAAACCGGTAAAATTGTGAACAATAAATTTTCTTCCTGTTTCCATTTCTAGAATTTCATTGTCTCTACCCAGTATTCGTAGAATCTTAAGATGTTTTCGGCCGCACGAACATGGTTCATTATCAACTTCAACTAAATCTTGTGTATCATATCTAATGAACGGATGAGAGAAGTTCCATAAATCAGTTGAAATTAGTCTTCCAATTCCCTTGCTAATATAGTTCCCATCATCATCAATCACTTCAGTAATACCATATTCCTCTGCGGAATGATAACAGCTATGAGTTGGACATTCAAAAACAACCGCATTTCCTTCACAACTATAAGAATCAAATATTTTACAATCGAAAGCGGATTCTATTTCTTTCCGTGTTTCAGATTGTAAAATATTTCCTGTTGTCGTTATGGCTTCTGGTCTGAAGGTAAATTTAGAATTCAATTTTCTATAACGTGCTAAAAATAATAATGGGTCAGGGTAACACCTAATCACTTTTGGTTTATAATTCTCAATTTCATTGAGAATAAATTCGAAATTGTTTTCAGTAAGAGGGTTTGTAGCTAAATAACGATTCCTGCTTATCTTATCTTGCAATCGTTTTATTGGATTTTTTCTTGGGTTTTGGCTGAGTTTAATATATCTGTCCCCTAATCTATAACCCATCCAGTACCAACCTCTAAGATTGGCAGCAATGTTCATTGAATAGCTTTCTTTCGTTTCATAATAAAAAAGTGGCTCGCCAGTAGATCCACTCGAACCATTTTGAATTCTAAACTGTGCAGGAATTCCAGTTGAGGTAAAACTCTTTGTGCCTTCTTTATAAAAGGTTGCTTTCTTAAGAATAGGAATCTTCCTTAGATCTTCGAGTTTTTGGAAATCCTTTTGGTTCAATCCTAATTCTGAAAATAGGGACTTATAATATGGAACGAATCTGATCGCATGCGATATAAGGTGTTTCAGTCTTTGGAGTTGCAAACAATTTATTCCGTCTCTTGACCAATACTGACTTCGATTTAATAATTTAAACGATTTGTAAACTGATTGTCTGAGTACAGAATCATTGAGAGGGAGAATGATATTTTCTGAGATATAGTTGAAAAGACTCATAGTATTAATCGGGTAAAAGTTCTATGTGACCTTCCCATCCTCGATGCGGTTTAAATTTAACAATTAAATTTGTTGGTAAATTCTCGAATGAATACTTAGTTCCTTCGTATAATATCGCAATTTCATCTGACTTGAAATCGACTAAAGGCAAATATTTAATTCCAAAAGCATTTCTAATTGAAGGTATTTTTTTGAAATCAAAATTCATGATTCGCGCACATACAGCATCTACAGCAACAGGATTTGACCCCGCAATGAAGAAACCTGCATTTACACAATCAGGCGCTTTTGGTCCATTTCCTTCTCCAGCCATAATCCCGTCGACAATAGTCAAATATTTTTTCTTTTGTTTGGCTCTGCCTGTTCTTAATGAACCATCATTGTTTACATAAAAAAATACTTTATTTATATCTAGTACCATACGCCAAAGAGTGTCATTGCCATACCACGAACCTCCACGGATTGTCTCACGGTTATCACCAAAAATTATTTTACCTAAACCTATTACGGGACTAACTACTTTAGCTATTATTTGATTTGTAAGAATGTGCTGATGTATAAATGGCATCAATGTACTTTCAATTAAGGATTTTGCTTGCTTGGATGGAAACTGATCTCCTCCACTCGCTGGAGTGCCTATTGAATTGTGAGGTAGATAATTTCTTTGAGTATTTATTCCCACAAGATTTTTTAATGAACAAGTAATTCCGGCTTTTTTATGAGTTTTTAATTTGGGTAGGTTAATAAATACGTCAGCATCAACTATCGAGCGAGAAATACTGTACAAATTATTGTGTCCATCGTGCGCATTGTTAGTTTCAGCAATATCTGAGGTCGCACCAAAATATCCCCTCTTTGATTTAATATGTCCCCAGAATTCACTATTCTCATCAATTAAATTAGCAGTTACTTTTCCCTTTGGATCGCCATGCAGTTTGACTATTTCAATAGTGACATTTTTATCTTGTACGTGATACTCATCACGAAGATCTATTATATCCAAAGTTATATTATGTTTAGAAGTTATTTCTTTCCATTCATCTAATGGCTGATGGGCAAGAATTTTGTTAAAATTCGCATCGAGTTCGGGTCCATCTGTTAAAATAATATGTCCTTTATCTTGCAGTCGATTCACAACCATAATTAAAACAGCAGTTATTAGTGATGGATGGGTAATCACTTGTTCCCATTCACCAGGATGATATTGGTGTTCCTCCAAAACCCAATTTGGTTTTAAGACAACAGTATCGCCAGGGGTAATAACAGAGAATAAGTTCGTTGGCAAAGCATTATAAATAGCGCTTGTGTCATAAAACTTCTGTTTAATGAGGTGGACTTCCTTAGGATTATTTGACATTTAATTCTTATTAACCAGAGGTGTATAAAATCTTTTACAAATTTGGCTTTGTACTTGGGGAGAATACTTAGTGAGAATGGTTCTTTCGGCGTTTTCTGCCAATATATTTAAAGTATTTTTGTCTGTAAGTAATCTCGTAATTTGTGAAGAAAAAGTCTCCAGGTCGTTGTAATCATTGATAACAATTGAGTTATATTCGTGCACTGCAGCTTCAGTTTGGTTTCCAACATCCGAGGTAATTGGGACACAACGGCATGCCATTGCTTCTAACATTGCGGTCGATAATCCCTCATTTGAAGAGGGGAAAAGCAAAATTTTAGAACGCTTGAAATAAGCTGGGACATCATTTACAAATCCACTGAAATCAACATTGTTTGTTAATCCTCGTTTTGCAGCTTCTTGAATTACTTCAATAAACAAAGGTCCTTTGCCAATAAATACAGCACGAATTTCTGGTAATTTTATGATCACATTTTGAACAACTGAAAGTGCTCGCAGTGCACCTTTGAATTTATCGAAGATTCCTGCAAATATTATGTCAATATCCTTCAATTCACCGTTATATTTGAATCGTTCTAAATCTATAGCTCCATTGAAAACACTTATTTTATCTTTATCAACTCCAGACCTAATCAGATATTCATTGTCTTTCTTTCCTTTCGTTGTAACATGTGTAGCGTTTTTAAGCATCCATAAAACAAACGGTCGACTGATTTGCTTAAGAAAAAATGCTGTTTCTACTTCTTCCTTTCCTCCGATAATAGATATCACACAATGTGTTTTAGTAAGTTTGGATGCGATTAAACTATTCAACCCCTTCGGATTGGTAAAATATCCATGAATTATCGAAGGTCTGTATCTCCACGAATAAACTATAAGCTGTAAAGGCTCATACAAAATCCTAACTATTCGTTTCAAATATGTGGGTCTAAGTCTTCTGATTAGACTGGGTAGAATAATGTACTTCACTCCTTTGACATTTATTCCGTTTTCTTCACTGAAAACATAGATTTTTGTGAAGATTCCCGATTCAGATACTGGTAAGATTTTAGACTGTACTAGATTCTTGCCTAAACGACCAACGACTATAAAAATGGTTTTACGGTTCTGCATTCGGTAATGATGATTGAACTTCTATGTGACAAACTAAGATATGCTTAAATTTTTGTTAAACTGATCTCAGAATAATCAAAGTCGATACTATTTATTGATTCGCATCTGCTTATTTGAGAACTAGTCAATTACTCCTCGCAATTTTTCTGCTATTTACGGTTTAAATTCGTTATTAAACAACAAGCATTATTCAACTTTCTCAAAATACTTATACTTTCCGTTTTTGTCTGGCAGTAATCTATCAACAATTTCTATTCTAATGGGCAAATTTAAATCCATAAATTCTCCCTTAAGCAAATTATCTGCTTTATCAAGACTGAACTCGTTGTTAGTTTCAAAATAAAAAACAACTTCATCTTTTTTCCAAACTACTTTATGCTTCAAGATCCCGCCAATTTTTCTAAATGATGTTCCACCTACAATATTAACAGGTAAGATTTTTTTTCCATTGGGAAGTTCGATTATCTCAGAATCACGCCCTAACAGTTTTTTAAAGTAAGAAAATTTTATTTTTTGAGAATTATCAGGTTCGTGAATATCATCAATGAGATCACCAATCTTATATCTGATAAAAGGCATTGCTTTATTTTCTAGATCAGTTAAAATAATATGCTTGAAATCGTCATCTGTTTGTTCGACTTCAACAAAAACATGGGGATCAATTACGAAATATTTGTTTTCGTTCAAGGGCTGAACTGCAATTCCATTTATTTCGCCGCAGCCGTAAAGATCACTAACCGGACCAATAAATTCTTCAATAATATCCTTCTGGTAGTCTAATAAATTCTCAGCTGTTGTAAACACATTCTTAACTTGTAAGGACTTGTAACGATTCTCCGCAATAAATTTTGCCAATTCATAAATAGAAGTTGTATAACCGTCAATTGCACTGAACTTTTTGCTGCTGACAAAGTGATTTATACTTTCAAGGTTTTGCTTAGAACCAAATTCAGTTGAAGCTAAGTTCGTTTGATTTTTCAATAACCTTTTTAGTTTAGACTTCGACTTATTCCAATATTCAACTGTAGTTGGATTTCCCCAAATATGCAGTGTTTTGTCTCCCGGCATCCAGCCAGATAGACTCCATGCAAAATATCCCGCTGCAATCCCTGCACTTAGACTGTCCTTATCATGATAATATTCAATAGGTATACCTGTTGTTCCTGATGAGCTGCTTCTTTCTAAATTTTCTTTCTTATGATTAAGGGAAACGAGGTTGTTTTTATGTTTTTGAATTATTTCCCTGGTAAGTAAAGGAATGTATCGAAGATCATCGAATGTTTTCAAATCCTTA
>CAYMKU010000050.1:0-20732 GCA_964391015.1 uncultured Ignavibacteriaceae bacterium
GTAACATATTCAGCTGAGCAGTACTAATAAGTCGTGCGGCTTAACCATTAATTTTCATTCACAGTTTTTGTGTTAAGTCAAGTATATTTTTTTCTCAGCTCTTTCAGTCTTTCATTTTTATTTTGAATTTGTCATTCCGAACTTGATTCGGAATCTCAGGAATTAAATTTTGGTGGTTATAGCCCGGGTGTTACACCTCTTCCCATTCCGAACAGAGAAGTTAAGCCCCAGAACGCCGATGGTACTGCATGCGCAGGTGTGTGGGAGAGTAGGTCGCTGCCAAGATTTTATTTATATCCGCCTCTGGCGGAATTTTAGAGCCCTCAGTCAATGATTGAGGGTTTTTTATTTCTCAGTCGTCATTCAGAGCGAAGCGAAGAATCTAAAAAGGTGGTTGTTTGTGCAACAGAAAGAAAGAGATTCTTCGTGCCGATAAATCGACACTCAGAACGACCTACGAAGACGCTCCGTCTTACAGAATGATATGTGGAATAGCAGCGTTACTTTGTGCAATATTCTCTTACCAGCGAAATGATTTTATCTCCATAAGCAGCAGCTTTTGCTTCCTTAAAACCTTTAACCTTCATTAACTCGTCTTTCGTAAGTGGCAGTGAGACACAAATGTTTTTTATGGCGCTGTTATTAAAAATCAGGTAATTAGGCAGAGATGTTTCTTTTCTTATTTGCTTCCTCAGTTCGATAAGCATGTGGTAAAGTTCAATGTTTGGAATTTCTTTTTCAACTTTTGAATCAGATTCTTCTTTTGAATATGAACTGTGAATTCTTTTTGCTGCAGGTGAAAAAGATTTTCGTTTCTTCAAATAGTTCTCAAGTAAAAATCCACTCTTGCATGCGCTAACAGTATGTAAAATTTCTTGTACTACTATATGAATCTCTTCGAGCAAGCGGTCAATTTTTCTTGCTGACTTTTTTGTATCCACAGCTAAAGGATGATTTGTAAATCGTTCAAGCCATTTGGTTACTTCGTCATAAAAATAATTTGCACCCTCCCTAATTCTTTTCTGCAGATTTTCATTGCTCTCGATAAGTTCACTTGTTTTGTTTAACCGAATAATTGTCTGCTTAAACTTTTCTGCAACATCGCTTAACTCTTTTTGTTTATTTGATAAATCCATTATCCAAAGCAAACCCTCGGGAGAAATTTTAAGTTGGTTTTCGTTAAGGAAAGCGTTTAATTCTTTTAGTTTATAATCCCAACCATTCCACGAGAAAATATTCTGCAATTCCTCCAGCATGTAATTCTGCCGGGATTCGGCGAATACCTGCTCAAGATTTTTAACACAACTCTTTCTTTGCCATTCTATTAAATCTTGATGTGCACCAAGAAAATTTCTATAAACAGGGCTGCTGAGAACTAATCCTTCCAAAGTAGTGCATCGGCTTAAAGCTACATATACCTGCCCGATTGCAAAAGCTTTTTCAGCATCTATAACTACTTTTTCAAAGGCTAACCCTTGGCTTTTATGTATTGTTATTGCCCAAGCAAGCCGCAATGGAAATTGTCTGAATGTACCAACGACTTCTTCTTTTAATTCTCTTGTGTCAACATCAATTGCATATCTGATATTTTGCCACTCGCTTAGATTGACAATTATCTCTTCAAAATCATCCGGGCATTTTACCCAGATACTCTCATTATCAAGTTTTGTCACAACTCCAATTTTTCCATTAAAATATTTTTTACCCTCGGTATCATTTTTTAAGAACATCACCTGGGCGCCAACTTTCAGTTCAAGCTCTTCATCAGCGGGAAAATCATTTTCGGGGAATTCACCAACTACTTCCGATCGGTAGAAATAAGCACGTGAAGATAGGTTATTCAATTTTTTCCGATTGATTTCATCCGATTGATAATTGTGTGTAGTGAGTGTGATATATCCGTCATTATCACTTGGTCTAAAATTTCTTTGAAGTCGAGCATTTAATAATTTGAAATTTTCTTCGGTTATATCGTTGTTGCGGATTCCATTGAGTATCTCAATAAATTTTTCGTCTTTTTGACGAAAAATTTCTTTCAGTTCAATAACGATTGGAAGATTATCACGCAGCACAAAGCTGTCGAAAAAGAAAATTGAAGAAAAATAGTCCTGTAAAATTTCCCAATCTTCTCTTTTAACAACTGGTGGAAGCTGATGCAAATCTCCGATAAGCAAAAGCTGGACACCGCCAAAAGGGATTTCGGGTTTTTTCCTTACATATCGAAGAATCACATCTATTGCATCAAGATTGTATGATGCGAGCATACTTGCTTCATCAATTATCAGAAGTTCAATGCCGCGAAGTAAATCAAGTTTTTCTCTGCTGTAATGTAATTTAGAAATGAGAGGATGATAATGAATAGAATTTTCTGCATCTCGAATAAAATTTAAATCCGGCAGTATTATGCCAAAAGGAAGCTGGAATAATGAATGAAGAGTAACTCCGTTTGCATTTATTGTAGCAACACCTGTGGGTGCAGCCACAACGGTTTTCTTAATTGAATTTTGGCGAAGATATTTTAGGAAAGTTGTTTTGCCTGTTCCTGCTTTGCCGGTTAGGAAAATATTCTCATTCGTCTCGGTTGCAAACCTGTAAGCAAGATCAAATTCTTTAGTGTGTTCGATTTTCATATTAAGCTACATTGGATTTTAAAATATAACAACATTTTGAGTTTGAAAAAGATGACGAATCAAGAGAGTTTAGTTTTAGCTGAAGAAAAGAGTTTAAGAGAAATTTCGATCGTAATTGAAAAATCTTAAGAATGAACATTTGATCTCTTTTGAACAAAGATCATCATGTCGGTTCCTTCGGGATAGCTGATTTGCTGTTATCTTAATAAGGCAAAGTTTTATGCAAATTTGCATCTTCAACACTAAGGATTTCGGTGACCACATACTTGCTGTTACCTCTCCATGGCAAAGAATGAAAATATTCTTTGTAACGAAGTTCAACAAAGCTTCCGCTGTGTCTTTCAAGCGATTGGGCTAAGCTGTCCTCAACTATGCTGAACTCAAATTCATTACTTTGCATTTGGTTTGGTATGGGAGTCTTAAATCCTTCTTGAATTATTTTTCCCTCCCAAGTTTTAAATATGTAACCTTTCTTTACAACAAAATTTAGGTTGCCTGCTTTAACGCCTTCTCCAAAAACAAAATAATATCTCCACCAAAACACAACCGCAATTATTAAAAGCAGAATGGGAATAGAGATTTTCAAAAACTTTTTCATGGCAATAAGTATTCTTTTTTGTTACCAAAATAAAGCTAAACAATTCAATTTGCAAAATTTTGTGTTTGCCAAAATTTTAAACGAACAGATCATTTTAGATTGTGAATTACTCATTTTGAATTCGAAAAGTTTAAGCTTAATTCAATTATATGGCTGCTAACTTAACTAGCTGATTCTCTATAAAGGATGATATAAGCTAAAAGTTCTTTCTGCTTTAGTACTTTTTAATTTTCATGTTACTTAGCTAATATTACACACTTAATTTTAACATTCTAAAAATCTTAGTGGAGTTAATTTAATGGTACGGCGATTTATCAAATTCTCAATTTTATTTACAGCTTTGTTATTTGTAGATGCATCTGCTCAAAAAAACTTTAAGCTTGATTATGAAAAGTACACACTCAAAAACGGACTACAAGTTATTCTTCATGAGGATAAATCCGATCCAATAGCAGCAGTTGCAATTATTTTTCACGTTGGCTCGAATAGGGAATATCCAGGAAAAACAGGATTCGCTCATTTGTTCGAACATATCTTATTTCAGGAATCTCAGCATGTTCCACAGGATCAGTACTTCAAATTGATTCAAGGGAATGGCGGTACTTTGAATGGTGGTACATGGCAGGATGGAACAATTTATTTTGAAGTCGTTCCCCAAAATGCTCTTGAATTAGTTTTATGGCTTGAATCGGATAGAATGGGATATTTACTTCCCACAGTTTCTTATGAAGCATTTCAAAACCAGCAAAACGTTGTGCAGAATGAAAAAAGGCAGAATTATGATAACCGACCGTACGGACAAACAAGTTACGTTATTGGAAAGCTGCTCTATCCCGAAGGTCATCCTTACAATTGGACAACTATAGGTGCTCTTGAGGATTTGCAGAATGCAACATTAAAAGATGTTCATGATTTTTATAGTAAGTGGTACGGACCGAACAATGCTACGCTTGTCGTAGCTGGTGATTTTGATGAAGATCAAACTAAAGAATGGATAGAAAAATACTTTGGAGAAATCACACCATCTGCTCCTGTTGAACCATTAAGACCAATGCGGGTTTCCCTTAATGATTGGAAACGTGCATCTTATGAAGATAACTTCGCGCAATCTCCTGAACTGACAATGCTTTTCCCAACTGTAGAACAATTTTCTGAAGACAGCTATGCGCTTGATGTTTTGGCAGATTTGATTGGGAAGGGAAAGAAATCCCCGCTTTACAAAGTAATTGTCGAAGAAAAGAAATTGGCCCCATCGGTAAATACTAATCAAAACAGTAATGAAATTGCAGGTGATTTCAGAATAAGCGTTCGCGCATTTCCTAATAAAAACTTAACAGAGGTTGAGAAGGCAATTAAAGAAGCTTTTGCAAAGTTTGAGAAGGAAGGTTTTACAGAAAACGATCTTGCCAGAACTAAGGCAGGAATTGAAACAAATTTTTATAATGGCATAGCAAGCGTAATGGGAAAAGCTCAACAGCTTGGAATCTACAATGCCTTTGCAAATTCACCGGATTTTTTAACAGCCGATTTGGACAATTCGCTGAAAGTTACGTCTGCTGATGTTTGGAGAGTTTACAATAAATATGTGAAGGATCAGAAATATGTTCTTGTAAGTTTTGTTCCCAAAGGTAAACTTGATCTTGCTGCTGAAAACTCCTCAGTGTTCGAAATTCCAGGTGATAATTTAAAGACTTTTACCCCTGAGGAACAAACTAATCTTCAAAATCAACCTGAAAATTTGATTAAAGTTGATAAAATACAATCAAGTTTCGATCGCTCCAAACAACCTGAAAATGGACCTGATCCGTTGTTGAAAGTTCAAGAAATTTGGGATGGAAAATTATCTAACGGAATAAAAGTTCTCGGAATTGAGCAGAAAGAGCTTCCTCTTGTTGATTTCCAAGTATCGGTTAAAGGCGGTTTGCTTTTTGATGACATCCAAAAAGTCGGTAGTGCTAATTTAACTGCAAAAATGCTGATGCAGGGAACAAAAAATAAAACTCCTCTTGAACTTGAGCAGGCAATTGAAGATTTAGGTTCAACAATTACAGTTAATGCAACAGACGATGCAATGATTATTCGCGGCAACTGTCTTTCAAGCAAGTTTGAAGAAACATTCAAGCTGGTTGAAGAAATTTTATTCGAACCGAGATGGGACGAAAAAGAATTTGATCGCTTGAAAAATGAAACCATTGAAGGAATTAAAAGAAGTAAAACTTCAGCGAGTACAACTGCATCATTAGTATATGCCAGATTGATTTATGGGGATGAAAATATTCTATCCAAGAATATTGCGGGCACAGAGCAATCTGCAGCTGCGATAACATTAGATGATTTGAAAAAATATTATGCTAAAAGTTTTTCGCCACAGAATAGTAACATCACTATTGCAGGCAATGTAACTGAAAAGCAAGCCATGAATGTATTTAAGGTTTTGGAGAATAAATGGAAAAAACTTGACATAAATGCGCCTCAGCCGAAAGTATTTAAGACACTTACCTCGTCTGCTTTGTATTTCGTAGATTTCCCTGGTGCACGCCAATCCGAAATTAGAATTGGAAATCCCGGAATAGCTTATACTCATCCTGACTTTTTTAAAGCAACAGTTATGAACTATACTCTTGGCGGCAGCTTTAACAGCAGAGTAAATATGATTCTTCGTGAAGAGAAAGGTTATACTTATGGCGCAAGAACAAACTTCATCGGCTCTGAATTTCCAGGTTATTTTGTTGCCTTGGCAGGTGTACAGTCAAATGCAACATTGGAATCGGCAGAAATTTTTAGAGATGAGATGATTAAATATAGAAATGGAATTACTTCTGAAGATCTTCATTTCACTAAAAATGCTTTGCTTAAATCGAATGCCTTGAGATTTGAAACGATTGGTAATCTGAGAGGAATGCTTTCAACAATTGCAAAGTACAATCTTCCTTATGATTATGTTAAAGACCAAGAAGAACAAATAATGAATATGACGCTTGAAGAACATAAAATGCTTGCACAAAAATATATTCAGCCGGATAAGATGATCTACTTAATTGCGGGTGATGCAAAAACTCAGCTTGAAAATGTGAAAAAATTAGGACTCGGAGATCCAATTTTGTTGGATAAGGATGGGAATAAAATTTCAGCTAATTAGAAGTTTGAATTAATAACTAATAGTACGTATACTGTCGTCATCAAGTAACCCCAGCATTTATGCTGGGGGTCTGAACAAGACCAAATAACTGAGCTTTAGCCCATTGATAGATAAAATATTGGCTAAAGCCTAGTTTGTTTACATTTGTTCCAACCCCGCCATAAATGGCGGGGTTAATAAATAAAAAAATTGCAATAAGATTAAAATGTTGGAGCGTAATTGAAATTCATTAATCCAGTGTTAGCTCTTGCTATACTCATGATAACATTATTTGCTGACTCTACATTTTGCCAAGGTGAGGAAATTGTAAAACTCAGAGTTCAAAATCCATCTGGAGAAGTTCAGAGGGGACAGCAGTTTTCTGTTGAAGTTACTGCGAGCATAAATCCAAGCTGGCACATCAATTCTAATAAACCTAACGATGAATTTTTAATTCCGACTGTAATTTCAGCAAAAGGTAACGGAATTAAGCTTGTTAAAATAAAATACCCCAAACCGCACGATATAAATTTATCCTTCTCAGATTCACCAGTCTCCGTTTTTGAGGGCGAAACAAAAATTGGATTAACATTCGAAGTTCAAGAGGGTGCGGCTGCAGGCAAACAAAATGTTGAGGTGAAGTTCGATTATCAAGCATGCAATGATGTAACATGTTTGCCGCCAAATTCGGTGTTTGCAAATTTTGAAATATTGATTAGTGAAAAAGGTTCTGCTTTTGGAAAAGAGGAAAATGTTCAGGATACTTCAGCTGCAATAGAAACCAGTGAATCTTCGGATATAAGTTTAAGTGACATAAAAGATAAAACTCTTTCTGATCAGAGTAGTTCGGAGCAAATTCAGCAAAGCGGTTCAGTTGGTTCAACCCTTGAGAAAAGTGGTTTGCTGCTCAGCTTAATTTTTGTTTTTCTTGCCGGCTTAGCATTGAATTTGACTCCATGTGTGTATCCTCTAATTCCAATTACCATCGGTTACTTTGGAGGACAAGCAGAAGGTAAGACGAGCAGATTATTTCTTCTTGGCGTGCTGTATGTTTTAGGTATGGCAATAACGTACTCAATTATTGGTGTTGTTACATCATTGAGCGGAGCAGTGTTGGGAGCGCTGCTTCAAAATCCTTTTGTTCTTATTGGGATTGCACTTTTGTTCATAGTTTTAGCATTGAGTCAATTTGGTGTTTATGAATTTAAGCTTCCTGATGCTTTGGTTGCAAAAGCCGGAGGAGCCAAAGGCGGTGTTTGGGGCGCTTTTTTTATGGGATTAACAATGGGAATCGTTGCTGCACCGTGCATAGGTCCGTTTGTGCTTGGACTTGTAACCTACGTAGCCGCAAAAGGTGATCCTTATTATGGATTCTTAATGTTTTTTGTTTTAGCTCTTGGATTAGGATTTCCCTATTTACTTTTAGCGATATTCTCTGGAAAAATTAAAAGTCTTCCAAGAGCCGGAGTTTGGATGGAAGGAGTAAAACACATTTTCGGATTTTTACTCATAGGCATGGCATTTTACTTTTTGGATCCGATTCTTCCCAAATCAATTCAAGGTTATGCGCTGCCGATTTTCGGAATAATCTCAGCAATAATTTTACTCATCATAGATAAAACTGCAAACAATGTTAAAGGGTTCAGAGCATTCAAAACTGTTTTTTCATTGTTAGTGCTTACCGTTTCAGTTTATGCTTTAGTTCCAAAAGAGAAATTAGAACCTGAATGGCAAAAATTCAGCATTCAATCCTACGAAGAGTCTTTACAAAAAAACGAAAGAATGGTTGTAGATTTTTATGCCGATTGGTGTATTCCCTGCAAAGAATTAGATGCATTAACATTCTCAAATGAAAAAGTAATTGAGGAGATGGGAAGGTTCACTAATTACAAAGTTGATATGACTAAGATGACTCCTGAGAATGAAGATTTAAGAAAACGTTTTAATGTTGTCGGTATGCCAACTGTTTTAATTATTGATTCAGACGGAAAAGAAGTTAATCGTATTACAGGATTTGTAAATGCGGAGGAGTTTTTAAAATACATCCAAGGAGTTAAATAGAGGTTAAAGATTTTTTTGATCTACCAGATTTGGAGATTCGGTATCGGTACGAAAATCTGGCATCTGTTTTATTCTCATCACATTTAAAACACTACAATTAGTAAACCTACTGGTTGTCTCTCGTCGAGAAACCAGGTAATACATTGATCCCTATTCATTTTAAAAAAGATTTTGTAATTTAATATTGAAATCATTCTACAAATTTCTTTTTAATTCCGAAAATGGAAGATAACCAAGGCAATCATAACAATAACATAGAGAATATGTTTAAAGAAAAACTCCAATTTGAAAAGATAATTTCGGAGCTATCATCAAAATTTATCATTCTTCCGTGGACTAAAATTGATGAGGAGATAGATAATTCATTGCAAACACTTGTAGAGTTTTTACGATTTGAGAGGGGAACAGTATTGGAGTTAACTCAATCTGAAGATTTGGTGGTTTCGCATCAGTTTGCTCAACCTGGGGTACGAAGAACCTCTGGAAGTTTTAGCGATAGAGAAACTGTTCCTTGGTTTCATTCTCAACTCATGTCTGGAAATACAATTATTCTTTCAAAGCTGGATGACCTTCCGCCTGAAGCCGTTAAGGAAAGAGAACTGGCAAGTAAAATAAAATTTAAGTCGAGCATAACAATTCCGTTTAGTGTTGGTGGAAAAATAACAGGGGCACTGGGATTTAATACTGAATCGTTTGATATAGAGTGGCATGATGAGTTGGTTAATCGCTTGAAGTTTGTTGCAAATATTTTTGCCACAGCCATAACCAGAAAAAATAATGAAGCAAAACTTGAGCTACTTCAGGATAAGCTTAAAGCTGAAAATATAATTTTAAAGAAAGAAATTAACCAAGAATATGCAACAGAGAACATAATAGGTCAAAGTGATACTTTAAAATATGTGCTTTACCGCGTGAAGCAAGTGGCACCAACAAATACAACTGTTCTAATTGAGGGTGAAACTGGTGTAGGAAAACAATTATTTGCTTATGCCATTCATTCTATGAGCAAAAGAAAAGACCAACCAATGTTTAAAGTTAATTGTGCCGCTCTTTCTCCAACTTTAATTGAGAGTGAATTATTCGGGCATGAAAAAGGTGCATTTACAGGAGCGGATAAAATTGTTAAAGGAAGATTTGAACTTGCAGATGGCGGAACATTATTCCTCGACGAGATTGGTGAATTGCCATTAGTCCTTCAATCTAAATTGTTACGAGTGCTTCAGGATGGGGAGTATGAACGAATAGGAAGTTCACAAACCAAAAAAGTAGATGTGAGAATAATTGCAGCAACCAACAAAGAACTGAAGGAGGAAGTAAAACAAGAAAGATTTCGTAAAGATTTGTATTATCGCATCTCCGCATATCCGATAACGGTTCCTCCGCTTAGAGAAAGAACGGAAGATTTACCATTGCTTGTTTCATTTTATGTTGACAAGTTCTCAAAGGAAATGGGAAAAAACATTAATTTTATTTCCGAACAGACAATGGAAAAACTCATAAAATATAAGTGGCCGGGTAATGTTAGAGAATTAGAAAATGTTATTGAGCGTGCCGTAGTTATTTCACAGGAAAATACATTAAACATTGTTGATGATTTAAGCATTGATTTAAGTGATAATGAGTTAACTGAGACTCTTGAAGAAAGAGAAAAACAGTACATCATTAAAGTGCTTCAAAAAACCGAAGGTCGAATTGAAGGGAAGTTCGGTGCTGCAGAAATACTTGGAATGAATCCCTCTACTTTAAGATCTCGCATTAAAAAATTAAGCATTACCTCTAAGAATATCATTTCTTGAACCTCCTCACACCAGCGAAATTTAGCACAACCGTGATATTTCGTGGGCTCTGTCTTCAATTATAATTCCGAATATACTGCTAAACTAATAATTCTGATTGTTTTGAGGTTATTATACCATTTAAAAGGAATGGACTAGTAATTGCACTCTTAATGATCGCTATGCAATTTCTCGAAATTAAAGCCAAAGTAAAACCAGGTAAAGAAACCGAATTCAATCAGGTCATTGGTGATTTGATTCCTCACTTCAAAAACCTAAAAGACATTAAATCACAAATTAATTATAATGAAAAGGACGGAAAATTAAGTTTAAAGTTGGGAAACGGAAGTTCTTTAACAAAAATTGAAAACGTTTTAAAAAATGATCACTTTATTTTATTACTTGGTTCTCTAAAAGTTTTATGTGATGAATACACTTTGAATTTACCAAACGAATATCATCTTAAATAATTTAAATATTTTCTAACAAGAGGTTCTTATGAAAAAACTTTTTTTCTTTTCGTTTATAATGGGATACTTGACTTTTTCTTTTGCTCAATCAGACCCCTCAATTCAATGGCTTCATCCGAAACCAAATGGCAATTGGTTAAAATGGATTAAGATGATCAATGAAAATGTTTGGTACATCGGCGGCGAGTACGGCGCTTTTCTTAAGACCACTGACGGTGGACAAAACTTTACTGTGAATAACAAAGGCGGCTGGGCAAACAGAACTTATCCCGGACAGTTGATCAATTGGCACTCCAATAATGTGTGGTGGTCTGATCAAGATAATGCAATTTTAGTTGGAAGCAATGCAGCAGGTATATTGAAAACAACAAATGGTGGTGTAAGCTTTGATACTATTACAGTATTGCCCACCGGAACAGCTACTGCAAATGGAATTCATTTTGTTAATCAATCATTA
Source organism: uncultured Ignavibacteriaceae bacterium (assembly GCA_964391015.1). Taxonomy (GTDB): domain Bacteria; phylum Bacteroidota; class Ignavibacteria; order Ignavibacteriales; family Ignavibacteriaceae; genus XYD12-FULL-36-8. Next base: position 11,110 of record CAYMKU010000050.1, read on the forward strand.
GGATTTGTTTGCGGAAATACTGCCTGGGGATTATGGAAAACAACCGATGGCGGTTCAACTTGGAGCCAATTAACCGGACTAACATCAGGAAATTATTACGATGTTTACGCAAGTGATGCTTCCAATATTTTAGCATTTAGTGATCAGAGTAGAGTGTACAAATCCACAGATGGTGGTGCCTCGTGGGCGATGACACAATTTCCTGGAATCAATTCAAATCTTTGGGATGCAGAGTTTGTAAATAGTGATACTGGTTATGTAATTGGTTCCAGCGGTTTATTTAAATACACCACAAATGGAGGAGCATCCTGGCAGGGAAATAATCCCACGGATCGAACTTTATACACACTTGAAGTAAATGGAACTGATGTCATTGTTGGCGGATTTCCTTCTGATAGTCTCTATCGCTCAAATAATTTTGGAACTACATGGCAGCCGATTAATTGTGTTGGATCAGGAGATTATTTTTTGTGGTACACTGACGGGATTGATAAAATTGGTTCTACAATCGTTACTGTTGGTGCTTATGGAACCATCCTTAAATCAATAGATGATGGTCATACGTGGGTGTCATTATCACACAAAGTTTCCGATGCCTCATTCACTTACACCTTGTATGTAAATCCTGCAAGTAAAAAAATTATATCGCAAGGATATCAACAAACTACTCCAGGAAGTGTTTTTTATTCAAACAATTCCGGGCAAACGTGGAACACAGGTAATTTCATTGGATCTGAATTTAACAGAATGCGCCGTATACAAATGTTAAACGATGATTTTGGTTATGCCGTTGGTGACTATGGAAAATTTTGGAAAACTACTGACAGTGGAATCAACTTCGACAGCATTCCTGTGCCTCCTGCCGGTAATTTTCAATTCATGAATGATTTGGAATTTTTTAATCAGGACGTTGGATGGGTAGTGGGCGGCATTCCCGGTACATTTCAAAATTCATTTATTGCAAAAACCACTAACGGTGGTGCATCTTGGATAGATCAAACTCCATCTCCTAATCCCATGAGATTTTTTATTGATATAGATATGGTTGATACAAGTCTTGGTTATTTCGTCTCTAGTAATGTTGGGGAAATTTATAAAACCACAAATGGAGGAACAAACTGGATCCCAATGATTGTTCCGGGTGCATCAAGTAATTTTATAAACGTTAAAGCTTTTGATGCTAACAACCTATATGCAACATCATACTTAGGAAGTTTCTTTAAAACTACAGATGGTGGTGCCAACTGGGCTGAAATAATTCCCCCAGTGCGTTCCAACGGCATTTTCAATGCTTATTGGCTAGATAAAAATAATGGGCTTATGGTTGGCACGCTTGGGCTTATAGAAAAAACCTCTGACGGTGGACAAACTTGGACTGTACTAAACGCAGGTGGCTGGACAGTTTATGGAGCTTACATGTCCCACCCGGATACTTTTTGGGTAAGTGCAGGCTACGGACAAGTTTTTAAGTATGCAGCTGGTGTTGTCCCTGTGGAACTATCAAGTTTCCTCTCAAGCATAAATGGTAACAATGTGATGTTAACTTGGTCAACAGCAACGGAAACAAATAATAAAGGATTTGCTGTTGAAAGAAGTGAAGATTTTAGCACTTGGGTTAATTTGGGATTTGTGGAAGGAAAAGGAACATCAACACAAACCAATAATTATTCGTTCGCTGATAAAAACGTAGCTAACGGAAAGTATTACTACCGAATAATACAAACAGATTTTGACGGAACTTATAGAATTTATTATTTGGGTTCTGAAATAGAAGTTGGTGCACCCGCTAACTTTGCATTATTACAGAATTATCCCAATCCATTTAATCCATCAACAAGAATAAGTTACCAGCTCCCAGTCGACTCGAAAGTGAAAATTGAACTTTACGGAATAACAGGAGAAAAAGTTGCTACTTTAATTAATGCCGATCATGCAGCCGGTTATTACAACTTAGAGCTTAATGCAGGTGAATTAAATTTGGCATCCGGTCTTTACCTATATAGAATGACTGCACAAGATCAAAGCAGTGCGAATGCAGAACCTTTTGTTCAAGTAAAGAAATTATTATTAACTAAGTGATTCAAAAAAGGAAAAAACAATGAATGCAAAACTATTATTACCCGTTACCATTTTCTTCCTGCTATTTACTTTTAAAAACATAGCACAGGATTATCAGGACTATAAATTTGTGCATCCTAAACCCCAAGCAAATGGCTTGACCGAAATAAAAATGTTTGATGTAAGTAACTGGGTTGCAGCTGGTGCTAACGGCACTTTTATGAAAACTACAAATGGTGGTGTCGACTGGTATTTCCATCACACAGCAGGAAAAGTTTACAATACAGCTCAAGCGATTGGACAAAATTATGATTTTTGGTTTTTCAATTCCAGCATTGGAATAGTTGTTGGTGAAACAGGATATATTGGAAAAACCACAAATGGCGGAGTTGCATTTCAAGCTGTAGATAATGGTATAATACCCACTTCACAACGAGGAACATCAGTTTGGTTTGCAGACCAAAATGTTGGTTATGTGGCATCTGGATCCGGTTCAGGATTCGCTGGATCAGTTGTAAAGACAACGGATGGCGGCGCAACATGGAGTAATATCTTGACCGTTGGAAATTCTGTGCTGGCAATCGCCGGAACCGATGCACAAACAGTTTATGCAGTTGCGAGCGATGGTACTGTTCACAAAACTACAAATGGAGGAACGAACTGGACATCTAATCTTGCTGTTTCGCAATTCAACTATGGGATCAGTTTTTTAAACACAACAACAGGTTTAATTTGCGGTAGTCAGGGCAGCCTCTATCGAACGACGAACAGCGGTACAACTTGGACAGCACTCACCCCTCCTCAAACAGATTGGGCTTTCTATCAAATTAAAATTATATCAGCAACAGAGATTTATGCTGTGGGCGATCCAGTTAATCTTTGGAAATCCACCAATCTTGGAGACACATGGACGCAGCTTCCCATATTGCCGGTATCGGGTCCGGCAAGCACATATATTTGGCAATCGATGGATATGATTGGTACAACAATGGTTTTGTGCGGTGATTTCGGTGTAGTTGCTAAATCTACTGATAATGGAAATAGCTGGTTCTCAAATCATGTGTCATATTCTACACAAATCATGTTTGATATAACAACTGTTCCTGGTTCTAAAAATGTGTGGGCCGTTGGAAGGCAATACAGTCTTAATGGCGGGGACAGAAATGTAATGTTTTCATCAGATGGAGGGACAAATTGGATAACATATAACACAAACGAAGCAACTGATCTTTATGGAATCTCCATGGTTACTCCAAATGTAGGTTATGTTTGCGGAACAAATAGTGTCGTTCTTAAAACTACAAATGGTGGACAGAATTGGACGCCTGTAACAAAGCCGAGTACTACTGTAGATTATAGTTTGTACGATATTGAATTTATTGATGAAAATACCGGATGGGTATTTATTAATTATTCACCGGTGTCGGTTGATGGAAACATCTTTAAAACAACTAACGGTGGAAGTTCATGGATACAACAGACAATTGGAAATACAACTAGTATAATGGGTGCTGATATGGTTAATGCAAATGTCGGATATCTCTGTCTCAATCCTTCAGGTAATCCAATTTATAAAACCACAAATGGCGGTACAACATGGACACCTGTACCAATCCCACTCACCGGGAACATCAAAGCAGTTAGAGCCATAGATGAAAATACGGTTTATATTGGTTCTTCATTTGGAACTAATAGAGTCGCAAAAACCACAGATGGCGGTACAACTTGGACACCAATTGCTCTACCCGCACCAGTTGATGTAACCAGTCTTGATTTTAAGGATGCCAACACAGGATATGTAGTTGGAAATTTAACAAGTGCAGTTTGCCGCACAACCGATGGTGGAAACACATGGTCGTTGCAAAATGTTCATCTGCCAACTTTGGCGAAGGTTCACGTAAGTGCAGGTGATACTGTATTTGTAAGCGGAACATATACATCAATACTCCGCAGCACGAACTTTGTAATACCCGTAGAATTAGCAAGCTTTACTTCAAACATAATTAACTCAGATGTGCAGCTTATTTGGTCAACTGCAACAGAAAAAAATAATATGGGCTTTGAAATTGAACGGTTTCAAAAGTCAAGTGTCAATGCTCAAACGGAATGGGTTAAGATTGGATTTGTAGAAGGAAACGGAACATCAACAGAAATTCATTCGTATTCATTTACCGATAAAAATCTTGCGCGGGGAAAATATTTATACAGATTAAAACAAATGGATTTTGACGGCAGTTACGCGTATCACAATTTGAATGAAGAAATTGAAATTGGGTTACCAAATAAATTTGAACTTGCTCAGAATTATCCTAATCCATTCAACCCAACAACTAAAATAAGATTCAGCATAACAAAACAATCTAATGTGAAATTAGAATTATACAACTCACTCGGAGAGCTAATCAACACCATGATAAATGAAACAAAAGCACCGGGCAATTATGATGTTACATTTAATGCTGGCAATTTTTCCAGCGGCGTTTACTTGTACAAACTAACTACGAATGAAGGATCGTTGACTAAAAAAATGATTTTAATTAAATAACTAACTAACAATCAAATAAAGGAGGACGCTATGTTATCTGAAACAAATTACACGAAGAGACTTTCGAACTTGTTCGTTTCACTCTTCACGTTTATACTGTTAGGAACCGCGACAGGGTTTTCAATACCTTTAACGGGAACTAAAACCGTTGGCGGCGGCGGAACACCAGATTATGCAACGCTTTCACTTGCGATTGCAGACTTAAATCTTCAAGGTGTTGGCCCAGGCGGTGTAACATTTAACGTAGCTGCCGGGCATACCGAAACATTCGGTACAGCAACAGCCGGCAGAATTACAGCAACCGGAACAGCAGCTAACCCCATCGTCTTTCAAAGATTCGGGGGTGGCGCTAATCCATTAATCACGGCTTTTTCGCCAGGTTCAAGCACCACGGTTGACGGAATTATTTACATCGAGGGTGGAGATTACATAACTTTTAATGGAATAGATTTGAAAGAGAACGCATTAAACACTATTGCAACACAACAAATGGAATGGGGATATGCGTTAGTTAAAAAGCAAAACACTTCACCATTCGATGGCTGCCAATTTGTTACCATCACGAATTGCGATGTCTCTCTCAACAAAGCTAATACAAACTCTAGGGCGATCTATTCAGGCAACCATATTTATAATGCCACAACATCATTAACAATTACAGCTACCAGCGATGCAATGAGCAATTGCAAATTCTATAGTAATACAATTCATAATTCGTTTTATGGAATTAGTTTAAACGGGTTTGCATCTACAACTGCGCCATATTTACTTTATGATCAAAATAATGAAATTGGTGTAAGCGGTGCTAATACTGTTTTTGATTTCGGTCCGAGTGGTACTTTTCATGGTATTCATGCTACCAATCAAAATCTCCTAAAGGTTAATAACAATACTGTAACTCTTACAGGTGCAGTAGCTTTAGCCGCCACAACTGTTAACGGAATTTATACTCAAGCTGGTCAACAGCAAAGTGTTGAGATAAATAATAATGATATTTCTTTGGCTGTAAGCGGTGCTTTTAATCTTACTGTTTCTGGAATTAATAATGGAATTGGTGGAACTACTGTTCCTAACACTGTCTCTATAAAAAATAATGTTATTCACGATTTCACTGTTACCAATACTGCCGCTAACTTAGGAAATTCTGCCACAACAGGCATCAATAACTTCCAGGGTTATAATGCAGATATAAGCGGGAATACTGTTCGTGATTTTAATACCACAGGAATCTCCACTTTGTACGGTATAAATGATGCAAACGCTGCAAACAGTAATAATTCTGTCTATAATAACAATGTATATAATCTAACGAAGAATGGTCCTCAGGGTTCAATAACTGGAATTTCAGCTAGCTCTGGTCTGTATTCAATATATAACAATTCAGTTTATAATATTACTTTTAATCATTCGGGTGGTGTTGGAACAACTGGATCTCTAAACATAACGGTTGATGGAATTGCATTAGCTAGTAACCCGCCGCCATCTATAACTATTAATAATAATACAGTATATAATTTAACTGTATCAAGTTCTACCTTTCGTACTGCCCAGGTTTCCGGCTACAGATCAACTACTGGAGCCAATGGAAATACATTCTTAACATTTGTTCGCGATAATGTTTTCCGAAATCTTTCTGTAACAAGCACCGGTAATTCTGGAGATGGTACTGTGTTTGGATTATATGTTCGTGGAGGTTACGGCGGAAGCATGTATAGAAATAATATTTATGATCTATCTGCTGCTGGTGATTCGGCACAAACTGTAGGAATTTACGCAGCTAATGGACCCTCAGCACCTCCAACATACAATTATAACATCTATAATAACATGATCTCCGACTTGCGGGCACCGAGTTCCATAATTTCAACCGCTATTGCGGGAATGATGTTTTGGGGTACGGCAACAACAACCGGCGAAGTTCCTAATGTATTTGCCGCTTACAATACTGTGTACATTAATGCGGCATCAATTGGAGCCGGTGCAAAAACTTATGCCGTATTCGCAAATAATACAGGAACATTTGAGTTAAGAAATAATATTTTGATTAACACATCGGTAACCTCGGGTGGTTTAACAGTTGCTTTAAGGATTCTTTCAGATGTTGGGCTACCCAAGTATGCCATGACGTCAAACAATAATGAGTTTTATGCAGGTGTGCCAAGTTTAACAAATCTAATCTATTATGACAGCACGGTAAATTCATGTCAAACTTTGGCAGCATATCAAACTGTTGCAAGTACAAGGGATGCAAACTCAATCTCAGTGCCAACGGCGTCTATCCCATTTGCCTTTAGCGGACCCGGTGATTTACATTTAACAAATGCTTTCCCAACTGAAATAGAAAGCGGCGCACTAAGAGTTACTAATCCAATTGCAATTACAGATGACTTTGATAGTCAATTAAGATTTGGCGAAGTTGGATATGTAGGAACCGGAACAGCACCGGATATTGGTGCTGATGAGTTTAATGGATTGCCTTTAGATTTGACTTCTCCACTTATAACACTTATACCTCTTCCAAATGCAGGTAATGTTACTCCACGAACTTTGACTGCAACAATTACTGATGCGTCCGGTATACCTGGAGGTCCTGGAACACCGGTTTTATACTGGAAAATAAATGCAGGGGCTTACATTGCTGCACCGGGAATAAACAATCCTCCCGGATCGAGTAATTATGATTTCACATTTGGCGGCGGTGTTGTTGTTGGTGATGTTGTTTCATATTATGTAGTCGCACAGGATGGTGCAGGTGCACCAAATGTTGGTGCATTACCAAATGGCGGAGCGGGTGGTTTCACATCTAATCCTCCAACGGCTGCAGTTCCTCCGACAACTCCATATTCCTATAATGTTCTGCTTCCTATTTCCGGAGTACTAACTGTTGGTCCGGCAGATCCAACTTATACATCACTTACTGGTGCAGCAGGATTACCAGGAGGTCTTTTTGCTGATCTTAACAGTAAAGTTGTAACAGGTAACATTACAGTAAGAATACTTGGAAGTATTGTTGAACCAGGAACAGTTGCTCTCAATCAATTGACTGAAGACCCTGTTGGAAGTAACTACACAATTACAATTATACCAAATGATCCAACACCAAAAACATTATCAGCATCAATTGTTAATTCGATGATTAGGATAGACGGAGCTGATAGAGTTACAATTGATGGTCAGAACCAATTAACCTTCGTAAACAGCAGTGTCGTTCCAACAAGCGTTGGCTCAACTATCAGATTTTCTAATGGCTCTGTAAACTGTACAGTTACTAACAGTACAATCTTAAATAATTGGAATACTAACGGACTTAACACACCTGCAGCTCCAATTGAGGTTGGCAGTGGTGCAAACGATGTTACAATATCAGGCTGCACTTTAAGAGAACCAGCCGGTCTGAATGTACCTGATTACGTAATAATGGTTCCAGGAGCCAGCAGTGCTGTAACTAGTCGTGTTACTATTCAAAATAATAATATAGTTAATGGCAGGCAGTATGGAGTGCTTATTGAAAATGCATCAAATGGCTGTGTGATTACCGGGAATCATATTTATTGTGATTCGGTTTTTACAATACTGAACCAGACTGCGCTTCGTATTAATGGAAATAATGGCGGACATAATATCAGCAATAATTTTATTGGTGGTTCTGCACCTTCCTGCGGCGGCAGCCCATGGACTAATAACAATGCTGGGCCTCCAGCTATTTCTACCATCGCAATGAGTATTAACAGTTTTGGTAATGCTGTAAACTCCATTCAGGGCAATACGATCCAAAACTTTGCTTCAACTACGGCTGGATTTTCTTTAATGCAACTCGGAACTGGAAACTATAATGTTGGTACCATAATTGGAAATACTATTGGTGATCCAACAGGTACAACATCCATCATCTCTTCGGCTGCAAACGCGAATATTATGGGTATAGTAGTCAATAGTGCACCAAAAAGCTGTAACATTGAAAATAACATTATTGCAAACCTTACAGGTAATGGCAGTGTTAGAGGTATTGGATTTACTAGTTGTAACGTAAGAAAAAATAAAATCTTTAATTTGGTTGGTGGGGGAGCTGCTACGATAAGCTACGGAATGCTCTTTTTCGGTTTTCAGGGTTCCCCATCATTTGAAGTATCCAACAATATGATTTCGTTAAGCAGCACTTCTGCTGGTACATCCCTAAGAGGTATGAGTGATGAATTAGGAAGTGCCTGGCCATCAGCGCTTAATGTATTTTATAACACCGTGTCATTATCTGGAACTCATTCGTTAGCCGCAAATTCTTATGCCTTTTACAAATTCACTAATGGAATTTTAAATGTTAAGGATAACATATTTATAAACTCTAGAACTGGTGGGACTGGCATACATTATACCATAGCTGTAAATGGTACGGATAAAGTAGCCACATTAACAGCTAACTATAACGACTACTACACAGCCGATGCGAGCAAATTAGCAGCAGTTGTAATAGCAACTCCATTAACATTAGCGGGCTGGCAAAGTGCAACGGGTCAAGATGCAAACTCGAAGAATGTGAATGTTACTTTTACATCAGCAAGTGATTTACATCTTGCTGGTGGATCCATTGGCGATTTTAACTTACGAGGAACACCTGTGTCAGTTTTGACAGATTATGATGGACAGACCCGTCATGCGCTATATCCGTATATGGGAGCAGATGAAGTGCCAGGTTCACCACTCGTGTGGGCATTAAACTTAACCGCGCTTATCGAAGGATTTTATGATGGCAGCAACATGGTATCAGATACGGTTACTGTTGAACTGCGAAATGCATCATCACCTTATGCATTGGTAGATCAAGCAAAAGCAGTTCTTAATTCAAGCGGTAATGCAACAGCTAATTTCTTTACTGCAGCAGATGCAACGAACTATTACATAGCAGTTAAGCACCGTAATGCACTTGAGACGTGGACTGGAAACACTCCGCAGTTTAGCGCTGGAGTAATAAGCTACGATTTCACAAGTGCACAGAGTCAAGCATACGGAAGCAATATGATGCAGA
>CAYMKU010000051.1:0-20311 GCA_964391015.1 uncultured Ignavibacteriaceae bacterium
TAGCATCTTTAAAAACAACTCCCCTTAAGTTGGTCGCCAATAAATTTGTTTTTTTATCCCAGTTCACCCCACCATCTGTGGTTTTATAGATTACATCAATATTGTTTGATTCTTTGCCTACAATGAAACCATAATTCTCGTTTAAGAAAAATGGAGAATATAAAGAAGTTGTTGCAGACAGAGTTACAGGAATAATTTGCTTCCAAGTAACACCGCCATCAGTGGTTTTAGCTGCCATACCATAAGAATGCGCAGAATAACCAACATTTGCATTAACAAAGAAAATACCTTGAATATTTGGAGCCGATCCATCTGCCCTTAGAAAGCCACCCTGCCAATTATTACCGCTATTAGTAGTCTTCAAGTAAAGAGAGTTGAAACCGCCACCATGAATAAGATTATCACTAATTGCGAATATGCTAGTTACATTTCCGTTAGGAATTGGAGTTAGTAGCAGCCAGGAATTACCAAAATTGCTGGATCTAAATATCACTCCACTACTACCTAATACAATAACTTCATCACCAAACCCACTTATAGCACTTAATTGAACTCCACAAGGAATATCAATCGGAATCCAATTTTGCCCGGCATCGCTTGTCCTTACTACAACTGAACCTCTTGTGGCTCCGCCAACAGCCATACCATTATTTGCATCCTTGAAATAAACAGCCCATAAATTATCATAGGTTTTATTCGGATCTGATTGTGTGAGATACTGCCAATTTGCACCACCATCCGTAGTTTTCAAATGAATACTTGGCTGCGCACCAACAGTCGAACCCCAACCAACAGCATATGCGAGACTTGAATTCACCATATAAACGCCGCGGGCATCTGTTCGGGTATAACCCGGAGGCAAAGTTACCGCAGGGGCCTTAGTCCATGTTGATCCATTAGTTGTATAGAAAATGTCGAGTTTTCCAACCCCGCCTCCAACCACAATACCATTATTCTGCCCAATGAAGGCCATATCTTCCAAATCGCCTGTAGTATGATTAAGATCAATACTCCACGCAGCACCGCCATTTGTTGTGCTTAGAACTTGTGCAGAAGAAGAAGTTGAAGTTAAAAGCCACCCTCTACTAACACTGTAAAAATAAATCCCGTACAATGTACCCGTTCCTCCAGTTACAGTAATTTCTGTCCAGTTTGTCCCACCATCTGTCGTTTTAAAGATTTTACTGCCAGAACTACCTGCAAAACCTGTATTCCCATCAAGAAAAAATACGACGCTTAAATTATCTGTAATATTTGTTGAAAGTTTTGTCCAAGTAACTCCACCATCTACTGTTTTACGAACATCTCCTGAACTTGCTACAAACCAGCCAGTAGTGCTATTAAGAAAGAAAACATCACTTATGCTGGGATAAGTATAATTTGTAACTTGTTTAAAGGGTTGAGAGTTAAGTGTAATAGCAAAACAAACAACAAGAAGTAGTGTTTTAATTAAGTATCTATTTTTCATATTCTCCTCCACACAGATAAATATTTATATTAAATTTTTACAAAGATTATTTATTTCAACACCGTCAAAATGAATTTAATTTTAGAGTAACAAAACCTCCCAGAGAGGATCGTGAATAATTTTTGCTTTCATTTGGGGAAATATTTGAATACTGAAAATATGCATCCATCATCATGAAACTATACAGGGGAATTCCTAGACCTAGCGTAGTTGAAAATTTCGTAACATCTTTCCCACCATTGAAAACATCATACTCTTTCATATCCATTCTGTATCCTGCACGTATATAAGTTTGATCCATTATTTTATATTCAACACCAAATTTTATCGAATGATCATTTGAAATAAGACTGGCAAATCTATTATCTATATACTTCGAAGAATCAATTTCTCTTCCAGTAAAAATATAATCTGCCCCAATTAATAAATTCGAATTGACTTTGTATGTTGCACCAGTACCGGCCATCAAATCTTTAATGTCCCAATCCCATAACAATAGATTTTTGTGTGAGTGCCTGGACCAACTGTAATTATTAAAATAGCTGGAATATATTCCAACCGTAATGTCATTACCGATTTTAAACTGTGCCTTACATTGAACATCGAATGATTCAAATCTTGCATATCCTTCTTCAACTTCCTTAAAGCTTCCTTCGGGGATTAATATTCTGGTGTTCGCTGGTGAGTAATTAACCTGTAACGCTAATTGATGACTATCTTCTTCCTTCCAGTAAAACTGTCCTGAAAAGGTAGATTCTTTCTTTTTAATTTTTTGCTCAACAGTTTGACCTCTATCTTTTACAAAATAAGTTTCACCTCTATAATTAAAAGTTTCTACGTCAAGAAGGTTTACATCCGAACATTCTATAGATTCTTGATTATCTGAGAATGCATAGTTGGCACCAAAAATAAAATTGTCGTTTATTTCATACGCTAAACCTATGTTGCCGCCAACTTCTCTATAAACAGTTTTTGCATAAGAAAAAACTTTTTTCAAACCATCCATTAGATGATAAGAAACAGAACCTCCAGCATAAAGTTTGGGTAATAATTCCCAACTGTACATTAATAAAACTTTTGGACCGTTGTATCTGAAATTTCCCGATGTAGTATCGGTAAAGAAAAATGCTTCTCCGTCATAAGTATCATGTTTTAGTGTTCTATAATAATTTCTTCTAATTTCATAGTTGTAGGAAGTATAACCTAAAAAAGTTCCAAGGTCACCGAGTGTTTTTACTCCTTCGAATACCGTCCCATAATTAATATTACCTTCTGAATCAAACCTTCTTTTATAATCTCCCCAACTGTTATCAACCGACGGAGAAATCTTTAAATATGTATCGAGCTTATCTCTGTATATCCACGCAGGATTCCCTCCAAAATTATATGGGGTTAAATGATTGTCGGGATCTTCTATACCAATTGATAACCCTCCCATTGCTTGGGTTCGGTTTTCCTGCGCAAAAGAATTTAATGATATGCCCATCATTAGTAAGAAGCAATTAATTAAATATCTTTTCATCCTCGAATTCCAAAAGAATTATTTTGATTGAAATCTCTTATTATTAAAACTGCTATAAGTCCATAAATTCCCGCTACCAAAACCAGCACTAATGGAAATAAATTATTTTTGATAGGGTACTTCCTTAACCAAAAGAATAAAATCAATAATAGGAAAAGCAATACATTTAGAATTAAAAATTTCATCCCGAAAAATTCAAAATAGAAGTTAACGAACATTGATTTATCGCTTAAAAGACTAAGTGAAAGCGGGAAAATGTATGCTGCAATTTTTCCCTGAGCAGATTCGTCTTTTCCTTTAACTTGATCTTTATAACTATCAATTAGCTTATAGTCCCTGCCAAATACAAATACACTGAATTTATTTTCGTTTATAACCGATACGGTTCGATTGAACAAATCACCAGCAATCTTTACGTTTGAGTTTTTGTAATCATAATCTTCGATGTTTAATTTGATTAGTTTATAATCATTAAATGTTAAAAGGTATAATTCATTGTTCTCGGTAACAAAGAAACCATAAAACTCTTTCAGAGGAATTTCATGAACGTTAAAATGAGCAATTTTCATGTTCTCGGGGAGATTGATCTTTTTACAATAAGGTTTTCCTTTAACTCTTTTCACATGATAAAATTGATCTTTGCTGTCAACTACAAAATATCCCTCATCGAATGCCTTTCGGGTTGTTGGGTTGCCAAACAGTTCTTTAGCAGGAAACGCAAAACCATTAGCCTGCAATGCATTAGTAAAAAATCTCGTCATTTCTTCATTTAACTTGTTTGTGCGACAATCAATTATCTCCATTTTATTTTTTATTATAAAAAACTCGTTTGGATATTCCAGATTTACCCTTCCGGAACTCGATTCAATTAGTGGATGTAATAAATAATCAAACCCATCAACTCTGTATGGTTCAAACCTGCTTTGGAAAAGATTTTTCCGTAGGATTGGAACATCTACTGCTTTACCATTGATCGAATCGGGCATTTTGCCTGCAAATACTAGTTGAGCAAAATTAATTTGTGGCATAATAGCTTCGTATTCATCGCGAGAATATTGTTTGCCCTTTCTATCTTTGATCTTAAAGATACTTTTACCCGGATTGGATATTAACATATCTTTGATTATTGGACTATATGAAATATTCGGCCGATCAATCTTATATTTAAAAGTACTCTGGTAAATTTCAGGTAGGTAAATAGACAAAATAAAAGTTATCACAACTGCAAGAAGTATCTTCACAACTTTATTATTCATTATCTTATTCCCCTTTTATAATTATAACCAGAAACCAAAATAATAGGTGTAATGATGAAGGTAATTATTAGAAAAAGGAAATATGATCTACTGAAAATTGCAATTAAACCCATGTCGGTAAAATTGATATAATAAAGACTCACAAAACTAACACCGACTAAAGTTAATAAAATCCTTCTACTCCAAGATGGCTCAACAAAAACAAGTGATATGAAGATATAGCCAGTAAATCCAGATAGAAACCAGGGAATCGTAACAATCAAAAAGCTACTTACAGCTTCTGCAGGGAAATAATTTGTAGTTAAAATTGCAATAACAATTGCATCTACTAAAAACATCATAAACAACAAACCGAGTCCATACCACTGCATTGTTAATAACGATTTGCTCTCCTTCATCGGTAAATGGAGAGTAAGTTTTAGTCTGCTAGAATTTATCTCTGGGAAAAACTGCACAATACCAAGCAATACTCCGGTTGCAAGAGGGATATACATTATGTCAATATAAAATATATAGCCCCAAGAAAGCACTCCATCATATACCGCTGTGATCGGATAGAATTTAAAATCGTTATATAAGGATATACAAATACTTATCACCACAATTAGATTGAGCAAAACCAAACCAATAAAGCTCCACCTAACCTTCAGCCACTCTTTATATAGTAAAGATTTTATCATTTCTGTTTCCTAATATTTTCCTGTTAATCCGATAAACGCATCCTCGAGGGACATCGGTACTTGATTCAATCCAGTGTACTTAATTCCTTTTTGTAAAAGATAAGATTCCATCTGATTCTTTTCAGCAAATGAATAAAAGGAAGCTTTATTTTTTATCATCTCAACATTTTTAATTACATCATCTTTTCTTATTTCAGACGAACCATCAATTAAATCGCATTTGTATTGCTTGAATTCATTTAAAAACTTTTTAATCGGCATCGTAAGAAGCACTGAACGATAATCTATTATCACACAATCATCGAGAAGCTCTTCAAGATCTTGAATAATGTGCGAAGTAATAAAGATTGTTTTGTTCTCGGCTTTAGCATATTCTGTCAAGTAGTCAATGAATAACCTTCTGTAGCCAGCGTCAAGCCCCATTGAATAATCATCAAGGATCAGCAAATCTGGGTCTTGTGCAAGTAAAAGTCCCAAAGCAACTTGTGAGCGCTGTCCACAGGACATTTTTGAAATTTTTTGATTTTCGGTTACTTCAAGCTTTTTCATCAGTTCCCAGTATGGTTCTTTCTTCCAATTCGGATAGAATGCAGAATAGAATTTCTCAATCTGCTTTATATTCATAAATGAGTACTGAATGTGCCCTTCAATTAAAAATCCCACGCGTACTTTTGTCTCAGGTGATAGACTATGTGAATCCTCACCAAACATAAGACACTGACCAGAGGTTTGTCTCAAGAATCCATTCAAAATATTTATGGTTGTAGTTTTACCAGTCCCATTCTTACCAAGTAAACCAAAGATAGAACCTTTCTTCACTTCAAAATTGAAATTCTCGAATACTAGTTTACTTCCGTAATAATGCGTTAAGTTTTTTACCTGAACTACTGCTTCATTCATTTTATTCTCTTTTTATTAATGGTACCCAGGCGTTGCTGCAGTTGTCATTTCCCAGTCTAGTGTTCCATCATTTGTATCCACTCCATCTTCTCTTCTCCGCATTGATCTGCCACTGTATCGGGGTGGAGAAAGAACATATCCTTTATCGACTCTCGCATCTAATGTTTTGGATGATGTAACACTTGACTTATATTGAACTCCATCAATTATAGTAGAAATATCTATCCCATCTTCCCAAACAGAATCCACACCCGACGAAATTACAATAACATCACTGACTAAATTTATAAGGAAATCTACAGTTCGATCAGAACGAATATTTATTAAATTAGGAACGTTAGGATTATCAAAATCACTTGTGGAATATTGGTTGTAGAATTCCCAATCTACATGGCTTAAATCATAACTCGTTGATACTGTATTTTTATGATTTATTGCAGTTGCCACCATAACTAAAAAGGTATGAGGATAAAATGGATGATTTTGTTCTCCGGGTTTCCCAGGAAACTTAAAGATATATGTTACACCATCAATGTCACCATCATCACCTTCATCGGCACCTGGACCTTTCCCAGTGCTATTACCTGATACTCTCATTGCCAGCATTCCATCAAGGTATTTTACTTCGTCGCCGTAATTATATAATTCAAGAAATTGATCATAGAAGAAAAAAATGTTATTCACTGGACCAGCACAATAAATTTCATTTAATGCTATTCCTGTATTTGCTATCTGTGATGCCATAATAGTATCTGTAGCTATGCGTGCTGGAGTAACCTCGACACCACGAACATTACCAACTATAAGGATGTTTGGGTTTGCTGGGTGAGACATTCTTGCTGAAATATTGTAAGTAGCAGCTGGTAATCCTTCCAAAAACAGATTACCGTTATTATCCGTGTATTTTATCATCGTACCATATTCCGATGCTAAAATAACTTTTGCGTTTCGCATCGGGATATAATGCGGAATCGTATCTACCAAAGTCGTATCACCTAAAGCAACTAAATTAATTTTTGCACTTCCATCCGGAACAGTCGGCGGATTTTCATTGCAGCTTGAAAGTCCGATTAGAATTACTGCTAAAAGAATATTAATCTTCTTCATATTTTCCTCGCTTCCCGAATAATCTATCCACTGTCATACTGAATTCAATTCCGTAAAATAACCCTGGATTCCTAACTTCCTCAGTTTCATAGCCTATTGAACTATAATACCTTCGCAAAGCTGGATCATCTATAAAATTATTTACATAGAAGGAAACCTCAGCTCCTTCAAATAATGATTTACTCATACTGATATTTAATAACCATTTATTCGGTTTTCTTTTAACATCAGTACTGAATAAATATTCTGAAATATCAGAGGCACTGGCAACATTAAAATCAATCGGGGAATAGTTTTTGTTCTGACTTTTTTCAAAGACTAATTGTTCAGCGCGAAATGTAATCCATAATCCCAGAGCTGGCATCGTGTACTTCGCATAATAATTAATTTGAAATCTATCATTCCAACTATTACCCTGTAGATAGAACATTCCGATCATTGTATCTATAGGAACACCAGGAACTTTAAAATTTGGATATTGACCTTTACTTGCAATAGGGTTATTGATATAACTAAGACCTGTTCCAGTATATTTTATAAAATTATATGATCCTGTGATTTGAAAATCCATATTTAGTGGTCTGAGCTTGGAAGTTTTAAATGAAAATTCAACTCCTTTGGTTTCGGTTTTTCCAATATTGACAGGTAATGAATAAGAATCTACATAATAGACTTTGTAAGCTTCACCTACCTGTGACATTTGAAAAACAGGAATTGTTTGTCCTTTTGGTTCATTTTTTCTGTATTTATAGTACAGAGAAGTGGAAATTCCGAATAGATTAAAAAATTTATGATCATATGCAATTTCAAATAAACTTTCTCTAAATCCTTTTAACTCTGGAACCCTAATATTATAACGAAGTTGCACTGTTGAACCATAATCGGGATTTCGCCATTTTTTAAAGACTGTTTCCGGAGGATAAACTATGCTCATTGGTGGAGATTTAGATGATGTGCCAGCGCTTAATCGTATCTGATTTACTTCTGAAAGATAAATCATAAGGTTCATTCTAGGATTGAAAAATGTGCCTTGATGAGATTCGACAAAATCCCCATCTCCCCATAAACCAGAAAAATTAAATTTATAGGGGCGATACATTTCATATCTAAAACCAAACATTAAATTAAAATCAAACAAAAAGTGCCCCGTTAATTTATCTTCAAAATATAAGCTGGTAAGAAACTGCCCAGGTATATCATCAAAAGAATACGGTCTTCTCCCTGCATCAACTCCATAATAATTTAATAATGTATCAAAGACTACACCTTCCCCTGTGTTTGCATTGTATTGTGGGTCTATGCCGAGCAAGATTTTATGAATTATGTCCCCAGTATAAAATATCCTGTTCCATTCAATTCTGCTACCAAGCGTCCACTCAATTCCTCGTGTCTCGACTTTACCGATGTAACTTGCAATTGTATCACCACTAGGCATAATAACATATTCTGTTTTCAACCTAGATTTCATTGAGTTTTTGCGATCTATTGTTCCAAAAAAATTATAATCAAAAGCTGATACCTCATCCTCAGGTTTATATTTTCCCCATGTTGACAAACTTATGGTATAACCTCTGTTATAGTTTTTAGTTTTTAACATGTCTCCTTTCGGTTCTTCTTCATCAAGAATCCGTTGGAATAAAACTTTTGTGTTGTTACTTAATTTGTTATCAAAATAATTTGCGGTGTAAACAAGCTGACCAGTAAGCCGTAAATATTCATCACCTGTAACCCTAATATCTCTCTCACTTTGAGCAGCATTAAAATTATAGCTCAATGCCCCATCTCCAAACATAATACCACCACCCAAATTTCCTTCTCGCGTATCGGGATTGTTTTTTAGTTTTAGTCGGTTTGGTACAGCACCTATTTTAGATTGTACATTTATAACTCCCGAAGTTACATCTCCGTACCTAACGGAAGGAAGTCCTGTAATTACTTCTAGGTTCTCAATATTATCAGCTGGGATAGTTCTCAAATCAATTCCTCTGCCCATGTCCGATGAACCAAATTTGGAGCCTGTCAAACTTTCAAATTGAAGATTGGCATTATTCGACATAGGTGTTCCATCAACTATTATCAAAGTCCCAAAAGCACTAAGTGAATTCGACTCATCACCTCTAAGCGCAATCTGACTTGTCTTTCCCAAACCAGGATTATCAGATTTTTGAACGCCTGGTACTAAGTCAAGAACATCTTTTATGCTTGATGCCTGAAAGTGTTCTATCTCACCGCTTGTTATTGTTGTTTTTGTAGTTACTTCACTTGGCAATAAATCAGATGTACCAATAACCTCAATGCCTCCAATTTGAAAAGCAGTAGTTTTGAGAGTAATGTCAACCTCTATTATTTGTCCTTCTTTAATTCTAATTTTTTGTGAATACTTCTCATATCCCACACAAGAAATTTCAAGCGTATATTCTCCAGGACGAATGTTTTTAACCGAATAATTCCCTTTCAAATCCGCAGCACATCCAATTCTTAGTTCTTTTATCACCACATTAGCACCAATAATAATTTCACCTTCACTATCCTTTATCGTACCTTTAATCCCACCTGTTTTTTCTTCTATTTTTGTTGACTTAGCTAAAGCGATTTTCCCGGTTTCATATTCAAAATAGCTTATGCTGAATGGTTCCAATAGCTTATCAAGCACCTTGTATAATGGTTCATTGTCAGCTGAAAAGGTTACACTTTGAATATCCAGAATCCGATCTCCATATGCGAAATCTACATTAGCAGAATTGGCTATTTGTTTTAGGACAGCTACAAGCGTTTGGTTATTTGCTGAACAGGTAATGGGAATTGATAAACATGATTTAAGATTCTCAATTTTATCTAAGCCAATCGTGCCACTAATTTCATCCACAATTTCTTCTTCAATGGAACCAGTAGTATTGCTTTGCTCAAGCACATTCCGTTCATCCTGTGGCTTAACAACTGCCCAAAAACAGAGTATAAGTACAACGATTAGATTTGATTTTTTATTTATTAATTTCATTGGCAATCCCAGTTAAAGATTATGCCTAAATAATTTTATTTAATAATAACTTTACGACCTTGTCGATCAATTTGAACATCAAGTGTTAAACTGATTATTGAGAAAATCTGGTTAAGTGAATCGGTCTTAAAAATGCCAGTTAAGCGTTTATTTACAACAGATTTATTTTCAAAAACAACTTCTAGATTATAATATCTTTCTATTTCGGCCATGGCCTCTTTTAATGACGTATGTTCGAATGAAAATTTATTGTTGCGCCAAGCAAGATAGTGCTTAAGATCAACACTAACTGATTTACTGAATCCTTTATTCTCACTAAATGAGATCATCTCTCCTTTTTTAAGATCAATACCGTTTGTTGAGTCTTTCAAACATGCTTTTACAGTTCCCTTGGCTACTACAATGTTAACCCGATTATTCCTGTTCTTAACATTAAACTCTGTACCTGTTACTATTGTAACAGTTTTTCCAGAAATAACTTTAAACGCTCTTCCATTTTCAGGTATAACAGAAAAATAAGCTTCTCCAACCAATTCAACTTCACGTGCCAAATTCGAAAAAACTTTAGGATAAACAAGTTTGCTTTCGGAATTCAAATAAACAATGGTTCCATCAGCTAAAGGAAATGTTTTTCTTTCACCTTTTTGAGTTTTGCGTTCTAAATATTCAACATTAATTTTTTGAGGTGTAAGCTGTATTTGTTCCGGATCATTAGAGGAACCATTCCACCTAAAAAGAAACACCAGGCCAATTGCAATTACCAAAACTGCCGCAATCTGTAAAATCCAACCATTATTTCTTTTATAAAATCTTTGATTATTACTTTCAGATTTTGCTATTTTCTGCTC
Organism: uncultured Ignavibacteriaceae bacterium; assembly: GCA_964391015.1. Lineage (GTDB taxonomy): Bacteria > Bacteroidota > Ignavibacteria > Ignavibacteriales > Ignavibacteriaceae > XYD12-FULL-36-8. Next base: position 10,780 of record CAYMKU010000051.1, read on the forward strand.
AATTCTTCTCTTAGTTATTTGAGAATGATTGTTAGAAAACCGAAGTGAATCTACACTGTCATTAATTTTCTCCCACTGGAGATTTACATCGGGTGAGGGAGGAAATTCAGATTTTCCAATCATATCCCAAAGCAGAACAAGATCCCCAAATTCCTCTTTATTCTTTTCTGACTCAGAGAGCCATGTATAGAAGAATTCTTTTTCTTCAGTACCTACCTCGTTCTTAATAACACGAATGAGAAATTGAGAATCTAATGTTTTTGGTCTTTTTTTAAGCATAGCTGTTTTGCCCTAATATGGTATACACATTTCAGAGAAAAAAGTACTATCCCCTATTCAAATATTTTTTTCCCCGTGAGACATAATCTTATTTAAAAGTAAAATTTAAGCGAGGTTATTTAAGATGGGATGATAATAACATCTTTAAAATTGAAATTGCTTTATTCATTTGATTTTTGACTGTTTGTAGAGAAATATCCAATGTTTCGGCAATTTCAGAATATTCAAATCCTTCATATTTACTTAGGATGAATATTGCACGGCATCTTTCAGGCAGTTGATTGACCGCACTCTGGAATTCATCCAATAATAAATGTTTATCGTATTCTTCTTCAGCATTAAAAAAAGAAGAATGGTATTCATTACTGATCAAACTAGATTCATTTAATGAATGGTCTCGAGAAATGTGATTTAGCGCTAAGTTGCGAGCAATTTGATATAGATATGATTTGGGAAAAAGGGAGGGATTTATCTGTTGGCGGTGTGTCCAAAAGTTAATAAAGGTCTCTTGGCATAAATCTTCCGCTAATTGTTTGTTACAAAGATAACGATACAAAAATCTGAATATGCTTGGCTGCATTAGGAAGAAGAATTCCTTAAAAGCTTGGGAATCATCATTTTTTATCCTACCTGCTAGGCTAGAAATATTACTAAGCTTTAGAAGATTGGAAATCTCCGAGTTATTGGGATCCATTTTAGAACCACTTATTAAAATTTACTTATGACACCAAGTATGAATTTTGAGAAGCTACATTCCCCCTCTAAATGGTAATATCTCTTAAATAAAACTAAAATTAAAGCTGATAAGATGCAACATAAATATTCAATACAATCATATTTTTTTTCGAAATCTCAAAACAGATCAAAATGCATGGTAATATTTTAAGAATCTCAATTTTTATTAAAAAGTACATAATCACTATTTAAATAGTGATCATTTTTCATGTTTCAATAAAATTATTTGCGCGAAGCTACTAAAAATATGGCCCTATTGTTGATAATCGTATTCAACTTTACTGAATGTGGAGCTTCTTTGAAAGTTTCATTTTGTAATTCTCTTTCTTTCATTCAAAGTTTTTCATTAAAAACGCCTGTCAAACCAAACTGACCTTTTATTCTAAAACAAAAAAGCCCAAATGATTTTCTCATTCGGGCTTTTTCAAAAAATAAATTCAGAGTTGCGAAATACTTAACGCTGCAAGATATAGTTATCTACCCATCCAACCGCCATCAACAGTTACAACACTGCCATTTAAATAGTTTGAAGCATCTGAACATAAAAATACAACTGTTCCCATTAAATCCTCTGGAATTCCCCATCGTCCGGCAGGAATCCTATCGAGTATTGTTTTGTTTCGTGAGGAATCTTCTCGAAGTGCTTTTGTATTATCAGTTGAAATGTAACCAGGTGCAATTGCATTTACAGTTACTCCCTTGGAAGCCCATTCATTTGCAAATGCCATTGTTAACTGCTTTACTCCACCTTTGGAGGCAGCATAACCAGGAACTGTTATTCCCCCCTGAAACGAAAGGAGTGATGCAATAAAGACTATTTTTCCATAACCCCTTTCAACCATTTTCTTACCGAGTTCTCTTGTTAAAACAAACTGTGCTGAAAGATTTATTTCGATGACTTTGTCCCAGTACTCATCAGAGTGCTCTGAAATTGGTTTTCTAAGAATTGTTCCTGCATTGTTAACCAGTATATCAATTCTATCAAAATCAGAATTTATTTTTTTTATAAAGTCATAAAGATTAGTTCGACTGGAAAAATCAGCAACGTAAGATTTAAATTTTCGCCCGGTTGCCGATACCATTTTTTCCGTTTCTGAAAAATCATCAACATAAGAAACACCTATTACATCGGCACCAGCTTCGGCAAGTGCAAGAGCATAATACTGTCCAATTCCCTGGTTGGAGCCAGTTACAAGGGCAGTTTTTCCATTTAATTTAAATTTATCAAGTATCATAATTTTCTTCCCATTGAAAATCAATCAAAGAAGATTACTCAAGTTTTGCAGGCTCTAGTTTTGGAACAAGCAAGTGCATTATCAATAAAGCTAACAAGTAAACCACGCCTGCTATAGCAAACATTACTTCGTAACTACCTGTGTTTTGCTTTAACCAACCGGCACCTAAATTCATAAAAAACCCACCCATTGCACCTGCAAAACCGCCAATTCCTACGACAGAACCTACAGCTTTCCTTGGAAACATATCAGATGATGTTGTAAATATGTTCGCGGAAAATCCCTGATGTGCAGCTGCAGCAACTCCGATCAATAAGACGGCAATCCATTGTCCGCTAACGTGTGGTGCTATCGCAACAGGTAGAATTAGCAACGCACATACTAACATTGCAGTCTTGCGTGCACCATTGACTGTCCAATTGCGTTTAAGCAAGAATGAACTAAACCACCCTCCGCCAACAGAACCTACATCAGCAAGCAGATATACAATAATCATTGGCAGCCCGATTGTTTTAAGATCAACACCAAAACGATCATTCATAAATAATGGAAACCAGAAAAGGTAGAACCACCATATTGCATCAGTTAAAAATTTTCCAGAAGCAAAAGCCCATGTCTGTTTCAGCGGGAGAAGTCGCAACCACGGAATTCTTGTGGGTGGGTCAGGCGGATCGCTCTCAATATATGCTAATTCAGTTTTAGATAATCGAAGATGCTCAGCGGGGCGACGATAAACAGGTAGCCAAAAAACGATCCAAATTAATCCCGCTAACCCCGTAATCAAAAATGCAGACTGCCAACCCCAGTTTAACGCGATCCATGGTACCAATAAAGGAGCTAGTATAGCGCCAACATTCGAACCAGCATTAAATACTCCGGTTGCAAGCGCTCGTTCCTTTCTGGGAAACCACTCAGCTACCGTTTTAATGGCGGCAGGAAAATTACCAGATTCACCAATGCCTAAAGCAAATCTAGCAACACCAAATCCAAATGCAGAACGAACTAATGCATGAGCCGCAGCAGCAAGCGACCATATAGTCAAATAAATTGTGTAGCCAATCCGTGTACCCACTTTATCAATAAACCAACCGGCAAAGATGAAACCAATTGCATAAGCCAGCGTGAAGGCAGCACTGATGTAACCGTATTCTTGATCTGTCCATCCAATTTCAGTTCTAAGTGCTGGAGCAAGAACTCCAAGTACTGCCCGATCAACATAATTGATTGTCGTTGCAAAGAATAATAGCGCACATATTACCCATCGGTAATAACCAATTTTATTTTTTTCTTGAATCGAATTAATATCTTGGAGCATTATATTTCCTTATCTGTATATATTTGAATTATTTTAATTCGTTAATTGGTATCCAATCCATATCGTCGAATTCCTGATTTTCACCACCCATTGCCCAAATGAATGAATAATTTTGAGTTCCACATCCTGAATGCATAGACCAGCTTGTCGAAAGAACAGCTTGCTGATTTCTTATTATAATGTGCCTTGTTTCATTTGGCTCACCAAGAATATGAACCACTATAGCATCTGATTTCATATTAAAATACATATAAATCTCTGATCTTCTTTGATGAGTATGACAAGGCATAGTGTTCCAAACATTTCCTTCTTCAAGTTCAGTTAATCCCATAACAAGCTGACACGTTTTTATCGTTCCAGGATGAATATATTGATAAATAGTTCTTTTATTTGCATCTGAAGCCGACCCTAATTTTCGAGGTGTTGAATCTGAAAAGCTTATGTGTTTTGTTGGATAAGCAGTATGTGCGGGATAACTTACAAAATAAAATAGAGCTGGTGTCATTCTATTGTCACTTTTAAATTCAATGTTTTTAACGCCTCTTCCGATGTAAAGTGCATCGCGGTTTTTCATTTTATATGTCTTCCCATCTAACACTACAGAACCTTTTTTACCAATATTAATCACACCAATTTCTCGTCGCTCTGTAAAATAGTTTGCTGCCATTTCTTTTTTGGTTGCCACGAGTTTTAATGGTTGTCTAACAGGAACAGCAGAGCCGGTAATTGATCTATCAACATCTGAATAAATCATTAAAATTTTATCCTTCTCAAATAAGTTTCCAATCAAAAATGATTTGCGTAATTCATCAGTAGTAAGTTTTTTAAATCCATTTTGATCAGGTGAATAACGAACTTCCATCAAGTAATCTCCATTTTTACAAATTTTCTAAAAATCAATCAAATTCGACTAAGGTTAAGCTGTATATGTTGTTGATGCTGTAGTCCCGCCTCTCCCAGTCCAATTTGTATGAAAGAATTCTCCACGCGGCTTATCAATTCTTTCATAGGTATGAGCACCAAAATAATCACGCTGAGCTTGAAGAAGATTGGCGGGTAAACGATCATTTCGATAGCCATCAAAATAATTCAGCGCAGTTGACATGGCAGGTATCCAGATTCCATTCGTCACTGAAACTGAAACAACTCTTCTCCATGCTTCTTGCGATGATTCAATTTTTTCTTTAAAAAACGGATCAAGAAGTAAATTAGTCAGCTTTGGATTTCTATCGAATGCTTCTTTAATTTTCCCTAGAAATACTGAACGAATAATGCACCCACCTCGCCACATCAAAGCTATGCCACCATTATTTAAGTTCCACCCAAATTCTTTTGCGGCGTATCTCATAAGAACATATCCCTGAGCATAAGACACGATCTTTGACGCATACAATGCTTTTTTTAGATCTTCAATAAACTGCTTTTTATCTCCTTGAAATTTTGGTTTTGGTCCTTTTAATACTTTAGAGGCTTCCACTCTATCATCCTTCATTGCAGACAAAGCCCGCGCATAAACTGCTTCCCCAATAAGTGTTAAGGGAGTCCCAGTATCAAGTGAAGCAAGAACTGTCCACTTCCCAGTCCCTTTCTGCCCCGCAGTATCTAAAATATAATTAACTAATGGTTTCCCATTTTCTTTGAAGTTCAAAATATCTCGTGTTATTTCAATCAAATAACTATTTAGTTCACCTTCATTCCATTCTTTGAAAACCAAATACATTTCTTCATAGTTCAAACCGAGTAAATCTTTCATAATTTGATACGCTTCGCAAATCAATTGCATGTCACCGTATTCGATACCATTGTGCACCATCTTAACAAAATGCCCCGCACCATTTTCACCAACCCAATCGCAACACGGAGTTCCATCCTCAACTTTTGCAGCAATTGATTGAAAAATAGGTTTTATATGTTTCCATGCGTTCGGTGATCCTCCCGGCATAATTGATGGACCCTTTAAAGCACCTTCTTCACCACCTGATACACCAGTTCCGATATAAAGCAATCCTTTTCCCTCCAGATATTTTGTTCTTCTTATTGTATCTGGAAAATGAGAATTACCACCATCAATTATTATATCTCCTTTACTGAGATGGGGAATTAAGAGTTCTATGAAATCGTCAACAGGTTTACCTGCTTTTACCATCAACATTACTTTACGAGGACTTTCAAGTGAGTTGATAAATTCATCAATTGTCTGTGTACCTATAATTTTTTTTCCTTTGCCTCTGCCGTTAATAAAATCATTGACTTTATTAACAGTTCGATTATAAACTGCTACTGTAAATCCATGGTCTTCCATATTAAGCACCAAATTTTCGCCCATAACGGCAAGTCCAACTAATCCAATGTCTGCTTTGTTCATTTTATTCCTTATATTTTTATTAAGTTAAACCCGAGTTCACCGATTGCAGAAAAGATTACTTCATCAGCATTTGTCAAGTGTACATAGTAATAATTAAATTCTCTTCTTACGGGATATTCTGCGCGTCGTTTTTCAAAATCTTCAACCGATTTTTTCAGCTGCTTATCATCTTCTACTATATTGTATGTTGAAGTAATGCATTCGCGAATTACTTCTTGTTTGGATTTCCCATTACAGTCAACATTTATTTTATTTGATCTGCCCGGAGATGGTAACCCCTTGGGATACCAATTTGGTTCTAATCCTAAATCAAAAAACTCATTCAAACCATTAACGCAAATAGCTGTCCCATTTGCCTTTCCTTCCACAGAATAACCAGCTATATGCGGTGTAGCAATATCAACAAACTTGAGAAGTTCATTATCAATATTAGGTTCACTTTCCCATACATCTAAAACACAAGCAACAACTTTGTTATTTTTTACTGCTTTCTTTAATGTATTTGTTTCTACAATTTCACCGCGAGATGTATTTATTATAATTTTACTTTTGTTAAATTTCTCGAAGAATATTTCATCTGCTAAATGAAATGTTTTGTCTATTCCGTTCATATTCAATGGAACATGAAAAGTTATTATATCAGATTTATCCACCAAATAATCGAGCGATACAAATTTTCCATTCCCCTCATTTCTTTCACGTGGAGGATCATTAAGCAAAATCTTCATCCCAAAAATTTTTGCAATTCTTTCAATTTTAGCTCCGACATTTCCTACGCCAACAATACCTATTGTTTTAGAATCCAACTGGATATTTTTTTGCTTCGCCAATGTTAACAGAGCCGAAGCAACATACTGCTGAACTGAACTGGAATTACATCCCGGGGCATTGATCCAGTTAATTCCTTTCGCTTCGCAATATACCGCATCAATATGATCAAAGCCGATTGTAGCTGTCGCAATAAATTTCACTTTTGATTTTTCAAGCAGTTCAGAATTACAGATTGTCCTTGTTCTTACAAAAAGCGCATCTGCATCTTTGACTGCTTCTTTTGTTATTTGGGAAGGCGGCAAATAAGAAATGTCAGTAAGTGGCTCTAAGATACCTTCTAAGAAAGGAATTTTATCATCGGCAATTATTTTTAGCTTCTTCACAAAATAGAATTATTTGTCTTTAAATCTTTCTCTATATGCCCAAAGCCCAAGTGCTGGATTTGAGATATAAAAAATTTCTTCACCATCAGAAAGCACATTAAAGCCGTCAGTCAACTTTTGTGGATCATATCTTTTTATAGCTGATCTAATATCAGCATATTGAAAGTTTACGCTCAAAATTTCTTCCTTTGTTAGAAATCCCGGGCAATAAGTAATCGTAAATCTATTCTCTGAAGAGCCATGAATTAAGTGCGCAGCTGCACTTAAATTATTTTTTAGCTCATCATTTTTACCAACAAACTCTAAAACTTCAGGCGCGGTTACATAACCATATTTTCGTATCAAGCGATCAATCTCTTTATCTTCACCAAATTCTTTAAGCCCAGGTGCAAGGATAATTAATTCTCCACCATCAGCAATTGCCATTCGTGTCCTATAAATACCTTTATTTCCAAGCCATGTACTTTTAAACTCCTCCTGATCAAGATGTACTACAATTTTATTAAGCGGTTTGTTTAGCAAATTGAAATTAACCTTAAGCGATAACTGAGATGCAAGTTCAAAACACTCATAGTCATCGCCAATATACAACCCCTTAACAACCAAATCACCATTCACATCAGAATCAACTACAGTTAGAACATGTACAATGGGCAAGTGGCTTGCAAATTTCTCTGAAGCATAATTCAAAACTTTTCTGACAGGAGTATCTGTTCTTCCCATCATTCTTTCCATTCCATAGACCGCACCCAAATAGTGGCTTTTATTGATTCCCTCTTGACCACCAGTACCGACAAAAATGTTCTTGTTGTAATTTGCCATTCCCACAACTTCATGAGGAACAACCTGACCTATGGATAGAATCAGATCATAATTCCCTTCAACCAATATTTTATTAACCTGAGCAGGCCAGCTATAACTAACTCTTCCTTCCGATACTTCCTTGATATACTCAGATGGAACCACTCCAAGAGTAATTAAATCTCTCCTCCAATTGTGAACTCTAAACAAACTGAAAGGAATACCTGAGTACATTTTTTCTATTTCGTTCACAGTCATTGGTGAATGTGTTCCCAGCGCAGGAAGAATATCGGTTAAAGCTTCTTTATAATATTGATAGGTAAATTTTGTGAGATGACCGGCTTGCGAATGAAATCGTGTAAAATCTGGCGGTATGGCCAAAACTTTTTTTCTTTTTCCTAATTTATCAAAAGCAGAATAGATTGCTTCTTTCAACTCTTGTTCGGATAAAAATTCTTCTTCACTTCCCTTGGCAAAGTAAATCATAATTCTATTTTACAACCATATAGGATTTTCAGGAAGATACCTTTCAAATTCTTTCAGTAATTTATTTTCATAACTCCCTTTGAATGTTCCGTTAAAAAACTTATTAAGCGCTTCTTTATAAAATCTTTCCCAAGATTCATCCTCATGCCCAGGATTTATCGGATAAAACAAAACGCCATTTGATGCTGCTGCATCAAAATCACCAGGAGCATCACCTATCATTAAAACTTTGTCATGGGAATATTTTCCTTGAATGGAATATTTTAAGTGTTCTGTTTTCGTTCCAAGCTCCTGTCCAGCGATCAATTTTACAAATCCATTCAAACTATGTTCATGCCACTCTCGCTCTAAAGCTTCGTGTGGTGTTTGAGAAACAACAATTATATCTGCCTCAGTTTTCAATTTTTCCAAAGAACTAATAACATACGGAAAGGGTGGAACGGCAAACACCATTTCTTCAATGTCCTTATTCACCTCCTTTGACCATGCGAGGGTTTTATTCACTATTGGCTCATTGACTTGCAAAGCAAATAATTCCAACGCAGGATTTCCGAGCCTAGATTCTTTTTTTATCCATTCCTTGATAATATTAAGATCTAAGAGTGTACAATTTCTTGCTTTGACCTCTTTCCTATTTTTCAATAAATCAATTGATCGTGTTAACGCTTTAAATCTGTTTGTTCCTCTTGTCCTGGAATATAGATTTACAAATTCCCATGATTCTCTTGCATATTTAGAAATTCTTTGCAATCCAAAATGTTTGATAAACTGCGGGCAGAAACATTCTTTATGTTTTATCTCCATGGTATCAAAAACACAACCATCAGAATCAATGCCCACAAAGAATTCTTTGCTTGGTTTTAAATCAATTAATATTTGGTGGAGACCTTGAGTCAATTCTATAGCCTGTGATTGGAAGCTTTTAATAAAGGATTTTCATCTCTGAACGCGAGCATTGCCTTCCCAAACGCTCCAAATCATTTCCTCATCTGCTGGTTGAGCATAATCTGTTAAGAAAGTCGTTGCTAAAGTACCTGATGCCCAGCCAAATTGAATCCATTTTTCCGGTTTCCAATTTTTAAGAACAGCATATATTACTCCGCCAACAAAACCATCACCACCCCCAATACGATCAAGCACTCTTATCTCGCGTGGATTCACA
>CAYMKU010000052.1:0-20254 GCA_964391015.1 uncultured Ignavibacteriaceae bacterium
GGGAATGATCCGTTTCCGCCGAGAGATAGGAAGCATTAAAAATATTCCTAATCACATTCCACAGAATTAACTTGAAAACTATGAAAACACATGTTTGGCTTTGAAATATGGTTTTATTAATGATTAATGCGTCAAAATTGTTATCTGTTAATTCAATTTAAATGATATTATTTTAAAAACATGTATTATAGAAGAAAAATATTGATTTCTTTATTAGAATCTTTTAGTCGAGAGCTTAACAAAATTGATCTTCAAAAACTTTTGCTAGTATTTTCAAAATATCAGCAAAAACCGAGCTTTTATTTCGTTCCTTATAAATACGGCTGTTTTTCCTTCCAGGCAAATGCTGATTTAAATACTTTACAAAAATATAAAATAATAAGAAGCGATGATTCAAAATGGTATCTTGATAATTGGGAAAATCAAAATATAGAACTGTCAAAAGAAGATCGTGAAATTTTGAAAACTATTAATATCCAATTTAGAAATAATCTGGGAAACACATTGATAAAGTATACCTATAAACACTATCCTTACTATGCATTTAATAGTAAGATACTAGGAGAATTATTAGATGACAGTAGCATTGATAAAGTTCTTAAAGCTAAACCCGCAAACAACAATAACGGACTTTACACAATCGGCTACGAAGGTATATCTTTCGAGGAATACCTGAATAAACTTATTAAATATGAAATAAAAATTCTTTGTGATGTTCGAAGAAATCCTATTAGTATGAAATTTGGATTTTCCAAAAATCAGTTAAAAAATACATGTGAAAATCTGGGAATAAAATACAAACATTTTCCAGAATTAGGTATAAGTTCTGAGTACCGCAAGGACTTAACTTCTCAAAATGATTATAATCTCTTATTTAAATCTTATTTAAAAAATACTATTCCTCAAACTTTAGATTCCCAGGAGAATTTAATAAAACTGATCAAAGAATATAAAAAAGTTGCAATTACTTGTTTTGAGGCAGATATTTGTAAGTGTCATCGCTTACATTTAGCAAATTCCCTAAAGAATCTGAATTCATTTTCCTATAAGATTTACCATATTTAAAATGCCACGAAAGAAAATCCTTATTACCGTTACGGCTTATCCTTTACCTTCAAGAAGTTATGATGAATTAGTCTGTACTGCCGGTATTGATGAAAATGGAAATTGGATCAGAGTATATCCCGTGCCTTTAAAATTCTTAAAAGGATTGAGAGATGACAATAATATGAAAAGTTTTAAATATAACTGGATTGAAATTAATTTAAAAAAAAGAGATGATGACTTCAGACCTGAAAGTTATTCACCTGTCAAATATGACTTCTCTGATGTGAATGTTTTAAATAAAGTCGGGACTGCTAAAGCCTGGCGGGAGCGTAAGGAACTATGTTTACAAAATGTATTTACTAATATGAAGAAACTGATTTCTGATTCAAAAGCCCCTCACAATAAATCATTAGCAGTTTTCAAACCAACTGAGGTATTGGATTTTACACACGTGAATGATTCCCGTAATTGGAAAGATGAATGGAATAAAATCAGAAATCAGGGTGATTTATTTGGAGCTGATGAACCGGAGAAAATTATCAGAAAAATTCCTTATAAATTCTATTATAAATTTAAGGATGATGATGGTAATATTTCAAAACTTATGGTCGAAGACTGGGAGCTTGGAGCTTTATATTGGAATTGTTTGATAGATGCAAAAAACGATGAGGTTGAAACATTAAGAAAAGTAAGACAGAAGTTTTTTGACGAGCTTGCTAAGAAAAAAGATTTATATTTATTTCTTGGTACGACTAAACAATGGCATCAAAGAAGAGCTTCAAATCCTTTTGTTATTGTTGGAGTTTTTTATCCTCCAAATGATGCACAGATAGGGTTATTTTAGAATTTATTTGCATGGATTAAATCTATGAATTATGATTTTTAAAATGTCTTTTTGCGAAACGAGAAAAATAAAAGACAGATGGTATTCCAACAACCAAAAATCAAATATTACTAGAAAGCACTTTCATCATCGCTATCTTCTACTTTCAGATCTTCTAAATTTTATTCACATCTTCTTCAGTAGAAGTTAGTTTATCTTTACAAATTCTCAGTATGAACCAAAGTCTGCGAGCGGAAATTCTTCAAAATTTTCCTTAATCATTTATACAATTAATTTAATTAAAACATTGTTTTTCAGTATGACTTGTCACCAGTCACGCTTAGAGGAATTTGTAATTGTTTTTATCTTATGAATCCAAAATACCATCTCTTAAATTCTTCAATACTTCAATCTTTTGTTCAAGAGTTTTATCCTTCCCGGTCATCATCAATAGTGCAATTTTGGAATTGTGATTATCTTCTATACTTGAGTTCAAAATATCAAGGATCCTATTCATAAGCGCTTCATCAGTTTTCATAATTTTTCTCATGTCTCTGCCTAATACTCTTGCGGATAAATTTTCGTCCCAACCTTTGCCCAGTATATCATAATGTTCATTACTGACATATTCAACATTCATCTCCGCATACTTTTCAATAATGAAATTTATATCATTTATATCTTTAGCTCTTTCATCGGGGCGGTCGGAATAAGCAATTAGTTTTAAAATGCAAATACCCGGAAAAGTAGTAACTGTAAGATTCAGGTCTTCATCAATTGTGACCTCTGCAGCCGATTTATGTACTTCCTTCAAACCAAATGTTGAAAGAGTTATTACTTCTCTACCCTCTTTTAATGTCACAGAGCTTTTATCTTTCTCAATTCCGCCAAACGGAAGCAAATCAACTATTAATTCATTATTAAATAATAATCTGTATGGTAACTTTTTGTCTGCAGTGAAATTTTCTTTTTCAATCAAATATTTTTTAAGACTGTAATAGTTATCATCACCGGCAACCAGGACCGCCAGATCAACATCCTGAGTTGCTCTGATTGGCTTTTCATTATGAACTATTGCCATTATGTCTCTTGCCAGAGCTCCGATTATATAGAATTCAATTCCCAGATCTTTAAAGGAATTTTCTAATGAAACAAGAATCGTCTTAACATTATCAATCCTGAGTTCACTCGAACTTATCCTGTAAGTATCTTTCATAAATTAGTTTTGCAGTTTCTAAATTTCTGTTGTCTCCTGTATTTATAAGATCGGCATATATTAGTAACGGAGGTACTGTTTTTTCATTTATGGTTACATCATCAAAATTCCAGAATTTTTTGTATACTTCAACATTTCCATTTATATCCGGGATCAGAAAGTATTGTTTGATAAGCTCCTTAATCACTTCTTTTGTATATACAGTAAATGCCTGTGGATGTAAGTAATGAGTTAAAATTTCTGCGGCAGGTTCTCCTCCCCAGAGAGTTTTATTGTTTTCAAATTTTATATTCTTCCATTCATTATTGTTAAACCGGAACTTTCCGATGAATAATGTTTTCTTTAATTTATCTTCATAACCGGTGATCCATTTATTCATCAGATCTTTTTTATTGTTAAGTCTTAAAACATTTTTATTAATAAAAACTATATAACCGTTTGTCATTAATTCTTTTATAATGTAATTAACTGTTCCCAATGCTGTTTCAGTTTGTTCTGCGATATCACGATAAGGTTTATTAATTAAATCCTCGTTAACAAGAATACCGAATATTATTTTTAAACCTCCTTTCCCGAATAATCTTCCCTTGTAATAATCTGCTGCTTTTTCATTATGCTTGCCCTCTATTAATATTAGCTGACCTTCTTTGTTTATATACATATTCCCTGCACCATCGATATAATTTACATCTTTATCTTTTAATTCTTTCCTTATCTTTGGATTAATAATATCTGCAATAACCATAAAATTTGGATATTTTTCTTTTAGCAAATAAATTTGAATAAGGTGATGTTTTCTTAATTCCCTCTTAAATTCAACATCAAACTTGATTTTTTTTTCTTTTAAATTAATTTCTAGTTCACCGTCCAAATTGTTATATAATTTTTCAATAAATTCATTCCATTTAGCTATTATTTGCTCATTGTTTAATTTTTCGATTATTTTTTCAATTACTAGGTTTTCCATGTTCAATAAATATTAATGTTCACGAAACGTGAACAGACAAATATATTGAACAAGGAGACGAAAAGAAATGATTTTTCTTGTCCTTTTTGATTTGTCATATGAGCAATTATTAGAAAAGAGGGATATAAGGGATGATTATTATTTCAGGTTGTTACTACAATCATAGATTATTGTATAATTTTTGCTTTTTAGTAGTTAACGAATTCAAGTTATCTTACGGAAATAAATGTTAAAGTATATCCATAATATTCCAAATCAATTGAATCCTCGTAAAATTTGAACTCATTATATTTGTCTTCAATAAACCAATTGACCGGATCAATCTCTTGTGAATCATTATAAACAATACCTTTAATTTTTTTCTCATAAGTAACTGATGTGTTAGGAATTTCTATTAATTTCTTAAAATCAACAAAAAAATTAAAGTCCTTATTTTTTTGTTTCCATATAATTTTTTGATTAGAAGAGCAAATTAAAAGAATAGGATCATAACCTTCCTGTGCAAATTTTATAGAGGTTGATGTCAAAGAAGTATTAAAATCATTTGCCAATTCTTTTAGGAAAACTAAACTAAATCTCTTACCTTTTGTAAGTCGGCTAAATATTTCAGAAGGCATCAATATTTCGGATGCAAAATAATTTGCCTCGGTCTCAATTTTCTTTCCACCATACCAATCTAAAAAATCGCTAATAGTACAATTGATAAATCCTTTATTTCTGTGAAGAATATAATGTCCTAATTCATGAGCTAAAGTAAATCTTTTTCTTCCTTCTGTTTTTATTTTATTATTTATTTTTATAATAGAAGAATTGCCAGAGCTCATAAATTTCCCCTCATACTCATTTATATCTTCATAGACAACCTCGGGTCCATCCAGAAATAATATCAGCTCTTCTAAAGTTAATTCATTCGGCTTAGTTATTGAAGCTTTCTTTATTATATTTATTGCTTCATTTCTTGCTCTAGATTCACTCATTTTTTTTCTCCAATTCCTCCATTACTTTTAGTATAATTAAGTCTTTTCTTAACTCCTCTATGTTCTTATTGTTTTCTGTTTTTGTATTTCTATAAGCCAATTCAAATCTCTCTATCTCTTCTTTGTTCAAGGATTGTAAATACTCATCAATTGAAGGGAGAGCATCGAGAAACTCTTTGGCTTTAACATACAGCTTTAATTTAGATTTATTTTTTTTGTTTGTATTTATTTTTGCGTCTCTTTTTAATTTAGCAATTAATTGATCTGTCTCATGATCTAAGTCATCTAAATTGAATTTTTCCTCCATTAAAAACTCCTTCAAGGCCTCTTCATCATTCATGAGTACTTCAAAATATAAATCGGACAGGTTATTTAATATTTCTAAATTATTCAATTTGTTTTTCATATGATTTTGTAGTTTTTCGTTTTAATCTTTTAATGATGTTATTTAATTGATTCTTATTTATTCCCAGCTCAACACAAATTGAATCATACGTATGCCGATCTGATAAATATTCAAAAACTATTTCAGCATCTTCATCACCTTTTATGCTCTCTTTAATCTCCGATATTCGTTCTGCTAAAATTAATTCTTCTTCCGGAGAGAGTCCATCGCTTTTTATCAGGTAATCATTTGCATCATTATCAAAATCCTTATTTACCAAAATTTTTGTTTCTTTTCTTTCCAACTGATTTGAAATTTCACTATCAATTGCCAATTTTAAAAAACGAGTTAAATCAACCTGCTCCGGTATCCAATTCCTTTCCCCCGTATAAGTTTTTGCGATTGCATCACTCACAAAGTCAGCTATTTCTTTTTTTACAGTCTGAAGTTTAAAGAGATTCATCTTAAAAGTTGCATAAGCAATAAGTACAGACCTTATTGTTCTCCAATCCTGACTATTAAGTTCATCTAATATTTTTACTTCCATTATTTAATTTTTAATTTATATCTGTTCTATGCAATATATACTTTCTTAACCTTATTTTTTGCCATAAAAATATTTAATGGCAAATTTAAGTTTCTAAAAAGTATTATAAGTTAAGTAAGCCCGTTTCGATTCTAATGTTCGGTTTTAAAACCAGTCTTGATTTAAATGAGAACAATTATTATTTTGAGACATGAGGGAATTGAATCAAAAAGATTTGGGAAACCGACTGAAATATTTTAGAGAACTGAGAGGGTTTTCTCAAAATGATTTATCAAAAAAAATTGGGATTTCCAGATCCTCGCTCACTCAAATTGAGTTAGGCAATAGACAAGTTAATATAATGGAACTTGTGAAGTTTACAAAATTTTTGGGATGCAAATTAGAGGATTTAATGGCTTTTGGTTTTGACAATGGAGTTAAATCGGATTTTGAAATGAATAATAAAACCTGTTCTTTAACACCAAAGTCAGAAAATCTACTTTTATATATTTTAGAAAAGTGTGCTGGTAAACCAAACGTAGGAGAAACTGTTTTGTATAAAATTTTATATTTTATGGATTTCGACTATTATCAAACACACAAGAAAAAGCTTCTAGGGCTTGTTTATAAAAAGTTACCTTTTGGACCTGTTCCAAATAATCTTGATCGGAAGTTAAATGAAATGGAAGGAGATAAAAAAATTTTGATATTTAAAACAGAGTATTTTGGTTATTTACAAACTAGATACTTACCATTAGTAAAATCAGATACAAAATATTTCAAAGATGATATTGAATTTATTGATACGAAACTAAATAAACTGTCCGATTTATCCGCTAAAGAGATTAGTGATAAATCACACAAAGATATTCCGTGGCTTGTAACTGCAGACTTAGATATCATAGACTATGATTTAGCTTCAAAAAGATCAATAAAAAAAATGAGATGACCGAATTCATAAAATTGTAACAAAAAAGCAGGATATGTTGAAGATATCCTGCCATGTAAGGGATTTATGACCACTTTGCTAGAAGTCAAAAATGGAGTTTTTCCATATGTAATACCCTTTTTGTATTTATAAGATATGAAGTTTAAATGTTAAAATCAATTACGATTATTTATGTCGTTGAATAAAATATTTGTAAAATATTTAATAATTAAATAAATGAAAGGAAAATAAAAATGTTTAGATCCCCAAACACTACGGTTACAGGTGACAAATTTGAAGTCGAAACTATTAGATTTGCCTGGTTAAAAGCTGCTCCAATCATTGGTCAGGATCCAAAAATATTCAGAAAGGATATTTTTGGTAATTGGATTAAAAAATCTGATTATGGTAACCTAAATTCTGAATTTGGTTGGGAAATTGATCACATTAAGCCCGTTATTAAGAAAGGTCTTGATTATCTGGACAATCTTCAACCATTACATTGGAACAACAACAGATTAAAGGGCGATAATTTTCTGAATTGGAATATTCCAATCAATTCACAGGAACCAAATAAGAGTCAATATTTTTGATCCGCATACATTCTCTAAGATTAATAACAGTCAGTTACATAAGTCAATTAAAAAATCTAATTAAAATTAAAACAAAAGGAGAAAAAAATGAACGAATCAGCACCAGAACACATCGCTGAAAATCTTTATCGAATTATGATAAATCGTCAGGTTTATGAGGTTCCAAACAGCCATTATACCGGTAGACAGCTGCTCGAGCTTGCGGGCTTAACTCCGGTCGAAGAGTATGCAATATATCAGAAAATGGCTGATCATAGTTCAAGAAAAATAGAGTATGATGAAGTTGTGGACATTTCGGTACAAGGTCCTGAACGATTTTATACAATGAAATTGAACTTAACCGAAGGCTTTAAAAGCCTTCGGTCAATGTTCAGCCTCATTGAAGATGATTATGAATTCTTAAAAGTAAATGGGTATGAGTATGAGGCCGTAAGTGAGAATCGGGTTAACAGACTTATAATTTACAACTTTAATGTACCACCAGGTTATAATGTTAGTACTTCAAATTTGTATCTTAGAATAGAACCGAATTATCCGGATACTGAAATTGATATGTTTTACTTTTATCCTCATTTGCAGAAAATAGATGGGAAAATGATTGAAGCTCTGATATATGAAGACTTTGACGGAAAGTCCTGGCAAAGATGGTCAAGACACAGATCCGGAGAAAACAAATGGAGACCTGAGATAGATTGTGTTCGCACGCACGTGGAACTTATAAACGAAGTTCTGAAACTTGAATTAAAAAAATAATTTATTAATAAAATGATGAATACTGAAGTTAGCCTCACATCAAAACAACATTCTGAAATAAAAAATCATTTATTTCCCGGAGATGGCAAAGAAGCAATTTCTATATTGTTATGTGGAAGGCATCAACATAATGGTAATAGTAAGTTATTAGTTCATGAAATAATAAAAATTCCGTACGAAAAATGTATTGAAAGGAAATATGACAGGGTATCTTGGAGTACAGATTTTTTACAATCTGTATTAGATAAAGCTGCTAATAATAATTGGGGAATAATTAAAGTACATTCTCATCCTCAAGGATATGAAAGATTTTCGACCACAGATGATAAATCAGATAAAGAGTTGTTTACTCAAATTTATGTTTGGTTAAATGATTTTTCAAAACCGCATGCAAGTATGATAATGTTTCCAGATGGTAACCTAATCGGACGAGAGGTTGATCCTGATGGTAATTTTGTATCCTTAGATGCCATTAAGATAATTGGAGAAGACATTCATATACTTAAAAAGAATAGTAAAGAAAATTCTGATTTAGAATTTGACAAGAAAAACATGCAGGCATTTGGGACTAAAACAATTTCACTACTTAAAGATTTGAAGATAGCAGTCGTCGGCTGCTCAGGTACGGGGAGTCCTGTTATTGAAATGCTAGCACGTCTTGGTACGGGAAAGTTAGTTTTGGTAGACTTTGATTTTGTTGAAGAAAAAAATCTAAATAGAATCTTAAATTCAACACAAGCAGACGCAATGAGTAAAATCCCTAAAGTTGAAATGTTCAAAAGAACTTTAATAAATATGGGATTGGGAACGGAAGTAGAAGGATTCAATGATGACCTATCTAATGTGAAAACACTAGATGCACTTGCAGATTGCGATGTAATATTTGGCTGTGTAGACTCAATTGAGGGAAGACATATTTTAAACAAATTATCCACCTTCTATTTAATTCCATATTTTGATTTGGGTGTTAAATTAATTTCTGATGGAAAAGGTGGAATTGATTCTATTGCAGGCAATGTGCATTATCTTCAACCCGGATTATCTACTTTAATTGGTCGTGGTGTTTATACATTGGAAGAGCTGCAAGCAGAAAGTCTTAAAAAGAGTGATCCAAAAGAATATGAGAAGAGATTAAAGTCAAAATATATCGAGGGTGTTAATGAAGACAGACCAGCGGTAATTACAATAAATATGCTATGTGCTTCGCTGGCTGTAAATGAATTTTTGGCACGCATCCATCCATTTCGTATTGACAAGAATAATGAATTTGCTATAACAAAATTTGAACTTGTTAATTGGTCCTTTAATTATGAGTCTGAGGAGAAACAAAATTCTGAGAATATTTTTTCAAAATTCATAGGAAGAGGCGACATGAATCCTCCTCTAAATTTACCAAGTTTAAGTATTAAAAATGAAAAAATTATTAGAGATTTGGTTTAAAATAAAATATTGGTTGTTTAAATCTTCAGTTCCATTACTATCTTATTACGTTAATGAGGAACCGGAAGTTTTGAAGCCAAATGAAATTTACATTGTAGGAGAATCCGGGCAGTATTGGTATATATGCTTACTATGTCCATGCGGCTGCGGAGAGGTTATTCAAATAAGCACATTAAGTAATGATAAACCTAGATGGAATTTTAGAAAGGGCGGATTTTATAGAATTACTGTTGCTCCTTCGATATGGAGAACTTCAGGATGTAAAAGTCATTTTTTCATTAGAAATGGAATTGTAGACTGGTGTAAGAATGATTAAAATAATTACCGAGTTTGAAAGAAGATCTATAAAGGGCACTTGACAATATTTTATGTTGTCAGGAAGAAAGTTGCCTCGGGCCACAAACGAACTTATGAATTCTAAGTTTAATATTTCAATACTCCCACTCCACATGCCCTAATGGTATCTTATTCAATTCCTGCTTATAAGATCTCCACTTTGGTAAATACTTATTCACGTAAGCTATAAATTTTTCGTTATGGTTCTTTTCAAAAAAATGAATCATTTCATGCACAATGATATATTCCAGACATTGTGGCGGCTTTTTTGCTAATTCTAAATTCAGCCAGATTCTTTTTTTCTTGCTGTTACAGGTTCCCCACTTGGTTCTCATTTTCTTAATGGCAATTTCATTTACTGAAACATTTATTTTCTTTTCCCACTTTGGAATTAACTCAGAAGCTTTATCTTTTAAGACTTGCCTATACCAATCTTCAAGAACTGATTGTTTCTTTTCAATGCTCGCTTTTGGTCTGACATGAAGTTCTATTGTTGAATGTTTCAATATAACTTTCGGAGGAGCATTATGTTCAATTACTTTTAGCAAATATCTCTTACCATTGAAATAATGACTCTCATTTGATACATAGTCTCTGGATGTTTCACGTTCCTGATTTTTAAATTTGCTCTGATGATTTCGGATCCAGCTTAATTTTGAAATTGCATATATACGAATTGTTTCTAAATCCATTCTTTGCGGTGCTGAGATCTTTACTCTTCCGGCCGGAGGATATACAGACAGGTGAAGATTCTTTATATCCTTCTGAATTACATCTATCTTTATTTCACTGACTTGTAAATGCTGCATTAGTATTCCCTCTGCTGTTTTACAATTGCATAAATCCGTTCGACTTCATTAACATCATTAACAACTTCATAAATCGCTCTTTTTACAACTCTTTCTTTTTGTTCATTTCCTCTGAAATCATCGGGCTTTACTTCTAATATTTTCTTATCTATACTTATTGCAAGGTTTAAATCTTTGTTTAAATTATTATACAATGCTCTTTGTGCATTCGTTTTTATTTCAGAAGGAAGTTTATCGTCTTTACCTTCATGAACCTTCTTTACAAGTACAGCAATCTTACTTAAATATTTTTCGTAATTTATGGCTTTCGTATTTCTCTCTTTTATAATTTCATTTAGCAGCTTACTCATCTCTTCATAAAAAGCAGGATCAATGAGGGTATCACGAATGATTTTCTGTCTAACATTATTCTCGATTGTTTCAGCAACAGCTCTTTCATTTCCTGTGATCCCTTTCGGTAATGTCTTAATCGCTTCTTCAATTCCTGTTTTTACTATTATATCAAGCAATGACATATCTCCGAAATCTGAAATTACTCTCGAATCTTCCGCCTGTATATAAGTATCTATCAAATGTCTCATATCAGCTTCATAGGTTTTCAGATCTAATGATTCACCACTGGCTTTACGGATCTCTTCCCGAAGATTAATATAATGATTTAATTCTTTTTCTAAATTCTCTTTTGCTTCATTTGTATATCCGGCTTGAATTAAATCATCTGCAATGTTTGCATAGCTGCGTACAAGTTCTGCCGTTGCTTTATAAAGAGCTGTTCTTTTTACTTCGTTTTTCTTAAGATCATCTTGTATTTCCGGATTACCGCAAAAGTATCGAATGTTATTTAATGAATCTTCAGGTTCAGGAACAGGTTCACAGATCAATGATAATTCTTCTAATGACTTTTCCAGTTTTTCACGACCTTTAGCCAACCTGTCCTGGATCATTATGTCACATTCTTCTTTCTCAAATGTATCATAATCTAAATCAGAAGTATAAACAGCAATTGCGTTTTCTACTTTTCGAAACAGGTCCTTGTAATCCACAATGTATCCAAATATTTTATCATCTCCGTCTAATCTATTTACCCGGCAGATCGCCTGAAATAAACCGTGATCCTGCATGCTCTTATCAATATAAAGATATGTACAGTGAGGAGCATCAAACCCGGTGAGCAATTTATCTACAACTATCAGAAGCTTCATAGTTGCCGGCTCTTTTATAAATTTCTCCTTTTCTTTTTCTTCATACAGTTCAGTTGTTGCACCGTTTAATAATTCTGTGTAAACATCAAATACAAATTTCTTTTGAGTGACTGTACTTTCACCTGTGTCTTCTGATACAATATCTCTCGATGCCGGACTATATGAAGTGATGATCGCACATTTATCTCTTAATCCTGTTTCTCTGAAGAATTTATAATACTTACAAGCTTCATAAATGCTTCCTGCAACCAGAATAGCATTTCCTGATTCTGAATTTATTCTTGGTTTAACAGTGAAATCATACTCTACATCTCTGACAATCTTTTCGATCCGGCTTTTAGAGCTTAGGACACTTTGCATCGTTCCCCATTTCCTTTTTAATAAATTCTTCTGATAATCATTAAGTCCTTTTGTTTTAGATTCAAACCAGGCATCTACCTTTTCCGGTGAGGATAATTTTTGTTCTATATCTCTGGCTTCATAGACAAGGTCTAATATTACTTTATCAGCAACTGCTTCTTTGAATTTATATGTGTGAATGTAACTGCCAAATACTTCAAGACTGGTTTGTTTATCCTGTTTCAATAATGGTGTACCGGTAAATCCAATAAATACTGCATTCGGCAGCATTGCTTTCATTGTTTTGTTCAGTTTACCCGATTGAGTCCTGTGACATTCATCTACAAAAATAAATAATTCACCTACAGTATTTACTGGAGTATCCGTAAGTCCTTTAATGAACTCATCAAAATTATCAACACCTCTTCTTCCGAATTTATGAACGAGAGAACAAAGTAATCTCGGTTTTGCCTGATTAAGCTTTACAATCAGATCTTTCCCGCTTGAAGTTCTGTATATTTCTTCACCGGCATCTTCGAATACTCTTTTAATTTGTTTGTCAAGTTCTTCCCTGTCGGTAATTATTGCTATTCTTGCATTAGGATTATTTTCAAGAATCCATTTTGCAAGCAACACCATTACAATGCTTTTACCACTGCCCTGAGTATGCCATATTATTCCTCCTTCTTTCTTTACAACTCTATCCTGTGCTACTTTAACTGCAAAATACTGATGATGTCTCGGGAGTTTCTTTATTCCTCCGTCAAATATTACAAAATCATAAATTAATTCCAGCAGGCGTTTCTTATTGCAAAGCTTTAAGAGATATTTATCCAGCTGAAACATATTGTCATCCTGTAAATCTTCTTTCCAGTTAAGAAAATATTTCTCGGGTGTACCGATTGATCCATAACGAAGTCCTTCCGTATTATTTCCTGCAAAAACAAACTGAACAGTAGAGAAAAATGATTGAATGAATTCTTTTCTTTGATTGACAATGCTCTGCCTAATGCCTTCACCGATGGATATCGTGCTTCTCTTAAATTCAATGACTGCTATCGCGATTCCATTGATGTATAAAACTATATCCGGTCTTTTTTCTTTTTCACCGAGAACGGTAACTTCTTCTGCAATGCCAAACTCATTCGCTTCCGGATCATTCCAGTCGATTACCTTAACCGTTTCATAATTTTCTTCTGCTCCTTCTTTAACCTTCACTCCATAACGAAGCATCTCATATATTTCTTTATTATTTTCATAAAGGCTTCTGTTATAATTATTAGCGGCTTTATATAAATTGTCCAATGCTTTACTTATCAGATTTTCACTGTAACCTATTCTCTTTAAATATTTTGTAAGTAACTCGGTTTCAATGTTGCTATTATTAAGGCGATCTTCCCAGCAGCCAAGATATTTGTATCCGAGCTTTTCTGTGAACAGTTTAACGATTCTGTTTTGAGTTAATCTTTCTATTTGACCTACTTCAGGCATTTGATTTTAGTTTGTTTCATCAAGAAATTTAGCAATTGCTTGATTTGCCATTTTAAAATTTTTTTCCTGTTCGGATAAAAATTTAGCTTCCTTAATTCCGTGGAATAAATTATTTCGAAGCCTTTGAATTATTAGAAATAAAGACGCAATTACTTGCTCAGCAGTGGGGTCTTCAGATGAAAATGTAATTTTCATAAATTCCTTATCACCATTTGTTCTAAATTTAAAAGATTCAATAAATGAATCTAATCCATATCCATGATAATATTTATTTTTAAAGTAACAATAGTATTCATCATAATCTTCTTTCTTTAACTTTTTTGAGAAACCAATTCCCGTATTTTTTCAATGTTGAAATTGTCATCACATTTATTATGCTCAAGTATGTTCCAAAAAATTGTAAATAATAAAATAGAATTAATCTCTTCCATTTTAAGATTTGATTTCAAATAGTTGTTAATCCAATTTAAACCTTCAAATTTTGTTTTCGCTTCTGTCATACTTAAATTATATTAATCTTATTTTTCCGGTTAATAAATTTTGCATCATACCTTGTTTTATCATTTTTTGCTTCTTCAATTTTTCTTCCAATGCAATTATCTCAGCATCCATATCGCTTAGGATTGTGACAATTTCGGTTTGCTCTACTTCTGATTTTGGAATATTTATTTCTAATTCTTTAACTTGTTTTGAATTCACACTATCAAAAGTTGAACCAGTAGAATGTTTGGCCCAAGACTTCTCGTAATAAATGAAGTAGTGATATAAGTATTCGTTTTTGTATGAAAAAGCACACACCCCTCTACCTAAACAACAATCGAAAGTAGCTTTTGAAATTTCACCAACTGGTGCCCTTACCGTCATTATAATATCTCCAATTTTTCCTTTTTTTGTAATAACAGAAGCATATGATCTTACTATTGTTTTTCTGTTTTCAATATCAGCGTTCCCTTGAATTAATGGTAATCCAATTCCTTGAGTATTGTAATATTTTGAAAGTGGAGATTGTCCCATTATTATATTCACCAACTCCCCTAACTTCTTCACCACCCAACCAGCTTTCGGTTTTAGCAATTGCTGCATA
This sequence comes from uncultured Ignavibacteriaceae bacterium, assembly GCA_964391015.1. Lineage (GTDB taxonomy): Bacteria > Bacteroidota > Ignavibacteria > Ignavibacteriales > Ignavibacteriaceae > XYD12-FULL-36-8. The sequence continues at coordinate 14,917 of CAYMKU010000052.1, forward strand.
GCACCTTGTTTGATGGCTCGCTTTTTTTCAATAAGCTTTTCTAAACTGCTGATGAGTACATCGAAATCACTGAGGGTTGTGGCGATGGCTGATTGTTCGATTAAAGATTTTGGAATAGCCATTTTAACTCCAGAAAGAAGTCTCCCATTTGTTAAAGCCCTTGTGGTATAAGAACTTTTTGATGTAATTTCTTTTCTCACTTCTTGAGTTGAGAAACAATACTTTTTAAATCCATTTTCTAATTTGTTATTTTTGGGTCTTGCTCGTAAAACAAACCCACTGAATACTGTATTGTTTACATCTTCAAGCATTACAGAAGAAATACCAATTTCATCAACTGTTTCAGATGTTCTGGTAAAAAAAACATCACCCTTTTTAACTTCGTAGTTTTTAATTTCTTGTGAACTAAGTGTGACTCTTCCTAATAAGTCAGCTGAAGTCAAACCATTTTTTTTGTAAACATCCATATAGTTTACAATTGGAGTTCCTTGTCCGAAAAATTGTTTTTCTTTATTTAAACCATTTTTAAAATCAAAGACATCCCCTAGTGAAATCACATCCCAATCTTCAGGAATAACACCAACCTCCGCTTTTTTGTACCCTGCTTTTAATTCCATACAAACCCCATTTTCTGCAGATGAGCATTTACTTTATCTTCCGAAACTTTTACTTCATTAGTAAGCTGCGGCAAGGTTGTTTCGTAACGTTCCGCAAGTTCTTTTATTCGATATGTAAGCCGTTGACTTATCCGATCCATTTCGCCTTTTACAGCTTTTTCAAGACACACCATCCATTTATCATCTACCACTAAGACCTTGATCTCTGATTCTGTAAGTATTTTGTATTTGGCAATAACCTGAGTCTCCAATGCTTTCTCAGCTTCTTTTATTTTTCTCTTCGCTTCGTATTCCTGTTCTGTAAGTTCAAGAAACTTTTCCAAAACTTTTAATTCTTCTGCATCTTCCGGCTTCCCTTTTATTTCTTTGATCCGGCCATTAACAGTCGCTTTGCTTATCTTTTCGAAATCAGCAAAACATCCTTCATCGCCGCTATTCTCTTCGACAAGATCCTGAATTTCCTGATTTCTAATATCAAGTTTAGATCGTAATTCTTCGATTTCGTTTTTCTCATTTGCAAAGTATCGGTTGATCACCAAATACTTAGGTACCAGATCACAATTCAATTCTCCCTTTTTTCCTTCTACTGCTGTAAGCTCAGCCTTCCAACCGTCAACGGCTATTAAATACATATCATCCTGCATCGTATCCGCCCAGTATTCCATCAATCGCTGATAAATATCATACTTGTCAATCAGATTTGTTTTACTGAATGTAAGCAAAATATCTTCGGATATCAGATGTATAATTTCTTTAGGTTTCGCACTAATGGTTAGTTTCTTTAGGAGAACAATACTATTATTCTTCCATGTCTCAAATGTAATCACCATTGCCTTAGAATACTTTGTAAATTCCGGATGTGAAAAAATAGTTTGCCTGATATCTTCCTTAGCGATCCGGAGATTACTATATCCTTTTCTTTTATCCTTTTCAAAGAGAGTACTCTTGAGTGCCGGATAAACGCTCCAAAAATTTTGTAAGTCTTCAATGTCCTGATCCGGAATACCGCCTTTTAGATGCGCTTCGATGTCCTGAATGTCCTCAGGTAGCTGAGTGTCAATGTATCGGGGAATGTTTAAATTATATTCATTCTTTTCTATCTCTTCATAAGAAATCATTCTCGAATACTTTTCCAATTCAATACCTTTATTAAACATATCTACAATCTTGTGAATATCCTGTTCCCTGAGACGGTTCTTGTTACCATCTTTCATGAAACCTTTTCCGGCATCTATCATAAATATTCCTTTACGATTATCAGTATTCTCCTTGTCAATCACAATTATGCAAGCCGGGATACCTGTTCCATAAAACAAATTCGGTGGTAACCCAATAATTCCTTTTATATATTTTTTTATAATAAGATTTTTTCTGATCTCAGCTTCAGCATTCCCTCTGAATAAAACTCCGTGAGGCAATATGCACGCTCCTTTTCCTTTTTTATTAAGTGACCTTATGATGTGCAGCAGAAAAGCATAGTCTCCGTTCTTTGCCGGAGGGATTCCGTAATCTTTGAATCTATTGTAAATGTCATTAACAGCATCTATACCGTTGCTCCATGATTTAAAACTGAAAGGCGGATTTGCAACAACATAATCGAATGTCTTCAATTTATTTTCCTTATCGAAAATAAGAGGATTAGCCAGAGTATTTCCCAGCTTTATATCAGCAGTAGGAAATTTATGAAGTATCATATTCATTCTTGCCAACCCAACAGTGGCGACATCCATTTCCTGTCCATAAGGGGTTATACTATTTTCAGAAGCATCTGCAATTTTCAGAAGCAGTGAACCCGAGCCGCATGTCGGATCATAAACTGTTGTAGCAGATGAAGAGTTGCCTTTACTGATCCCGATAACCTTGGACATCACACGGCTAACCTCAGCCGGGGTATAAAACTGACCTTTGCTTTTTCCTGACTCAGTAGCAAAATGCCTCATAAGATATTCATAAGCATCACCAAGAATGTCATCACCTTCAGCGCGATTTTTTGAAAAATCCAACTCAGGGTTTTCGAATATGGCAATTAAGTTAGTTAACTTATTAACCATATCCTTACCGCTTCCCAGCTTATTGTTGTCATTAAAATCAGCGACATCAATTGTTCCGGTGAGGTTATTAGCTTCGGCAATTTTCTGAATTATTTTTTTATTGATATCATCACCAATTGTAGTCTTCCCTTTTAACTTTACCATGTCATTGAATGAAGATCCTTCCGGAATGACTATAGGAGCAAAAGGAACACCTGCATACTTATCACTTACATATTTAATAAATAATAACACGAGAACGTAATCTTTATACTGACTTGCATCCATACCACCGCGGAGTTGATCACAGCTTGCCCAAAGTAGAGAGTAGAGTTCGGATTTTTTAATTGCCATTAAAGGTATTTTGTTTTGTGTTGAACAAAGAATTTAGATATGTTTCAGTTAATATTCAGTTGTTCTTTTATTTATTTTAATTAGTGTGAAAATATTAATTGATAATTATTTTGTTAAATTTTTTAAATAATTAGGAACTATATTTTTCTGTATCTTGACTTGAAAAGCAAGTTAAACATGTAGTGTCTCCAGAATTTTCCTCGTCGTAAAATACTACGTTTCCTTTGCAATTTGCTTCAATGCATTTTTTTCTTTTCACTTCAAAATTTTCCTGACAGTTTGTACATGATAAATTAGTTGAATTTGGAATATTGGGATTTAAAAAAGCCCATTTACTAATTAATTCTCCATAGTCTCCATCTATGTCACTTTTACATTTAGGACAAAAGTATTCTCTGCCCTTTATATCAAATGAAACATATTTAGACAATTTATTTTTCCCTAAAATGAAAAGTACAAAATCTAAATATTTGTAAGAATTCGCACTTTCAAAATCATAATCAAAATAACCAAACAAAGGGGATTCGATTAAGTGAATTTTTAACTCTTTAAGCCAATTATCCTTTCCAAACCATATTGTAAATATTTTTAAAATATTTTCAATAATATATTTGGTTGTAACATTTGATTTATTGAATCCATGTATAACTTGATTCCGTTTCTTTCTAATTTCTTCAATAAAATTTATCAAGTTAGAATTGATGTCAATTTTTGAATTTACAGCACAAAATGTTGACAATAATGCTTCACCTCCAATAGTATACAAGTTATCAAAGTCCTTATTTTCTGATTGAGGTAAAGATGGCCAATCTTTTCTTGGTTTATCGATTAACAATAGTGGTGAAGTTTCACATATACCAGCCTTCATCAATCCTTCAATAGCTTGGTGTAATAAAATTAAAGCTGTTCGCAATGTACCATTATGATGTTTCCATATATCATTTATCGGGACTTCTTCCTTAATGATTTCATCATCATAATATGAATAATCTTCATACACTTTATATAGAAGATTAAATGCTTGGGTCAGGTTCTCTTTAGCTACAGTTTCAAAATCAATTTTGGTTGGAATATTTACAATCATAATGAGACTTGATTTTTACTATCAAAATTTTGAAGTAAAAATTAAATCTACAAAAACTTGCTGTAATAAGTAATTCACATTGTTGCTTTTAAAAGCTGTAATTGCATTTAATAAAACCTTTCTCTCCAAAATTTCCTGTTTGATTTTAAAACTATTATTCTTATGTTTGTATAAATGTAAATTACACATACTTAGTAATTTAAGTTAGTATAATACTTATATGCTGAAAGAATCATTGAACATAATAAAAGACGTCATACTTAGCAGATACATTTTCAAACAACTTGACCGAAGATCCTCAATTTCTGAAAGTCCTGAAAGAGCTTCATTCACCTTAACCGATTCCGGAGTTTGGAGAGACATATTTGGAAGCAATGACATCGACACCATATTTAAGTATTACAGATCGTTTGCCTATTCATGTATAAATGCCAGAGCGGAAAATGTTGCAAAAGCAGAAGTATATCTTTATGAACGAAACGGTAAAAAGTTAAATGAACGGATCAATCATCCTTTCCTGGACCTGATGAAGAGTGTGAACATGTACGGACAGACATTCAGAGACATTCTGTATTTGACTGTTGTTCATCTAGACCTCTTCGGAAATGCATACGGATACATTGTCAGAAACAGATTGAACATGCCTGATGAAATACTGCTGCTGAATCCTGAGCGTGTCAGAATGGAATATAGCAGGAATCTTTCCGGATTCATTTACAAGTACACTGACAAGGGTAAGGAAATAACTTACACTTCAGATGAGATTATACATTTTCGCTTACCTGATCCAGTCAGCAACCTGAAAGGCAAGGCGACAATATCAGCGCTTGCAGATACACTCTTAAGCGACTATTACCAGTCACGATATCAGAGCAACTTTTACCGCAACGATGCCCGTCCCGGTTTCTTCCTGGAAACAGAAAAAAAACTAAGCGAGGATATCTTTGACAGATTGAGAGAACAGTGGGAACAGAGATTCAAAGGTCCCGAGAAATCCGGAAGGATGACAATACTCGAAGGCGGGATCAAGAGATCGAAATATCAGGACAATCCTAAGGAGGTTGACTACATCAGATCCCGACTTGCTGTGAGGGATGAAGTGTTCAGCATATTCCGCGTACCGAAAGTAATAATGGCGATTACAGACCAGGTAAATTATGCAAATGCATATGCCTCGCTTCAAAGCTTTACTGTAAATACAATCTTACCTCTATCTAATTTTATTTTCACACCTTATGATAATTTCATTAAGA
>CAYMKU010000053.1:0-19213 GCA_964391015.1 uncultured Ignavibacteriaceae bacterium
CCCACAACCCATCCCACATTTTGATTTAAGAAATCCATGTTATTCATAAAATATTGTCCGGCAGGAGGAACAGGTATTTGTGTAAAATCTATTCCGCTATTGGTCGTTTTCCAAAACTTGCCATAGTCACCGCAGCCATAGCCGAAATTATCATTGAGCATTTGGAAATTCCGCATTCTGTTATCATCCGCACCAAGAAAATTCCCAGTACTCCAGCTTTGCCCAAAATCATTTGAATAAAAAATACTCCCGGGTATAGGTGTTAAGTAACCTTGAGAAATAATTTTTTTGGTATTCGGATTCACATACAAGCTGTAAGTAAATGATGCATCGGAAACTTTTTGACAGCAAGCCGCCCAAGTATGTCCATCATCAACAGATTTTAGGATGGTTCCATAAAGCCCAACTGTAACGATAGTAGAGTTGATTTTATCAATTCCTTGCTTACCCCATAAATAATAAGTACCTGAGCCAACACAATTGATCGGAACCCATGTTGCCCCAAAATTTGTTGTTTGATAAACACTATCCTCTGGAAAACCTGCTGCGACAATTTCATTGCCTACAGTAGTAACTGAATAGAATGTTCTATTTGTAGGAAAATTACCTTGCCATGTTGCACCACCATTAGTTGTATATTGGAATAATCCATTTGACCCAACTACAACGCCGGTATCGGGATTGATAAACTCGGCATCATAAAGTAGATACGATCCAGGGAGTTGAGCCAATGCCCATGAGGCACCTCCGTTTGTTGATTTATAAACTCGACTAAGGTCACTGAAAGCCAAAATATTGGAAGCGTCGCTGGCATAAACATCGTAATAAGTTCCTGAAGTTAATCCAGATAATTGTTCCCATGTCAAACCACCATCTGTTGTTTTCCGCACACCCCAAGTTGTATTCCCGCAAATAAACCCTAATGATTGGTTTACGAAATAGACATTATTTAAAGTTCCTGTACCAGTTGGTAAAATTGGAATTGTATCAAAGCTCGAGCCGCCATTGGTAGTCTTCAATATACCAGCAGAATTAGCACCCACGAGTATTGCGTTATTTTCATCGAAGAACCAAGCAGCGTTTGAATGCCAGTAGGTTAAAGTCCCGGGATAATTTCTATTCATCCACCCAGCATTATTGTGAGTGGTAAAACTTTGTCCGCCATTTGTTGTTTTAAGAAACGCACCATATTCACCACCCATGTACCAGACATTTTCATTTATCATTTTCACCCACTTTAAATGATTGCCCTGCGGCTGCGGATGAAGCCATTTAAGCGCTGGATCCGATTGCGAATGAATTTGGAAAGCAAATGACACTAAAAATATTGTGAGAAAAAATTTTTTCATATTAGCACCCTAAAAAATATTTAATAAATAACCTTGCTTGCGTGTTTCGGAAATTCCAATGTGTAATCAGTACATAAGACTTTTATTGATCCAAGAAATAAAATAAACTGTTCAGTATTCAGCAGCTCTTTAACTTCAATTAAAGATTTTCCATTACTTAACCTAAGAATTATTTCACCGCTTTCTTCGTTAAAGTTAACAAGCGTTTCAAAATCTGGAAGAGATTTAAAATGAGGAATTAAATCCTTTATAACTTGATTTAATTCGTTTTCTTTGCCGGGTTTTACTTTGGCTTTTATTTCTAGAGAATGCATAGCGGAATTTTTTAACCAATTTGCATTCCATATTTAATGTTCGTGTGAATGGTTAAAACTCTTTTGAAAACAATCCAAATACAAGGTTTTCGAAGAATCTAAACTTTAGAAGGTTTTAGACATAGCCACGATATTTCACAGTTCTGTTTTATTTAGAGGTGGATTCTAGAATTAATTTATTTGAGTTTTAACTAAAATACCTAATTTTTTAATTCTAGATCTTAATGTGGAAGGATTCATTCCAAGTATCTCGGCAGCACCTAATTTTCCTTCAATCCTGCCTTCAGTTTTTTGATGCACTTTGATGATGTGCTGTTTTTCTTTTTCTTCCAAAGTTTCAAGCGATGGTGAATCACTTGGAATATTACTTAAATCTTCAATAATATTTAATTTATTTCCTTGAGAAATTACTACAGCGCGCTCGATTACATTTTCTAGTTCACGTACATTGCCTGGCCATTGGTAATTAATTAATTTGTTCATGGTCTCTTTTGAAATGGATTCTATATTTTTCCCCATCTCTTTAGATATTTTTTGAACATAAAAATTAACCAGCAAAGGAATGTCATCCTTTCTATCACGCAGCGGAGGAACTGTAATTGGATATGGCGACAAACGATAGTATAAATCCTTGCGAAATTTCCCGTCTTGCACTTCGTTTTTAAGTTCCCTGTTTGTAGCCGCGATTATTCTTACATCTGCTTTCTTGGTTTGCATACTTCCTATTCTTTCGAATTCTCCGTCTTGCAGCACTCTTAACAACTTTGCTTGAAGATTTAAAGGCATCTCGCCAATTTCATCAAGGAATAGAGTACCTCCATCGGCAACCTCAAATCTTCCTTTGACAGTCTTATCTGCACCTGTAAACGAACCTTTTTCATGACCAAACAATTCACTTTCAATTAATGTTGGAGAAAGTGCCGCACAGTTTACTTTGAACATGGGATGATCTTTTCGATTGCTCATAGAATGAATGGCATAAGCAAACAATTGTTTTCCAACACCGGTTTCTCCTTCAATCAAAACAGTTGTATTTGTTGGTGCAACTTGCTGAACGCGATAAAGTACATACTTAATAGTGTCGCTTTGCCCAATGATATTTTCAAAAGAGTAATCCTGTAGAACCTCTTTCTTAAGAATTATATTTTCAGCTTTAATCTTTTCTTGTAATTGCTCTAATTTAGCTTCATTATTTTTTCTGGTTATGGCAGTAGCAAAAATATTTGCAACAAATTTTAATCGGGCAACCAATTCATCGTGCCATTCAATATCAAATGACTCAGTGTTAAAACCCAAAGCGCCTGTAATTCTACCACCGACACTAACTGGAATGGTTATGCTGGATTTGAAATTAATGTTCTTGCTTAACTCACGTTCTTTTATTGCTTCGGGAGGAAGGTCCTCCGGACTTGAAAGGATTACTGTTTTACCTGACATAAGCTGTCCATGAAACCACGGTACACTTTCTTTATTACTAAAGCTCCCAGATGTTTTTCGAACACCTGCCTGTGCAAATTGATGTGATACAATAAGATCATCCCCCGAATCACCTAGTTCAAGCAACGTTCCTCTTTCAAACCTTAAAAACTCAACGATTATTTTTAATGATTTATCAATCTCATCATCTATTTGTGTCCAAGGTAGATTAATAAACTTTGCTGACAACTCCGAAATTATTTTCTCAAATTGAAGTTTTTCCTCAAATAATTTTTCGTTGTTATTCTGGTTTATTTTATTTTGCTGCCCTTCCATAATAATTTTTTATGTTTAGAAATCAATCTTCATCTTTATTTGAAAGTTACAAAATCTTTCTATTAATGGACATATCACGAAGGAATTGTTTTATAATGATAATATTCAAAACACTAATGCTTCTTATCACCTTCAATATGTCGAGTAAAGCATATTAATAATTATGCACAACAAAAGAATACGAGTGGCTTTCAACTGATGTCCCATTACCTTCAACATATCTAATCCTCACCCACTCCGCCCCAACTCCGTTGGAAATCAACAGAATATGGGATCTTTTCACATCAATTCCTTTATTATTTTTATTTATTCTAAAAGACTAAAAAATTCTGAATTTACCTTGCAAACCAATTTTTGATTATTTAGATGAGGTCATTATATTTGACATGTAAATTTTGTATTGGGGGCTTAGCTCAGTTGGTTTAGAGCATCTGCCTTACAAGCAGAGGGTCGGAGGTTCGACTCCTTCAGCCCCCACAGGATTATAGGTCGAGAATTTTTCTTGACCTTTTTTAATTTATATCCCGATACAACTCTTTTATCGCACCTTTTAATCATAAACGAATTAAGTCCTTCAGAAGATTATGTTTTATAAAGAGTTTTCGTATCATTCGAATAATCATAATTTCATAATTATTTCTTTATCCAGCTAAATTTAATTTCTTACAATTGGTAGAGACTAAAGCATGAGAATTAATTTATTTCTGTTTTTCCTTTTTATCTCATTCATTATTGTTGCATTCAATTCTGGTGGAATAGAGAGAATAGGCGGCACACAGTTAAATGGAAATGGCTGTGTTTGCCATACAACTATAGAAAGTCCGAATGTGCATGTTTGGGTTGAAGGACCAGACACAATGATTGCTGGGCAGTCTGCACTGTATAAGATGTATATGTTTGGCGGACCGGCAATTGCAGGTGGCTACAATGTTGCTGTACGCTTCGGTTTGCTTAATCTTGCCGATACCATTTCACTTTTAATTGATAATGAACTAACTCAAAAGATTCCTTTACCTTTTCCATCTATAAGTGACACAATCTCATGGCATTTTTTTTATACTGCACCTGATTCAGTGGAGATGGATACGATTTATTCAGTCGGAATAAGTACCAACTGGGATTCGATACCAGATGATCGTGATCAATGGGCGTATGGCCCAAAGTTTCCTGTAAGAATACTTGAGAACACCGTTCCAGTTGAGTTTACATCCTTTACTGGCGAGCCATCTGATACAAAAGTTATCTTAAATTGGATCACCGCTACAGAAAAAAACAATCGTGGATTTGAAGTAGAACGTAAATTATTCAACAGTCAATTTTCAGTTAATGATAATAAATTTGAAGCAATTGGGTTTATTAAAGGAAAAGGAACAAGTTCGGCTCAATCACTTTATTCTTTTACTGATAACGAAAAATTAAAAGGAGATATACAATACCGATTGAAACAGATAGATTTTAATGGAAGTTTTACTTATTCAAAAATCATCTCTGTTTATAGTCAAAATTTGTTGAACGATTTTTCTTTGGGGCAGAATCATCCAAATCCGTTTAACCCGACTACAGGGATCAATTGGCAAGCAAAAGTTAGCGGTTGGCAAACTCTGAAAGTTTATGATGTAATTGGAAACGAAGTGGTTACTTTAGTAGATGAATTCAGGCCAGCAGGAAACTATGAAGTAGAATTTAATCCGGGATCCAATATCCACAAACTAGCATCTGGAGTTTACTTTTATTGCCTGAAAATTGGTCAAACCTCGCAAACTAAAAAAATGATTTACTTAAGATAGAATACGCTTTGATTTTATTAAAACTTTGCTTGGAAATTTAATGTAAATTGATTTGGAAGGTTAATTGAGTTTTCAACTCCTGCGGAAATAACCCAACTCAGTTCTTCTAATTGCTGCTTATTGTACTTTGAAACTAATCTTACAGCATTTACTGCACTTGCAATTCGATTGATAATTAAAGCACCTACAACAAATCTTAAATTGTTGAATGCCTGCTCACTTGATACCCACATACTGCGATAAGCTTTTCTATCTTCACTTGTCCATTTCCAATAATAACTATTTTCGTTTAGCATTTCACTGAAGTTTCTCTCAAGTGCTTTTTCGTTGTTATATTGTTCGATGCTTAAATATTCGCCAATGGTCGCAAAATAGTCATCATCTTTTCCCTCAATATTTACATTGCCGTTGGCAGCAGCGTACGATTTGTAGCGATCCTTTTGCCAGTTACCATAAGTATTGATTCCGATGTATGTTCCCCACAACATCCCTTCTGCAATGGTAAAATATTTTCCGCTTTGATAGGATTCAGCATAAAGTTCTCCCATTCCGGGTAATAATAGAGAGTATATAATTGCTAATCCTACATTCTTCTTTTTTTGTTCGGTAAGAGAAGATAAGACTGATTCAAAGTTCGAATTTTCGGTTGAAGTTTTCACTTCACTTTTTAAGTTTAGTAGATTTTTGCGTTCTGCTTCTTGAGCAAAAAGGAAACAATTGAGAATTATAATAAGTGCAAATAAATATTTCATATCTAACCTAAACATAAAGCTTAACCCTTGATTAAGTCAATTGCTATTTTTGTATCCAAAAGCTTTCCAGTACAAATCCCTTGGTCAATAGAAGTTACTGCTACATTCGAAAAGATATTTATTAAATCTGGATTAAATGGATTTGAAACTCTAATGTAATTTGAAGAAAATCCTTTTATCACTCCATTATGATTTTCGTGCTCAAACAAAACACGTAGTTTTTTTCCAGTCATCTCATTGTAAAATTCATTTCTTTTTTTATTGCTTAATTTTTGGAGAATATTATTTCTTTCTCGACGTTCTTTTATATCAACTCTCGATTTAAGTTCAAGTGCTTTTGTGTTTGGTCGCTCTGAATAAGTGAAAACATGAAGATATGAAATTGGAAGTTCATTTAGCAGATTATATGTTAGTAAAAAATCTTCATGTGTTTCACCTGGAAAACCAACAATTACATCAGCCCCTATTCCAGCATCGGAAATAAATCTTTTGATTTTTAAAATCAGATTTTTGTAATCCTCAACTTTATATCGCCGTTGCATCGATTTTAAGATTTTTGGACTCCCACTCTGTAGAGGGATATGAAAATGTTTACATAGTCTATCACAATTGGCTGCTAATTCAATAATCTCATCAGCAAGCAAATTTGGTTCTATAGAACTTACTCGAATTCTGAAATCTCCATCCAATTTTACCAACCGAAGAAGTAATTCATAAAGGTTTGTATTGAATGAAGTTCCATAATCTCCTACATTCACGCCAGTAAGAATAATTTCTTTGTAATCTTCTTCCAGTAATCTCTTGAATTCAATAATGACTTCATCTGGGTTCATGCTTCTGCTTTTTCCTCGCGCCAAGGGAATTGTGCAAAAGGTACATTTATAATCACAGCCATCCTGAATTTTCAAATAAGCACGGGTTCTGCTGTCGGCATCTGATGAATGTGCATATCCAAATTCATTGAGGTTATTTGAAGAAGAAACAAAAATGCACGAAAGATTTTTTTTCGTAAAATCCTTTACTAAAGAAAAAATCTCGAATTTCTCATTACTCCCAAGAACAGCATCAACGCCCTTTATCGAAGAAATTTTTTCGGGACGAAGCTGTGCATAACAACCTGTTACAATGATGTATGCATTGGGGTTTTGACGAAGGAAGCGTCTTACTATTTGTCGGCATTCGCGTTCAGCACTCTCCGTAACAGTGCAAGTGTTTATTACGTAAACATCGGCTTGCTCTTTCGGTGCGACTATATTAAATCCCTGTGTTAGAAATTGCGCGCCAATTGTTGAGGATTCAGAAAAATTTAGCTTACAGCCGAGAGTATGTAAGGCAACTTTCATTGGAATGTTTATTTAATGGGAAGAGCGGAAGTTCAACTTCCGCTCTATATGTAATGAATTATTGTTTAAGTTCTGTTGGAGGTACTGGATTTTCGCCCGGTACTTCAAATATCGGGAATTCAGATGCGTCAATTGCTGTAGTTTCTGCTGCCTGAATTTCCGAAACTGAAACTCGATCCATTTTATGCTTATCAAGATAAGCGCGGATTTCTTCTTCAGGTCTATCTTTCAAAACAGCTAAGGCACTCAAAACAATTTTTTTGTTTTCTTTATCGAATTCAATAACCTTCAAAGGAAGAATATCATCAACTGGAAAATGGTTAGCAAGATTCTTTACTTTAGCAGGTGTCAACAAAGTGGCTGGTACAAATCCATCAACTTTATCTGGCAGTTCAGCTATTAATCCTTTCTCTATTATTCTAACAACCTTACCTTGAGTTATAGCACCAACTCCATAAGTTTTTTCAAATGTGTCCCAAGGGTTATCATGAATTTGTTTGTGACCTAAAGAAATTTTTCGCTGTTCAACATCAACCCCCAAAACAGTTACATCGAGTTTCTCACCCTTCTTAACCACTTCACCGGGATGACGGATTTTTTTTGTCCATGATAAATCTGAAATGTGAACAAGACCATCCACACCTGGTTCTAGCTCAATAAAGACACCAAAGTTAGTAAGGTTACGTGCAATTCCTGAATGTTGTGAACCAACAGGATATTTCTGCATTAAAGTTTGCCATGGATCTGGTTCTAATTGTTTTATCCCTAATGAAATTTTCTTCTCTTCCTTATCCAAACTGAGTACAACTGCATCAACAATTTGTCCCATCGCGACAACTTGTGAAGGGTGTTTAACGTGTTGAGTCCAACTCATTTCGGAGTTGTGAATCAATCCCTCGATGCCTTTTTCAATCTCAATGAAAGCTCCATATTCAGTTAGAGATACAACCCGACCCGAAACTTTGTCGCCAATTTGTAATTTATTCTCTATGTTTTCCCATGGATGTGGTAAAAGCTTTTTCAAGCTTAAGGAAATACGCTTTTTATCTTCATCATAATCTGTTACCACTACCTTAATGGTTTGATCAAGCTTGACAACTTCACTTGGATGATTAATTCTTCCCCAGCTTAAATCAGTAATATGAATCAATCCGTCAACACCGCCAAGATCAACGAACACGCCAAAGTCTGTAATTGCTTTTACAACTCCTTCAAGAATTTGTCCCTTTTCAAGACTGCCTAAGATAGCATTTCTTTGATCAGATATTTCTTCTTCAACAAGTACTTTGTGTGAAACTACAACATTCTCAGTTGGGACATTTACTTTGACTACTTTGAAATCCATCATCTGACCAACGAATACATCAAAATCTCTGATTGGTCTTATATCAATTTGTGATCCTGGAAGAAATGCTTCCATCCCCATCAAATCAACAACCATACCTCCTTTGATTCTTTTTACGATCTTACCCTGAATAATTTCGCCGGTTTCATGTGCTTTTAAAACACGATCCCAAATCTTTAAGAAATCAGCTCGCTGTTTACTTAAAACTAAGTTACCTTCCTGATCTTCAACACTTTCGAGAACAACTTCAACCTCACGTCCAATTTTCATTTCATCGGCGTTGTTAAATTCCAATTTTGGTATCGCACCTTCGGACTTAAAACCAACGTCTAGAATTACATGGTCTCCTTGTATTCGCACTATTTTCCCTTTTACAAGTTCGCCTTCTTTTACGTCGCGAAAAGATTCAGAATATAATTTAGCCAGTGCAAGGAATTCCTCTTGGCTGTAGTTACTGTTAAATTCTTTCTTTGCTTTCTCAAAATCTTCAACAGTCGGAACACTCTTCTTCGTATCTTTAGTTCCTGTGGACATTAATCCTCCTAAAAAAGTACATCTGCTAAACTTACTCCAAGCCACCCAAAAGTAGATTGGCAGAAAAATTAATTATACATTGTTGTTTAATGATGGCTTAATAAAAACCGCCTTAATTTATTTGCTTTATTTTTTCTCTAACATGTTCTAAAATTATTTCAACTTGCTCTGGAATTGTAAAGTTTGAAGTATCAACTTCAATAGCATCTTCAGCTTTAGATAATGGAGCAATTGGTCTTGTAGAATCAATTATATCTCTCTTAAGCAAATTTTCTTTTACAGATTCTACAGTAACTTTTTTTCCTTGTTCGGTAAATTCTTTGGTCCGGCGGACTGATCTTTCATCAATTGATGCGGTTAGATAAATCTTCACATCGGCATCAGGAAAGACAATAGTTCCAATATCTCTGCCTTCCATAACCACTCCTGTATTCTCTGAAGCCATTTCACGCTGCTTTTTTACAAGTACTTCCCGCACCCCAGCAATCTTACTCACCTCGCTAACATGCGCATTAACTTCAGGAGAACGAATTTCATCTGTAAGATCAACTCCGTCAACTTGTATTTGAGTTATTCCATCACTAAAGCCCAGTTTCATTGAACATGAATCAGCTAACTTTGTAACCTTTTCGTGATTATTCAGAATGTTGTTCTTCATTGCCAAATAAGTGATGGCACGGTACATTGCACCAGTATCTATGTACAAAAAATTTAAATGTAGTGCAACTAATTTTGCTGAGGTACTTTTACCAGAACCTGCAGGACCATCAATTGCAACGATAAATCTCCTAAACATAGGCGGTAAAAATACTTAAACGGATTTAGATTCCCAAAATTTTTAGGAATTTTACAGGAATTATGTTGAAAAATGAAAAGAAATTTGCTTAAAAATTGTGAACCAACACTATTCTATTTCTTGTCCACCAAGCTCATTGATTATTGCATCAATGAGAGGATCATTTGCCTTGTTAGCTTTTTTTGACAGTTTTTCGTCATTTCTAGGTTGGGACTCTACTTCTGGTGAGTTTCCTACGCTGGAAAACTGAAGATTAAGCTTTTTCCCGAAAACATCCATAATTTTTTTACTGATATATTCTTGATGTTGTGTAAGAAGAAATTTCCCATGTTCGTCCACACCAGAAAGATTGAGCTTATTACCCTCGAGGTTAATCAGTCTTAAATTTTTCATCATGGGACCAAAAATTAATGATCTTTCGGCACTGATAGAATTAACAAAACTTTCCCATTTTTTAACGACTCCATCAAAATCGGAAATCTCGTTAAGCATAATATTTTCAACTTTTTCTTTAACAACATTCCTAATTGCTTGAGAATTATTTTGAGTAGGCGGAGTACGATTCAATTCGGTAAATTTTTGGGGAGATTGTGGAGATGAATATTTTGAGCTTAAATTTTCAGATAAAAAAAGCGGAGACGTATCTTCGCCAGTACCAATTTTTGAAATTATTTCACTTAATGTTGATGTTTTTTCTAAACCAACAAGATGGCTAAGTGCAATCTCAATTTTTAATTTATGATTTTGACTAAACCTTAATTCCTGCTGAACCTTGGTTAGAAAATTCAACAAACGTAGTACATCATGTGTAGTAAATTTCTCTCCGTATTGAGCATATCGAATTTTATTAACTTCAGCAGTTTCAATCAAATCAGTTTTTTTGTTGAGTATGACTGTGAGAATATTTCGGAAATGTTCCAGCAACCCATCCATAAAATCAATAAAGTTCCATCCGTTCCTATAAATCTCGTCAGTTATCTCAAAAACAGTTTTGAAATTCTTTTCGAGCACGGCATCAGAAATTTTAAAATAGATCTCATCATCAATTAAGTTAAGCATCTTTGAAATTGTAATTGGATCAATTTTTTTATCGCAGAATGCAACGACCTGATCAAAATAACTTTCAGCATCTCTAAGGGAACCATCAGCTTTTTTAGCTATTATGCTAAGAGTTTTATCATCTATTTCTATTTTTTCATTTTCAGCTATTTCTTTAATTGTGCTTTTTATAGTTTCTAAATCAATTCGTCGAAAATCATATCTTTGGCAACGTGAAATAATTGTCAACGGGACTTTGTGAACATCAGTTGTTGCAAAAATAAATATAGTATGTGAGGGTGGTTCTTCTAAAGTTTTTAGGAATGCATTGAATGATTCCTTTGTAAGCATATGAACTTCGTCAATGATATAGACTTTATATTTCCCTTTTGTTGGGGCATATTTGACGGATTCTCTCAAAGTTCGTACTTCATCAATACCCCTGTTTGAAGCACCGTCAATTTCAATAATGTCTAACGACTGATTTGATTGGATGCTTTCACAAAGTTCACATTCATTACAGGGTTCTATGTCTTTGGGATTTAAGCAATTCAAAACCTTAGCAAAGATTCTTGCCGTGCTGGTTTTACCGACTCCCCGCGGACCAGTAAATAAATAAGCGTGTGCTATTCTATTGCTGCGAATGGAATTTTGAAGCGTAGTTGTAATATGCTCCTGTCCAATTAATTCATTAAACCTTTTCGGGCGCCACTTTCTTGCAGTTACTACAAAATCCATTTTATCCTTAATTACGTATTATAAAACTTCTTCTGATAAAAATTTACAAATTTGCTCGAGATAAATTCTATCCGTATCGTTGAAAGAATTAAACATAGTACTGTCTAAATCCAATACTCCTATTAAATTGTTATTCTTTAGCCAAGGGACAACAATCTCAGATTTTGAATCTGCGTCGCAAAAGATGTGTCCTGGAAATTGATAAACATCGGGAACAATAATTGACTGTTTAAGTTCAGCAGATTTACCACAAACTCCATTGCTAATTTCTATATTGGTGCATGCAACTTTTCCTTGAAAAGGTCCAAGATAAAGTTTTTTCCCGTCAAATAAATAAAAACCAACCCAGCTAATTTTATCGAAAGATTGCTTCAAAGCTGCAGTTACATTTGCAAGGTTTGATATGAGATTATCATCTTTCTGAACAAGTGAATTGAGCTGTTGAAGCAACAGTTTATACTTTTCCACTTCAGTTAAGTTTTTCTGAGAAATAATTATTTCAGCCAATTTTGATCACTTTTTCTTTTTTAGCAAAATATTTTTGCCAAAAGACAATTTCATTTCTGGAATTACATAAGGTACTGCTGATGCTACTGAATCAACAGGGATAATTTGCAATCCATCTTTTACTTTTTGAGGGATCTCGATCAAATCAATTTCATTTTCTTTTGGGATGAGCACGGTTTTTATATCGTTTCTTTTTGCTGCTAATAATTTTTCATTCAATCCTCCGATTGGTAACACATTACCACGCAATGTAATTTCACCTGTCATGGCTATGCTGTTAAGAGCAGGTTTTCCGCTTACAGCAGAGAGCAATGCCATTGCCATAGTTAATCCAGCCGATGGTCCGTCTTTGGGAATTGCACCTTCTGGAAGATGTATATGAACTTCTTTACCTTTATAAAAATCTGGATTCAACCCGAACTTCTTCGCTTCCGATCGTATATAGCTTAATGCTGCTTGTGCAGATTCCTTCATCACATTACCAAGTTGTCCAGTCAAAGTCAGCTTCTCAGAGCCGTTCATAATTGTAACATCAACTGTTAGTAATTCGCCACCTACACTTGTCCATGCTAAGCCAGTAACGCTTCCCACTTTTTTTTCTTTAACATGTCTTGACTGTCTGAATCTTGGAATTTTAAGATACTCTTCAACTTTGTTTTCATCAACAATAAATCTGTTTTTTGATTTTGCTTTTCCGTTTGATGACTCTTTGACAACAATATCTTTTGTAAGTTTTCTGAAAACAGAAGCCAATTCTCTTTCAAGATTTCTAACACCTGCTTCACGAGTATAATCTGTAATAATTTTTTTAATAGCCTGATCAGTGATGGATACATTTTTTTTGTCTAATCCGTGTGCTTCAATTTGCTTCGGTATGATATGCCGTTTTGCTATTTCCATTTTATCATACTCAAGATAACCAGGCAGTTCGATTATTTCCATTCTATCTTGCAGAGGCAGAGGAATATTGTAGCGAACATTTGCCGTAGTAATGAACATTACCTGTGACAAGTCATAATCAACTTCAAGGTAGTGATCGTTAAATGTGTGATTTTGTTCGGGGTCTAAAACTTCCAACATTGCTGAAGAGGGATCGCCTCTAAAATCCATGCTCATTTTATCTATCTCATCAAGAAGCATTACAGGATTTATTGTACTGGCTTTTTTCATTGACTGAATAATTTTCCCAGGCATTGAACCAATATAAGTTCTGCGATGGCCACGAATTTCTGCTTCATCTCTTACTCCGCCTAAGCTTATGCGGACAAACTTTCTCCCCAACGCCCTTGCGATAGATTTGCCAAGTGAAGTCTTACCAACTCCTGGAGGGCCTACGAAACAAAGTATTTGCCCACGCATGGTCTTAACAAGATTTAAAACTGCAATATGTTCAACTATTCTTTCCTTCGGTTTCTCAAGTCCAAAATGATCTTCATCTAAAATTTTCTGTACATGTTTTATATCAAGGTTATCTTTTGTTCTATTGTTCCAAGGAACATCAATAAGCCATTCCAAGTAATTCCTAATTACCGTTGATTCGGGAGACATTGGTGGAGTTTTTTTAAGCTTATTAAACTCTTCGTTGGCTTTTGCTTCTGCTTCCTGCGACATTTTTGCTTTTTTTATACCGTCACGGATTTTAGCAAACTCTGGAGTGGTATCTTCCTCATCACCAAGCTCATCTTGAAGAATTTTTATTTGTTCCTGGATGATAAACTTGCGCTGTGTCCTTGCAATATTTTCTTGAACTTTATTATCAATTTCTTTTTCGATTCGAAGGATATCAATTTCTGAATTGAGAATTTTTATGACTTCATAAAACTGTTCTTTGATATGAATTTTTTCAAGTATTGTTTGCTTAACATCAATTTGCTGGCTGATATTTGCTGCAACATAAAACAATTTGCGGTCGGGCTCCTCAATGTTTTCAAATGCATTGACGGCTTCGTTTGGTATGTTGCGATTTATTTTTACATAATCTTTAAAAAGTTGCGACATCTGTCTTACTAGAGCATTCATTTCATGATCATTTTCATATGCGGGTACTACAATTTCGATTCTCCCTTCAAAAAATTGCTGCTCATCAGTAAATTCGATTATTCTTCCTTGGAGCAAACCATCAACGAGTATTTTTATTAAGCCATTTGGAAGTTTGAGGATTTGAACAATCTTTGCTATTGTACCATCTTTATAAATATCTTCTTTCTTCGGATCTTCAACGTTGGATTTTTTTTGTGCAGAAAGAAAAATATATTTTGTCGTTTCAGAAGCATAATTCGCAGCTCGTATTGATTGCTCTCGTCCAACAAGCACAGGAAATATCATGTAAGGAAAAATTACAATATCTCTAAGCGGAAGAATTGGTAAAATCTGTGGTATGTTATCTAGAATATTATTTTGTATTGATTTTTTGTCATCAATCTTGTCAATTAAAGTCAAAACTAATCTCCATTGTATTATCTAATTTAATTCCTAATTGAAAATATATCAAAATTAGAAGGGCGTAACAAGGAACGAAAAACTATGCTTAATCGCGATAGTTTGTAACTTTGTATTATTGTTTTGTTTTAATACTTAATAATCCATGAAAATATGATTGATGACATAATTAACATTTCGAAAGAAGCGGGTGAGTTTATTCGTTCCAGATTTAACACCAACTTTAGTTTAGAATTTAAAACGAATGAATCTGACTTAGTTACAGAAGTTGATAAAGCGTCCGAAAAAATTATTGTTGATTTCATCACTAAAAAATATTCTTCACATGGAATTATTACGGAGGAGGGCTACGGGTTATTAAGCAAATCAGAATATAATTGGGTGATTGATCCTTTGGACGGAACGGTAAACTTTGCACACGGCTTTCCGATGTTTGCTGTTTCAATTGGAGTACAGAAGAGCGGAGAAACAATTGCTGGTGTTGTTTATGATATTATACGAGATATTATCTACTCCTCTGAATTGGGAAGCGGAACTTATGAGAATAGTAAACGAATCAGTGTGAATAAAAACTCAAATCTCAGGCATTCATTATTGGTTACTGGATTTCCATACGATATTAGGGAAAATCCTGAGAATGCTTTAGGAAAATTTGTTGCGTTTACCAAAGCTGCTCGTGGAATTAGAAGATTGGGTTCCGCCGCGATTGATTTTTGCTATGTTGCCAAAGGTGTGTTCGATGGATTTTGGGAAGTTCACCTTAAACCATGGGATATGTGTGCTGGAAAATTAATTGTTGAAGAAGCGGGAGGGTTGGTAACGGATTTTGATGGGAATAGCATTGATATTTTTTCTAAAAAGGTTTTGGCAAGTAATGGGAAAGTACATAAAAAAATGATTACTATATTACAGCAGAATCCCTAATCCAATTCTTAAACTATTTTCCCATTAAGTTCAGATTTCAAGCGCACACTTCATGGACTATCCGATTTTCCTTCAAATCCTAGGAGATTGAAAAACTTTTTCGATCCTGATTGTCAAAGTTAAAATGTGATTACTTCTTTATTTCTGTGGAGATTGCCTGAAGCTCAACTTCTGAATGCGTAGTGGCTCTAAATAAATCAGAAAGTATATTCTTTTCTCGATTCAGCAGTGCAGCCAATTCGTTTTGCAACTTCTCATTCAAACGACTAAGCTCTTTAAGTGAGCTTACCGTACTATAGATTTGCTTTTTTCTCAATTCGATTTCGAACAGTTCAATCGCTAAATCTTCATAATGGGAATTCTGATATAAATAAAGCGAAATATTTTTATACATTATTGTCTCATTTTTTTGGTTCAGCATCCAACAACAGCAACAATAATCAGTAAAATCAATAAGAATGCCGAAGACTGTTTCCCGCATATTTAGGCGTTTTGATAATAGCACCATGAGACCTCATAAGCAACGATAAATATCAAGCAAAAAATTCTTGGGAAAATATGTTGATTTAACAGGAAAAAATTTTTACCGATGCTGTAAATTTATCTTCGTCTGAATTGAATCGAATAAATTTTCCCCTCGGATTTTTTGTTCATCAGTTCGATATGATATATTTTATAGGTATAATAAAATAAATTATTCTAGAGGTAAAAATGGGAGTTGATGATCTACTTCAAAAAGCCAAAGACTCAACTAGTAATATTACAAGCAAATTGGTTGAGCTAAAAGAAAATCTCATCGGCGATGAATCAAAAACAATCATGGATGAGTTCAAAGATGCCGGCACAAACAAGGCAAAAGAAATTACTGATATGCTCGATGAATCTAAGGGCCTAATAACTAGGGCTGGATATGAGCTTAACGCTATTCACATTTCGCTTGGTCTTCCACCACAAATTAGTTTATCTTTCAATTTTCAATCGGAGATAAACGATGAAGAAAAAAAGAAATTGCTTGAGGAGGTCGAAGACCGTAAAGTTTTATCGGTAATCTTAAAATGTTTGTTCAAAGCTGGAGATTTTTATACTAGTGCTAAGCTTAAAGAATATAAATTAGGATCGGTAGATATTAGTTTAAGCTTAACACCTGGAGTCAATATTAATTTTGTGAAGTGAGATAGGAAATCCTAATTTCTGTGATCATTACTATTTGCAAATGTGCTTCAATATTAATAGATCTATAAGGTAGCGCATAACATCGGCTGAATATTCCTAGTAGTTTTCAGTTAGCTTCCGCAATTCTTTTGAATGATCGAAAAATTCTCTTAATGTTAATTCCTTCAAAAAGATAAGACCATGAGCTGCTCTAAATCTTGGGATTGCACTATTAGAAAAGAAATCCTTACCAATACACAAACGAACCTTCTCAAATTGATCAACTTGAATTTGTTGAGCCAGCCTGCAAAATGGTCCATCGTATTCCCAACTTGGAAAACTTGCTGACTTCTGCGAGCCATAACTATTCATAAACGTGTTTTCAAGTATCGCCATGGAGTTTAAACTAACAGGAATATAAATATTCGCCTCAGCAGGATGAAACTTGTACCAAATATTACGGTAACCCCAAACTTTAATATCCGAATTACCGGTTTCCTTTTCATACAATCGGAGAGCTTCGGCAATTGCTTGAAGTACTTTGTAGTGAGTATCTGGCCCACTTCCTTCTGGATCAAGAGCAACAGTAACAATTGTTGGTTTTATAGTTTTCATCAATTTTAGTATTGGAATAACATCTCTTTCCATCTCAGGATTTTCAGTAAAAATATCACCTTGATAAAATCCTAATCTCATGTGCAAAACATTTTTAGTGTTAAATCCAAAATATCCCCAAATTAATTCTTCCTCCCATTCACGCATCATACCCTTTAACTTTTGTACATGGGTAATATCTTTCTTGCCGGGATATTGAGTTTTGAAGTAGTTAATCAATTCATCAACACGGTCTTCAAGATATGTCAGGTTATCTTCTTCATAAATCTCTATCATATTCCTTAACAATCTGCGAGCGACCGCTTCATTTTTCATTGTTCGACTGTGAGCTGCAATTCCATCTAAATATAAATTGACATCTTGATTTCGTCCTTCAAAAAATTCCGGATCGAATTGCCTATTTGTCCTTATGGTTCCTAAGACAAGCTGGTTTTTTAGGTTTTCCATTAGCTCAAGCATAAATGAATTTGTAACTGCCGTAAAACCGCTTGTGAGTGTTGCAAAATAATGTTTATTTAATGGAGTTCGAACCAAATGGTTAATGTAGGGTAGATACCCCAGCATAATATCATCATGATGAGGTGCTGTATGGAGTATAGTTTGATTTTCTATCACTCCCAACCCGTTATTCAAGCGGTTGATAATTTCATCATGGATCTTTTTATTTAACTCTGCCGGTTTCTGTTTTATTTTCCTACTGATATAGGAACATATTTTTGATGACTGATAATCTTCTTCACTCAATGAATTTAAATCTTTTTTCTGATCGATTGCCAAATTAATTATCGCCCGCTCAATTGAAACTTGGGTTATTGGTTCTTCAGCAGTAACATCTAAATATCTTCTCTCTTGCAACCGCAAACTTGCACCATTTGTTAGGTAGAATCTTGCGTTCTTTAATTTTTGCAGAACAGTAGCAGGATAAATATTTGACGATGTATTCTGAATAGAATCACGAACGATGTTAGACTTTGCCTCACCAGCAGCTATGATTATAGCCACTGCATTTTTATTGTATGTAATAGTATCAAGTCCGATTGTGATTACAAGTCTGTTTTTAGCAATTTCAATTCCGCCTAAATCAGTTGCAGCAGCAGCTTGAGTTTCATAATTTGTTGCAATCAGTCTCGTCGTAGAGTAATGATCACTTCCCAGAACATTAAAGCCGATATGTCCGTCAGGACCAAGACCCCCAAGAAAAAAACCGATACCGCCCATCTCTCTAATTTTACTTTCGTAATCGGTGCAGAATTGATCTACAATTTCAATTGTCTTTTTCTGAAGTCGTTCTGCACGACTTTTTGCCCAACGTATTCTTAATGACAAATCAACAATATTATTTGGAAAAATCACATCTAACGGTAAGTTATCTGCTGTGCCTATTTCATTGATGTTCATGAACAATGCTTTTTTAGAATCAAAGCCAAGATTTCTGAAATAAAATTTTTGAATATAGTAGTAAAAACTGTTATGCTGAGCAGCATCTATTGGATAAAATTCATCTATCTGAACAAAATGCAGTGAATCCATTTTCGGTTTCAAGGATGTATCAATACCGACTTTTTTAAGTTCATCTTTTATTTCCTTTTTATCCCAATTTTTGAGAAGATGTGAGACCCATTTTATAAAATGCTCAGGAGTTTTGCCTGTAGGAAGTGAAATTACCCCATTGGGATTCTGCTGAGCCCATTCTAGAAATCTTAGTGCTGTTAATTTTCCTAATTCCGGAAAATTATCAACCTGTATTAGACCAATTTTCTCGGTTGGTGGATAAATTAATTTTTTTCTTGATTTTTCAAGATAGTATTTCTCAACGTTTGAAGTTGTT
>CAYMKU010000054.1:0-18056 GCA_964391015.1 uncultured Ignavibacteriaceae bacterium
ACATTTAATGTAGAATTATCATAAATAAAATCTTTACTTATCCTAATATCAACCCTTTTGTAAGCTGGTAAATGTGCCGAATGAATTCTGCCCGATTGCCATTCCCAAATCCCATTATTGTTTACAGCAGTTTTGGGCGTATATGGAAATCCGCTTCCATAATATCCTTTCAGCGAAAAACTCCATTCAGATCCTAAATCCAAATTGCTTATGAACGAAAATGAATGTCGTTGATCTGTATAGCGAGGATATTTTCCCATATCATCGGTCAATTTATCTTCATTCGCATAGAGCAGTCCATAACTAAGCCAGCAATAAAATTGTGGAATGTTAAGAACAGCAAAAAAATCTATTCCTTTTGCTGAACCAACTGCATCGTTGTAGCCGGAATATAGTAACCTTTCAAATATGGTGAATGAAGAAGAAATTAGATTACGATAATCTTTGTAATAACCTTCGACTTTCAGTTTCAAAAAACTATTCGGATTATCATTAAGAAAGATTGAATGCTCTAAACCTAAGATATGGTGAATAGCCATTTGTGATTGTGTGTTTGTATCAGATGCAGCAGAAGATTTCAGCTGGCGATAAATAGGTGATTGATAATAATGTCCCCATGCTGCTCTTATTGTTGTTTGAGCATTCAAATTATATGATGCACTAATTCGCGGACTAAAAGTGAAATCCTTGTTCAAATCGAAGTAATCAATTCTGCCGCCAATATTAAAAGTCAAATAATCAGCAGGTTGAAATATATTTTCGATGTATGCGCTATACTTAAATGACTTAGCATCAACTGGTACTTTCCCGCTAAATACTCCAGGACTTTTAATTGTGTCTGCAACTGTAACTGAAGAATCGGCAAAATTATTTTTCTGAATGTAGGTAAAAAAATCATCTAGTACATGGTTATACCTGATACTCTGGAAGCTTAAGCCTGAGTTAATTTCATACTGTGTTGCTAGCTGATAAGCAAAGTCTGTTTTGAATTCTATGGTTTCAATATCAAGAGTATCGTAGGTTAATCTTTCAGTACGTAGTTTGTTAAAGAAATTAGTCCCGCTTGATAAGATTCTGTAATCCTCATTATCGTCACTTGAGTAAAATCTATATTCATTATCTGTTTGCTTATAAAAAGAAATTTCTCCTTTCAATAAAGCTTTGCTTGACAATAAATTTATACTCTGAATTGCGAATAGATTACTATAATAATCTGCTTTATCATCTTCACTTTGGTTTCTTGACGTAATAATCTCGGCACTTTGATTATTTAATAAACCAATTGTTGGGGATGCTTGTTTATGCTTTAGCGGAGTATAACCAAAGTCATCACCGGAGTGAATAAACTCAAATAAAATTTTATTTGAAGGTGTAAAATCGTAGTTGAGAACTCCTTGCACATCATAGAATAATGGTTTTAATGATGAAATATCTTCATAATCTATCAGCGAAAGCACATATTCCAAATAACTTTTTCTGATTCCCAAAATAAATGAGCATTCGTCCGTAATTGGTCCCTCAATATATCCATCAAGATAAGCTAAACTTAAAGACACTGCCCCAGCAAATTTTTCTTTATTTCCTTCGCGATACTGAATATTAAGAACCGAACTCATTTTATCGCCATATCGTGCACTAAATCCACCAGTGATCAAGTCCACGTTTTTAATAAGATCAACATTAAAAATCCCTACACTTGCATTAGTTACTTCTTTTATATGAAATGGTTCGTACACTTTTGTCCCATTCACCAAAACTAGATTCTCATCTTGATTTCCACCCCTGACATTAAACTGAGCTTTGAATTCATTGTTAACTGCTATTCCGGGTAATGATTGAATTGACCGCATAATATCGGGCATTCCGACAGATATTTCTCTAATTCGTTCGCTCTGCATTGATAAGCTACTTATTTCGGAAAGCGACTGCTGATTGACATTTGAATAAACAGTTACTTCCTGCAAGTAAATACTGATTGGTAAAAGATAGAATACTTTTTCATAATTATTGGGAATACTATCAACATTTATTATCAAGCTTTTATATCCTACATAACTAATCACTAAATTTTTTGCGTCAATATTGTTATTTACAATAAAATTACCTTTAACATCCGATGTTGTTCCTAGATCAGAATTTTGGAGTGAAATATTTGCAAATGGAAGTGGATCAAAAGTTTGACCATCAACAACTTTCCCTAAAATTGTTCTTCTGTTTTGTTGAGAAAATATCGGACTGCTTCCTATTGAAAATAAAAATGAAATGATTAGTATAAAAACATTAATTCTCTGCACTACAATTCCTAAATGGTTTTTGCTTACTTCTTAAAATTTTTGTGATATATGCCAAATAGATTTCAGGTCAAAATGTATAGATAAATATAATTATAGGTAAATTAATAAAACATTCTTCTGAGAAAGAAATTCAACTTGCAAATGGTGACATAAAAACAACTGTTTCATCCATTTCCACTTTCGAGCTTTCTGGATATATTACTGCTGAAAATAATGCTGAGTTTATAGGAAATCTTGTGCTGGTAAGAAATTACTCTTTTAGTTTAGGAGTTATTTTGTGAAGTTTGAGGAACATTTTTCAACTGATTAACAATCCTAATTAAATTTGAAAAAATATTTTCATGTTGCGGAGATAACATATGTTTGTTGATACTCATGCTCACCTCTTTTATCCTAACTTTGATGGAGAACTCGATGAAATAATTCAGAGGGCGAAAGATTCTGGTGTTGATTACATTATTGTTCCTGCAACAGACCTCGATACGTGCTCAAAGGTAATTGAGCTTACACAGAAGTATGATATGATTTATGGTACTGTTGGTATTCATCCTCATGAAACAAAAGATTTGAATGAAAATTTTATTCTTAAAGTTGAAGAGTTTGCAAAGTATGAAAAGATTATTGGAATAGGTGAAATTGGGTTGGATTATTACTATGATTTTTCACCTAAAGAAAAACAGATTAAAGCATTCAAATCCCAAATAGAATTAGCTCTTAAGCTTGATCTTCCAGTTGTTGTCCATAACCGGGATGCGAGTGAAGATATTCTGAAGATAATAAAAGAATATGATGAAACGGGATTGAGAGCACAGTTTCATTGTTTCAATGGAACACTCGATGAAGCAAGGGAGTTGATTAGTTACCATCATTTTATTTCGTTCACAGGCAACATTACTTTTACAAAGGCAGATATGCTGAGGGACATTGTTTCAAAGATTACGCCTGAGCATCTTTTGCTTGAAACAGACTCGCCATTTATGACTCCTGTTCCGCATCGAGGAAAAAGGAATGAACCTGCTTATGTGAAATTAGTAGCGGAAAAGATTGCTGAAGTTCGCCATCTTAGTGTGAACGATGTTGCACGTGTTACTTCTTACAATACTTTTCGAATATTTGGAATCGGAAGCAAACCCGCCACAAGTTTTACATATCAAATAGGAAAGAATCTTTATATCAATGTTACAAATCGCTGCAATGCAGATTGTGTTTTTTGTGATCGGAAAGGTGAAGCAGTTGTGAGTGGGTACAATTTAAAGATGAGCAAAAAGGAAGAGCCGAATGCTGATGTGTATATTAAAGAAATTGGTGATCCTAAAGTCTATAATGAAATTGTTTTTTGCGGTTATGGTGAACCAACAATTCGGTGGGATGTAGTTAAAGAAATTGCAAAGTATGTAAAACAAAATGGCGGTAAAACACGACTCGACACCGATGGCCATGGTAATGTAATCAATAAAAGAAATATTGTCCCCGAACTAAATGGATTGATTGATATTGTCTCGATTAGTCTTAATGCTGCCGATCCCCAAAAGTATTCCGAGCTAATGAGAGTTGAACCACAGATGTTTGATGAGGTGATTTCTTTTGCTAAAGAAGCAAAAAACTATGTTGAAAAAGTTGTAATGACTGCAGTGTTGCTTGATCATGTAGAAATTGACAAAGTTCGCCAAATTATAGAACAAGAAATCGGTGCCGAATTTAGAGGGAGAGAGTATTTTTGATTTATAACTCAATCGCAATAAAAGAGATATAATGAAATTTATTGCAGTTTTAAAACATATTATTTTGGCAAAAAAGGTTAAGAGTTATATTTTTTGCTTTAATAGCTTAGTAATTTTTTTCCTTTCCGCCACGTGTGTTTTTCCTCAACCCTTTGACAAGCAGATCCAAAGTAAGATCGAGCAGCTTTACAAAAACAAATATTTTGAATCAACACTCGTTGCGGTTGATATTTATGATTTAACAAAGAAAAAAGTTTTATATCAAAAAAATAATAAGCAGCTTTTGCATCCAGCATCAAATATGAAAGTGTTGACGAGTGCAGCCGGTCTAAAATTTTTAGGGAAAGATTACCAATTTAAAACTTCTCTTTGTTATGAAGGTGAAATTGTTGATAGCGTTTTGGCTGGGCATCTTTATGTTGTTGGCGGCTGTGATCCTGATTTTACTTCAAATGATTTAGAAGTACTTATTGCAAAAGTCAAAGAGATCGGCATTTCAAAAATTACAGGAAACATTTATGGTGATGTTTCAACGACCGATTCACTCTTTTGGGGTAATGGATGGATGTGGGATGATGATCCCTCGACTGATGCACCATACATGTCAGCATTGAACATCAACGATAATTCAATCACATTGACTGGTGTGTTTGAGGAGCAAAGCGGTCAATTTATTGTAAGAAGCATTCCCGAAACAAATTACATCGAAATAATTAATAAGGTTGCTCTTGATGATACCAAAACTTTGCATTTTAATATTGGTCGTGATTGGATAAACCGTACAAATAAGTTTTTTGTTGAAGGCAATTTAACTAAGGATGACTTTAATGAAAGAAATTATTTCTCTCAACAATTTAACATCTTCCAACCAGAATATTACTTTCTAACATTATTTAAAGAATCTCTCATACGAAATGGAATCGCATTCACGGGAGATTTGCGACTAAAATCATTAACGGGAAATTCGCATCATATTTATACTTTTTTGAGAGCATATGATTCAGTAATTGTAAACCTTAATAAAACCAGTGACAATCTTTCTGCTGAAATGACCTTGCGTGTTTTAGCAGAAAGATATTATGGCAAACCAGCGTCTGCAAAAAATGGATTGAAAATAATTGACAGCTTAATAATTCTCAGCGGATTAAATCCTAATGATTACAGATTGGTTGATGGTTCCGGAGTTTCACATTACAACTTGATAAGTGCAGAGCTTTTGTTATCCATATTAAAATATTTTTATTATGAAGAACCTGATTTATATAAAATTCTCTACGAATCTTTTCCCATTGCAGCTACTAATGGTACTTTAGAAAGCCGAATGAAA
Organism: uncultured Ignavibacteriaceae bacterium; assembly: GCA_964391015.1. GTDB lineage: Bacteria > Bacteroidota > Ignavibacteria > Ignavibacteriales > Ignavibacteriaceae > XYD12-FULL-36-8. The sequence continues at coordinate 5,343 of CAYMKU010000054.1, forward strand.
AAAACGAAAGCAGAAAATAATGTTCATGCCAAAACAGGAACATTAAGTGGAGTAAGCTCACTTGCGGGCTATGTAAAAAATCACCAAGGACACATGTTAGCGTTTTCGATTTTAATACAGAATTACGTTGGCAGTTCTAAGCAAGCAAGGGATTTTATAGATACTGTTTGTGAAATACTTGCAGAATCGAATTAAGAATAACGATGCCAAACCTTGCAATTTTATATGATGAGGTTTTTTTATTTCACAAACCACCTTTCACTCATCCTGAAAATCCAGCACGGTTAGAAGCAATACTCAACAAGCTGAAACAAGAAAATTTCCTTGACAAAGTAAGTTTGCTCAGACCAAAATCAGCGTCTGAGGAAGAAGTTCTTTTGGTTCACACAAAGGATCATTTGGAATTTATTCGATCATCAATAAAAGAAAACCGATTAATGCTTGATGAAGATACATATGTCGTTAAAAATTCCTGGCAAGCGGCTTTAACAGCTGCGGGTAGCTTAATTGATGCAGTTGGTTTAGTGGCTAACAAGAAATATCGAAATGTATTCTGTTTGGCTCGTCCACCTGGTCATCATGCTGAATCAAGTCGTCCTATGGGGTTTTGTCTGTACAACAATGTTGCCATTGGTGCAAAGTACGCAATTAAAAAATACCAGCTTGACAGAATTACAATTATTGATTGGGATGTTCATCATGGCAACGGAACTCAAGAAATATTTTATGAGTCACCTGAAGTTTATTATTTCAGCTTACATCAGTTCCCGCTTTACCCTGGAACTGGAAGGGAAAATGAAAGAGGATTGAATAAAGGAATGAATTACACTTTAAATTTCCCTTTACCTCCAAACACTGAAGGTGATACTTACATAAAAATTTTTAATGAAAAAATTATTCCCGAATTAATTTCTTATAAACCACAGATGATAATTCTTTCAGCAGGATTTGATGCTCATAAAGATGACCCGCTTGCAAATATGTTATTGGCTGACAGTGATTATGCTGAAATGACAAGGATAATTTTGCAGTTTGCTTCAGCGGAAAATATTCCGATTATTTCTGCACTTGAGGGAGGATACAATCTTGATGCTCTCGCAAATTCTGTTTATGAACATTTGCAGGAATTGAATTCGGGAGTTTGAAGGATTTTCTTCGAAGGATACAGAATAACGAATGCAGAGAATAGAATTCTGAGATCATCCTCTCAGAAGTAATATAATCCATTTCACACACTTGCTTTTTAAGAATTTTAAATGAATTTTTATAGCAAGATATTTATTCCTTTCCTCTCCAGTTGGTTAATTAAAATTTAATTTTGAGAGGCACAAAAATGAAAATTGCGAAGGAACACCGTTTAATATTTTTTGTTTCTTTTATTCTTCCACAATTGTTTTTCTCCACACTTCTAGATCAAACAAATGCACAACCCCAATATCAGCTTACTGCAAGAAATTTTTTTGGAATAACATATTCACAATTTCAATTTGATATTTATATATCGAGAACTGGTGGAGGAACTGAACCTTATGTCAAAGGGCAATTTGTTCTAACATATAACTCTGCCATATTACCAGCAGGTGGCACGTTATCTATGTCATATGTGGCAGGAAGTTCTCAGCTACCAGCTGCACAACAGAGTACAAATTGTCTTGCCTATAGTGGTGGGGCACCAGGCTACGCATTATATATAAAAGCACCATTAGATAATTATCCTGGTGCAATAATTCCGGATTATCCCGTTGAAATTAGGTTAGGCACTTATAGAGTAACCTGTTCCCTACCATTTAATAATAATTTTCTGTTAAATCCTGCTTGGAGGTATGTTACACCTAATCCTTTTACAAAATTATGGTATAATGATAATAATACAGCCGCTCAATTAACTTTATCTTATATCAATTTTATTGTATCCTATGATCCTTGTATAGAGTGCCCTATTCTAGATTATGAAGCCCGATTAATAAATGATGGTCAAGCGAATAACAATACCTATGAATTCGATATCTATTTTAAAGATATAAGTTACCCATATCCTTTTAGGTTATATGGTATACAAATATGCTTGCTACTTGATAATGCTATTAGTAATGGCGGAATATTAAATTCAGTTTATATTCCGGGAACAAGTGAAATGAATTCAGAACAAATTCCGAGCGATCCTGATATCAATGGTTTTGTTGGTAATAAAAGGGTTTGGAAATTAACTCCTAAGTTTGTAAACCTTTTGCAAGCTTCGTATTTATCCTCAATGGGTTTAGGCACGAGATTAGGAAGGTTCAGAATAACTACTACCGCTCCGTCTTTTGCGCATGCGAGACCGAATTTAGCGTGGAATTTTGATTCACTTCTTTATGGATATACTACACAAGTGTACTATTTTTTCGGTATGTATCCCACTATACTTACCAATACAGCACGCCATTATAACTATCTCTCCAACCCAATTTTACCAGTTGATTTGATCTCATTCGCTGCAAAGGTTGCAAATAATAGAGAAGTGTTTCTAACTTGGTCAACAGCAACCGAAACAAATAACTATGGATTTGAGATTCAACGTAAAGTCCTCAGTCAACAGTCCGCTGTCAGCAATAATGATTTTGAAAAGATAGGTTTTGTAGCTGGCAGCGGGAACAGCAGTTCACCCAAAAGTTACAGCTATTTTGATAGATCATTAAGTGGCGGAAGTAAGTTTGCCTATCGTCTCAAGCAGATAGATAACAATGGAACGTTCAGCTATTCATCCATTCAAGAAGTTGAACTGATACTTGATAAATACATTCTCTCTCAGAACTATCCTAATCCATTCAATCCAACAACAAAGATTGAATACATGATACCGCAAAATGGAAATGTAACACTAAGTGTTTACGATCTGCTTGGAGAAAAAGTAGATGAAGCAGTAAACGAGTTTAAGGAAAGAGGAATCTTCACAGTAGAATTTGATGCAAGAAATCTTTCATCAGGTACTTACCTTTACATTTTAAGATCGAATGGGAATATGGTTTCTAAGAAGATGACTGTCCTCAGATGATTTTATATGAATAACTACAAAGAATTCACAATAACCTCGCAACCGTTTCTACCTGAATTGCTGCAAGGGGTTTTATGGGAATTAAATATTTCAGGCATTCAAGAAGAAGAAAATCTTATAAAAGTATTCTGCGAAGAAGGAAACTCAGCAAATGAAAGGGAAATCTCAGAGCAGCTTCAAAAGCTGGTAGGGGAAAAGGTCATTGAGTCATTTGTAGTTATTGAGAATGTTTTGGAGAATAAAAACTGGAATGAAGAATGGGAAAAGAGCAGGGAAGTGATAATTGTTTCAGACAGATTAGTTATTAAACCATCATTCAAAGAATATAATCCGTCTCCGAATCAAATAGTAATTACAATTGATCCTAAAATGTCTTTTGGCACTGGAGAGCATCAATCAACAAAACTGTCTCTGTTACTTCTAGAAGAATATGTCGAGAAAGATATGAGGATTTTAGATGTTGGGACGGGTACAGCGGTCTTGGCAATTGCTTCGGTTAAGTTAAGCGCGAGTAATGTTATAGCAATTGACAATGATGAATGGAGTTATGAAAATTCCATAGAGAACTGCGAGGTGAATAAAGTTGAAGAAAAAGTTGATGTTCGGCTTTGTGAAATCAAAAATGTGAATGAAAGAAATTTTGATTTAATTGTTGCAAACATCCAACGAGATATTTTACTGCAGATAAAACAAGAAATTAGTGAACGTATTAGAAAGAAAGGTGTAATAATTCTTTCTGGTCTTTTAACACAGGACAAAGAAGAAATCCAATCCGAATATGAAAAATTAAATTTCACATTGGTGGAAAGTAAAACATTCGGAGAATGGATTTCTTTGGTATTCCAATCCAACTAATTTAGTTAAGGATTTTTGTTTTAATCTTTAAAATTTATTCTAACCGATCCTGAAACTAAGAAATTATCATGCTTATCATAAACATAAATATTATACTTTCCATCATCGTAAAAAGTTATCTGTTTCCAGAACCAAACCCAGTTATCTTCAACATCCTGGTAAATTGTGTTTTCATATTTTTCTTTCCCGCTTTTCGATATTTTATAAATGACGTATTTGACTTCATTGCAGTCAACTTCATCATCTAATTTCACGAGAACCTTTAACCAGCCGCCTCCAGATCCTATGGTAAAGGATGAACTTTCATTTTCAGGATAACCATCTTCATCCACATCTTCACAAAAATAAATTTCTTGTGCCTGTAGTGAAGCAGATTTGTTCCCTAAACCGATAATAAATAAGATAACTGCCAAGACAACAGTAAATTGTTTCATTTTATCTCCTAAAAAGTTTTTTGTTGCTATTTGCTATGATACTAAATTTATGCCATAAAATTTTCAGCGAAAATAATTCTTTTTTACTTTTATTCATCATGGTTTTCAATATTTTGTAGTAAAAAGTGATTTGTATCATAACCAAATTTTCAAGTATTAGCCCTCTGAAAATGAACGATCCTATTGGCGCTTTTAATTGTTTTGGAATTAAGATATGTTAATAACAGAAAAATAATTCAAAAATAAAGGAGGGCCTTATGCCGTCAGTATTTCAGAAATCTTTTTTTGTGATAATTCTTTTTTCATTTTTTGTGTTATCGGGATGTGGTGATAAATCGAAAGAGCAACCTCAAGAAATGAATGATAAAGAATCAACTTCATCCAAAGAAGAAATGTCGTCAGAAGAACACGATATGTCGCAGATGATGGGTGGTGATTTATTCGAAAATAGAGAACCGGTTCCACCAGTGAGCTTCAAAATCTTAATGAACTATCTCCCTAAAGAAGTTAGTGGATTGAAAGCTGAAAAACCAAGAGGTGAATCAGTTCAGTGGGAAAAATGGAATCACTCGAATGCAAATGCAGAATTTAGAAGCGAAAATGATAATCAATCTGCACACGTGAACATATATGATTACGCTTACATTTCGAATCTTTATTTGCCATACCAAATGCTTTTCAAAATGAAATTTAATAGAGAATCCTCTGAGGGTTATGAAAAAAGTACTGAAATGAATGGTATGCCGACATTTGAGAAGTGGAATGAGGAAGGAAAAGATAATGAAGTAACAGTTCTTGTTGGCAAAAGATTTATAGTTCATGTTCAGACTAATGAAATGCCCGAAGGCAGTGCAAGAAAAATTGCTGAGGGAATTGATCTGAGTGGATTAGCAGGAGAAGGTGCTAAGTAAAAATTTCTTAAGCTCTGTGTCTCTGTGGTGAAATTTTTAACCACAGAGCCACCGAGCAAGAACACTTCTATAAATCCCCAAAGAATATTATTTTCGTAATAAGTTTATAAAGTAAATTTATTTAATGCTTGAATATTCTCTTTTCAAAAAATCCAATTTAACGGAAGATGAATGGGATAGTTTTGTAGAGCAATCCGACAATGGGACTCTTTTTCATAAGCAGACTTTTCTTAATTATCATCCAAAAGATAGATTTAAAGATTCCTCCATTTACATTATGAAAAATGGAAAAATCCTTTCTGTTCTTACGGCGGCAGTTATTGAAAAGGAAGGAAAAAAAATTCTTGCTTCGCATCCGGGTGCGAGTTATGGGGGCTTTGTTTACTCTACTGATCTGAACTTTAAAGAAGCTCATGAGCTTGTTGATATTTTAATTAATCATGGTAAGTCACTAAAGGTTGATAGAATTCAATTAACAGTTCCTCCAATCATTTATCAAACAAAGTATTCTAACTATATTGATTTTGCGCTCTACAGAAGCGGATTTAATTATCTCAAGCGCGATGTATCAAGTATTGTTCAGCTTGATTTTGATGCGGATAAACTGCTCGAAACTTATCGTGCAGAAGCCAGAACTGCGACCAAAAAGGCCATGAAACAGGGAATAGAAATTGTAGAGTGCGAATTGTTTGATGAGTATTACGAGATCCTTAAAAAGAATTTGAAGCTTAGGCATAATGTAAATCCTGCTCACACACTTGCTGAATTGAAGCTGCTCAAGAATATGTTCCCAACGAAGATTAGATTGTGGGGAGCATTATTAAAAGACAAACTAACTGCAGGTGTTTGTAATTTTTCCGTCAATTCTAATGTTGTTCTTGCCTTTTACATTAGTCATGATGAAGTATACCAAGAATATCGCCCGGTCAATCTTCTTTTCTATGAGATAATGAAGCAGTATCAGCAAGAGGGTTTTCGATTCCTTGACTTCGGAATTTTTACTGTGAACATGGAGCCAAATTGGGGATTGGGACGCTTCAAAGAAAATTTTGGCGCACGCGGAATATTCAGAGATACTTTTTATAAAGATCTTTAATGCTGAAGATTTTACATCTTGCACCAATAAACTTTGCGGGTGTTCCTTACAGCTTTTATGATATGCACAATAAATGTGGCGATTTCTCGAGATTAATTACTTATCATAAAAACCAACGAGATTTCCCTGAGGATGTTTGTCTTAATTTTCCTTTACCAAATTCTTCTTTAGCAAAGTATTGGAGAAAAGAGAAAATCGCTTTTAAAGAGAAAGATAAACCAACCCTGTTACCATATTTCCAGCCGAAAAATTTTTTTGAGAAGATTTTTTTTACTGCTAATGATTTTTATAAAAGGAAAAAAGTTTTTTCGATTGTGGAGGAATTGAAACTTGATGAGTTTGATATTATACATTACGATTCAGGATTAGACTTCTTTCGTAATTCGACAATTGCAAAAAAATGGAAAAAACAAGGAAAGAAGATTGTCTGTTGCTATTACGGAAGTGATTTGAGAGTTCGCGGAATTATAAAGGAGATGGAAGAGTTATCAGACCTTAATATCACTTCAGAATACGATCATCTATCTCTTAAATCAGGATTGGAGTATATTTTCTATCCGTATGATTCGTCAGAGCTACCTGTGAAAGTGGAAAATGAAGTTGAACGAATTACGATAGTTCATTCACCCACCAACCGTAAGTTTAAAGGAACTGATTTGATTATTTCGGTTATTGAACGAATAAAAAAAGAACGTAAGATAAATTTTCTGCTTCTTGAAAATGTTTCGAGAAGTGAAGTACTCCAGTTAAAAAGCAAAAGCGATATTTGTATAGATCAGGTTGGTGGAACAATGGGAGGAACTGGCTATGGAAAAGCGGGATTAGAAACTCTTGCAATGGGTATTCCAACAATAACGAATATGACTAAGGAATATTTTGAGTGGTTGCCAGAAAATCCGTTTGTAGTTGCCAACAACGCAAATGAACTTTATCTAAAACTAAATGAGTTGATTGAAGGCGAAAGTCTTCGCAAAGACTTTGGAGAAAAAGGAAAAAAATGGGTAGAGAAATATCACGGATACGAATCTGTGAACAAGAGACTAATGGAACTTTATAAAATGAAGAATATTATTTGATGCAAAAAAAATCGGGATTATTTGAAGCTACAGCCTGGTATGGAATAGGAAATTTATTTGTCCGTTTAATTGGTTTCATTTTACTGCCACTTTATTCTAACTTAATTTCCGTGGAACAGTTTGGTATTTATTCATTGATGATGTCCACCTACGCAATTGCAGGAGTTTTTTATCAATTTGGTATGAATGCTTCATTAACCAATTTTTATTTGAAAGAAGGTGATGAGTCAACCAGAAAAATAATTTTCTCCACTGTTATAAACGCAATGATGGTTTTGGGGTTCATTCTCACTGCGATCGCATTAATAATCTCTCCATTTCTTACACAGAAAATCTTAGGATCTAACGAGTATGTAAGTCTATTAATGCTTTTGTTCGTAATAATTTTTATTGAAACGGTATCAAATTACATATTACAACTATTTAAAACTCAGGAGCTATCAAAAAAGGTAGTTATTTATCTTTTTATCGGTGCTGTGATAAATCTATTGTTAAACATTTGGTTTGTTTATTTCTTAAAAATGGGTGTAAAAGGAATAATATATGCTCATCTTCTAACTGCGACGCTTATTTTTATTCTGTTGCTTCCGCTGATTAAGGACAGCTACACTTTTAGAATAGACAAAAATATTCTGGTTTCAACAATACTTTTTTCTTTACCGCTTTTAATATCGGGAATATTTTCAGCAGGAATGGATGTAGCAGATAGATTTATTCTCGATCATTTCTTAGGGAAGAAGGAGGTAGGCGAATACAGCTTTGCGTATCGCCTTGCCATGATAACTAATATTTTTGTTATTTCTTTTCGTGCTGCGTGGATGCCGTATGCTTTGAACCGATACAAAGAAGGAAATTATCGCGAGAATTTTGGTAAGATATTAATTAAAATTCTCGCAGTCGGAATATTTATTCTTCTAACGGTATCTTTTTTTGCGGATGATTTATTTGATATAAAATTATTTGATAAAAGTTTATTTAATCCGATTTACAAAACAGGATTGGCAATTTTGCCATACGTGGTTATAGGTTATATTTTTAGTTCATTAGCGTCATTTTATTCATTGTATCCTTTTACCGTAAATAAGAGTTATCATTTCTTAATTTCAGATGGACTCGGCATATTCTCAAACTTAATTTTAAACTTTATGCTTATACCAGTTTACGGTTTGCCTGGAGCAGGAATCTCTACGAGCATAAGTTTTATTATTGCTGCATGTTATCTTTATTTTATTTCAAAACATAAAATTGAAATCCACTACTCCAAAAAAGAAATTGTTATTATCTGTCTTAGCGGAATATCGCTTTTATTTATTGGAATGATTATTAATTACTTATGGGTTCAAGTCATCTTTATAATCCTATTCTTATTGATGCTTATATTCATAATAAAATTAAATCCTGCTTCAATTTTCAAGATTATTCAGTAAAAAATAAATGAGCTGGATATTTGGCTGTCTATCTGAAAATATAAATGAAGATGATACAAGGAAATTTCATTCGATTCATGGCGATCCCTTTTATGTGTTTAAGAACACTTCATTCTATCTTACTGCAGGAGGAAATAAAAACACAATCTTTACTTCAAAAGAAATAGATCAAATCAGTAATAGCTCACAGGGCTGGTTAGTTTCTGGTATTGGTCTAATTTCTGATGGACAGAATCAAAAACTAATGTCTGTTGGAGATTGGGGTAAGGTTCTAGTATCTTCTTTCTTTGATGCTTCCAAGATTAACGGACATTTTGTTGTAATTATTTGGGGAAATGAGAGTTCGATAAAAATTTATAGTGATCTCATTGGATTCAGAACGATTTATCTGTTAAGACTGAAAGACAAAACTGTTTTTTCAACTGAACTAACATGGTTGACTAAGTTTATTCAGAATCCCACGATTAATTTTTATGCGTTTGGCTCTCGTTGGTTGACTTTTAATCAACTATCGCATAAGTGCGTAATAAATGGGATTGAGAAATTACCCCCTGCAGGGATGTTTGAAATTGATTTTGACAATGTTATCGATAAAACAAAAAATTGGATTCCACAAAAAATAGACGCTACTGTAAAATCTTTTTCACATTGCCTGACCTCATTTCTTTTTCCTAAGTCAAATCTAAATTTTGATAACTCATTTGGGCTTTCTGGTGGGTTAGACTCTAGAACATTGCTTGCATTAGCTTTATCAGAAACTAATTTAAATCCACATGGTAAATTTCAAGTTCATACCTTCGGTTTCGAAAATGATGATGATGTAATTATTGCTTCAAAAATCTGTAATGAATTAAAAATTAAACAAACACTACTTATAAAGGAATTAATTTTTGGTGGAGAATTCTTAGGTAAACTTTCTGTTTATATTAAAGATACTTTGCTAGTTGAGCCCGCATCATGTTTTCTTAAAAATATTTATTTCGAAGATGGATACTTTAGCAACAGAATACTCATTGACGGGGCAAATGGGGAAATTGCAAGACGACAATTCTTCAATAGACTTTATGTGAAAGGGAAAAGTGATTTAAGAAACCGATACGCAAGGAACATATTAAAATATCTTCGAATGCTACGTGCTGATATTTTTATATTGGATGTAATGAAGGAAATGGAAATCGGGTGTTTGAGCGATGTTGAGAGTATATTTGAGATAATTCCATCAGTTCAAAATATTGGAGTAGATAGATTTTTGGATTTGAGCGCGATTAAGTTCCGATTTCCAAATTATTTCGGACCTGAACAAAGTCGTTTAGATAAAAAGATTATCAGCTATATGCCGTTTAGTCAAATTTCAGTAATTGAGCAAGCATTCAATTTACCATTATCACTAAAGAAGAACTCTCACCTTTTTTATCGATTAGTGTCAACGCATCAACCGATATTGGAAAAATTCCCTTTAGTAAAAAATGATTTAATATATCCATATGGTTTAAATTCAATGTCTGCATTTCTTTACACCAATTTGAAAAAAAGATTTTCTTTTCAAAAAAATAGCAATCACGTTTTCCATTTCTATCATACAGTCAAAGATTATGTAAACGATTTGATCTCAAGCATAGAAGTGCAGCAAATCCCTTTTTATGATTATAAAAAGATCAGGAAATTGATTGATAGTTATTATGCCGGAAATATATTGCTTCAATCTCAAGTGGATTGGTGGTTTACCTTTGAACTATGGAGGCGAAGTCTTCACATTAACTAATTGACTTCAACAGCTTTTAGCAGGAGACTTTCAATGTTTAGCCAATTGTACTTTTTGTCAAAGAGTTCCCTGGCAGCTTGAGAGTGTTCTTTAAGCAATGATGGATTTTTTATATAAATTGAAATTTTATTGCACGTGGATTCAATATCAGTTGGAGCAACTAAAAATCCGAATTTAGTAATATCCTTAAACTTTGATAAAGATTTAATGTTGGAATAAATTACAGGTTTCCCACATGCCATAAACTCAAAAATCTTTATGGGAAATGAATGATTATAAATAAAATCCTTTTCACGGAGATCAAGGCAGATAGCAACATCTTTCAACTGTTCAGACAATTTTTCGTAAATTATCCAACCAACAAATTCAATTTTCAATTCTTTATTTGACTCAATAAAAGAGAATACATTCTGTTTAATTAATTCGTCTTCGAAGGTTCCAATTACTTTCCCAGTAAAATTTATTTCCGGGTAAAGAGCAGTTAAACGTTTAAGAACCTCAAGAAATGGAAATATTCCTCTTTTTTCATTTATTATTCCGACATAACATATTGTGAAATTTTTATTAGCATTAGTTGGTAGAGAATGTTTGAAATATTCGTGTGGAGGATAATAACCGAGGATAGTTTTGGAATGAAAAGGTAGAAAAATTTTATACAGAGTAGCTTTGCTTTTCTCTCCAATTATTAAATGATTGCAAAGAGATGCAGCATAAATATTAAATGAAAACAAATAGACGTAGTTTGTTATCCACCTCAGTCTACTAAGGTTTTTCAGCATATTTTGATGAGGATACCATTCAGTTATATCATAAATTATTTGAACCTTTTTTCTTTCATTCCGGATTTTATTCGCAGCAAAAATCGTCAGTGGTTCACAGCAAATTATTACATCAGGCATTGTGCGTTTCAAATGTTCTTCAAACTTGCTAACCTTTTTGGATTTTTTTAAGTTGCTTCCGTTAAATCCGATGATGTGGATGTTGTCTTTTACAATATCTAATTCGGATTCAACGGTTGAACAAATGATAGATACATCATATCCATTTTTATTTAGTGAGCGAGCAAATTTGTAAAAAATTCGTTCATCAAAATAAGGATGTCCCGAAGTAACTATTGAAATTTTCTTTTTCATATTCAAATCTAAGAAATTGAAGTGAGTTCAGAAAAGCAAAAAAGAATTTTAATTATACGTCCTGATCGTATTGGCGATGTTATTCTTTCAACTCCGATCCCCCGCGAAATAAAGAAAGCTTTTCCAGAATGTTTTATTGGTGTTTTACTAAGGGAATATACCAAAGACATTTATGTTAATAATCCAAATGTCGATAAAATATTTATTGATTCTGAAAGAACGGATTTGAAGTCTATATTTCAACTGATTAAAGAAATCCACTTGTACGATTTTACTCATGCATTCATGCTTCTTCCGACGGAAAGAATAAACTGGATTTTATTTTTTGCTGGGATTAAGCATAGAGTTGGTGCTGAGCATAAATTCTATCAATTTATCACAAATACTAAAAGCGTACATCGCAGGAAGTATATTCCGTTGCGACATGAAGCTGATTATTGTATGGATATGGCAAGAAAAATTGGGATTGAGTCAAACAATCTTGATACAGAAATTTGTCTCAGCGATGAAGAAAAAATAATTGTCAATTCCCTTAGAGAAAAATTTAGAGCAAAGAAAAAGCACCTTGTTGGAATTCACACTACAAGCGGAAACTCAGCACCTAATTGGGGACCTTCAACATATCGAAAGTTAATTGAGAGAATAAAACATGTTCAGGATATTCAAATATTAATCACTGATTTAGTGGTTCCAGATGAAGTAAAAAATATTGATGATGTTTTATATCCTCCCAAAGAAGTGTTGAGAAATTTGATTTACATTATCTCCAGCTTAGACTTGTTGATTTCTTCGAGCACTGGCCCAATGCATATTGCGGCGGCATTAAAAATTCCAACTATTTCATTGTTTTGTCCTTTGTCAGCATGTTCACCGGAATTATGGGGCCCAAAGGGAAACAGAGCTATCAACATTTTACCTGATGAAAATTATTGTGGGGTGGTTTGTTCTGGAAATCCCAAGCAGTGCACTTTTGAAGGAGAGGGAGG
>CAYMKU010000055.1:0-17849 GCA_964391015.1 uncultured Ignavibacteriaceae bacterium
GACCTCCTGCTCCCAAAGCAGGCGCGATGAACCGGGCTACGCTACGCCCCGTATTTCCAAATTAAGCGTACAAATATATTGTATGACATCTTAATATACAATGAATTTACCTCGAAATAATTTTATGAGCCATGAATTTTCATTTTCTGTTTCGCTTTCAGAAGAATGTTTTAATTTTACTGCGAGATACTTAATTTTGATTTAAATTTATTCATTAAAACTATAAATGTCTTATACTCTCTTTATTTCAAGAAAATTCACACTATCAAAGAAAGATTCTCGTTTCATTACTTTAATTTCCTCAATCTCTATCATTGGAATTTCCTTCGGTGTTGCTGTTTTAATAATTGCACTTAGTATTTTGAGTGGTTTCGAGAAAACGATTCAAAAAAAAATAATTGATTTTGATTCTCACATTCAAATTAATTCTTATCAAACATTGCTGCCAAACTATAAACACATACTTCCAAACATCAAGCAAATTCTTAAACCATTTGTAGAAGAAGTTGATCCATACGCCGCCAATTTAGCAATTATAAGCAGTAAACATGCCAAAGAAGGCCTAAATATACAGGGTATATTACCAGATAATAAAAGTTTAAAACTTAAAGAAAATATCGTAGCAGGTGATTACAGTTTCATTTCCAACCAAAGTCCCGCTATAATTATTGGTAAGAAATTGGCTGATAAATTATTTGTAGATGTTGGCACTGTTGTTACAGTATTTGCATTGAGTAGAAATAAAGTACCTTCGCCAGATAATCCACCAAATATTCAGCAATTCGTTGTAAAAGGAATATTTGAAAGCGGTATGTCTGAATATGATGATCTGAATGCTTACACCGATCTTAAAACCGCACAAACATTATTTAGCTTTGGAGATAACATAACCGGTTATGATATCAAGCTAAAGGATATATCCAAGATTGACAGTCTGACGACAGTGCTTTCAAAAAAATTGCGATATCCTCATTCAGTTAGATCTATTTTTCAGAAACATCGAAATATTTTTACGTGGATAGAACTTCAAAAAAAACCAATTCCTATTGTGCTGGGATTGATCATTTTAGTTGCTGTTTTTAATATTGTAGGAAGTCTGCTGATGATTGTTCTGGAAAAAACAAATGCTATAGGAGTGCTAAAATCTTTAGGTGCCTTGAACAGACAAATTTCTAGAATTTTTGTTTATCAGGGATTATTTTTAGCTCTCATCGGGATTATATTAGGAAACGCTTTGGCATATCTGTTGATGACTTTGCAACTGAAATATAATATTATCTCACTTCCTTCTTCAGTCTACTTTACCTCAACCGTACCAATAATTTTATCGTTAGAAATATTTATTGGTGTTTCAATTATTGCTTTGCTACTTTGCCTATTAGCTGCATTTGTTCCAAGTTATATTGCGTCAAAAATAAAACCGATTAGCTCGCTGAGGTTTGACTGATGAGTTTCGAATCCTTCATCGCAAAAAGATATTTAATATCGAAGCATAAAGTTAATTTCATTACTATCATTTCAATAATTTCTATAGTTGGAATAACTATTGGAGTAGCTGCTTTAATTGTTGTTCTCTCTGTTTTCAATGGATTTGGCAGTTTAGTTACATCTTTCCTCGTAAGTTTTGATCCACATATTCAAATTATCTCTACGACACCTTACGAAGGGATAAACCAGAGAGAAATACAATCAAAGCTAAATGAGTTTAGTCAAGTTAAAGGAATGTCCCCATTCGTTTCAGGAAAAGTATTAGCAAATTCGGGAGGGCTGAACCAAGTAGTTAATCTTAAAGGAATAGATATTAAATCAGGTAAGGATATATACGACATTGAACCAAATATTGTTATGGGAGATTACTCTTTACAAAGTAGTGACGAACTTCCTAGTGTCTTAATTGGATTAAGATTAGCAGACAAACTTCAAACCTTAGTTGGAGATACTATAATATTAATTTCTCCCTCAGGAATTGAAAATGCGATAACTCAGTACTCACTTCCATCAATGCAAAAATTTATTGTTGGAGGAATATTCAATTCAAATAACAACGAATACGATGCCCAGTTCATTTTTTGTTCGTTAGAGGAGTCACAAAAATTATTCAATTATAAAAATCGAATACAAGGCATAGATGTCAGATTAAATTCACTGAAGTCGTCATTTGATATTCAAAAAAAACTTAAAGCTGAACTTGATGAAAAAAAATATTCCGTTAATACGTGGTATGATTTCCATAAAGAACTCTATATTGTAATGCAGATTGAAAGATGGACAGCTTATATTATTTTATCTTTGATTGTAGCCGTGGCTTGCTTTAATATTTTCGGTTCCCTATCAATGTCGGTGATTGAGAAAAAAAGAGAAGTTGGTATCCTACGCACAATGGGGATTACGAGTAAATCAATATTAAGAATCTTCATGTACGAAGGTATTTTAATTGGTATTATTGGAACAATACTTGGAACTTTCATGGGCTATTTCATCTGTTTTTTACAATTAAAATTTAAAATATATCCACTTGATCCTATGCAATACAAGATAGATGCTTTGCCTGTTGAGATTCAAATAACTGACTTCTTTTTTATTGCTGCAATGTCAATGGCTTTATCCATTCTAGCATCATTGTACCCTGCGAAGAAGGCAGCAAAAGTAAATATTCTTGATGCGATTAAGTGGGAATAAAACTTTATTTTTAGTTAAATATTTAAAACTATTAAATGTCAAATATAATTCTGAGAGCAGAAAATCTTGTTAAAACCTTTACAACTACAAAGGAAATCAAACTAGAAATACTAAAATCCATTTCTATTGAATTTGTCGAAGGAAAAATTACTTTGATTATTGGGGCATCTGGTGCTGGTAAGAGTACGTTATTGCATCTTCTTGGAGGTCTAGATAAACCCGATTATGGAAAAATATTTTATAAAGAAGAAAACATTCTTAATTACTCAGAAGATAAGATGGCAAAATTCCGTAATAAGAATATTGGTTTTGTTTTTCAGTTCCATCATCTTTTACCGGAATTCACAGCTGCTGAAAACATAGCAATTCCTCAGATGATTCTTGGAAAATCTCTTAATAAGTCTTTAGAAAAAGCAAATGCATTACTGGATGAAGTTGGACTTAATAATCGCAAAGATCATAAACCCGCTGAACTTTCGGGTGGAGAGCAGCAACGAATTGCTGTGGCAAGAGCATTAGCAAATGATCCCTCCATGATTTTAGCTGATGAACCAACAGGAAATTTGGATTCTCTCAATAGCCAGGCTATAACAGATTTAATAGTTCATTTGAATAAGGATAACAAGAAGACATTTATAGTAGTAACACATAATACGGAAATGCTTGCCATTGCCGACTACGTAACAGAAATCAAAGATGGTATTATAATACGCAAGTAACATCTATAACCTTAGTGTATATAATAAATTATAGATTATAATTGATAATTTTTCAAGTACTCAAATAAAAATCTAACTCCAAACCCTGTCATAAACCTTTTAGAATAGTTATTATGGGGATTGGCAATAGCAGGTCCAGCAATATCTATGTGTGCCCAAGGAATTTTTTTATCAACAAAGTTTTCAAGAAACTTTGCTGCACTAATTGCTCCGCCCCATCTGCCACCTGAATTCTTCACATCTGCCGTATCACTTTTATTTAATATATGGAATTCATCCCACATTGGTAAAGACCAAACTCTCTCGTGTGTTTTTAACCCTATTTGAAATAATTTTTGTGATAGCATTTCATTGTTAGTAAAAAGACCAGCAACAAACTCGCCTAGAGCAACTACACAAGCACCTGTCAAAGTTGCAAGATCAATAATTACATCAGGTTTCAGTTTGGTTGCATAACTTAATGCATCTGCTAATATCATTCTTCCTTCTGCATCGGTATTATCAACTTCAATTGACTTACCAGATGAGGTAACAACTATATCTCCAGGCCGCATTGACGAACCTGAAAGCATATTTTCTGCGGTGGGAATTATTCCGACAATATTAATTGGAAGTTTCGATTTTGCTGCTGCCAGAATTGCTCCGGCAATAACTGCAGCTCCTGACATATCAGCTTTCATCTCCCACATATCTTGATAGGGTTTTATGGATATTCCTCCAGAATCAAAAGTTATACCTTTACCTACAAGTACAACAATTTTGCTTGTTGACTTTCTAGTTTTTGAATACCTATCTGCGCCTCTGTATTCAATAATTACAAATCGCGGTGGATTATCACTACCCATTCCTACAGCCAGCAATCCACCCATTTTCCTTTTGCGAATTTCTTTTTCATCAAATATTTTAACTTTTGTTCCAACCTTTGTTAAAACAGTCTTTACTCTTCTGCTTAATTCATCTGGAGTAAGCACACCGCCTGGTTCGTTCTGTAAATCCTTAGTAAAGTTGATACTTCCCATTAAACTTTGGGATGTCACTAATGCATTTTTAAGTTTCTTTTCATCATCAGAATAAAACATGATTTCCAACGGTTTCGATTGCTTCTTGACTGATTTATAATCTGTGAATTCGTAATTACCTAAAAACAATCCTTCAGCAAAGGTTTGGTAATAATATTCCTCACTGTCAAAATATTTTTTAAAAGATGTATAGCTCGGGATAAATATATGAAGAGAACGTATTTCTTCTTTTTCAAGAGACTGCAAAAATCCAGCAAGATGATTTCTGAAAAAATCATTGGTAAATTTTTCGTTGATTTTAACTTTAACCAAAAATACTTCATCTGGCTTACCACTTAACCTTGGTACTCTTATTTCTGTTATCTCATCAGAAAGAAAATTTTTCCTTTGAAGCTCAGATAAATTTGTTTTAGATACCCTTTCGAAATTCTTAAGACTTTCTTTTAGTTTTTTCCCATCAATAAAATATCGTACACAAACCGATAATTTTGTATAAGAGATTTTTTTTCCGCCACTTTTAAAATTCAGTTTGAACATTCTACATCCGATTATATTTATTTAAGTATTCTTTTGCCTTGTTGAGTATGAGGGGGATCATTTCATTCATGTTTCCACTTTGAAACCGTGCTCCAGCAGCATTAATATGTCCGCCGCCGCCAAACTCTGCGGCTAATTTATTCATTGGCAAATTACCTTTTGATCTAAAGCTGACTTTGAAACCTGCATTCAATTCTATAAATAACACTCCAATTTTAACATTTTGTACTGATAGAGAGAAATTAACAAAACTATCTGTATCGGATTCAAGAGCATTATGATTTTTAAAATCCTCCTGTGTCAATTTCATGTAACCTATTTCCATGCTTTCTCCAAACAATTGAAGTGACTCAAGTGCTGATCCCAAAAGCTTAATTTTGCTTAAGTAACTCTGATCATATACTTTATCAAAGACCTGACCAGGGTTTACACCCAATTCAATGAGCTCTGCTGCAATTCGGTGAAGATTTGGAGTTGTTCTTTCAAATCTAAAGGAACCAGTATCAGTCATTATCGCAGCATAAATTGGATGCGCCAAATTGTAATCAAGCTTAACAATTCCAGTTTTTTTAATGAAATCATAAATAATGTGACTGGTTGCGCTGTATTCTATATCAATAAATTGGTGTGCAACAAAGTCTTCTTGATCTTGATGATGATCAATACAAATTTTTAATTTAGCCGAGTTAAGGAAATAATCTCGCATTCGAACCATTCTATCCGATCTATTAAAATCCAATGCAACCAAAACATCAACTTCAGTAAAAATATTTGAGTGAATATTTTTCTCGAATTGTTCAATTACGTTACCCATATCTAAGAATTTTAGATTATAGGGTGTGTCGCTATAGTTTACAATTTTTGCTTCTTTACCAAGCTTTTTCAGAATCTCATAAAAAGCGATTTCGGCTCCAATTGCATCAGCATCAGGATTTACATGAGTTGTAATTAGAAATTTATCGTTGTTTAATATTATGGATTCGAGAGTTATAAAGTCTATCATTTTTTACTATCAGTTTAAAATGCAAAGGCGAAGAAAACCTTCGCCTAAAATTAAGATTGATCAAAACCCTAAAAACATTTTTGATTAGTTGACTTCCCAAGTGTTTGAGGTAAACATTAACTTCTTATAATCACCAACACCTTTGGTTGATTTCAGATGCTCAATTTGTTGAACATAATCTTCATCATAAGTTGGTTTATTGAATTGACGAAATACTCCAATCGGCGTAGGATAACCAGGGAGATCGGTGAATCGTGCCAACAAAAACACGCGTGTAGGGTTATCATCAAATTCATCATGCACCCAGCAATCATTAATCGAGTGCTTGCCATCATTTAACTCAACGATAACAGGATCAAGTCCATCAAGCTTAATTCCCCTATCTCGATTTGCACCAAACACAAGTGGCTTTCCATGCTCTAAAACTAAAACATTATCTGGTTTAGTTTCTTTTTCAGTAAGAAGCGAAAATGCTCCATCGTTGAAGATTGGGCAATTCTGATAAACTTCTATAAAAGCAGCACCTTTATGCTTTGAAGCTCGAGTTATCATTTCTTGTAAATGCTTTGGATCCCGATCTAAAGAGCGCGCAACAAAAGTTGCTCCAGAGCCAGTCGCAAGCTTAATTGCATTGAATGGAAAATCTACAGTGCCGAAAGGTGATGACTTTGTAATTTTTCCTTTTTCAGAAGTTGGAGAATATTGCCCTTTAGTCAAACCATAAATTCGATTGTTAAACATCAAAATTTTAATGTTGATGTTTTTTCTGCACAGATGGATAAAATGATTTCCACCGATACTTAGCATATCACCATCACCTGTTGCAACCCACACTTGAAGTTTATGATTTGCAAGTTTTACTCCAGTTGCAATAGCTGCTGCTCGTCCATGAATTCCATGAAAACCATAAGTATTCATATAGTATGGAAAGCGGCTTGAACATCCTATTCCGGAAACCCAAACGATGTTTTCTTTTCTTTCTCCAAAATCAGGAGAGGTTCTTTGAACTTGAGCAAGTATCGAGTAATCGCCACACCCAGGGCACCATTTTACATCAACATCTGATGCAAAATCTTTTGCAGTATATTTAACATCAGTTGTCGTTTCATTCACTTTAGTTTCCATTTTTTCCTCCTAATACTTCAACAATTTTACTTTCAATCTCAGCAACTTTAAATGGTTGTCCTTGAACTTTATTAAATTGAATTACATCTCTTAAATATGTACTACGAATTATAGTTGCCATTTGCCCCATGTTTAATTCCGGAATAAGAACTTTTTTGAAACGACTCAAAACATTTCCTAAATTTTTGTGGAAAGGATGAATGAAACGAATGTGTGCTTGAGAAGCATTATAACCTTGTTCCTTAATGTGTCTGATAGCTTCCTTAATTGCACCATAGGTGCTTCCCCACCCTAAAACTAAAAGTTCACCTTGCTGATCACCTTCAACAATTATATCTGGAACTTCTCTTTGAACGCTTTCAATTTTTTCTTTTCTCCTGCTAACCATTATTTGATGGTTTTCCGGTTCATAACTGATATTACCATAAACATCTTTTTTCTCCAATCCACCAATGCGATGTTCTAATCCCAGTGTACCTGGAATTGCCCATGGACGAGAAAGATTTTCATCTCTTGTATAAGGATGGAAACCATCAACTTCTTTTCTAAAGTGAACCGGGATCTCAGGAAGTTCACTAAGCTGTGGAATTTTTAGTGGCTCAGAACCAAATGCAAGATAACCATCGGTCAGCAGCATTACCGGTGTCATATATTTTATCGCTATTCTTGCTGCTTCAATTGCCATAAAGAAACAATCGGCAGGACTTTGAGCACAAATCACAACGATTGGAGCTTCACCGTGCCTTCCATACATTGCTTGAAATAGATCGGCTTGTTCTGTTTTAGTTGGAAGACCTGTGCTTGGACCACCTCTCTGAACATCAACAATACAAAGTGGAAGTTCAGTCATTACCGCTAATCCAATTGCTTCTGTTTTAAGTGAAAGTCCTGGACCCGAAGTAGTTGTTAATGCAAGTGAACCGGCAAATGCAGCACCTATTGCAGAGGCAATACCTGAAATTTCATCTTCTGCTTGAAATGTTACGACTCCAAAATTTTTATACTTGCTTAATTCTTGTAAAATTTCTGAAGCAGGAGTTATGGGATATGAACCAAGAAACAAGTTCAATCCGCTTTTAATTGAAGCTGTTATAAACCCAAGCGCAACTGCTTCATTACCGGAAATATTTCTATAGATTCCTTTTTCAAGCTTTGCAGGTTGTACATCATATCGAGTTGTAAAAATTTCGGTAGTATCACCATAATTGTAGCCAGCATTTAAAGCACGTTTATTTGCCTCAAGCACATCAGGTTTTTTAGCAAATTTAACTTCTAACCACTTTAACGACATTTCAATTGGGCGATTATAAATCCAGTACATCAATCCAAGCGCAAAAAAGTTTTTGCATTTTTCTTTTTCTTTTATGGAAAGTGGAAGATCTTTCAGTGCAGACATTGTAAGTTGTGTCAAATCCACAGGAACAACATTGTATCCGGAAAGTGAACCATCTTCAAGAGGATTAGTGTCATAGTTTGCCAGCTTGAGATTTTTTGCATCGAAGGCACTGCTGTTTGCAATGATCGTTGCTTGAGGTTTCAAATCTTTTAGATTAACTCTTAATGCAGCAGGATTCATTGCAACAAGAACATCCGGTGAATCTCCTGGTGTTTGAATATCAGTACTGCTAAAATGTAATTGGAATCCGCTTACGCCTGCAAGAGAACCGGCGGGAGCTCGGATTTCAGCTGGGAAATCCGGAAGCGTACTTACGTCAGTTCCGACCGCTGCTGTGGTTTCTGTGAATTGTGACCCTGTTAATTGCATACCATCTCCGGAATCCCCGGCAAATCGAACGGTTACTTCCGAAAGAGGTTTTACTTCTTTTTGCTTAGCCATGATTAAACTATAATTTATTTTAAATGTTTATTACTTAACTGAAAACTTTTATTTATTAAACAAATATAAATAATTGAAAGTTCAAGAACATTATTAAAAACGCACCATTTATTAAAGTGTGATCTTATTTCCGCCATCCTTGAACAATTGGATATCGCCTTCCATAACCGAATGCTTTTGTAGAAACTCTAAGAACTGGAGCAGCCTGTTTCCTTTTAAACTCATTTAGATCAACCATTCGCAAAACTTTATTAACTATTTCTCTATCACCAATTACATTAGAAATTTCGTGCAACTCTCTATTTTCTTCAAGATACATTTTTAGAATTTTATCAAGCAATTCGTATGGCGGCAAAGTATCTTGATCCGTTTGATTCTCCTTCAATTCGGCAGAAGGAGCTTTCGCAATTATTTCTTGGGGAATAATTTCCTTCCCTTTATTGATGTAGTTTGCAATTTTATAGATGTCTGTTTTATAAACATCACCTATAACTGCCAAACCACCGCACATATCTCCATAAAGAGTACAATACCCTGTAGCTAACTCAGATTTATTTCCGGTATTCAACAATAAATAATTGAACTGATTTGCAAAAGCCATAAGATAAACACCACGAACCCGCGCTTGAATATTTTCTTCTGTTAAACCAACCAGGAATTTATCAAAAGGTTTTTTAAGAGTTGTCTGAATTTCATCTACAACATTTTGTATTGAAACTTGGTTATGCGTTATCCCAAGATTCTCAATCAACTTTAGAGAATGTGAAATACTACCATCACTCGAATATCTTGAAGGCATTAACACCACATGAACATTTTCTTTTCCCATCGCCTGGACTGCAATATATGTTACAAGCGCTGAATCCATTCCCCCGCTCAACCCTATCAAGACTTTCTTGAATCTAAGCTTGCTGCAATATTCTTTTAGTCCAAAGATCAGCGAACTAAGAGTTTCTTCTTCAAAACTGTTTTCAACGCGAGTTATTAATTCATATTTTTTCTTTGTATCAAAAATGAAATAATCTTCTTCATAAGCTTTACCCACAAGAACCATGGCTCCACTTTTATCAAAACACATGCTTGCACCATCGAAGATTAACTCTGTTTGTGCACCGACAGTACAAACATATACCAAAGGTATTTTATCATCCTTTGTCAGAACAGACAACATTTCACAGCGGTCTTTCCGCTTTCCATAAGCATAAGGACTTGCTGAAATGTTTATCAATATCGAACTTCCTTTGTTCACGAGTTCTTTCACCGGATCTTTTATGTAGCGTCGTTTGTACCAATAATCTGCATCATTCCAAATATCTTCGCAGATAGATATTCCTAACTTCTCTCCTTTGAATTCATGAACATTTACATCCTTTGCAGAATCAAAATACCTCATCTCATCAAAGACATCATAATTCGGAATCAGAGTTTTGTGCTGAACAAATTTTATTTTACCATCGTAACACAATAATGCAGAGTTGTGAATGTCAGTTCCTATTTTATCATCATCTTCGGTGATGGAACCAAAGATTAACCCAACATTACCAGTTATGGAAGCGATTTCTTCAGCGGCTTTTACTGCTGCTTGACGGAATTCCTTTTTCTCAACTAAATCTAATGGAGGATAGCCAACAAGGGATAACTCAGGAAAGATGACTAAATCTACTTTATCATTGACTCCCCTTCTGTACCCATCAATGATTTTCTGTTTGTTATTTGCTATGTCGCCAATGATTGTATTAATCTGGCAGAGGGCTATTTTCATTTCGTTAATTCTTTTTTCAAAATTAGAAAAGTTAGAGGGGTTTTACAAAAGTTATGCTTATTCTTATTTAGTTGAATAAGCATCCCATACTGCTTTAGCAATATCGGCTATGATATTATCGCGTGTACTATCGTTATCAGTAGAATCAGAAACAAAAACAACTATGGCAAAATGCCTGCCGTTGGGAAGAGTAACGATGCCTGCATCATTTGTTGCTGCTGCTATACCATCATCATTTACATCGGATGAGCCTGTCTTATGTGCAACTATAGTTCCTTCAGGTAATTTTCCCATTATCCTTTTCGAGCCAAAGATATTCTGAGTCATTACGCTCCAAAGAAAATCTTTGCTCTTGTTTGAAAGAATACTGTCACAATAAAATTTGAAAAGTAAATTTACCATTGCGGAAGGTGTTGAACAGTTTTTATACTGCACTGACCAATCTTTATGCATTTCATCTTCTGTAGCTGTGATTGATATTCCGTTTATACCAAGGTTACTGATATACTGATTGACCTTTACTGGTCCACCAATAATCTTAAAAAGAATATCGCAGCCATTGTTATCGCTTTGTGCTATTGTATATTGAAGCAATTCACTAATGGTAATATCAATGTCACCACCGTTTGGATATTTTTCTCGTAGCGGACTCCAAGTATTTGGATGTAAATCTTCCTTCTTCAAATGTATCTTATGATCGAGAGTGAAACTGCCTTTATCAATTTCGTGAAGCACGGCTAAAGCTAAAGGAAATTTATAAACGCTCTGCATTGGATAGCAGTAATTATCATTAACATTCAAGGTATCAAGGTTCTCTAAATCCATTATAGCCACACCAACATGACCTTTAACTCGCTCAATAATTCCGGTAATAGTTGTTCTGAGAGCTTTAGGTTGAGCAAATGTTCCAAGTGAACCTAAAAAGAAAAACAAAATGCAGAGGGTGTAATTCTTAAAGTTTGACTTCATATTATTATAGCAGTTGCTGTTGAGGTATATGGTATATGCTTTTTTGATATATATTTCACTTAGACTGTACTGAACTTTCAATTCCGAATAAAAGATACGGCTTTTTACTATAGTTATTATTAAACGCAAACGCGATGAACATAATGTATAACATAAACCCAAGAACAATAAATATCTGAACCTTCGACGTTTTCTGAATAGCTTGTTTTGATTTTACATCACAAACTTCACCGGGACAGTATTGAGCTTTTTCTTTATAGAACATTGAATAGAATTTGCATCCTAAACAAATACCAAATGCTGTTTCAAAGAAAAGAAATATGAGACAGATTAAACAGATAATACCGGCGATAGGTCCACGTGAATTAATCAAAACTAAATGGACGAACATTACTGCTGACAATGTTACACCAATTATCCAAGCAAATTTCTTTTGCTGCGCTCCAACATATTCAGGTGTTTGATTTCTGACAATCAATCGTCCCAGTATTAAAGATGGAGAAAATTTAGGATTAATAAACACACGTATTGATATATCCGTAAGAAATATTGTAACAGCATATTTTATTAACAAAAAATCTTCTTTAAGAGCAGCCGACATTATTGAAATAAACATCATTACAAATAGTAATCCGGCTGCTGCTCTGATTTCACGTTCATTTAGAACAGGAATGTTATAACCTTCAACATCTTCTCCAAATTTTATTACCTTATTCATTTAATAACTCTCTTTTATTTATAAAGTTTGTTGTTATAATAATTGTATCATAAAACTGTGCATCTATCATCGCCTCTGAGAACTGACTTCTCGAGAGATACATTCACTTGTCTATCGAATAAACTCTCATATATTCTTTTTTTATTACCTAATGCGCAATTACATAAGATTTCCGGAGCTTCACTTTCTTTTACAAATGGGCATCCACATTTCTTTTCTGCTTTCCCATTTTCTCTGATAATACCTTTTTCTTTATCATACTCAACAGATTCAGCCCAATTACTTTTTACGAAATTAAAAAAGTCATCGGGTTTGTCTTTGAAATGATTAGCCAAATTATCGCCGCATTTTTCCCCAAGTTGCTTTAGAATTGGAATAAAAGTATCCTTATCTAAAGTGCTGTTAAGAATATCAATCATATATTTGTAGCGGCTTTGCATGAAATCAATTCTCCAATCGGGTTCATCTCCACCATTAGGGCTTACCGAATTAGCCAATAAATCATTTCCATTAAATAAAGACATACCGATACATCCACATAAACTTACTGTGCAGGCACGATTTAAAAATTCTTTCCTTTTCATACAACCCCGATATTGAATTTTTTATTAGTCTTCATTACTATCCCTAAATTATTTTAAAAACCTACAAGCTAAACGTTTCGGGCTTACTCTTTCTCTAACTTGCGGAGTGAGTTCATTAGCAGGCGCTTGTTATATTGTATTTATCTTAAATTGCAATAAGTTTTATAAATCTTAATCGCATCTGAGTTAATTTCTGCAATATATCCATCTAATTTCAATTCTTCCTTCATACTAAATAATTTGTCTATTGCCCAAGCGTTATCATTTAATGCCAAATATAAAATAAAATAACTAAGTTCTTCGGAAATATTTTTAGTGCCCTTTTTTATTTCTTCAAATTCTTTGACAACCCCTGTTTCATTTGAAATAGTAAAAGTATGTGGTTCGAATAACAGAATTGTATCGATTATAATTCTATTATCAGGGCTCAACACAAAATTATAACTTAAATAATTATTATTTGTCCATTTATTAGAACAACTAGATGGCAAATATTTAGTTTCAATTATTGATAAAGTATTTTGACATATTTTATTTATCAAACAATTTTGAAGAGCATCAAAAAAGATAAGTGTATCCTTAGTATTACAATTAATTACAAAAAATTCAGAGGCAGAAATATATTGCGATGATTCATATTCTTTGTTTCCCATTAAATGTAGTGAATCTTGTCCATTAGGAAAATGATAAATATGATTTAACTCCATTTCATTTTCTTGTGTAAATGATACAACGGAAATTAAAAGTACAGTGGCTAATATTTTCATCTTTATTTTTGTTATATAACGGAGTGGATACAAGTAAAACACAAAAGTCAAATATTAAACAAACTGTACTTAACTTGCATTAGCAAGTGCAGTTTGTAAGTTAATTAATTAAATAAGCACACTTAGAACAAAATGCCAAACAAAAACCCAAATGATAAAAACCCAAAAACATCAACCTTACTCGAAGGGTAGGTTTTCAAAGAACTCAATTTTTATTTTAACTGTGTCGAACCGTATAAATATTTTTCTTCTACTATTCTTGACTTTTTACTTATTAAAGATGTTAGCTGTCTTCTCTTTTAATCCAACCAATCTATTGAATCAACTTTTTTAAAATAAAATTCTTTGTTATAATATTCCTTGTCTAAAGGAAACATTAGACTATCTCCTTTTATATAAAATTTTCTATTTGGAAAAAATCTATCTAACAAATCCATATTTTCAGTATCAATAAATACTTTAATCCAAGATGGATTATTTGCTTTATCCGGATATATCGTAAACAACTCTTTCAAAGCAGCAAATTGAATGCTATCACAGTTTTGAATGTCATATTTTAGATAACCATCTGAAGTAGAATATTGATATGATTTAGAGTGAACAAACAAAGTAAAATCCACCTTACCAATTGATGAATCATCTATGCCAACGACAATAAATTCATTAAAAGGTAATTTGTTTTTTCTATCATATTTATAGTCAATAACAATTTTAGGCGGAATTATGCTTGGATTGAAAAATAAAGTATCATTTTCCTTAAACCATTTCCCAGACGTTTTTTTTCTTTGTGTATCATCCCAAAATCCGAATGTATATTTTGAATCAGAACCTAAATGTAAATATAATCTTGTGTGTCCAATCCAATACATATCTAGCCAACATTCATAATATCCCAACATATTTTCTTGAGAATATAAGTGTGAAGTTGAAAAAAGCAGCATTAGTATTATAATTATTATTTTCATATCACCTTAGACAGCTAACGACTTTGCGCCTAACCCGCCGCCCAAACAAGGCAGCAGTATTAAGCACAACTGCCAATGATTAAACAAACTGTACTTAGCTTTCAAAGTAAGTGCAGTTTGTAAGTTAATTAATTAGTCCGCCTCAAGCGGAGAACACTTAGAACAAAATGCCAAACAAAAAAAAGATTAAAAACTAAAAACACCAACCTTACTCGGCGGTCGGCTTGAGCAGCTTGTTAGCTTTATTATTTGCATTCTGTTATTCCCAAAGCTAGTGCTTTATTTCTGAACTTATTTTTAATTCTTAAATAATAGCCATCTTTACTAACAAAAATTTTTGCGTTAATTCCATTATTTTGTAAGTAGTCATCTATTTCTATATGATCTATCTCTGTTTTAAAGCAATATCCTTCACCTTCACCAAACAAAATTTCTAATATACCGCCACCTTGATAACTTTCTATCTCATTAATTATTTCCTTAAATTGTTTCATATCAAATTCTTCTTTCTGATTTTCATTTAAAATTTCACTTAGTTTTACTAAAGCTTTTTCCTTTCCCTCAATAACTGTTACATATATTAGAAGAAATATTTCTTCTGGATATGGATTATTTTGTGTTGAATAATGGGATAGGAAATTCTTGTAACATACTTTAGCACTATCTAATTTTTCCAAATGTTCAAATGCAAGACCTAATATACTCCAACTTTTTACTTTCTCAATTTTGCTGGATAATTTTGCCGTAATAAATGCTTCTTGATTTCTTTTCAACTCCCATAGATAATTACATTTATTAGCATATGCAGGGAAATAATTGCTGTCTCTTGCAATTGCACTGTCAAGTAAGACGATTGCATCCTCAAGCCTATCATAATCTCGTTGATATATTTGAATTGCTTGATTGGTTAAGTCTTGAGCTTCTGTATTTAAATTATTCTGCGAATAATAAGTAACCGGTGATAATAGAATCATTACAAAGATTATGCTCATTATATTTTTCATTTGCTTTCCTTAATAAAGCTAATTATTAGTTAACCCGCCAATAAGCCACATAGTATGCACGGCGGTGATGTATACTATATTCTAGATATAAACTCGTTTTTTGCATTTAATTAAACTTTTTATCCACATAGTCAGCACGATATTATAGGATACTATCCAGCGGACTTTGTTGCTCCTAATTCTAAAATATTTTTCTTTTAGTCTTTCGAATCGAATCTGTTTAGCCCAATCACAGTGCCCACTTAGGTTGTTTATCGTAACGTTTTGTTTTTATCATTTTAAACTTACGGTTTGGTGAAGGGAAAATCAAAAAAAAGATGATGAACGGTGGATGCCAACCTTTGGTTGGTGAACTGAATTCTAGATACCAAATAATTCTAGGTTGTCACGGTCGTACCGTGACAAAGTATAATCTGTCATGGAATCGTCCATGACAGCCAGGTACTTACTGAATTAGCCAATAAATCATTCCCATTAAAAAAGGACATTCCGATACATCCACATAAACTTAGTGTGCATGCACGATTTAAAAATTCTTTCCTTTTCATACAACCTCGATATTGAATTTTTTATTAGTATTCATTACTATCCCTAAATTATTTTAAAAGCCTACAAGCTAAACGTTTCGGGCTTACTCTTTCTCCTCAACTACAAGAGTGAGTTCATTAGCAGGTACTGGTTATACAACGTTTAATTACCTTTTAAAGAAGAAACTAATTTTTGAATCTTCTTTTAACATACGAGTTGTCATCGATTTACCTTCAACAAAAGCAGCATTCCATCCACTTTCAAGTTTAATATAATTAGCCCAACCATTTTCAATTACCATTTCATTTTTAGAAATACTTTGAACATCAGACAGTAAATTACCAATCATTAACTTTTCAGGTGTAATGAAGGATTTATCTTCTGTTGAAATAAAAACAACTTTATTAAGATTATTAATTGCGATGTCGTAGAATATATTATTACAGTTCACATTGTATGTTTTAGAAAATTGAGATGGGGAAATCATTAAATAAGAAATTGAATCAGTATTGGGATAGAAGTCATCATTAATTTGTGGGAGTTCCTCAATAATCACTGTACTGTTAATATTTCCAGTTTGAAGAGTTGAACAGGAAATCAATATCCCTAAAGAGAATATTAAAAAATACTTCATATTATTTAGTTGCATAACGGCTTGCGCCTAACCCGCCGCCCAAACAAGGCAGCATTATTAAGCACTAATGTTAAAGATTAAACAAACTGTACTTAACTTTCAAAGTAAGTGCAGTTTGTAAGTTAATTAATTAGTCCGCCTCAGGCGGAAAACACTTAGAACAAAATATTACTTTTTTACACAAACAAGCTGAACGTTTCGGGTTTACTCTTTCTCCCAAACTTACAGAGTGAGTTCATTGGCATTTCCATGTTAGGCTTTAATGCAATTTTAATTCTTGTTTTGAAGACTTTCCCAATAAATAGCTAACCTTTTTGCTTTAACAAATAAAATAGAAGCAACAGCAATTTGAAAAATAATTCCTATTAACCCTATGATTGATTCATTAAATCTTTGTTTCGCTGACTTTAATTGTAATTCTGTTTGATAAAAAATTATAAAACCATATAGTTGATTAATAAAAATGGGAATAGTGGATATAATTACAAATATAGCACTTGCTGCAATGAGCGTAGTTAAAAGATTTATAGATGTTAAATTTAACTCGCTTGATTCATTGGGAACTGACCTTGTAATTTTATTTGCTATTTTGTTGGGAGTGTAAAAAATTTTGTGTAAATGGTTAAAGAAGAGAAATAGGCAAAGCGTAGTGAGGCGTAGCCGAAGGAAGCCTAACCTATCGAAAAATCGTTCTTGAATTGGACGAAAATAATTAACTAATTTTTAACCAATAAAAGGATTTACACAATGGAACTAACTCAAGAAATGATCGAGCAGCTTAAAGCTGATCTTAAAACAGCAAAAACCTACACGGACTTGATGGGAGAGAATGGAGCCATCAAGAAAATTATCAAGGCATCACTCGAGGGAATGCTTGATGCAGAACTAACCGAACATCTTGGTTATGAAAAATACTCGCCTATTGGTAAAAACACCGGTAACAGTCGAAACGGTAAAACCTACAAGACACTCAAGAATGATAACGGTGAAATAGAACTA
>CAYMKU010000056.1:0-15679 GCA_964391015.1 uncultured Ignavibacteriaceae bacterium
ACAATTACCTTTGGCTTTTGTACAGTGCATATATACAATTCCTTTTTGAGAATATGACGATACAGTACAGCCACATAGTCCACATTTTAGTAGTTTATTGAATGTATAATCTTCTTTAGTGGTTTTTGTACGGAAGTTTGCTCGCTCATTATTTACCAGCTGACATTTATCAAACAATCGCTTTGAGATGATCGGTTCGTAATCGTGAGGATATAGATTGTCCAAATAACGCATCTTGCCATAATAGAACGGGTTATAGAGTATCCTAGAAACGTGGCTACAAGATATTGGCTTAGATAGCTTAGTATTATTCTGTAATCCTTCTTTACGGAGCAGCTTTGTTATTGCTTTTACTGGCATGCCTTGCGAGCGTAACTCAAAGGCTTTAACAATAAACTTTGCTCTATCTTGATCAACGATTATTGTTGTTTCTTTTTCAGATATTCGGTGGTTTGTGTAACCAATTGGTGCTTTTCCAGGCCACTGCCCATCATTTAAGAGTTGTTCGAAGCGTCTTTTGACATTATCACTAATTGAATCAGAGTAGTATTTTGCTAATGCTAGTCCAATTCCTAGACGAAACAAATCTGCAGCTGGCGAATCCTTTGTAACGGTTAAGTTATCATGCGGAAAATGTATTTCAATTTTGCCTTTTATTCTGAGCTGATTAAGTATTCTTACTTCTTCTTGACTAGAATCTCTACTATATCTATCGATTTTGTCGAAAACAACTATGCATTGGTCGGGATAGTCTTCAATTTGTTTAATTAGCTTAGCAAACTTACTTCGAGTATCTTTATATGCCGATTCATCAAAACTTATTAAAGTTGCATCTAACTCGTTCTTTTCAGCATATTCCTCTAATCTCTGTACTTGTGCTGGCAAAGCAACTCGTTGATCTACATCTGATACTCTTGCTATTAAAAACGCTTTTTTCTTATTCATAATATTTACCTTTCTTTAATTGTACTACATAACAATACATAACAAAATGTAACAACTACTGTTGTGTATATTCTTTAGTTAATTTTGTTGGTTCAAACACTTCTAAAGCCTTGTCGACTGCTAAAAGTGCCTGATACTGTGTTTTCGGAATGTCTACATCTAACTTCTTTACCTTTGACCAAACATGTCTACCAAATCTGTCTTCCAGTAATGATCTAATGTATCTAGCATCTGACGATTCACGAAGTAATACATATCCGAGCTGAGCTAATGCCTTTTGTGGCATCAAAGATTTACTCTGTAAGATGTTTGCAAATAGCTTTTCTGGTTCGTTTGCATCAAGAGAAATAAGTGAAATCTTTCCAAAAAAGTGCTTCCAGTGCTGTTGCAGAACTTTTTTACTTATATCTTGATTAAACAATTCTAGAAATAGCAGCTCTTTAGTAACCCCAGCATCTTCTAGCCGTTTCTTGATGATACGTTTGTTTCCTAAACGAATTTCGTAGCGTAATACTGAGAATGGCTTGGTTTCTTCGAGCATATCCAGTAGGTTCAACTGAATATAGTTGTCTTTTTCCATAGATCGTTTTTCACTCACTCTAGATTGTTTCAAATCAGCAATCTTATCGTAGAATGTAATATCTATGGAATTTGTGTGAATATGCAGTATATGCCCGCCATTCCGAAAGTCAGTGTTTTGGACGTCATAGGTTTTACTAATATCCGCTTGGCTTAGATACTTCAAAACTGAAGAGCAAGAAGTGTAGTCAGTAAAGATGATATTTTTACTGTAGTGAATTGCTCTTACTTCTAGCTCTTCTAGTTGTCCAGTAAATAACCAGATGTTCATTCGCTGAAGTGTATCCTGAAGTTTTTTAATTACTTCTGGGAAACTATCATCAGTAAGCTCATCAAAGTTATTACCAAACATGAGTTTTGGCAGAGATAGCTCGATCGCAAGCTCATAACTCATTCTGTACCCGCCAATATGCCTTTGGGTATAAGTTATTCTAGGCTGATATATCCCGAGCTTCTTTGCATTGCTAGTGGGGTTACAAACAGCCTTAAAATAACTTATACTGTCTGGTCTTATCGAATCGAGCCTTGGCGAGAAGTTCGCAGCTGATTGAATTGGGCTACTCATTTTGTGAATTAGCTTTATTGTATCTATCATCATTACTTCCTTCTAAAATTTCTTCACATTTTTCAGTTATTATTTTTTCAATTAACAAACCAGCATTTTTATTTATCGGGTGATAAACACTTAACTCACGATTACCAATCCTCTTGGAAGGATATGTGATTCGATACGAACCATCTGGGCGAACATGTATACCTATAGAACCTAAGTAAATCGATTCGTCTATAACTATTGAGCCAAAGGCTACAAGCCCATCAGATGGTTTGACTGGAACGATCTGAACTTCACTAATCTTCATAGTAGCTTTCATCATAAAGCTCAATGTCTGGACTATTTAGACGTTCACGAATAACTCTTTGCAAAGCTACAAGTTCTCGTTTTGTTGAGCGTTTTATATACACTCGCATTGCAATGTATAAACACTCATCGCACATACTAGCAAAGTAAGCTTCAACTTCTTTACGTTTTTGCTTCTTCATCTTTTTTCTTCCTTTCTTGTTCTTTAATGTTGAGATCCATTTCAATGAGTACATCGAAAAAACCAACGAGGTTACTCGCAGCTTCCGCTTCCAATGCAGTAGCCTGGCCGATATTTTTGGCATTTGATTCTGGCTTTACTGATGGTGATTTTTTCTTGGGTAACATAAAAATAATCTCTGTGTCGAGATTATTTCATTTGGTCTGAATCAGACGGTTGTCAGAATGAGTCAGTTCTTATCAGATGTTTTCAGATGTTTTTCGTATTCATCAGAGATCCAATACTTTGCGTTTTTGTGAACTAATGGCTTACCTTCAACGCCAAGTAGCTTACAAAGCTTTTTATTAAGCCTATTTGTAGCATCGTAGAGCGTTTGTTTGTTCTCTTTACCAGCCCAAGACAGGAAAATATTCTCATCTTCTGCGGGCTTAGGATAGCAATCAAGCACCTCTTTAATAACGTAATATTCTACAGTAGAGCTATCCATGTCTATCTTCTTGCCCATATACCTGAGAATTGGCATGGGCTTACTAGTGTCTAGATGCAAAAACTCTAAGGTATCGTTTTTTCGGTTGTCTTTAGTCTGCTTCTCACTTAACGTGCCTACACTAAACTTAGTTTCATTTAATTTCTTCATCTCTTCTAGTACTTCGATAAATTTTTTTCGGTTCACATCTATAACGAAATAGTCTATTTGATCTACTGTAAAACCTTCTAATTCACGGCTATCGTGTTTGGCTACTTCGATATTATTAGCAACTTCTATGCTCTTTAAGAAGTCGAGAGCCTTATTCTGTAGTTCGGCGATTTTTGTAAGTGAAATACCTTCTTCGCCATCTTCATTCGCATCGAAATCTTCTTTTGATAAACCTCGCCAAAAGTGATTACCATATTTACTAGCTTCCAGTGTAACTTTGTTGTTAGTAGAAGCGTTGAGTATTCTACCAATTTCTTCCATAATATCGAACACTCGGAAAAAATTATCGTGATTTAACTTTTCAACACCAAGTTGGCTTAATGCGTACTGTTCTTGGTAAAAATCTTCAAAACTAGGATTTAACTGGATCACAAAGCTTAAAAGTTTATCAAGTGTCTTGCTACCTAGCTCACTTTCGAGCATTCCAAATTCATTATTTGGAACTTTTTCTTGGTTAGGATACTGAACAATTTTTAAAACTTTGTCATCTTTTTCTAGCTTCTTCAAGATGGCTTCGAGATCATCGTAAGCAGAAGTTTTCTTTGGGCTTAAGAAAAAAGGCTCATCTTTAGGATTAAGCTGGGCTGTTTCATGAATAATGGTTAATACATCAAATACTGGTTTGCTTACTTTGTTCATCACATCTTTCTACTATTTACTACTAAATTATACGCCTAGGCTGTATAATTTTGGTAGGTATTGTGTACTTATGTTGTCAAATGAACAAAAGAAAGAATTACCAGAACTACTCACTATTTCCGAAGCAAGTGAGTTGCTTAGAGTACACCCAAATACACTACGAAATTGGGATAAAGACGGCACACTAGTTGCCAAACGTATTGGTAAAAAACGGGCTAGAAAGTACTTAAAGGAAGATTTGATAAAACTAATCAATAGAAAGTAAATTATGACTAAAGCTTACAGTGAATGGGAAAAAGCTGATCTTATTAAAGAGATTAAACAGCTTAAAAAAAGAAAGAAATTTGGACTGGTTTGGGAAGATAAACCCGAAGAAGTTGCTGAAATGTGCAAAACACATCTGCCTGTTCTTGAAGACGAAACAAAAAAGGATATAGTTACCAACAAAGGTTTACCAACCAACTTTATTATCGAAGGCGATAACTATCACGCATTATCAGTATTAAGCTACACTCACAAAAACAAAATTGATGTCATTTACATAGATCCGCCATACAATACAGGTGCAAAAGATTGGAAGTATAATAATCACTTTGTAGATAACAACGATTCATATCGGCACAGTAAGTGGATCTCAATGATGTCAAAAAGACTTATATTGGCAAAAAACTTGCTGTCGGCAAACGGTATTATTATTTGTGCTATTGATGAGAATGAAATTCACAATATACGACATTTACTAGATGAGATATTTGGCGAAAAAAACAAGCTTGGTACGGTTACTGTATTGCACAACCCCAAAGGAAGAAATCTTTCAAAGTTCTTCTCTGAGAATAGTGAGTATATGCTTGTTTATTCTAAGAACATTGCTACAGCAAAGTTTAATGATGTTGCGATTGATGAAGAAGTTCAGGCAACCTTCAACCTAAATGATGACGAAGGCCGCTATAGACACGAACCCTTCATGCGAGTTAGAACTTCCTGGTCAAGAGAGAAGCGGCCAAAAAACTTCTACCCAATATATGTGAGTAAAAACCTTAAAGAAATAACTTTAGAAAAGAAAAAAGGATATTATGAAGTCTACCCAAAAACAAAAGATGGTAGAGAATGGGCTTGGAAGAACATAGCCGAATCATTTACCAATCTAAACCACAATGGCTACTTCCAGGCAGAGTTAAGTGATGGCATCGTTACTATATTTCATCAATATAGAGAAAAGCAGGTTTTTAAGAACGTCTGGACGAATAAAAAATACCAGTCTGAATTTAATGGTACAAACTTACTGAAGAAAATACTTGGTGGCAACTTTTTCGATTATCCCAAATCTTTATATCTAGTAGAGGATATTCTTAAGATTGTTTCTGGAAAGGATTCAATTATTCTAGACTTCTTTGCAGGATCTGGTACTACTGGGCACGCTGTTCTCAAAATGAATAAAGAAGATGGTGGCAATCGTCAATTTATACTTTGCACCAACAATGAAAACAATATCGCTGAAGAAGTAACATACCCACGGATTAAGAATGTAATTGAAGGTTATAAAGACGGCAACTCCAAAGTAGAAGGACTAAGCGGCAACTTAAAATACTATAAGACAAGGTTTGTTAATAAAGTAGTTACTGATGCAGACCGAAGGAATTTCGTAAACCATGCTACAGAAATGCTTTGTTTAGCAGAAGGAACATTTGAACAGATTACTTTCAAAAAAGGCAAGTTTGCAATTTACTCAAATGGAAACAAGGTGACTGGAATTATTTATGACGAAGACTTCATAAAAGAAGCAAAGAAAGAGTTACAAAATATTGATAAGAAAATGGTGATATATGTATTTAGCTACGATAATCACTATGATGAAGTTGACTTTGTTGATATGCCAAAATCGCTTCAAGTTAAGCCGATACCAGCTGTGATCCTTAACGTATACCAGAGGATTATTAGACAAGGAGCTAAAAAAATAAACCTATGAAAGAACTTCAGTACCAATTAAAAGCTGTTAAGAAGATTGTTGATTATTCACTAGAATTTCTTAATGAAAAGAATAACAGTGTAATGGTGTTTCATGCACCGACGGGTTCTGGCAAGACTGTAATGATGGCTGACGCACTAACTAAAATAGTTAAAAGCCCAGAGCGTAAACAACCGCTAGCCTTTATTTGGATCTCTGTAAATACGCTTCACGAACAAAGCAAAGACAGTCTAGACGAATACTTCGATCAAGAAAGGCTACTAACCTGCATTGGTGTTTCGGACTTAAACAATAAACAGATTCATGAGAACGAAATCCTATTTGTTAACTGGGAAAGTCTAAATAAAGAGAAGAATCTATTTATCCGTGAAAACGAACGTGATGAGAATCTGAACAAAGTTGTAGAGAATACAAAAGAAGAAGGCCGAGAAGTTGTACTGATCATAGATGAAAGTCATCGTGGTGCTAAGACAGTAAAGGCTAGCGAGTTAATAGACATTATTAACCCTAAATTGACAGTAGAAGTTTCAGCAACACCGAAAGATACACCAAGTGATGTTCGTGTTCGAGTTGATATTGAAGATGTAGTAGCCGAAGAAATGATTAAGGAAGAAATTCTGATAAACCTCGGCCTAGAAAGTGCCGAAACAAATGAAGATGTAGTAGAAGCAGCAATTAAGAAAAGAAGTGCCCTTGAGAAGGCTTATAAAGCCGAAGGTTCAAACATTAACCCATTATTATTGGTACAGATACCGAATAGAAGTATTGGTGATGTCAGGAATCCTGAAGACATGATTGTCGACATTTTACGCCAACATGGTATTACAGAAGAGAATGGTAAACTCGCAATCTGGCTGTCTTCAACGAGCCGTGAGTTAGATAAAGACGAGATCAAGAGGAACAACAGTCCAATAGAGGTACTTGTTTTCAAACAGGCTATTGCACTTGGTTGGGATTGTCCAAGAGCATCTATTCTATTGCTACAACGAGAATGGAATAGTGAGAATTATGTGTTCAACATTCAAACGCTCGGTAGAATCATGCGTATGCCAGAGCATCATTACTATTCAGAACACCCAGAACTTAACATAGGTTACATTTATACGGCTAGCGATAATTTTAGTATTGTAGAGGATTTAGCGAGTGACTATGTAAGCCTTGTTCAGATGTTGCGTGATGAAACCAGGTACAAGAATATTTTTCTACCAAGTCAGTTTATACGCAGGAAAAGAGAGAAAACCAGACTTTCGGGTAACTTTAGAAAATGTTTGCTAGATGCAGGAAAAGAATTTGAGATTAAAGATAAGTTAAATATCTCAGCAGCCAAGTTCAAGAAACAGCTTGGAATAGAAGGCGGAATATCGGTTGTAGATAAGGAACAGAAAGTTGACTTCAAAAAGCAGGCTGAAATTTCAAAAAATCGAGAAGAAGTAACTACTGCATATACAACTTATCTTGGAACTCAAACCACACCATTTGCAAAAGCTCGATCGACAGAAATAATCAAAAGTAGCATGCGTTCAATGTTTAAACAGCTTTTTGATATTGATAACGAGGATAGCATTGCCAGCATAGTTATAAATCCTGCTAATAAGGCTCTTATATCCGATTTGATTGATTTGGCAAAGAAGAAGTATAAAGATTTGCCAGAAGTTGAAGATATAGTAAATGATGTTGAGAACTGGCAGGTTCCTAACATGGTTAGTGTATTTGATCCGTTCAAAGAAGCACCTGAAATAAAGAAATCAATATTACTTCCGTTCTACATAAAAGTAGATAAAAACAGCAAGCAAAAGTTATCTAATCCAGAAACTAAGTTCATTAATGGGCTTGAAGAAACTGATGATGATGTACCGTGGTGGTTTAAGAATGGCGAAAGAGAAAGTAAGTTTTTCGGCATATCCTATGAAATAGAAGATGGTAGAAAATATGCTTTCTATCCTGACTTTATTATAAAGACCAAGAAAGAAATAGTTGTTGTTGAAATAAAAGATGATGCTGATTTCAAGAATGAGAACCTATTAAAACTTAATGCTGGCGAAAAGTATGAACAAGCTTATAAAGGTGAAGAAAAGCTTCGCTTCTACATTGTTTCGCCATTAGATTACGATAACTTTTTCAGGCATCTAAAAGACCAAACTCTTGATGACTTTAAGTCAAAGTATGAGGAAAATCTTAGATTAATTACAGCGAGCCGCAAAAAGTTTGCAGAGGATAATAGTAGTAAACCAGATGAGTATAAAGAACTTTCAGAGGAATATGATAAGTTACTAACAAAAGCAATCCAAGAAAACAAGCTTTTAGAGATGAGTCTAGAAGAAAAGCAAAAAACTATTGAGAATATGAAGACCACACTATCATATATGCCTGCTCAAACTGAAAAGAACAAAAAAATTGTTTTGCCAAAACCGTTTAATATCTGCGTGCTAGGTGATGTATCTGATGAGAACAGCTTGAGAAGTGAGTTAAGAGGATACTTTTCAAAATACGGTTTGACTGCAACCGATTGGAACATTGATGTCTTTAATAACACAAAGCTAAGGAACAGTGATGTTCTGAATGGTCTGAAGAAAGGCCAGACAAAATACAGCCTTATTGTAACTGCTCAAATACATCATCACGCTGGTAAAGGTAATCAAAGTTCAAATTTACTCACAGAGCTTAAAAATACGAAGTATATCGACCATATTGTTGGCTCATCGCCAAAAGACTTAATGACTTCTAGCAATCTTATCGAAAGTTTAGATGAGTATATAAGTGAACGATTCTGACCGACAGGCTATTTCGGTAAAAGAAGCCAGGAAATTACTTGGTGATGACGCCAATAAAATGTCTGATGAAGATATTAAGATGACGGTAAGAGATTTAGAAGAGCTAGCTAGCTTCTTACTAACGAGATACGAAGCAGATAAGCTGAAGAAAACAGATTGTAATTCTAAACTGTAACAAGTTCATTACCTTGTTCTGCAAAGCTTGCTATAATTGAATCGAAGTCATCAACTTCATAGCTAGTCTGTGTTCGCAATGTGACAACTAGCCCCTGCCAAGAAAAGTTGCCAAATTTAATTTGGCTGGTTTTCTTGGCACTAGGTAACAGAGTCGAAACACGGGGTTCGTCGTAGCGAAGTTTGGCCGCAGAAGTTTACTTCGAGCACAAACTAGCGAAGAAGGCGTTGCCGCTTTCCTGCTTCCCCTGCCAATAGTATTTGAAAAAAGACTCAAGCGGGTCTTTTTTATATTATAAATATTGTGAATGAACTGTGATACAATTTATATAAATGAAAGCACAAGCGCAATCAAAAAAACTTGATAAGTTGGCACCACTGCGCTGGGTAATTCTGGTAACTTTGTTAATAACTGGTTTACTACCAACAATTACTGGTCCACTGGCCTTAATTATTTATTTATTGCCGGCAATATTTGTTTTTATGCACGGCAGTCGGTATTTGGGGCGCAAAAACATACTTATATTCTTTGTGGTCACTTACATAGTAACTTTTACAGCCGAATACTTGGGGGTCAACACCGGCCATATTTTTGGCTCATACTATTACAATACAGTTGGCAATGGGCCGCTGCTGGGTGGAGTACCGGTGCTGTTAATGCTTACATACTTTAGCCTGGCCTACGGTAGCTACCTGGTAGTAAGAATAATCTTGGGTTGGCTCAAAGTAATAAGAGGCTGGGCCATAGTAATAATTAGCTTGCTGGGTGGTATGCTAATGACCCTCTCAGACTTGGCAAACGACCCCATAAACTCTACTATTAACCAAGTATATACATGGACACAAGGAGGAATATTCTTTGGAGTACCCTATCAAAACTTTATAGGTTGGCTGGGCGAGACCGCACTGCTTTTCTTGATAATATCTGTAATACTTGGCTATGTAGCTAAGGCACCTAATCAAAAAAGCCCACCCAGCCGACGATTCCTATTTGAACCAATTATATTATTTGTTGCGCCGATATTGCCGGTTATCATTAGCCCCATTTGGTCTTCAAAACCCGCTTATATTATTCAGCCAATGTCGCTGATTGCACTATTTGGGCTAGGCACAGTTGCGCTACTAGCTATTGCAAGATTAGTAAGTTACAAGCAATAAATATATTGCTAAAATATCGCAAAATTTATTAGTCTATTTATGATGTTATGAGGTATAATTAACATAACCGCTATTGAGGTTATTTTAACTATATTTATGGATCAAACCAATCAAATCCCCCAAGCTACCAATCAAGACGCTAACCAGTCTGCTGGCTTAAATACATCGGGTAGTATTAGCAGTGAGCCACAAAAAGCCGCCAGTGGCGTAACTATTCAAGATGCCCAAGAGGCCAGGATTAATACCGCAAAATGTATTAAAGATGCAATGTTGGCGCAAAATAAAATTACACCCAAGCAACTTGAGACCATTGAGCATATCACCGAACTACACAGTATTAACTTTATTGACTATCTAATATCTCAAAACATTGTCGATAAAGACTTTATAGGTCAAACAGTAGCCAATTATTACAAGGTTTCTTACATTGATCTTGAGAACAATCAGCCCCCTAAAGACTTGGTACTTAAGATACCCAAAAATATTACCACCGAGAACAGGGTAATATTTTATTACCTAGACAAGTCACGTGCCGTTTTTGTAACCGACGAACCAGACCAGACAGGCTTAAAAGAAAAATTAGCTGAGTACACACATGGCCTACCACTAACCATTGCTTATTCGTTAAGCGACGATGTAGATGTGATATTAGCGCATTATCGCAAGCCATTGGTAACTAGGTTTAATCAGATTATTCAAGAGCAAGAACGAGTAGCGCCAGAAATAATCGATGAGATATTAAAAGATGCCATTGTTTTTGATGTGAGCGATATTCACTTTGAGCCAGAAGACAAAGTGGTGCTAATTCGATTTAGAATAGACGGTGTACTGCGCGAGGCCGGACAAATACCTATTCAATACTATGAAAACGTGCTTAATCGTCTGAAGGTGCAGGCCAGAATGCGTATAGATGAGCATGGTGCCAGTCAAGATGGAGCTATTCGTTACAGTGTAGACGAAGAATCTGTAGATATCAGAATTTCAATTGTGCCTACGCTAAATGGTGAGACTGTCGCACTTCGGTTATTGGCGGGCAACTCAAAAAACCTTAACTTTAAAAACCTTGGCTTTAACGTGTTTGATTTAAAAATAATTGAAAAACAAATCCATCGACCTTTTGGCATGGTAGTTACTACGGGGCCTACCGGTTCGGGTAAAACAACTACACTTTATGCCATGTTAAAGCTACTTAACAGCGCCGATATTAATATCACTACCATTGAAGACCCAGTAGAGTACAAGCTATTTGGCGTAAACCAAATTCAAGTAAACCGAGCTACCAACTTAGACTTTGCCGAAGGTTTGCGCACCATAGTGCGACAAGACCCCGATATTATTCTGGTAGGTGAAATTCGAGATAAAGAAACCGCCAAAATGGCGGTCAATGCTGCTCTAACTGGTCATTTACTTTTCTCAACTTTTCACGCCAACGACTCTGCTACAGCAATACCACGATTTATTGATATGGGAGTAGAGCCATTTTTACTAGCCTCTACTCTAAATACTGTCATCGCTCAACGTTTAATGCGTACCATTTGCGGCTCGTGTAGAAAAAGTTATTTAGTAAATTTAAGTGATCTTAAGAAAAAAATACCCAATGCTGAAATGTATTTTAAAAACCCACAAGTAACTATGTATTATGGCGAAGGTTGTGAGGCCTGTAATTACTCTGGCTACAAAGGTCGCGTAGCGTTATATGAAATTTTGGTTGTTTCACCGGCCATAAAAGAGTTGATTGTAAAAAACCCATCGGGCAAGGTGATATGGGAACAAGCTCGAAAAGAAGGTGCCAGAACCCTGTTTGAGGACGGCATTATTAAGATTCAAAATGGTCGATCTACCCTAGAGGAGTTAATGCGTGTCGCCGAACCAAAATAATCCAATCAAAGTAGATAATATTTCAACTGGCGCAAGTAGTGGCAACCAGCCAGTTGCTGCTACCCAAAAACCAGATGGCCCGTCGCACCAAGACAAGTCTAGGCCGGCACCCAAAGCTAAAAAGACTAAACCACTTTCTAAACACGCTGTAAGCAGAGATGCTCGTGAGTATTTTACCGAAACTCTAAGTATGCTTATATCTACTGGGGTTACAGTGGGCTTATCACTAGAAATACTCAGCAAAGAGGCACCTAGTAAAAAGGTAAAACAAGCAATTCTAGGTATGCGCGACAAAGTTGATGAAGGTGGAACGCTGTGGAACGCGATAGGTGAATCTGGAATGCTTAATGCTTCATCAGTAGCGCTAATAAGAGCCGGCGAAGAGTCGGGACGACTCGCCGAAAACCTTAAGGTGGTATCTGACCAGACCCATAGAATAAATATGATCAACTCTAAAGTTCGCTCGGCACTTATTTACCCAACTTTTTTAATTGTACTTCTTATAGTGGTCGGTAGCGGTATTAGTTTGTTTTTATTGCCGCGCCTAGCCGAAATATTTGAAGGGCTAGATGTAGAACTCAACTTACTTACTAAAGTAATGATTGGATTTGGACTTTTTTGGTCACATTGGGGTCTACTTATATCTGGTTTATTTGTTGTAGCGGCTATTCTAATTGGATTAGGCATAAGGTATATTAAGCCTGTTCGCACTCTAGCTGAGAATATATTGTTTTTGATACCAGGTGTAAAAACCCTTATTTACCAATCCGAAATTGCCAGGCTCGGGTTTATTATGGGCTCACTTTTAGAGGCCGGTCTGCCAATTGTAGATGTTCTCGATTCGTTGGCCGACTCTTTCGCAACGGTACGCTATAGTAATATCGCCAAAATTATTCGAACCAACGTAGAAGAGGGTCAATCTATTGCAGCTACCCTCGAGAAAATTCCCGATAGAAAAGCCTTGCCCGGGCCCATACGTCAATTAATTGTTAGCTCAGAGCAGTCTGGTAACTTGTCTGATACTTTATTAAAAATAAGCAATATTTACGAAGAAAAAGTAGAGATTACTGCCGAGAACCTCGAGACGGTGCTAGAGCCAATTATACTTATATTTATTGCAGTAGGTGTGTTGTTTGTGGCACTCTCGGTAATACTGCCTATATATGGGTTGCTAGGGGGCATCAAATAGTCTTATGTATAGCCAAAGAAGCCAAAACACATATATGTCTGGCTTTACCCTCATTGAATTAATGCTCACAGTAGGTATATTAACAATTCTACTAATAATATCTGCTCCAATTGTTCAACGTTACGTACTACGTAATGACGTTGATGTGGTGAGTAATGTGATTACCCAAGATTTATATAGGGCGCAAATCTTGGCTCGCAATGGTGAAAATGACGGTAAGTGGGGGGTGAATGTGCAAAATGGTAGTATTACTA
Organism: uncultured Ignavibacteriaceae bacterium; assembly: GCA_964391015.1. Lineage (GTDB taxonomy): Bacteria > Bacteroidota > Ignavibacteria > Ignavibacteriales > Ignavibacteriaceae > XYD12-FULL-36-8. The sequence continues at coordinate 13,291 of CAYMKU010000056.1, forward strand.
TTTTCCAAGGCAATAGTTACGCTACCAGAAATATAGCCAAAGACGAGGTATATACCTTTTCATCTTCAATTAGTTTTAGTGGCCAAACAGAGTATGTATTTGAAAAATTTACTGGCAAAGTATTAGTACCTGGTAGCATAACGGTGGTTAATGCTTCTGATAATAAAGTAATAGCAGTTAGTTCGCAGGGGGTAATTGAATATTAAAGCTCTAACAACTAAGTTAAGAAGACAATCTTCACCCAAGGGGTTTAGCCTAGTAGAAATTCTGTTGGCAGTGGCACTCTTTGCACTTTTTGGCACAATAATGCTTAGCGCTTTTGTATACGGTAGAGAGGCCGTAAAACAAGCTGGCGACAGAAGCCGAGCGTCAGAAATTGCCAATGGTGGCATTGAGGTGGTGCGAAATATTGCTAACCCAAACTATTCCAATCTATCAGCTTTTAGCAACGGCACCAATTATTATGTTAACTATGTAGGAAATCAGTGGCAACTTACCACCACACCCCAGCTGGTTGATGGCAAATACACCAGAATAATTAATTTTAGTGATGGACCAAACGGTTCAAGAAAAGTTAACGTATCGGTAAGTTGGGCTCAAAATTTGGTACGCACATCCAGCGTAAGTGTGAATACTTATTTTGCTAACTGGCGGCAGCCGACTTCATCACCTATCAAAAGTGGTTTGTTTGTCTATGCCGATGGTGGTACTACTACCGATAGGATGGAATATCGGCAGCTTTTAACTACTGGATCTTGGACAGCGCAGACGGCTTTGCCAGATGTAAGTACTACTACGTCAAACAGGGTACCTAGATCTCTTAAGCTTTATTCTGCTCAAACCGGATCGGCAAAAATGATGGTATCTCGTCACTATGATGGTACGCGTCAATATATGTACGCTACAGCTTGGAACGGTTCTAGTTGGGCTACTCCCCAGTTGCTCGCCCAATGGACATCTAGCGCTGCCTTAAATTCTGGAAATTATGGGGGTGATTTTTTGGCGGACGGTTCATTTGTAGCGGTGTACTCAGATGGTAGCAACAATCCTAAATCACGTTCATTTAACGGCGTGACGTGGGGCCCCGAGGTAGGATTGGGTCAAATTGGTTCAAGCAACAACTATATAACTGCCATGATGATAAAAGCGCGACCAAACTCTAACGATATGATGACGGTTTTTCTAACCGAAGATTCCCAAGTAAACACTAGTTTTTACGCCAATAGTGCTTGGTCTGCATACACCCAGCACACCAATAGTTCGGCTGGTAATGGATCATTACTTGTAGACTTTGACTGGAGCAACGTAAATACTAATCAAGGAACAGTATTATTTACTACTTCTAGCAACAACCGTGCTTTACGCGCCCAGACTTTTACAATTAACGGCAGCGGGTCGGGTAGCTGGGGTTCTATGATTACTAGTGGAAATATTCCATCTGGTCAATCAATCATTTCAATTCGTCAAATTGCAAGACCCAATACTGCCAACGAGCTTCTTGCTTGCGCAAAAAGCTACAACAATCCCGGTTCAATATTTTGTTATGAAATAAACCCGGGTGGGGTAGGATTTGTATCGCCTAGTAATAATTTAATTACCAATAATACTGATTATGGTGGTCAAATAACATTTGATGTAGCCTATAAATATGTCAATTCTAATGATGGCGTAATTGCCTACTCTGACAATACCAGGAGCGGTAAATTAAAAATATATAATAGTAGTCTCAACTCGTGGGCTACTAGCGCCATTGCTTTGCCTAATGCTAGTGATAACATCGGCAAAACTCGCATCGTTGGCAGGCCTAATGCCGATGAAACAATGGTAATGGTTTCTGACGCTTTTCGTAATCTATATTCGGTCGTACTTGACGGCACTACCAACACTTTGTTTACAACTCCATCTGGCAAAGCCTGGACCAATCATTTATCGAGTGGACCAACCAATGATGCAGTATGGTTTGATTTTGCATGGGATAATTAAAAATAACAATTATGAAAATATTTAACTACCACCCTATCAACCAAAAAGGCTACACCATTATAGAAATGCTACTTTACATTGCCATTTTCTCACTAATAATTGGCTCAATACTTGCAATAGCAATGTCAATTTCTGACCAGCGGATAAAAAACCTAATCACTCAGGAGGTGGATTACCAAGGTCAGTTAGTACTAAATAACATCAATCAAAACTTGCGCAACGCCAGTACTATCAATGCTCCCGCAGCAGGTAGCTCCTCGGCCAGCCTTGCTCTCAATACCGCTACGGCCGCCAACAACCCAACTATTTACGATAGTTTTGCCAACCAAAATGTTAATAAAGTGCGCATTAAGCAGGGTGCCAGCGCTGCTGAATATTTAACTAACTCAAGAGTAAGCGTAAGCAA
>CAYMKU010000057.1:0-15302 GCA_964391015.1 uncultured Ignavibacteriaceae bacterium
GATGTTTGTTTATCCGGAACTTGCCAAAGACTCATGATCAGATATTTTGCACCGGCAATTTTGAATGCACGTTGCAATCCGTAAACACCTTCATTCCCTTTAATGTCACCCAATCCAGTTTCACATGCAGACAATACTACTAATTCTGTGTTAGATAAATTCATTTGAGAAATTTCGTATGCCGTTAATATTCCATCTTCCCTTCCTTCCAGCGCTTGTTTGCCCTGCCAGGCTGCATTACCTCCAGCCATAATCAATCCACTTCTTAGCATTGGGTGTTCTGAAATCTTGAAGACAAGTTCACTTTCACTTTGCAATATTTTTACATTTGATGAAGCCGCTTTCGCGGTTCCCTCACTTACCATACTATCGTATGTCATTCTGCTCTTAGCAGAACTCGTTCGGTCAGGATCCGGAAAAAAGTAGCCATGAGTAGCAATATGCAAAATTCTTGGTGAACTGGAATTATTTACATTTATATTTTTGAAGGATTCTTCGGTAGCTTCATCTCCTTTTTTCAATTTGGCATGAATTCCATTCGTCTTCATGATTTTTTCAATAGAATTTACTTCGCTTTCAGTACCATCTAAATAATTCCAGCTACCTCCTCTTGATGTTGAATCAATTTGAGTGAATGACAACTCGCCTCTTGAATGGTAAGCCACCAAAGTCTCTGTATTTTTAAAACTGCTGTCTTGCTCATATTGAATCCCCCCATATAATACTGCATCGTTATTTGCAACTTTAACCTTATTCGGAATGACCAGTTGACGGGTACTGTTTAATTCGATCAATTTATACTTATCGCTAAGTCTTGTTGTTTTTGATATAGGTATGGCGTTCTGGTTAATTTGGTGCAACATACCTGTAGGAGAAAAATAGATCGTCTTGATGCCTTTCAATTCTTTTTCAAGCGGCTTCCAGATCATTTCATACAATGATTCATACAATGATTTTTTGGACATTTCCAGTGGTGTTGCACCACGGGTAACCAGGCTATATAGATTATTTACATTCTCCTCTTTGATTTCTGATTTGGAATGCAATAAAGAGTCCAGGGATTTTTCTTCGAAAAGTGGTATAAAGATGGGTTGTGTTAGTCCAGGTTTTAAAAGCAGAGCGGTATACATGATGTTATCTGTATTAATAGGGAATTTAACCTTAAAAGAAACAAACTCAATAGCTGCATCGCCGGGTTTCAGTTGTTGATTAACTTCCTGCCAGTTAGTCTGACGCATTGCATCGCCTATTCCGGCAACCGAGCGGGCTAAGTCTTTTTCAAGGGCTTTGGTCTTTTCTTCGAGTTCTTCGATCGTCTTTCGTTCAGCGATAGGTTTACTGAGCTCAGTGGCTAGGCGGCGTTCGTACGATTTCAATTCGTTATATTTTTTTGTTGAGATAGAATCGGAAAGTGCAATGCGTTTTACTTGGTTAGCTGCATTAAGCAAGAAGCCTTTATAAAAAATTGCATGATTATAAGTTAGCGTTGGCAGAATTCCAAGCTGTTTAAGATCCATTGTGATTAAATTGTGAACTTTGCGAGCGAGCAGGTACGATCCCAAATCATCTCCAACCTTATTAAAATTGACTTCAAAGCTTGCTAGTTCGCTTTCAGAAAGAAAAGAAATAGCTTTCAACAATATCATTTGTTCAATCTCATAAGCTTCCTTCTGCAACAGCTCAGAGGCGGAATATTGCTTATTATATTCATAAATATTACCAAGCTCTCTTAAACTCTTTGAATAATAGTTGTTCTTATCTCCGACAGTCTTTAATAAAATATCTATTGATTTCTTAAGACCTTCTACTGCGGCATCATTTTCGCCTTTGACGCTCTTAAGGAGACTAAAATTATGTAAGATTATACCATATTCCACATGATCCTTTCCCACTACTTTTTCAATGATATCCATTGCCTCTATAAACATCGGTTCGGCTTCTTTTAGCATTAGGAGTTCAAAGTATTGATTAGCTAGAATGGCCAATGTGCTGGCATATAATAGATTTTGCTTACCTATAATTTTACTTAGAATCACCAGTCCTTCTAAATGTAAAGGTTCGGCTTTTTCAAATTGACCAGCTTTAGAATAGTATCCTGCAAGATTTGTTAAGGTAATAGCATATTGTGTGCTTTGTTTACCCAATGATTTTTCACAAATATCCAAAGATTCGATATAAAGCTTCTCTACTTGGTCAGATTGGCCAAGTTTCATATATAAATTTGCCAGGTTACTCAAAGTTTGTGAATATAGGTGGTGTTCCTTTCCCAATGTCTTTTCGATGATCATTTTTGCTTCTAAGAGAAATGATTCAGATTTTTCAAACTGTCCCAATTCAGAATACAACAAACCAAGGCTTAAAATGCTTTTTGCATATACTGGATGATACTTTCCAAATATTTTTTCACGAATAACTTTTGCCTCCATGTGATACTGCTCGGCAACCTCCAAATCGCCAAGTTTTTTATTGACATTAGCTAAATTCTCCAAAAGGCCTGCATAATTAGGATTTTCTTTTAATCCAATTTTTTCCATAATGGATTTAGATTCAATGTAATGGGATTCCGCATCACTATATTCTCCCATCTCCTTTTCTACTAAAGCAATATTGTTTAAACATAATGTATAATCTTCATTTTCTTTACCCCACTTCCTTTCTATAATCTCCTTATTTTCTAAATGAATAGGCAATGCTTCGTCGTATTTACTTAACTCAAATTTTACGTTTGCAAGAAAATTAAGACTCATACTGTATTTGGGGTGCTCCTTCCCCAAAGCTTTTTCCCAAATGGATCTAACTTCTTCACATAGTGGCTCTGCTTCTCTTTCTTTGCCTTGCAGAATGTAGGTATACGCTAATCCAAGCATACTTGTCGCATAATCGGGATGCTGATGACCTAATACTTGCTCCTGAATTGTCATCGCTTCCTGAAACCAATTTTCTGCGTTTGTGTAGTCACCTTTTAAACGAAATAATAAACCCTTTTTAGAGCAACAAATGCCATACGCGACCGACAATCTACCGAATGAATCCAGTGCTATTTTTTTTGCAACAGCATTGACTTCAAGTGCTTTTTCAAACTTCCCACTATCCATGAAATTTTGGGAAACTTTGATGAGACTATCTACCTGCCTAATGGTAATCGAGTCAGTTGATTGGGCGGCAAGATGGGTTGATATGAATGCTATAAAACAAAGAAACTGGAACTTCATCAGTAATTTTTTTGCTAAAATAATTAATTTACTATAACAATCAATAAGAAATGAAATTTTGAATGAACTCCTAATTAATAATTGAATATGCATGGCATTATTTTTAAAAAAAATATAAAATAACGATGTCAAAGAATTTCATTTAATTCTTATTTCAATTTCCATCCATCACTTTACTATTTGTTATTAGAAATTCCACCAGATAAAATAGATCGCAACTTCAGTTAATGGATGGCAACTTGTACATTACCTTATCCAGTTAATGAAATTATCTTATTCTTCAGTTGCAACATGACTTGTTTCAAACTGGAAATTCCAATTTTTCATTTCGTTTTTTTAGAATTCCAAAGTAATTTTATAAATTTGTTACTCCATATATCAAATAGACCAATAAATTAGAATGAAGACACTATTACATCATTTAATTTTAACATTGAGTGTAGTTTGTATTTTCTTATCCTGTGTGGTAAGAAAGCCAATAGAGAATGAATGCGAATCATTCAAAGTAATGATTACCCAGGAAGGTTCAGATCAGTTGGTTGCGAATCCAACCAATGGATTAGGATCATACGAATATAAATGGTCAAATGGTGTTGGCAATTTATCCAGAATAAGTGTACTTGAAACTGGTGTTTATTCTGTAACGGTTACCGATCTTTTCAACATGTGCACCGCTATGGATAGCTATACCTTTACTAAGTCATCAGGTAATGGTTGTGGTGGTTTTACTGCGGTGAGCGATGAAGAAAACAATCTTTACGATATAGTAACTATTGGCACTCAATGCTGGTTAATGTCTAACGTAAATATTGAATCTGCTATTCCGAAAATTACTGATCCCGTTGAATGGGCAAATGCTACCACCCCCGCATGGTGTTATTATAGCAATGATGTCGCCAACGGACCTAAATACAGAAAACTTTATAATTGGTATGCTGTAGCATCAGGAAAACTTTGTCCACAAGGATGGCATATTCCAAGTATGGCAGAATGGGAAGCGTTATTTAAACACTTGCAAAATGATTCGCTTGCATCCATTGCTATTAGAAAAATAGATCCATTATGGACCGGAACAATACATGCAAGCAATGAAAGTGGTTTCAGCGCATTGCCTGGTGGCAGAAGACAAGCCAACGGTTCATTTATTTTTGAAGGTACAGAAGCAGATTTTTGGTCCTCAGATGAGAGCTCTTTAATTGGGAACGCTAAAGCCATAACGCTTAAGGGTAGCTACGATGGTATTAATAGAGCCAACTGGGGAAAAAATCATGGATTTAGTTGCCGATGTATTAAAAATTGAAAACACTATTCACAATGAATAAGATTTTTATTCTTACAATATCAACCCACCCTAAAATTCAGAATAAGTTCAAAATGATAAACTATAAAGTATCAACGATGAGCTATTGAGCGAAGTGAAATTCCGCAGGGCGGGATGAACGTTAAGCCAAAAAAAATCATGGTTTATAATTTATAGACCATAGTTGTTCAGCAATGCATTTCTTTTTTAAAAAAATCATTCAACTAAAACAAACCCCGCCCATTGGTATGGATCTAATCCTATATCGCGTAATTCTTTTTGTGCGGCATGAAAGGCATCCGGGATATTCATTTTATCCTGCAGCCATTTTTTATAAAAAGTAGTCATCAAGAGTGAGGTTTGTTTATCCGGTACTTGCCAAAGACTCATGATCAAATATTTTGCTCCGGCAATTTTGAAGGCGCGTTGTAATCCGTAAACACCTTCACTTCCCTGAATATCTCCCAGCCCTGTTTCACAAGCAGACAATACTACTAATTCCGTATTAGATAAATTCATTTGAGAAATCTCGTATGCCGTGAGAATTCCATCTTCTCTTCCTTCTAAGGTTGGTGCTCCTTGCCAGGCCGTATTTCCTCCGGCCATGATTAACCCACTTCTCAACATGGGATGTTCTGAAATCTTGAAAACAGGTTCACTTTCACTTTGCAATTTTTTTAGATTTGATGAAGCCGCTTTCGCAATTCCCTCACTTGCCACACTGTCGTATGTCATTTTGCTTTTAGCAGAACTCGTTCGGTCAGGAAAAAAATAACCATGAGTAGCGATGTGTAGAATTCTTGGTGATAGAGAATTATTTATTCCAATATTTTTAAACGATTCTTCAGTTGCCTCGAACCCTTTTTTCAAAGCAGTATGCACTCCAGAAGTTTGCATTATTCTTTCAATTGCATTGACTTCTCTTTCAGTACCAGAAAGGTAACTCCAACTACCTCCTCTTAATGTTGAATCTATATTAATCATCGAGAGGTCGTCTTTTGATCGAGTAGCTATCAATGGTTCATTATGAATCATCGTGCTGTCTTGTTCAAATTTTATTCCTCCATACAATATGGCTTCGTCTTTTAGATACTTGTATGATTTTGTCACCACTAGTTCACGGGCACTATGCAATTGGTAAAGATTAAATCGGTCAGCTAACGTTTCGGTTTCTGAAATTGGTATGGCTTCAACATTTATTCTATGCAGTAAGCCTGAAGCTGAGTAATAAATCCTTCCAACATCATTTAACTGAGATTCCAATGGCTTCCATAAAATACTGTAGAGATTATTTCTACTCTCCATGGTCTCCATTGCACCACGATCTGAACGCGAATACAATTCATTTACATAATCAGCTTTTCTTATCAAGTTACTTCTCATTAATGAATCCAATGAGCTTTGTTCAAATAAATAAACAAATCTTGGATAAGTACTTGATTTTTTCAAAATAAAAGCTGCATAATATACACCAGAAATGGTATCAGGAAAGTTCACCTTAAAATGTACAAATTCAATGACAGCCTCATCATCCTTAAGTTTATTTTGAATATCACGCCACTTATAAATTTGGACCATTTTTTCATAACCAGCAATATATCTGGCTATTTTTTTCTCTAATAAATTTACTTCTTCCTTCAGATTTTCAACATTAGATCTCTTATCAATAGGTTTTGAATATTCCTGAGATAATTTATTTCTATACAATATATAATCCTGGCTAATATTTTTTAAATCAGGATTGACCTTCATTTGATTGTTAAGTCTGCGTATGGATGTAAGTATAAATCCTTTTTGCAAAATTGAATTGTTAAAGGCAATCTCAGATAACACTTTCGAGTTGACATGATATTTTTCTCGTTGATAAATAATCGATAAAAGTGAATAATAATCATCGACAAAACTATTATTATACTTTGTCAGTTGATCCTCCGAAAGAAATGAAACCGATCCAACCAACCGCTTACTTAATATAGAATCTGATTCATTCATCAACTTATCCGTTTTCTCATACATCCGTTCCTTTTCCGTAAATAATGCATAACCCTGTACATAATCGATGTAGGATGGAGATTCGCTCCCTAATGTTTTTTTGCAAATTGAATACATTATTTTATAAAGCGAATCTGCTTCCCTTGATTTTTTTAATTCAGCATATACCTTAGCCAGATTATTGCAGTTAATTCCATAATCAATGCTTTCTTTACCAGTTAATTTGAGCCAAATGTCATTAGCCTCTTCTAAATACTTTTCGGCTGCCTCTAACTTTTCCATTCGCATGTAGCAAGTAGCCAAATTATCCAGAGTAATGAGGTATTCTGTATTTTCAATACCATAAATTACTTTTCTAAGTCGAAGGGATTCGAGATAGTGAATTTCTGCTCTCTTATATTTTCCTTGGTCTCTATAAAGCGTAGCCAACATATTTAATGCCGATGCATAAGAAACATTTTCTTTGCCAGAGGAATGCTCAATAATCTCCATTGCTTTCTGATAATTTTTTTCAGCATTACTATAGTCATGCATAAGGAAATAAAAATAGCCCATATTTTGCAACAATACCCCAAAATCTTCTTCTTGGGTCGCATTATATTTTTCATTTAGTTTTATGGCTTCAACATACAATGGTTCTATTTTATCCATTTTCCCTAATTCTAAATAAACCAAAGCCAATTGATTTAATGCATCTGCATATTTAAGTAAGGTATCTTGTTTACTTTTTACATAAAATGATAATAATTCATCAGCTCTTTTCTCTGCCAAAGAATATTCTCCAGTATAATAATATAATCTATAATAAAGTGTAAGGCAATTTTCTGTAATTATTGGATTCCAATTCTGATTCATTTCAACTAATCTTGTAACCTTATTCAATGTATTTTCAGCCTCTTGGTATTTGCCTAAATTAATCTGAATATAAGCTTTTTGGATAAATACTCCGCCTAGTATTTCACATTCCTGAAGTCCGAAATTTGAAATCTTCCTTTCAGCCTCCAGACAAATATCCAAAGATTGTTGAAATTCATTTTTACTATTAAATATAAGTATTGCATTTAAAATACTATCACCTTGCAATTCAGCACATGATTTAATTGCATGCTGACCTATAGAAATATTCAATAATAATAAATTTAACAGAACAATAAAAAAATACTTAATAGCAATTTTATTTATAAAACTTAAATTCATCTTTCAATCAGTTTAAAGGGCAGAAAACAATATTTAGTTTGCTAAAATTTTAAAATTTAGAATAATCTAATTACACAAAAGCTAAACGAAGTAAAACAATTTACTTTGTTCGCTACAAAGGTAATTTGAATTGATCATAAAAAGTATGTAAATGATATTATGTGTTCTGAAAATCGATCCATCAACATCAACCCCGCCTATAAAATACAGAATTAGAAGCTGAGCGAAGAATGATGTCGTTGCATAAATTCGAAATCTACTCTACCAAAATAAACCCCGCCCACTGATACGGATCCAATCCAATTTCGCGCAATTCTTTTTGGGCAGCATGAAAGGCATCCGGGATAGTCATTTTTTCTTGCAACCACTTCTTGTAAAAAGTAGTCATCAACAATGATGTTTGTTTATCGGGCACCTGCCATAAACTCATAATTAAATACCTAGCACCGGCAATTTTGAAGGCTCGTTGTAATCCATAGACTCCTTCATTACCTTGTATATCGCCGAGCCCAGTTTCGCAAGCTGATAATACCACTAATTCAGTGTTCGATAAATTTAATTGTGAAATTTCATAAGCGGTTAATATACCATCATCTTCAGCTTGCCGTAAATTATGTCTTGAATTCCAGGAAATATTAGCTCCAGCAAACAACAATCCAGAACGGATCATGGGGTTATCGGATACCACAAACACGGGATCGGATTTAGTTTCATCTTCTGAGTTGAATGCAACTTGAACATTTGCATCCTGGAAAAAATAACCATGAGTGGCAAAATGTATGACGTATGGCGATGAATCCGATTGTACGGAATTTACAAAGGATTTTTCTGTAGCATCGATTCCAGTAAATAATGTAGAACTTAACTTTGAATTTAACATATAGGTATTGACAGAGTTAATTTCTTTAGTAGTCCATTTTAAAAATCCCCAGGAGGTTCCTCTCATAGCAAAGGTCTGAACGTCTTCCCTTTTATTTGGAATTAAAGTTGTGGTATCGGTTCCGTAATCGATACCACCATACAACACAGCTGAAATAAAATGTCTCACTGTGGTATCTGATATTACAAGCTTCCGGGTACTTCCTAGTTCAACCAATTGATACTGATTAGCCAAAACTTCTTCATCACTAATCGCAATGGCTCCCAAATTTAAATAGTGAATTAATCCTATCGGTGAATAATAAATTTTTTTCGCTTCCTTTATTTTGTCTTTCAGCGGCAACCAAATAAGCTGAGAGAGTGATACTTCATTTTCCTTTAAAGGATTTGCCCCTCTACCAGAATAGGTGTACAATTGATTGATATAATCAAGTTTTCGTTTTTCTCCACTTCCCATTAAAGAAAGTATTTGATTTTGCTGGAAGAGTGGAACAAATTCGGGATAAGTACTTTCGGTACCGACTACCAGTGCTCCATAATAAACACTATCAACTTCCTCTTCTTTCGATTGGTTGTATTCTATAAATTCAATTGATAATTCGCCGTCTTTTAGTTTTGCCTGAACATCTTTCCAACCCACCGTCTGCGAAGCATCTTTATATATATTGACTGTCGATGCAAGTTGTTTTTCTATTTGATTTGCCTTATTTTCCCAATCAACCAGTTGAGCACTATCTCTTTCAGTAATGGACATACTATACAATTGTCCAAGTCTGCGCCGAATTGATTTTAAGGTGTTTCTTAATTGAACAGACGCTTTATCAATCAGCAAAGTGTTGTTTAACTTTTGGGCCGTATTTAAAAGAAATCCTTTATGATATAATTCGTTATCATAACATAATGCAGCCAGCTTTGAAACATCCTTACCTTCTCTTGATCGTTCCGCCAAAAAAGTACTTACCCAAGCATTATCTATTTTAAAGGTATTAATATAATCCTGTAGTTCTCTTTCGGAAAGAAAACTAGCCGCCTTATTTAAAGATTGCTTTTGGATCTGGAATGATGCTATTAATAGTTCTTCTGCTTTCTCATAATGACCCATCGTTTCATATAGTCTCGCAAGTCGAATTAAGACTTCTCTTGTGTGTATGTGCTCTTTACCAAATAATTTTTCCTGTATATCTCTCGCTTCCAATAACAATTGCTCTGCCTGGACGAAATCCTTTCGCATTATCCTATAACCTGATAATATAATATTGCATTTGGCATAGTCTTCATGCTCTTTTCCAAAAGTCTTTTCAATTATGCCTTTCGCTTCAAGGATTATTGGCTCTCCCTTGTTGAATTGCTTCGTACTTATATAGAGTGATGCTAAATTGAATAAACAGTATGCATAATCAGAGCTTTCTGAACCAAAGGCTTTTTGTTTGATAACTTTGGCTTCCAAAAATAGTTTCTCAGCTTCTTCATAATTTCCAAGATTTTTGGAATTAGACGCTAAATTGGTCAATATAGAGGCATAGGCAGGATCATCTTTGGTGAGTAACTTTTCCTTTATGGCTTTGACTTGTAAATATAACTTACGTTCCTTTTTTAAATTCCCCAAATTCCCATACAAAATGGCTAAATTCTCTAAATTACTGATGTAGTCAATATTATCTTTTCCAGCCGTTTTTTCTTTAATTTCAAGTGCTTCAATATACAAGGGCTCTGCTGCTTCATATTGGCCCAACTCCATATAAAGTGTAGCCAAATTATTTAGACTTCCGGCATATAATTTATGAAATTTTCCAAATACTTTTTCCCTAATTTTTCTAGCTTCTTCATAAGCCTCTTGACACTCTTCAAATCTCCCTGTCAAATAATATAAAATTCCCAAATTGTTTATTATCCAGGCATAATTAGCTGTCCATTTTCCTTCAATTCGAATTCTAATATCCAGCGCTTGTTTATAATAATTCTCAGCTTTTTCAAAATCCTCCATTCGAAAATACAGATAACCTAAATTATTCAAACCCGTTGCATAGGATGAGCTTTCCACTCCCATTATTTGTTTCCAAATATCCATCGCCTCCAGATAATCCTTTTCGCAGTCTTTAAATTGCTGTAAATAAAAATGCACCACTCCCCTGTAGTTCACAAGAAATGCGTATTGTTCGTTTTTCTGGCCAATGGCATTAGAAAAATTAATAATACTTGAATTTACTTCAACCAATATTTCCTTATACTTTCCTTTAGCCAACAAATCATTCCAGGATAGCTCGAGACTGTCTACCTTTTTTTTATAAATTAGGGTGTCAAATCCTTGCGAAAACAAAAGACTGCTCAATAAAGTGAAATAAAATACCAGCAAAAATCGTCTCATCCTAATTTAAAAAAATGAAGATAGCTAATGTATTCGTTATTTAGTATAATAATTTCATAAAGGGCTCCTAAATTCTTCAAATCATAATACTAAAATTCATACCCAGGCCATAAAATAATAAGTAACTTACCCTTCCCAATATCAAAATAATTAAAAAACATTGAATTAATTACTAAAACAAAACAAATGAGTTCGGACAGACTTTGCGAATAAACTTCACGCAAATTACTATTATATTTTTATGACAAAAATTCATAGCTTACTTCTTTCGACTTACGATTTACGACTTAAATAATTAGTTTCGATTTAGTGCATACTTTATTCCACCATTATAAACCCCGCCCATTGATACGGATCCAATCCAATTTCACGTAATTCTTTTTGGGCAGCATGAAAGGCGTCCGGAATAGTCATTTTTTCTTGTAAACACTTCTTGTAAAAAGTAGTCATCAACAATGATGTTTGTTTATCGGGAACCTGCCATAAACTCATAATTAAATACTTCGCACCGGCAATTTTGAAGGCACGTTGTAATCCATATACGCCTTCGTTACCTTGTATATCGCCAAGACCAGTTTCACAAGCAGACAATACCACTAATTCCGTATTGGATAAATTCATTTGAGAAATCTCGTATGCCGTGAGAATTCCATCTTCTATTCCTTCTAAGGTTGGTGCTCCTTGCCATGCTTCATTTCCTCCGGCCATGATTAATCCTGAACGCAACATAGGGTGATCAGAGATTTTGAATACGGATTCACTTTCATCTGGTACAACTTTTAGCTTTGATGAAGCCGCTTTCGCGGTTCCCTCACTTGTCGAACTATCGTTCGCCACTCCGCTTTTTGTGGAGGTCGTTCGGTCAGGAAAAAAGTAACCATGCGTAGCAATATGTATTATCCTGGGTGATGCTGTATTATTTACTCCAATATTCTTGAAAGACTCTTCAGTTGCTGCATATCCTTTTATCAATTTGGCTTGAACTCCATTTTTCTCCATGATTTTTTTGATGGAATTCACTTCACTTTCTGTACCTGTTAAATAAGTCCAGTCCCCTCCTCTTAAAGTTGAATCAATATGGTAGAATGACCAATCTCCTGTAGTATTGTTTGCTAACAAGGGTTCAATATTTTTAAAACTGCTGTCTTGTTCATATTGAATTCCTCCAAATAAAACAGCATAGTTGTTTTCAATTTTAACTTCAGAAGGAATGATCAACTGTCTCGTACTGTTTAATACGATTAATTTATATTTATCGGAAAGCCTTGAAGTTTTTGAAATGGGAATAGCGTCCTGGTTAATACGATATAAAATTCCTGAAGGCGAGTAGTAAATCGTATGTATGCCATTCAAATCCTTTTCAAGAGGTTTCCAGATCATTTCGTACATTGATTCATAGAATGATGTTTTTAAAGATTTAACAGGTATTGCACCACGAGTTTCAAAACTATATAAATTATTTATATTATTTTCTTTGATACTTGATTTAAAATGCAATAACGAATCGAGAGACTTTTCTTCAAAAAGTGTAAAAAAAGAAGGTCGTTGCATTTGTTCGGTAATAATCAATGCTCCATATAAAGTACTGTCAGAATTTTCAGCATTGGAGTTTTCAAAATGAACAAACTCTAAAATAGCCTCACCCGGTTTAAGGGCATTCTTTGCTTCTTGCCAGTTAACTTGTCTCATGATATCTTTGAAACCAAATATGGATTGACTTAATTCTTTTTCTAATTCATTTACCTTATCTTCCATTCTTTTTATTTCCTCCTGATTTCTTTCAGAAATAATTTTTTTATATTCAGTCGCCAACCTTCGTCCAAGCGCTACCATCTCATTATACTTATAGGCAGTGACCGAGTCTTTATAAGCTAATTGTTTAAGTTGGCTAACTCTATTAAGTAAAATTCCTTTATAAAAAAGACTATTGTTAAAGCAATCTTCTACAATTTTACCACTACCAGTCTTGTGAGCGTACCATAGAATTCGATTTTGATTCTTTATTAAACTACTTAAGTAATTATTCAATTCCCGTTCGGATAAATAAATTAAAGCCTTCTTTAGCCTAAGCTTACTTACATAAGATAATTCTGAAAGATACCTTTCAACACTAAGATTATGACCTAAGCCTAAATAAAGATCAATTAATCTTTCCAAATTTTGAGTATATTGAAGATGATCAGTTCCAACTGAGTTTTCCAATATTTCTTTTCCTTCTACTAATAGCTTTTCAGATTTTTCAAATTCACCAGCTTCATTATAGACGGCAGCAAGATTATCAAGGCTTGTGGCATAGTTGGGGTGTAATTTTCCTAATACCTTTTCTTTTATGATCATCGATTCTTTGAACAATTCTTCTGCCCTATTGTACTGCTTTATCTTAAAATAAAAAGTGCCAAAATTATTTAAAAGGTCAGCATATTCTTGATTCTCTTTGCCACTTGTTTTCTCTATAATCTCCTTGGCTTGCATAAAACTGGATTCAGCCTTCTCATAATATCCTAAATTAATGTACACTAAGGCAATATTACTGAGACTACTTGAATATTGAGAATGTTCTTTACCAAGAATTTTTTCTGTGCGAGAAATTACTTCCAAGTATAATGCCTCAGCTTTTAAATTTTGATTCAGATATAAATATAAATTTGCCAGATTAATAAGTATCTTAGAATATTCCATATGATTCTTTCCAAGTGTATTTTCAACCAGTAATTTTGATTTTAGGTATAGCGGTTCTGCTTTTTCATATTTCCCAATTCGATTATAAAGATCGGCCAACATAAATAAACTATTCGCATACCTTCTATCTTGATTCCCTTGAAGTCCTTCACAAATTTTAATTGCTTTTAAAAGACTAATTTCTGATCTTTCATAATACCCCATTTTCTCATACACTAAGGCAAGATCCTGCAGTGTCTTAGCATAATTAAAATTATTTTCACCTTTACTATTCTCCAGATCTTTAAGAATATTACTATAAATTTGTTCGGCACTTTCGAATTTACCTAAATTCAAATACATTTTTGCAAAATTCTCTAAAGTCCAATTGTAAATTAAGTTCTCCTTTCCAAGATATTTTTCCTGTATATTGATTGATTGAAGAAACAAAGCTTCAGCCTTGACATAATTACTTTTTTTTGTATAAATTATAGCGAGCTCAACAAGATTATTGGCAAAATATGGATTATTCTCACCCTTAACTCTCTTGCAGATTTCTGAAAATTTAAGACAGTTGTTTTCTGCAGAATCAAGTTGTCTAAAATACTTGTAGATCAAAATCAAGTTTCCCAGGCCAATCAAATATTCAAGATGTTCTTTGCCATATATATTTTCTCGACAAGATAATGATTGCTTCATAGCAGACTCAGACTTCTCCATAAGACTCATATCCTTATATAGATGTCCAAGTGTATTTAAATTTTGCGCAACCTCAATATGATTATCCCCTAAGATTGTCCGCTTAATTCTTATAGCTTCAAGATACCAATTTTCAGCATCCGAATATTTTAGATTTAATTGCAATATTTTACCATAATTAAAACAATACTTAGCATACAAAATTGATTCTTTGCTAAAATATTCTAAGGCCAATTTTCCTGCCCATTCATTAATTACTTTTGCTGAATCCAGTTCATTTTTCGACGTGAGAACCCTAGACCATTTGATTAAACTATCTACTTGCCTTACCACAATTGAATCAACGGTTTGTGCGGATAAACTTGCAAAGCACATCATAATCGAAAAGAGAAACTTAGTTCTCATTTTTACGAATTAATAAGACAAATTAATGCACCCATTTTAATACTATAATTAAATCTGTGATAAAAATACAAAAAGAAATTCAAAATATCAACATTAAACCCATAACGATGACCAAATCGATTGATGCGACTGAGCAGACTAAAATGATTATCATCATTAAGACTTGTAAATAATTACTCCACCATCATTGATTCGGAAATTTTAAGCTAAAATTATTATGACTTATGATTCATTATCTATATGCTTAACAGCTCTCAAAAATCCTCACTCCAATACCACCAACCTTTCCTATAAAATACAGAACGAGAAGCAGAGCGAAGAATGATGGTGTTGCATTATTTCGAAATCTACTCTACTAACACAAACCCCGCCCAATAATACGGTTCTAACCCTCCATCGCGCAACTGTTTCTGTGCAGCAAGAAATGCATTTGGAATGCTCAACTTTTCCTCCAACCACTTTTTATAAAAAGTTGTCATTAACAATGATGTTTGTTTATCGGGTACCTGCCAAAGACTCATAATCAAATATTTTGCACCGGCAATTTTGAAGGCGCGTTGCAAACCATATACGCCTTCGGTACCTTGTATATCGC
>CAYMKU010000058.1:0-14622 GCA_964391015.1 uncultured Ignavibacteriaceae bacterium
ACAAATTCAGTTCGCCCCGCATAATTTATCTGCTCAACACGCATTTTCATTGCAAGCTCGCTGTTATAGTGTGCAACTGACCAAGCTGCATCGAGTGCACTAAGAACATGATTTATATAGATAAAAACTACTGCGGTAGATGCAACACTATACAAATCATTTGCATCTCCGCGCATAAATGAATATGAATGAAAATTTGGCGATAAGATGTGATAATCAGTATCGTTCGGATTGCTGTCATTCCATCCATGACTAAATTGCGGATATTTCCCGATCATTTCGTAATACTGCTGATCTCCGAAAGGTGCAAGAGCATGGGAATATCCATCACCTATAGCATGTTCCAGGCGATTTAATTCAGTCCAATTAACAGAGCCATTTTCATTTATTACGTGATAATCTCCCGCAATCAGCGACGGATTTAACCGTTCAAGATTAGCCAGAGTCCATTCAGCATATCTTTTTACATCCCAATTTTTATTCGCAAAGCTTTCGAATTCATCTGTCTTATTATCACCTTTATTATTAAAGATAATTGCAGTTGTAATAGCAGCTACCTCTACAGTCAAGAAAATACCTGCTTTCCAATATTGTTCTGCGTAATATTCTCCCGCACCAGGAATAATCAAGGACATAATTCCACCAGTTAGCGGGGATTTTCTTTCTTGCTGAAAATCATATTTAATTACTGAACTTGTCTTATAATTATTTTGAATGACTCTGGAATCATTGAAAAGATTACCAGTCAGAGCTAATTCCTTGTTTGATGACTGACTAAACAGAGAAGCAAAAAATAATATTGAACAAATTATAATCTTCATTTTGACCTTTATGATTTTTTTTGAACTTTGCTCATAAAATTTATCAATTGATGGCACTAAAAATCAAACCCGAATAAGATACCACCGTAGAATCTCCATTCTTTTCCGTAAGAAACTGATTCATTCCTAACTAATCTTTTAAATTTATCAAATCCATATGAAGCATTAAAAAAAATACTCGTAGGGAAAAGATAAAAAGAATTCATTTGAATTCGTACTTCTGCCCCTGCCCCCTTTTTGAAATTATTAACCTCGGGTACTTTTCCATTCCATGCATTTCCTAAATCACCATAAACTGAAAAGAATATTTTATCAATGTAAAGATGTCCGATTCTGGAATCCATATTTGTGAACAAAGGCAAGCGATAAGTAAGATTTAACCAGCCAACTTCGTTACCGCTGATTGCATAAAATGGATATGCTTTCATTCCAACCAAACCGCCAAGATAAAAATCAAAAAAGTCTGGTACCTTTGGACCAAAAATAGTTCCTGCTCTTACTTGTG
Organism: uncultured Ignavibacteriaceae bacterium; assembly: GCA_964391015.1. Taxonomy (GTDB): domain Bacteria; phylum Bacteroidota; class Ignavibacteria; order Ignavibacteriales; family Ignavibacteriaceae; genus XYD12-FULL-36-8. The sequence goes on from CAYMKU010000058.1 coordinate 1,327, forward strand.
CAGTTAAAGTATGTTTTGCCCAAAGTGGAAAATGTAGCTTGCTATTCAATTCAAGACGATGAAAATTAAAATTATTATACTGAGGTTTTAACACACCATCTTCAACAGTATAATTGCCCTCATTATTAAATTTATTCAGCTCGTAGTTGTATTTTAACTCAGTAGTAAAACCTATAGGATTTATATCATCATCTTTGTACGGAAGCATTTGCTCAATTGTGTATGTAAGCTGAAAATTTTTGCCAATCAAATAAACATCGTCTGTTGTTGGGTAAAGTATATTATTCTGAGGAATAATAAACGCTGCAAGTTCAGCGGTATACCTGCTGAAGATAAACCTAAATTCAATATTTTGAGCTCTGTTGAACAACCGATGTTTAGCAGCTACATCGACCTCAAATAAATTGTAACTTACATCTGTCCTTGTGTTAAAGGAATTATCAAGCGAATCGAATATTATAGGAGTAACAGCTTTTCTGCTTATATTGTAAAGTTCAAGAGACATTTCGGGCTTCAATCCTAAGCTAAATAAAAGCGGCAGTTTGTTTTTATATTCAAAAATTAGAAATAAATCACGCTCTAATCTTGAATTTATCGAACCACCGGCAAAAATAGAATAGCGGTTCAGCATATCGTTTGAGGAAACATACACACCGGGTTTTAATTTTTCTAAAAATTTATTTGATGTGTTGTAGTTGTCATAACGCAGAAATGGGAAAAATGTTAGTCGAGTAAATACACCCGAATATTTTTCTTTTGAATATGAATAAGTTTCATAATCATTAAAATTTCTAAGGCGTGATAAATTTAATGATTCAACATCACCATTTGGTTTATCCCCAGAAAGTGGAGGATTATTTCTTCGTTCATATTTCCTTTCAGTAATTACGTGCTTTTGCTCTGGTGTCGGCAAACTAAAAATTTTATATCCTGTTGATGTGTAACCAGCATAAATAATATTCCCATTTGTATCGACAGCAGGCATGAAAGCACCACCAAGCACGTTTGTAAACTGCTTCTTTTCCTTAGTACCCAGATTATAAAAATACAGATTGTAAATTCCAGTTTCATCCGATGAAAAAACCAAATTTCCATCCCTATCAAAGCAAGGATTCCTTTCATCGTTGTCAGTCGCAACTACTGGAATTGGATTCCCGCCATTCGTTTCAATTTTATAAATGTCTCTTGTATGATGATAGGAATAATCAAAAATTATAAACGAGCCATCATTCGAAAACTTCGGATTATAAATTTGTTCACCATTATTATAGAAGGTCAGTTGCTTAAAATTCTTACCCTCAATATTAACTAAACCTAAATTTGTTGTTCCATCTTTTTGAAAAATAAATACGATAGATTTTTCATCAGGCGAAATTGCGGGTTGATTTGCCCTAAGATTGAATGTTAATCTCTTTTCATCTTCTTCCTTCATATTGTAGATATACAAGTCGTGAACATTGTACATGTTAGGATTATCATCATCCAATTTTGAATAAATAAATCTGTTCCCATCCTTAAACCACGCTAACGTTGAGCGAATCCCTGAAGTAATTAGTTCTTCTGTTTTGGTGGACAAATCGAAAAGATAAACTGATGATGGACTAAAATAGTCGGAAGATTTATTTGAAGTGTAAAGAACTTTTTTCCCATCAGGAGAAAATGCCGGATAAAAATTCCCAAACCCATCGGTAGTAATTGTATCTCCAATAACAAGATTTAATTTAATTGATTCAGTTCTTTTCTTGTAATCTTCACTTATAAAATTTTTCCATTCGTCATAAAGTTCATTTCCATTTTTTCCAATGACATCACTGAAAGCAGCATCAATCGTAAAATTGCCAAACTTGCCCAATGCCTTAGTGATTTCTCTTAATTTATCTTCACCATACTTTTGCGAAATATATCTTGTTAAAGCAAACCCCGAATTATATACCGACTCATTGCCAAGACTTGTTTTGCCAAATACTCCCATTTCATTCCAAGTCAGCATATTTCCATCGAGAGCATAAGACCGTAAGATCATATCGCGATGAGTATCCCAATTATCATAATCAAATTCTTTCCGCATGTACTGCGCAGTACCCTCGGCAAACCAAGCGGGCATGTTTATAGTTGCAAATGGATATGATACTACGAAGTTTGGAAATCCATAAAGAATATCGGGTCGCCTTTCATCTTCATAATTTAACACTTGCAAAAATACTGCTGGTAATGAACGGGTTGATTTCATTGAAGCTTGGATCTGGACAAGGTGTGTGAACTCGTGTGAAATTACATTTCTCAGCCAATTATGTGTCCCGCGCAAATCAAAATCTAATGCACTTGTCCAAATCTCAATTTTGTTATCAAAGAAATATGTTGCACCATTGGAATAATCATCCAAATCTTTTATGACAAAGTGAGTAATATCTGGTTCATATTGATAAAGTGATGTAATTGGTTCCCAAACTTCATCAGCAATTTTAGCAACGACTTCCGCAGTTCTCTCAGCACCCTCATGAAAATGAACTTCGCAATGTTTCCCCTTTATTGTGTACCAATCCAATTCGGGATGAAATTCTGTGAATTGAGAAAACACATTTGTTTTAGTAATTAGAACAATAAAAGCTATTCGATAAATTGATTTCATTTATTTATAGGAAAGGTTATACTGGATTCTTACGATCGTTTATGATAGAAACAGTAAATATTTCTTAATAAAACATAAGAATCAGTTTTCTATTTGACTACTGCAATTTTTATTACTTTACTTCCAGTTTTACCTGAAGAACTATTAGCTTCAATTCTGGCAAGATAAACTCCACTTTGAATGCTTTCTACATTCCATTTGATTTCATTGTCGAATCCTCCACGGGCATTATCATTCAGTTCAGCAACAAAGCCACCTGCTAAATCAAATATTTTTACATTAATTTTTGAATCTTCTGTTACGAAATATCTTATGAACGTAGCTCCATCATAAACTGGATTGGGATAGTTGTATGCCTTACTTGTTGGTAAGAATTCATTAACAATTTGACTTCTCGAAGCCACTTCGACAAATGATTGATTAAAGCCATTGCCATTTTCTTGTAACCAATTCAGTTTGCCTTCATTAATCCCAATTTGCCAAGCTGAAAAGTTATTTTTCTTGTTGATTGCAGCAATTGATAGCTTACTATCCCTAGTAAAAAGAACAGGCGTACAAACGAGTTCGTTTCCAATTGAAATTGGAAAACCATCAATGACTTTCCCGGTTCCGCCATCAATTGCAAAAATTCTTCCATCTTTAGTCGAAGCAATTATTTCAGATTTCGTATCACCATCAAAGTCTGCAACTAATGGAGACCCAGCAAAACCGATTCCCTGCGGATCTGCAAATGGAAAATTATCCGCAAAAGCACCCAATAAATTTATTGCATGAACATTTTGCCCTTGTGTAAAGACTAAATAATTTTCCCCATCATTCTTTATATCTCCTAAACTTAAAGAGTGAATCATATCTTGAGGAGAAAAAGTAACATCAGCGAGTTTACCTTTTGCACTATTGTTAATATAAATGCGATTACTTCCAATCAAAACCGATGAAACAAATTCCCCAGAGGAGTTTTTAGTTAAAACTAAATCATTTAAAGTATTGGCAGAAAAAATTTCGATGCCATTTTCAAAAAATCTTGAACTTGTTATGAATGAATAAAATGAAACTGAAGGATCAAATGCAGCTTTAATTATTGGCTCTGTTGCTTGGGAAGTAAGTGTTTTAACGTATTTAGCAGTATCCCCTACTGAGTATTGAAGCAGCTTCCCTGTTTTTGTTGGGATGAAGATTGAACCATCAGCAAAAATTGGGGCACAGGAAACTTCTTCATTGTTCAATATAGTACTTGTAACTATTGGAAATTCAATACCTGAAAAAGACTTGTAAAGATTAATCTTTGAACCGATTACACCAATAACGTAATTTGTATCCGACTTATTAACAACAATTGGCTTGAAAGCTGAAAATTGAATGATTGATTTTACTGAATCACCATTCTCATCATACAATAATAAATCTGTTCCCAAAAGAACACAGGATTTCTTGTTCCTCTGAAGATAGGTCAACTTAGTTGTGGAACTTACGGAAGGATAAATATTATTTGAAAAAATTGGTTTGATAGTTGAATCTCCAAAAGCCAGTCTGAATTTCATCCGGTTCGATATTGAAGAAAAATTTGATAGAGTTATCAAACTATTTGCATTACCATTTGATTTGCTGTTGGGTCTGGTATCTTTTGAAAATTTATTTTTATAAAGTTTTGATGGATTCCCACTGTACCAAAAATCTTCTGATGAACCTTCACCAATTACAATATCACCCAAGATTGTGGTGAATTGTTCTCCGATATCCTGAATGCCATCGGCTTCCTCAACATCAACACCACGACTGTTTTTATCGGCATTAATTTGATTACTGCCAATTTTAGAATTAATAATATTTTCATCAATGTGCCAAATTACAATTCCATTTCCTGGAACAGCCCAGTCATACTCATCAACATTAGTTACTACACCATTAACCGAATCGACTGCATAGCTTTGAAAACCCGAAGTATCCTTAGGAAAAGTTTTTGTTGATGTTTGCCCATTTAGAATATAAGTTATCTTTGCCCCATCTGAATTTGCATCGCGGATCTTATTCTCTATTAAAAAATATTCAGAAGAATTAATTGGAATCTTGATAATGGTTGTATCTGAAAGTGAAGCAATCATGCGTGCAGTCAAACTTAACTCGGATGACACAAAAGGAATGACGATTGGGTTTTCCCACCCTAAATAAATTTTTTCCCACGCAGATGGCTCGGGGGGGAAGATTCCACTGTATGCAAAGATTGATTGCCCATCCATCAAACCAAAACGACCAATGGCACTTAATCCAGTCTTAGTGTCAAATAAGTCTGGAAGTCCTAAATGACTTGCAACATTGGCAACTATCAAGCCGTTTATTGTAATCTCAAAAAGGTAAGTACTCCCCAGAGAAGTAACTTCCCTGCTTTCAGTTTCAGGGAGTATCATCGAATTATTAATTCTGAAATTCCCATTCGATACAGGGAATCCTTGAAAACTATTTCCGTAAATGTTTTGAAGTGCCTTTGAACTAAGGTAAAGCGAAGGAATATCTCTTTCATTTCCAAGACTTCCAGGTAATGAAATATCTCTTCCCACCCCAGCATGAAAGATCGCAAATAAATTGTAATCACTAAAATTAAATCCAGGATGCAATTGATCTGCTTTAATCCAGACCTCCGATGCAAAATCTCCAACAGGCATAAAATCACTTGAATTATTTGGAGGTGAATAGTTCCTCATCGTTTTCGTTACTGTAATTATCTCTGGAAAAACACTGTATAAAATGTTTACCTTTCCTTTTGAAACTTTATCAAAGTAGTTTTTAGCAAAGAGCAAATGAGATTCAAAATATTGTTTATCATGTGGAAGAGGATCTAAAATATTTGTTCCATAATTCTGTGAATAGATAGTTCCAAATTTCCCATTACCAAACGTAGCTCCATCCGAGTCTTCCTGAAAATCTACCATCACTGCTAGAATTTTTATTGTATCTTGAGCAGTAAGAGATTCAGGGAAAGGATTAATTTTAGTTAAAAACGATTGGGCAGATAAACTGCCCAATATACTAAGCGATATGAAAAATGAACTGAGAAGTTTGAGCATGATAATAATTAAATTCCTCTAGGTAAACCTCTAGTTTTGTCTGGGACACCTCCCCATCCAATTAGTACACTGAATCGGAGCGTATCTGAGAGTGGATGATTTTCTTCAGCTGCAGAAATGTAGCTGAAATCAAATCCGTAAATATCATATCTTATACCAGCACCAAAGGTCATGAATTTTCTATTTCCATAGGCAGGGTCTTCATAGAAGTAACCCCATCTCAAAGCAAACAGAAAATCTCCAGGGCTTCCATACCAATATTCCAAGCCACCTGAAGTTACGATATCACGAAGTTCTTCGCTTATTGGTTTATCTCCCCATGCATGGAAAATAGCTTTGTAAAACTCATCTGACTCAGATTTAGCAACTAAACTATCCCCAGATTGAACATAAACTGTTCTTCGGCTGACTAAAAGTTTACTAAAATCAAGGGTAGCAACTAAAGAGTTATATTCATCTTTAAAAACATTAAATGCAAACCCTAATCTGAAATTGGTAGGAATAGGATCGGCTTGTGCTCTATCGATATAATAAATCTTAGGACCTAGATTACTCAAGTTAATACCAATGCTTAACTTCTCACCTATATCTTCATCAATAAAAGGTAACATTAAGGATTTTGGTCTCCACATAGCAGCAATATCAAAGCTAACAGATGTCGCCACCCCTTTACCTTGTTCTTCTCCTGCACCTTTATCGGACAATCGGCTATGAATTAAACGCGCATTCAGTCCAAAGCCCCAATCTTCTGAAAGCTTTGTTGCATATCCCAAAGTTAAAGCAGCATCAAAAGACCTGAATCTTCCAATCTCTTCTGGTGAATCGGGGCCTGTTCTTACAAACTCACCAAAGTTCATGTAAGTAATACTCCCCGTAACACTTCCACTTAACTCCTCAACGTATTGTCTATAAGTAAGATAATCATAGAAAAGATCGAGATGAAACTGTGGTAACCAGTTACTGTGAGTTATACTAACTTCGGTACCGGTTTGGAAAGCAATTCCGGCAGGATTCCAAAAAATTGCAGCCGAATTGTCAGCTAATCCAGTACCAGATTCTCCTACACCACCAGCTCTTGAATCTGGGGCAAGCAATAAGAATGGAACAGCAGCTTCACCTTGCGCATAGGACGATCTACCAACCATAATAATCATAAAGCTGACCATCATTACCCTAAATACTACATTCATTTTATAACCTCCAAATAAGATTTTTTCTTTTTATTAAATAATTCGTTGTAACTAATTGTATATTTCTTAAGAAGTTAATATATAAAATAAACTAAAGAATTCTATACAAATACTGATTAGAATCTCCTATCGTAAAATTGCAAGTTTACCAAAAACATTTTTGTTAAATACACCATCGGTACTTTTCACAATAAGCTTATAAAGGTATGTACCATTGGCAAGTTGATTACCATCGGCATCTCTTCCATCCCAATCGACCTTAACAAAATTATCAATCAAATTTTTTGCCTCAAGGTTACGAATTAACCTGCCAGCAATAGTGAATATTTTTATCTCGACATCTACAGGAGAGTTGGTACTATTCTTCTGAAATGTAAACGTTGTATTCAGGGTAAATGGATTAGGATAGTTATAAACATCCGAAATGAATAGATCATTCCCTTGAACAACAGCAAAATAAATTAATTCTGATGATGGATTGTTAAATACATCCCATGCTTTAACAAGCAACTGATAATTTCCCGGTTCTAAATTATTAAATTGATATTTGACAGCACCAGATTTTCCACCTGCATCCAAATCACCGGTGAAAAAATTAGTAAAGTCAATTGGTTCATCAGTTCTGTTATTTAAAATCCCTTCGAGTTTATGCCCCACACCTGTTCCCGTTGTGTTTATTCCCGTTTCGTCATAAAGCTTAATTGTAATTAGTGAATTCGGATTTGCCAAATTTGTATTTTCGAGTGTTTGATCATCAAAATAAATTTCTATTTCTGGTCCATTACTATCATTTACGGTTAAGGAATCAGTTCCACCGATTTTTACTTTTGTGGTGTAACCTAAACCATCTTCATGTTCGGACGAAAAGTACATCAACATCTTTCCATTTGTGTTTTCATAAGATATGTCCTTTGGTACAAAGAAGCTGGAAGTAAAGTGACCATTATTTATTGAAATTCTGCCCCTAAAAATAATACCACCCTGAACGGAGATATAATATGGATTATTAACTGTGCTGAGAGGATCTAATTTAACCTGGCGTTTCGAATCGAATACAGTTAGAGTCCCTTCACCATTAAAATCATTCCAAGTAGTTGAATTATTTTTCATGACTGTTCCTTCAACCCTAGTATTGCTTAGAGCTCTAATCTGAACATCTACAGATAAATCTTGTCCATTTATTGTATCAATGTTCGCAGGGTATTGAGGAATGTTTAATCTTAAAGATGGATCACAAAACAAATGAAACTTTTCATCATTAGCCAAATTACCGCTTCCGATTATCTTCGCTTTCATATATGCTTTACCAACAGCAATAGGAAGATTCATTGTGTCTCTCGGTGTTCTCAACAAACTTGAATAAAATGCTTCATTCAACGCAGCATTTTCAAAAGAATACACAGGTCTTGACGAAGTAAACGCACCAATTGATCCGCTTGATTCTTTGAGGACTAAAAGTTCCGTAGCACTTTGAAAACCAGGAATATCAAAATAACCAAAGTCGCATGTCGCCGCCGTTAGAAAAAAGTATTTGTCATTTTTAAGTAATGGAATTGTGGAACTTTTAATAAAAACTCTCTCGTGTGCCCAAAGGTCAGGGCTGCCATGTCCCACATAATTCATTACCAAAGTCCCACGGTTTATTGAATTAACAATTTCGTCATAAACTCCTGGCTTTGTCCTCCCTAAAGCTGTTAACACTGTAGGATATGCTGCAAGATAAATTTTATGAAGATCATACGACTCCGGAATAATATTATTCGCAAGTGTTTCGGATTGTGGAGTATGCCAATTTCCTTCAGGCCCTGAAGTAGTCATATTATCATCCGCTACAAGTGTGATTAAATTTCTCCAAATTCCTTTTCCATGATTAGTTTCATAATCAATAATTTTGTCAACAGCAATCCTTGCCTCGCTATTTGAACCAGCATTTAATCTGCCGATAGCAATATCCACTTTGGAATCATTTCCATCAACTCGCGCGAAATAATCGTCAATCGGATAAGAATAAATTTCATTTAAACTCTCGGAAGTCTCATAAGGAGGAATTAGATTATCGCTCATCTTCTCCGTATTCTTGTAATCATATGTACCATCACCAAAAAGAAGAACATATTCAGGTTTTATTGTCCAATTATTGTAAGCATACTTTATATAATCACGAATGGCAGTAATATCTAACAATCCGCCGGAAAATTCATTGTATATCTCGTTAACATCAACTGCAATTGTTGAAATTTTCAACTTAGAATTATTTTCTCGATGATCCTTTAACCGTAACGCCTGTTCCTTTAAATTTTTGTGATAAATAATTATCAATTTCCCGCCATCTGAAAATCCATGAAGGTTTTGGTTCGTTATCTCAACTGGATTAACCGGAGTTTTAAATTTATCATTAGCAACAGCAAAATATTTTGATACCTTCCCAGATATTTCTGAAACTTGAAAACGAAATTCACCTCCGCTTTGCATTAATGGATTTGAAATCAATTTAACGTTTGAAAAATCCGAAATATCAAAAACTCTAATATTTGTAGAATTGAATCCGAAAAGATCGTATTCAATTACTGATGATGTATCTTTTGAAAAGAAAACTAAATTGTCATCAAATGCTTTAAGTTGTTTTTGATATTTTATTTCAAAATAATCAAGATAACCGATAGAGGTTGTGGCTGTTGGAGTAAATTTTAATTTAAGCACGCTTCGTGAATCAGGTAATGTTCCACTGAAAGCCACAGACTTGAAGTGTTCTGCTCCATACGAATAATCAGTATTACCATATCCATAAAATGATTGAGAGAAAAGTTGAGTACTATTCTCATCTGCCGCAAATATTATTGACCCCGGTGATGCGTTGACAAATCGAAATAAATAATTAATAGGAGTGTTATCAATTCTTCCATCCAATTTATTGATATATGTTCTTGAGTTGATCGATTGCATAAAATCGTCACCGAGATAAATTCTGCCACTTTTGCCAATATTGATTTTATCCTCTTCCCAGCTTGCAAACGCTTGAGTTGACTGTTGACTAAAAATATTCGTTGAATTTAAGCTTGGTTTATCTTGAATTCGCTTTCCATTTGAGCCACCATAAGTAATCCAATAATAATTAGAGGTCGAATAAGGATGGAAAAATCTTTTAATTGTATTTACTGATGAATCAAAATCCCAAAAATTTGTTCCTCTTCCATAAAATAAAATGTAGTCATCAGCATCAAATTTACCGTCCACTTCACCCGTTACAATAATCGCATTTTCCACTAAATCGTTTGGTCGTGGAGAATAAACTATTTCAGAAAGAGCTTTACCACCATTGTTGTAAATCTTGATTGTTCTTGGATCAACAACGCTTGGATCAACCCCAAATGACGAAAGAGTTGAGCGGTTGATTTTATAGATCCCTTCTTCTCGCGTTTCGAATCTTATCCACCTACCTTCTGAAAGTTTACTATTCTCAAGAAGGATTTTATCCAACCCTACGCTTCTGTTCCCCACAATCCAATTCTTTGCAACGTCATAGTTGGGTATAATATCTTCTAAAAATTTATCCTTGGATGGTTGTAATTCTGCCTGATTATGGCTGTAATTAATTCTAAAAATAATTTTTGTATAAAGTGTGATTTTTTTTTCAGCCGCTGAAAATGAAACGGGATTAATAATAAAATATTGTACGGGCATTCCGCGAACAATAGCAAATTCACTAAAATTTATAATTTGGTTATTCGGTTCAAAGCGAGAATAATTTTCACCAACTTCGTACTTTAAAGAAATTAGCTCTCCCTCACTAAATGGAGTAGGAATGGGAATAATTTTGCCTTCAATCTCCTTTATTGAAGTTGACAGAATTTCTATTGTGTTTCCAAATTCAGAAGGTACGCCTATTGGGATTTGTCTTGTCAAAATTGCCGGGGAACCAAATGAGTCTTGGTTAGGTAAAGTACCAAAAGCAAAATTAATTTGTACAAATGTATCGTTATTAATTATTTCGTTAGATATGGAATAATTGGGTGAAAAGTCCAAGATTAGCGAATTTTTGTCAGATGAAATTACCTTAAGGTCTTCCTGTGGGAAATTAAGGATAGAAAGAAACACAAAAGATATTAAAGAGAATTTGCTTTTCATTAAATATGAGAATGAATAATAAAATTATAATAAATTTATTTTATTATATATATTTCTTGTAGCAAAAATCTCTAAAACTATCTCCAATTTTGGAGCGAAAATAGCAAAGAAACTTCGATATTGTCAAGTCAATAATTTGATTTGACTTATCTATCACTGTAAAAAAGTGTATGTGAATCTGTCAATTGAAATTCATACCACAACCCCACTTAACCCTAACACTTCCTTATTCTCCTTCATCGCATTTATGCAGAAGTTTATATGCTCATCTAAAGATATGTTTAGTAGCTCGGCACCTTTAATAATATCTTCACGACTCACATTTTTTGCAAATGCCTTGTCTTTCATTTTTTTCTTTACTGAACTGACTTCAACTTCATTTATAGATTTACTCGGACGAACATAAGTCACTGCAGTAATAAAACCAGCTAACTCATCACAAGCAAAAAGAACTTTTTGCAACATAGTTTCCCTCGGCACATTTGTATAATCAGCATGAGATAAAATTGCTTTTCGAAATTCTTCACTAAATCCTTTCTCCTTTAAAATTTCTGAACCCTTGAATGGATGTTCCTCTGCAGTTGGAAATTTTTCATAATCAAAATCGTGAAGCAGCGCTACATTTCCCCAAAACTGTTCATCTCTATTAAATTTTCTTGCATAAGCTTTTACACAAGTTTCAACTGCATAGGCATGTTTCAGCAGACTTTCGCTTTTTGTATATTCTTTTAGAATTAACAAACAAGCATCTCTATCTTTCTCAATCATATCTTTAATATCCTATCTTTATAGACTTTACAAACATTGTAAACTTTTATCTCATGTTCTTTACTTTTCAGCGGTATAACTTGGACACAATTTTCCTAAGATACATAAGCTGCACTTTGGTCTTCGAGCAATGCAAATTTTCCTTCCATGAGACATGAGCAAATGACCAGATATAATCCAATCTTTATCTGGCAACAATTCTTTTAAACGAAATTCTATCTTTTCCGGATCATCCGATTTGATGAATCCAAGTAAATTTGATAATCGTTTTACATGGGTATCAACAGCAATCGCAGGAATTCCAAAAGCATTCCCCATGATGACAGATGCGGTTTTTCTTCCCACACCAGGTAGTTTTATAAGACTCTCAAAGTCTTTGGGAACTGTTCCGTCGTATTTAGAAATTAATTCTTCACAGCATGCCTTTATACTTTTTGCTTTTTGACGATAGAACCCTGTCGAAAAAATATCCTTCTCCAATTCTTGTGAAGTTACATAAAGAAAATCTTTAGCAGACTTATATTTTTTAAATAAGGTCTTAGTAATAAAATTTACTCTCTCATCAGTACATTGAGCAGATAAGATTGTGGCAATCAAAAGCTGAAATGGATTTTCAGACTCAAGAGCAATTTTTGCTTGAGGATATCCTTTCTTAAGTAACGAAAAAATTTTTTTAGCGCGTTCTTTCTCAGATTTTTTCATCTTTATTATAACTTGGATGTTTTATCTTTAATCTTTCCACAGGAATATTGCTGATTAGATGACTTTGGATGATTTCTTCAACATCTTCAACCTTTACCCCGCCGTACCAAATTTGTTCAGGATAAATAACCACTGACGCACCAAATTCACATGCATCCAAACAACCGGATGAGCTTGCTCTAATTTCAGATTTTAATCCAAGCTCTGCTATCCGTTTCTTGAGCTCTTCACGAACAGCGGAACTTCCTTTGTCAAAACAGCATCCTTTGGGATTGTCAGGCGGTCTTTTGTTTTCGCAAATAAAAACATGTTTCTCGAAGCGTTTCATAATACTTTCTGTTTTGCCATGGTTAAATATAAAAAGATTTTTTCCTTTACTTGAACCTGACGATTCAATAATTTTGAATGAAACTTTTGAAGGATTGTTGTGCAAAAATCATTTATAGTCTTTGCAGCTCTCTTTCTCTTCGCAAGCTGCGAAAATTTTCTAACAGAAGGAGATATGAATAACTCAGGTAAATACCCTGCCAATATCGGGCATGAGTGGGAGTACAACACAACTTGGAAACTTGAATTTTACGATACGTTAGGACACATTGACAGTTCATCTTTTGAAAACTTTGGAAATACTATTGTAAGAGTTACGAAAGAAAGAGATGCTGTTGGAACTTACACCAACTTGATTCGTTTTGAAGATTATGATGTCTCCACACCAACTAACATTCACAAAATGTGGTATATGAACAATGACTCCGGATTGTTTGCCATTGCTTATTCTAATCCAGGAGCTTCCCAGCCAGTCGTTCCTAAACAAAAAACA
>CAYMKU010000059.1:0-14594 GCA_964391015.1 uncultured Ignavibacteriaceae bacterium
AACAATGTCCAGCCATTAGTTTCGCGTGGAGCTGATTCTCAAGGAAGAGCATTGTATCGTTTCAGAAATACAGGCAATGCGCTGTTGGCTAATCCTCTCACACCTAACAATTCGCTCGATGATGTCTTTCAAATACAATTCAGTGTGAGATATAATTTCAACTAACATTTTCTTCTCTAAAGCCCTCGAAAACTCGAGGGCTTTTTTGTATGATTTAAATCATACAATAGATCAGTTCACACTATGAGTATTGACTTAAACAAAAATCCACTCTATTTTTACTCCAGATGAAATTTTTTGACTCTTTCAAAGGGTTCTCCCCTGCCCTTTGGCAAAAAAGAGTCGCACCCAGTGTTTCCCCAACACTGGGTTGTTTTTTTAACCAAGATTTTCAAAAAATAAGTTGCTTTGTTTTATTAAATTTTTTATTTTCACCCCTAAAATTTTACACCTGGATATCAATAAATATTAATTCAGGGGCAGGGAGAAAAAAATGAGGGCATACACAATTGCTAAAATATCTGAGGCGGTATGCATTATGGGGGGCCTGGTATTTCTTTCCTTTGGCTATATCTTTAAATCGACGGATGTTTCTGATTCATCAGATTACTTGATTTGGATGGTTGGAGGTTTAGCATTGATGCTATCGGCTTATGTAATTAGACTCAAGAATAAACGGTTCAAACGTAAGTACAAATCTTTTTACAAACTCTAACAATCTGAATATCACCTCGAAAGAGGGAAATTTAGATTCATCAATCATAAAGTTTGAATAAAGAATAGATTTCACTCAAACTTTGAGAGTTTGCACTTCAAAAAGTCTGCGGATACAAATGCTCAAGAAAAAACTTAACATAGTTTATGTTAGAATTATTAAATTATCATTTGTTAAGATAATTACATTTTAATTCAGTCATGAGAAAACGAACAAAAAGATTATTTAGTAAAAGGAAATTATTAAAATTTATTTCTGTAATGTTTTTATTTGGGGGAATACTGTTACTGGGTTGGAGCTACTTAGGACTGGAATTTAATTCTAATGACTTTTCAGACTCTACTAGTCTTATTGATAACCCGTCATTCTCCAGAAATGCAGGTATAGTTTTGATTTTGTTCGCGGCTTTAATTAGGTATCGAAGAAGGATTGAAGCGGTAATTATACATAACTATCATAAAATTATTCGTGCAAGATCGAAAAAGCAAGTAAAAAGCTAAATGTAAATTCAATGACTGGTATCCTTAAAATTAGGCTTCAAATTTTTCAGTTAAGATTTAAAATTTTAGAGAAGGGCTGCCGCTTTTATAATAGCCGTTTCTGTCCGCAATCTGTTCTCAGCCAACTTACATTTCCATGATGTATCTAATAACTCCAGTTCATCAGGAACTAAACCACCCTCGGGTCCAAAAATAAAAAAATAATTTGTGCCACTTTTAATTATGCTTTTACTGAAATAATTAGTTGCTCTATGTTCAAAAACGACTTTCACGCCTTGCAAAAAACCTATTTCTCTCATTGAATCAATGCACTCAACCTTTGGAAGGCAACTAAGCAAAGATTGTTTCATTGCCGAAATCAATATTTTCTCAATTCTTGTTTGATTTAATTTTTTAGGAGTTGATCGCCTCGCATAATAAATGATAAAATTTGTGACACCAAGCTCTACACATTTCTCAAGTGCAAATTCTAATCGCTCGCTGTTTCGAAGTATCGGAATACAGAATGTTATAGAAGAAAATCGTTCTTCGAAATTATACACATGCTTAATCCTTACAACTACTTTTTTTTTGTTGATTGCCAAAATCTCATTTTTAAAGATTTTACCTTTGCCATTAGTAATAAAAATTTCATCCCCAATTCGATGTCTCATTACATTTACTATATGATTGGCTTCCTCACTCTCTACAGTTATTAATTGAGTTTTCATGTCAACTAACTGTGAAAAAAAGAGTTCTATATCGGATAGAATTAAGTCTTTCATCTTTGAATATTACAATTTCTAAAAGGACAGCCCCAGTCCAAGTATAAATTCTGAATTTCGGTATTCGTCAAAAGCAACCTCAAATCTTAAGATGTTATATGGCAAAACTAAAAGATTCAATCCAACCCCATATCCGCTTCGAAAATTATTTAAGCTGAGTGGTTTCCCTGAAATTTTTGTCGCGCCAGTATCTCCAAACAGTTCAAGGTAAAGCGCAACACGATACGAGAGTAGTTCTTTGGGAATAATTGGGATAAAATCAAAAATAATATTAAAATCTTTCACAATAGGATAGAAAATTTCTAATGATCCGATATAAAAGTTATTTCCTTCCTGCATCCGATTATAATTGCCCCGGATTTTTTCATCATATCCTATTAATGAATAATCATAGTAAGGAATTGTTCTACCTGATGTAAACCTTGCTGCAAAACGCCATTTTACAATTAAATCATCCACAACATTTCTATATTCGCGATAATCAAAACCATAAACTTGGTAGTTGGCATCGTTGACTCCCAGACCTTTTAACTCGACATAAGCAGTTCCAAAAATTCCCTCTTTTGGAAATTGAGCAAGGTCCCTCGTATCATATGAATAACCAATACCAATAGAAGGATAACGGTCTATTCTTTCATTTGAAGCATTTATTTGCGAAATATATTTTGGAGACTCGACATAATTATAATTTAGTTTCGTACTTAATCGCTGATATGATCCAAATCTTTTACCTATTTCCAAACTGCCGACAATAAATTTTTGGTTGAAATCCCCTCCAAATAAATTCGCAGCACTCAAACTTTTATTATTAATTTTTGTATATAAAACTTCAGCACCCCAGAAAATATCACTACCAGGAATTATATTCGGCTTGTAGTAAGAAACTCGGAAAGCAGGATCGTAACCAAGCTCTATCCTGGTAACAATAGTTTCATTTCTACCTCTGAAATTTTTTACAACCAAATAAAATCCATACGATAATTTTGACCAATCATTTTCCCGAAGACTTGCTACGGGTATCGGATATATATACCAACTTTCTTCGACACTGATAACCAAAATATTTTTACCGTCAAAAGGATAAACAAACAAATCAACTTTAGTAAACAACCCCAAGCTGTAGATTCTTTCTTTATTGTAATCAAGCATTTTTTGGTTAAGCGTATCTTTAATTTGAAATGTTAATTCACGAGTAATAATATCTTCTTCAGTTATATCATTACCTTGTACAATAATTGAATCAATGATAAAGTTTTTTTGTTGGATTGTTGAAAGAGAATCTTTTTGAGGAAAACTCAATATGGAAAAGAAAATTATTGGGGTGAGTGATATGAAGGTTATTCTCTTTATCAAATTAATTTTTTCAATCAAATTTATTTGACTGGTTCTTCAACATAATCCATTATTGGATTACAACTGCAAACTAGATTTCGATCACCATAAGCATTATTTACTCTGCCAACACTTGGCCAGAATTTTTTATGCTGCAACCAGCTTGCAGGGAAAGCAGCTTTTTCTCTTGAATACGGATGATTCCATTCACTTGAAACAATATCAAGAATTGTATGAGGTGAGTTTTTCAGAACATTATCTTTCAAATCTGCAATACCAAGCTGCACTTCTTTTATTTCATCCGCAATCATAAGCATGGTTTCGCAAAAGCGATCAAGCTCTGCTTTCGATTCACTTTCAGTCGGTTCAACCATCAAAGTGCCGGGTACAGGAAATGAAACTGTTGGCGCATGATAACCATAATCCATTAATCGTTTAGCTATATCCTCAACCTCGATATTTGCTGCTTCTTTGAAAATGCGAGTGTCAAAGATTAATTCGTGAGCAACCCTTCCCTTATCACCCGAATAAAGCACAGGAAAAACTTTTTCTAATCTTGCTTTAATGTAATTCGCATTTAAGATTGCCGTCTCAGTTGCTTTTGTTAATCCTTCAGCACCCATCATTTTAATGTAAGCATACGATATGATGAGAACGCTTGCACTTCCCCACGGTGCCGATGAAACAGCATTAATACCTTTTTCATGTTTCAGATTAATCACTGAATGGTTTGGAAGAAATGGGACTAGTTCTTTAGTTACTGCTATTGGACCAACTCCGGGTCCCCCGCCGCCATGAGGAATAGAAAAAGTTTTATGTAAATTTAGATGACAAACATCTGCACCAATTACTGCTGGACTTGTTAATCCAACTTGAGCATTCATATTTGCACCATCCATGTAAACAAGTCCACCACTGTCATGAATCAATTTGCAAATTTCTTGAATGGCTTCTTCGAAGACACCGTGAGTTGAAGGATATGTTATCATCAAGCCAGCAAGATTATTTTTGTTTTGTTCAATCTTCTTTTTTAAATCATCAATATCAACATTTCCGGAAGAAGTTGAATTCACAACCACCACTTTCATTCCAGCCATTACTGCACTTGCTGGATTTGTACCATGTGCAGAAGATGGAGTCAAAATAACCTTGCGATGACCCGCACCTTTGTTTTCGTGATAAGCTCGGATAACCATCAAACCAGTATATTCACCTTGCGCTCCGGAATTTGGCTGAAGAGACACAGCTTGAAATCCTGTTATTTCACATAAGTCTTTTTCAAGTCGTTTAAATAATTGTATATAACCTTCTGTTTGATCAAGAGGAGTGAATGGGTGAATATTCGAAAATTCAGGCCATGTGATACCAAACATCTCAGAAGCGGCATTTAATTTCATTGTGCATGAGCCAAGCGAAATCATTGAATGAACGAGTGAAAGATCTTTATTCTCCAAATTTTTTATGTATCTCATCATTTCAGTTTCTGAATGATATAAATTAAATACCGGATGTTTTAAGTATTCACTTGTCCTTATAAAGTTTGGTGAAAAATTAAATCTATTTGAATTACTTAATTCTCCAAGCTTTTTAATGTCAATTTTCTTCTCAGCCACTTCTTCAAAGATGGATATGATCTCTGTTAACTCATCATAATCAGCTAACTCATTTATCGAAATTCCAATTCCATCATCGTCTATATATCTTAAATTTATTTCTTTACTCAATGCTACCTTTTGGATTTTCTCAACTTCTTGCTTTGAATTTTCTGAAAAATTAATCTTTATAGTGTCAAAATAATCTTTATTCACCTGGTTATAGCCAAGTTCTCTCAACGCAGCATCAAGTAATTTTGCAAAATGGTGAATTCGTTCTGCTATCCTACATAGTCCTTTTGGACCATGATAAACAGCATACATCCCTGCCATAACTGCAAGAAGAACCTGAGCCGTGCAGATATTGCTTGTAGCTTTCTCTCGACGAATATGCTGCTCGCGAGTTTGTAATGCCATTCTGTATGCTAAATTTCCATGGGAATCAACAGATGCACCAATTATTCTTCCTGGGATATTTCTTTTGAATTCATCTTTAGTTGCAAAATAAGCGGCATGGGGCCCGCCAAATCCCATCGGAATTCCAAATCTCTGTGTACTCCCAACTGTTACATCAGCCCCAAACTCCCCTGGAGGTGTAAACAAGGTCAAGCTTAACAAATCTGCTGCAACTACTTTCAAAATCCCATGCTCATCTGCTTTTTCAAAAAAATCTCTGTAATCATAAATTTCACCGTCGCAGGAGGGATATTGAACAAGCAAACCAAAAATTTTATCGCTAAACTCAACGGTTCTATGATTTCCGATTAACAATTCAATTCCCAATGGTTTTGATCTTGTTCTGAGAACATCAATTGTTTGAGGAAAACATTCCTCCGAAACAAAGAAAACATTAGCAGATTTGTTCTTAGCAACAGAATGCAGCATACTCATTGCTTCAGCAGCCGCAGTTCCTTCGTCAAGTAATGATGCATTCGCAATTGGCAAACCCGTTAAATCTATTACTGCTGTTTGAAAATTCATCAGGGCTTCTAACCTCCCTTGGGCTATTTCTGCTTGGTACGGAGTGTATTGAGTGTACCACCCTGGATTTTCTAAAATATTTCTTTGAATGACAGCAGGTGTGTGAGTAGGATAATAACCAAGTCCAATGTAGGACTTAAAGATTTTATTCCTTGACGCTAATTCTTTAAGATGTTCAATAAATTTGTGCTCACTAAGCGGAGTACTCATTTCAAGTTTTTTCTTCAACCGAATGTTTTTAGGTATAGTTTCATCAATTAGCTGTTCAATGCTGTCAACTCCTATAGCACTTAACATTTCTTCAACATCATTATCACTCGGGCCTATATGTCGGTTAACGAATTTATCTGTATGTTCCATAAAATTTTCAGTTTATTGGTTAATAGAAAGTACAAAAAAGTTTAAAAATCATGTGTGAAATTTAAGCAATTCTGGACTAATAAGAATGTAATAGTAGCTATGTAAATAATTAAAAATAGATTTTAGTTGAAAGTGGCAAGACCATCATGGACAGGATCCGAACTTAATTATTCTGCGAAGCAATTTTAATTAAAGCTGATTGTGCCGCATTCTGTTCGGCACTTTTTTTATTTTTACCTTTACCAACACCATATTCGATTTCACCTATCATCACTTTAATCATAAACGTTCGGTTATGCTGAGGTCCTTCTTCATTAACAACTACGTAAGAAGGATTGTCTAATCGATTTGCTTGTGCATATTCCAGCAGCTGGCTTTTGAAATTTTCATCAATTAAATAAAGCCCAGCTTTAGTGTTAGGTAAAATTAAAACACGATTAATAAAATCTTTTGCTTCCGGCAAACCATTATCGAGATA
The DNA here is from genome assembly GCA_964391015.1 of uncultured Ignavibacteriaceae bacterium. Lineage (GTDB taxonomy): Bacteria > Bacteroidota > Ignavibacteria > Ignavibacteriales > Ignavibacteriaceae > XYD12-FULL-36-8. The sequence goes on from CAYMKU010000059.1 coordinate 6,723, forward strand.
TATTGCACCTATCAGCGCTTCAAATGCATCGGATAAAATCGTCTTTGCTCCGGGGAGGAATGTATTCTTAACATTATTACTGATGAGAATAAAATTCACTAACTTAATCTTTTCCGCTGCCTCAGCGAGAATCATTTTATTAACAAGTTTTGCCCTAACTTTGGTAAGAAATCCTTCATCCTTATCCGGAAATTCATCAAAAAGATATTCAGCAGCAGAAAGATTTAAAACAGAATCACCTAAAAATTCAAGTCGTTCATTTGAAATATCATAGTCATTGTTTTGCTCAAGAAATGAACGGTGAGTTAATGCCTGAATGTAATAGGATTTATTTTTGATTGGGCAGCCAATAACTTTTTCAAGTTCGGCAAGTTTTCTTGAACTGAAAACTTGAGAGATTAATTCGGATTTTTTCTTTACCTCACGCTGTTTGAGCTTCTCAAGGATCCAACTGAGCAATTTACTCACTCATTCCTCAATTTTTTTAAAGAGAAGCGAAGCATTATGACCACCAAATCCAAAAGTATTGCTAATTGCACAGTAAATTTCTTTTTCTGTAAGCTTATTTGCACTATAATTCAAATCACATTCGGGATCTGGATTTGTAAGGTTAATTGTAGGCGGCACTTTATTGTTCACCATGCTGAGAATTGTGGCAACTGCCTCGACTCCACCAGCTGCACCAAGCAAATGCCCTGTCATAGATTTTGTTGAATTGATAACTAGTTTCCGAGCATGATCCCCAAAAGCAGACTTGATCGCATTAGTTTCATTAACATCATTGTACGGTGTTGATGTACCGTGTGCATTTATGTGGTCAACGTCTTCAGCTACAACTCCGGCATCCTGCATTGCTGCTTTCATTGATCTAAAAGCTCCTTCACCATTTGGTGCAGGCGCAGTAATATGAAATGCATCTGCTGTTAAACCAATTCCAGCAAGCTCTGCATAAATTTTTGCCCCGCGATTGACTGCATGCTGGTACTCTTCAAGAATGATAGTTCCCGCACCCTCACCCATTACGAAACCGCTTCGATCTTTATCGAAAGGACGGCACGCTTCCAAATACCTGTCATTCCAAGTTGATAAAGCTCTCATTGCATTAAAACCACCAATGGACATTTCGGTGATTGAAGCTTCAGATCCGCCGCAGACCATAACATCCGCACTGCCTCGTTGGATTAACATGAATGCATCAGCTATTGCATGGGATGAAGTTGCACATGCCGAAGTAGTAGCGTAGTTCGGTCCTTTTAATCCATAACGAATCGAGATTTGTCCCGCGGCAATGTCTGAAATCATCATTGTGACAAAGAAAGGACTTAGCTTTCGCGGAGATTTAGATTCAAAATAAATCCAATGCTGCTGTTCAAGAGTAGTCATTCCTCCAATGCCGCTTCCAAAAATTACTCCAAATTTTTCCTTATCAACTGTATCAAGATTTATTTGTGAATCTTTTACTGCCATCTCAGCAGTAGCCATTGCATACAGCGCAAACAAATCCATTCGTTTTGATGCTTTGCGGTCAACGTAATTATCAGGGTTAAAGTTTTTTATTTCGAAGGCAAATTTGGTATCAAAGTTAGTAGTGTCAAACCTGCTAATCAAACCTACACCATTCCTACCTTGCTGCAAACCAGCCCAAAAATCATCAACTCCGATACCGATAGAAGTAACAACTCCTAAGCCGGTTACAACTACTTTTCTTTTTCCCATGCAGTAATGACTAAATCAGGTACAACTTCATACCTTCTTCGATAAATTAAAGAAATGAAGATAACGTAAAGCTGTAGTTAATTATTATCCTAATTTTTCTTTAAGATATTTAATTGCATCGCCGACTGTAGTAATTTTTTCCGCATCTTCATCAGGAATAGAGACCTGAAATGCACTTTCAAAACCCATAACAAGCTCAACAATGTCTAACGAGTCGGCGCCAAGATCATTGGTAAATGATGCTTCAGGAGTAATTTGAGAATCCTCCACTCCTAGTTTATCCATAATTATTTCTTTTACTTTTGCTTCAACGTCCATTTTTTCTCCTTTTATGTTGGTTATATAATTTAATAGATTGTCAAAAATTACATTGTCATACCGCCATCAACAGCTATTACCTGTCCGGTAATATATGCAGCTTCATCACTGGAAAGAAACCCGACTACTTTAGCAATATCCTCCGGTGTTCCAAGCCGACCCATAGGGATGTTATTCATCAAGGCTTCTCGTTGCTTATCATTAAGCTTTGATGTCATATCGGTTTCTATAAATCCCGGTGCAACAGCATTCACAGTAATACCTCTTGAGGCAACTTCTCTTGCAGTGGATTTGGTAAAGCCAATTACGCCAGCTTTAGAAGCTGCATAATTTGATTGCCCGGCATTGCCAATTAATCCAACTACCGAAGCAATATTAATTATTCTTCCATATCTTTGCTGAATCATTGGCTTAAGGACTGCTTTGGTGTAATTGAATACACTTTTCAGATTTATGTTGATAACATCATCAAATTCTTTTTCAGACATGCGGAGAAGCAGGTTATCTCGTGTAATTCCAGCATTATTAACCAATATATCCACACCGCCCAAATCTTTTATTGCTTCATCAATGGTTGCTTGAGCTTCTTCAAAAGATGAAGCATCAGCTTTAAAAGCATAAATTTTTGTATCTAAACTCCCAATTTCTTTTTGAATCTCATCAGCACATTCATCACAGCTATTGTAAATAAATGCCACATCAGAAAATAAGACCCCACAACAGCTTCTTGCTGCCAACTCCCTTACAATCGCTCGACCAATTCCACGAGTACCACCTGTAACGATTGCTCTCTTAGTTTTATCAGCCATTTATTCTTTCACTTATCCTTTTTCAAATTAGTGTTTAATGAAACCAGTTCCAAAAATTTATCGAAAATTGATTTCTTTACACTCTGCAAAAAACTAATAGTTTATTCAAAATCTCTATGAATAATATACAACTGCTTGGTTTATTTTTCCACTTTTATTTTGAATTTAATTAATGTAAAAATGAAAAAATATTATCGCAATCTAAGCTACTTCTTTAGTTTTTAAATTATTAAGATATTCATCCCTATATCGTTCAAGTTCAGCAAATCCATCCTCACCTAAAAAATGTTTTAATTCCTCCTTGCAAGAATCAAAAATTGTATTGTTCTCGTGAGCGTATTTATTGCAAGTGTTTAGCCGACCAATATGTTCGTCATCAACAGTTAAAGTACCTTGATAAACTGTTAACGGGAATAGAATACAAAAAATCGGTTTGTGCGACCATTTATTAATTCCTTCTGCCAATCCTAATCTTTGCAATGTACATAGGCCATTCTTATCAAGAAAAGTACACTTGCCATTAATAATATTTGTACCAACAGCAATACCCGATTCGAAATCATTATCTTTTTCCGGTGCTTCAAACCATTCATCAGCATTCTTGGATTGGCTTTCATCCATCATACTGATTATTCTCTCTTTTGCAGATAGGATATTTTGATATTCTTTATAATCAGTGTAAACACCATAATTACAGCATTCACCACCAATGCAGCGGCATGTAAATTTGTAAGTAAAAATCAGCGGATCTATTTTTATTCCCTTGATGATTTTGAATTCTTCAATCATTACAAATACTTCTCCACATCTGAATATTTATCAATGCAGGTGCACTTAATTTGAGGATTTATTCTTTTAACTAATCCCTGCAATACTTTTCCAGGACCAATTTCAAAAAACTCTTCAATACCATCAGCAATCATGTTATTGATAATTTCATTCCATCTTACCGGTTCAGTAACTTGTTCAAATAATAATTTCTTAATCTCTTCTTTTTTGATCACCGGTTTAGCAGTTACGTTTGCATAAACCGGAAACCTTGCGTCATAAATGGGTGCTTTATCTAATTCATCTTTCAGCTGATCCTTCGCTAATTGCATTAGAGGGGAGTGAAAAGCTCCGCTAACAACCAATTCTTTGACTAATTTTGCACCTTTTGATTTACACAGTTCCATTGCTTTTCGAACACCATTTACTGACCCCGAAATCACAATTTGGTCCGTAGAGTTGAAATTAGCTGGTTGAACAATCCCTTCTGAAGATGCCCCAGAGCAGGCTTCTAAAACAAGCTCTTTCGATAATCCGATTATTGCAGCGAGGGTACCTGGATTTAAAGCACCTGCATTCTGCATCGCTTTTCCCCTTGCTCTTACAAGTTTGATGGCATCATAAAATTGAATTGAGCCCGCAGTAACTAATGCAGAATATTCACCTAATGAATGCCCAGCCGCAGCATAAGGTGTTAAAGTTCTAATTAGGGATGATAGAATCACTGAATGAAGAAATATTGCCGGTTGAGTAAACTCTGTTTGCTTAAGCTGATCCTCAGGTCCGTTAAACAAAATGTAGGAAAGATTAATTCCTAAAGCATCATCAGCAGTTTTAATCATTTCTTTTGCTTCAACAGAATTGTCAAATAGATCCTTCGTCATTCCAACGTACTGCGAACCTTGCCCTGGAAATAAAAATCCAACTTTTGACATAAAATTTTTCTAATAAAACTTTTTTTGTTTACTAAAATTAATCCATTGCCCAAACAAGATAGCAGGACCCCCAGGTAAATCCTGCACCGAATGCTGCTAGGATAAGCTTATCACCTTTTTTAATTTTTCCATCGCGATAATACTCAACAATGCAAGAAGGAATAGTAGCCGCTGTTGTGTTTCCGTATTTATGAATGTTAATCATTACTTTATCTTTTGAGATTCCCATTCTTTCTGCAGTAGCATCAATAATTCTAAGATTTGCCTGATGAGGGACCAAATAAGCAACGTCTTCTGATTTGAGATTATTCTTTTGCATAATTTCGTATGAAACATCAGCCATTCCTTTAACCGCTACTTTAAAGACTGCCTTGCCATCTTGATAAATAACATGCATATTCTTATCAACTGTTTCATGCGTCGGTGGATTCAAACTTCCTCCGCCTTTCATATATAATGCTTCTCTACCGGAACCATCAACTCTTAATATTGAATCTTGTAACCCCAATGTTTGGTCTTCGGTCGGTTCCAATAAAAATGCTGCGGCTCCGTCTCCGAATAAAATACAAGAATTTCTATCGGTATAATCCGTAATTGAACTCATTTTATCTGCACCGATAACCATAACTTTTTTATACTTACCGGATTCAATAAGCATACAACCTGTGTGGTATGCAAAGAGAAACCCTGAACACGCTGCAGAAAGATCAAAACCCCAAGCACTTTTCGCTCCAATATTTCCTTGAACAAGACAAGCTGTTGCAGGAAAAAACATATCCGGAGTAACTGTTGCTACAATTATAACATCAATTTCATCTGGTGATAAATTTTTTGATCTTAATAAATCTTCAGCAGCTTTAGTAGCCAAATCACTTGTGGCTCCTTTTTCTAGAATTCTACGTTCGGAAATTCCAGTCCGAGTTCTTATCCATTCATCGGTAGTATCAACTATTTTTTCAAAATAAGCATTATCTAAAACCTTATCAGGAAAATACATTCCTAATCCAGTAATGATTGTGTTATACTTTTTGTGATTTGTCATTTAATTTCTTTTTCATCTATGATATTCAAATACTCTTTAAGAGAATTTTCAATTTTTTGATTTAAATTTTTCTTATACATGTCATAAGCACGAAAGACCATATTTTTAATTGCTTTTGGTGTGCTTGATCCATGCCCAATAATGCTGATACCATTTACTCCAAGCAATGGGACACCACCATGTTCTTGGTAATCCAAATCTTTCAATGCTTTTTTCAGTGTTCCTTTAAATAAACCAATTTTTATCTTATCAATAAAATTCTTCTCAGCAGTTTTTTTAAGAAGATGCTTCAACAATTTGGGAACTGATTCACCGAATTTTAATAGAATATTACCAATAAATCCATCGCAAACTACCACATCAACTTTACCAGTTAGAATGTCTCTACCTTCGATATTTCCGATGAAATTCAATTTAGATGTCTTGAGTAATTTATATGCTGCGACAGTTACTTCATTCCCTTTGCTTTCTTCTTCCCCCATACTTAAAATTCCAACTTGAGGGTTTGTAATTCCACCTAATTCACGTGCATAAATAGTTCCCATCACTGCATACTCAAACAAGTGATTTGGTTTAGCATCTTTGCCAGCACCAACGTCAAATAAATAACATATTCCATGAATATTTGGAATTTCAGCACCAATAGTTGGGCGACCTACGTTCGGCAACCTTCCCATTACTAACGTGGAAGCAGCCATCATGGCTCCTGTGTTACCTGCACTAACAAAAGCATCGGCTTTTTTTTCCTTAACATATCTTGACCCTACAACTATGGAAGAATTATGTTTCTTCTTGATCGCTTCTGTAGGAGTTTCTCCCATTTCAATAACTTCTTCAGAATGGATGATCTTTGAATTATCAAAATTTAGATTTTGATTCTCGACGACCTTCAGGATTTCTTTTTCTCGACCAACCAGCAACAAATCAATATTATGATTCTCGTTCGCAGCCTCAATTGCACCAATAACTACATTTAAGGGTGCATAATCTCCACCCATTGCATCAACAATTATCTTACAACGCTCAAAAGAATTTTGCATGAGTGGAGAAAAAGAAATTAGCTTTTTGGTATAAACATAGATTTTTCGTTATAGTAACCGCAGGAAGGACAAGCACGATGAGTCATTTTAACTTCACCGCAGTTTGCACAAACTCCTAAAGATGGAGAATGAGCTTTGTAGTGGGTTCTTCGCTTAGCAGTTCTAGTCTTTGACATTCGTCGTTTTGGATTTGGCATTTTTTTCCTATTGTTTAATTTGTATCAATCTTATTTTTAAATTCTTTTAAGGGAAGCCACCTTAGATCGTTGTCTTGTCTTTTGCACGAACACGATCCGTCATTCAGGTTTTTTCCACATTCAGGACATAACCCTTTACAATTTTCTTTGCATAATTTCTTCATCGGAATTGCAAGCAGAGCAAAATCACGTATATCATTATCTAAAACAATTTCCGAAGCATCGAATGGTAAGTAGACAACATCAATTGATTCTTCTTTTTCATCTGGATTATTGCCCAAAAGATAAACAATCTTATACTTTGTGCTTAACGTTGATATAAATTCATCACTACACCTATCACACTCAAAATGAACCTTAAGATTCAATTTGGTATCCAAAATAATCTGATTATGCAGTTTTTGAAGACTTAAATCAATATTTACCGTATCGATAAAGGGTTCCTCTAATCCAACATTTTTAACTGCTTCATTAATATTGTAGTGATGGATGCCCTCTTTGAGGTTATTTATCTTAATTACCATCAAAATTTCCAAAAAACGTTGGGAAATATAGACTTTCTGTGCCTGATAATCAACCTTTTTACTATCAATTACTTGTTCTGAAAATGGAGGTTTTTATGAATCTTTTTAATTTAATGATACAATTTATTGAAATGAATAGACTTTCAGAATAATCTTTTTATTACAAGTTCATCCATCAAAATATGCTAATTATTTTTTCAGTATTTGCAGCTATTATTCCAATGATTACCTATCTATTTGTTATCTGGAAATTTGATAGATATGATAGAGAACCTATAGGTTTGGTTCTCATCAATTATTTCTGGGGAGCAATTGGAGCAATTATACTGGTTTTGGTTCTCAACGGAATGATTCATTTCTTTATTCTCAATTTCTTTTTTGACAAAGATACACTGGACTTTTGGGGATCAATCATTTCGGCTCCCATCATAGAAGAAATCATCAAGGGATTCTTTTTGCTAATTATGGTTCAGAATAAAAAATTTGATAATATAACAGATGGAATTGTATATGGTGGAGCAAT